>JAUMWT010000015.1 GCA_030529505.1 Allobrachymonas sp. | reverse complement strand
CGTGGCGGCCAAACAGCCGGCCGCCACCACCCCCGCAGCCAAAACCACCGCAGCCAAAAGCCCTGCCATGAAAAAGCCAGTGGCCAAAAAAACGGCCGCACCCAAAAAGGCCGGCACCGCGGCCAGTGCCACGGTGAAGCCGCAGGCTCAAACACAATTGAGCCCGCAGGCGGTTTGGCCTTTCCCATCGGGTAAGCGCCCCTGATACCGGGCCTGGCCCAAGCCTTGCCGGCATCGGGCGGCGGCTTGGGTTTCGGGCCGGTTTGCTTCATGAAGCGCCCGCCTGCCTTGCGCACGGCGGAGCGCGGCCTCAAAGGCTGGTTGCATGCGTGCTGTTCGCGCTTGCAGCCAGCCTTTGTTGCATGAGGTTGTGCTCTATGGCAAGCAGTTCGAGCTTGGGCTGCGGAGGCATGCCCGGTTGGCGGGGATAGGGTTCGCCTGAATCAGGCGCTGCAAACCCTTGAAAGGCTGCGCGTGTTTGGGCAAAGGCGCAGCACCGCTGGACGGCTGCACCGCATGGGCTTGGCTTGCCCGTGCAGCGCAGCTACAGGGTCAGACGCGATCAGCGTTTGAGCAGCAGGCGCAAGACGCTTTGCAGGCGTTTGGCCTGGGCCGCGTCGTAGGGGGCGGCCAGCACGTGCGCCACGTCTTCGGCCCAGGTTTCGCGCGGGGCCGCTTCATTGCGGCGCGTGAGCAGTTGCAGTTGCAAGGCGCGGCGCGCTTCCAGATGTTCGGCGGGCGTGGGTGCATCAGCGGCCATTTCCAGGCGCAGCAGGGCCTCGCTGGCGGGCAGGCGGGGCTGTGCGGCTTTGCCTTGCAGGGCCTGCGCCCACTGCTGGCGCTGCGCATTGCCCAGTGCTTTGCCCAAGGCGTTGGCCGGGGGCAGGGCGTCGGGTTGGCGTTGTCCCCATGCCGCCAGGACTTGCAGCAGTGTTTCGCCGTGGGCCTGCGCGGCCAGTTTGCGCAGCGTGGTTTGGGCACGCTCCACCGCATCGCGCTGGGCGCGGAAAGCCGCATCACCCAGGCGCGGCGTGTGCGGGCGCGGGCGTGCGTCGTCGCGCGGTGGGCGTTTGCCGTCGGGGCGATCGGCCAAGCGGCCACGTGAATCACTGCGCCAATCACCCCGCGAATCGGCGCGGGCAGGGCGACGGGCCTCGCGCTCCGGCCGCGCAGAAGCTTTGTTGGAAGCGGCAGCGGCGGGGGCGATGCGTGCGCCGGGGCGGTCGTCGCCGCGCATGGCGACCACAGGCCGCGGGGCAGCTGCAGAAACAGGGGCGGGTGCGGCATCTGTTGCTGCATCGGATGACGCTTCAAGGGCCGCGCTGCCATTGGCCGCTTCCGTTTCCGTTTCGGTGGGGGCATGGCTGCTCGCTTCTTCTTCAATGTTGGCCGTTGCGCCTGCTTCTGCCGTGACGGCGGCATCGGCGTTGGCTGCGGCAGCTTCTGCATTGGGGGCAGCAGTTTCTTCTGCTGGAGCTGCGGCTTGCGAAGCGGATGCGTCAGCAGCAGAAGCACTGGCAGCAGCAGGCGCTGCATCGGGCGTGGCCGCGGTGGACGCAGCTGTTTGCTGGTCGCGCATGGCGGCTTCCAGCGTTTGCATGGCCTGGCGGATGGCCTGGGCGTCGCCGCTGGCGGTGGCGGCATCGAGCGCCTGCACGGCTTGCAGCACGGCCTGGTCGCGCTGGCTGGCGGCGCTGGCCATTTGCGTGCGTTGCTGGCTGCGGCGCTGAAAGGCCAGGTCGATCGGCTTGCGGAAAGCGTCCCACAGCTTTTGTTCCTGGCGGCGTTCCAGCGGCACGCGCTGGGCTTCTTGCTGCCAGCGTTGTTGCAGTTCCTTGATGGCGTCGATGCGCAGGGGGCCTTCGCTCAAGGCCTGGGCTTGTTCGATCAGTTGCTGGCGCAGGGTCAGGCTGGCTTGTTGCACGGCGTGCAGTGGCTGGGCGGCTTGTTGCAGCGCGGCCTTCCATTGCGTTTGCAGTTCGGCAAAGACTTTTTCGCTCACGTGCCCGGCTTCGCGCCAGCGTTGGTTGAAGGCGCTGAGCTCGCGCTGGGCGGCTTTCCAGTCGATGTCGCTGGCTTGCGCAGCGCGGGTTGCCAGGGCTTCGCCCCAGGTTTTGAGTTCGCCCAGCAGGTTCATGCGCAGGGCTTTTTGGGCGGCGGCTTGCTGCTTCATCTGGGCCAGCCAGGCTTGCACGATGCGGTAGGCCTCGTTGCAGGCCTGGTCGAAACGGCGCCACAGGGCGTGGTTGGGCAGGCCGCCCTGGTCCACTTCTTTCCACTGCTCGCGCAGCTGGCGCAGCAGTTCTTGCAATTTGCGCGGGCTGTGCGGGCTGGTGGGCAGCGGGCCTGCTGCGGCTGGGGCTTTGGCGGGGCCTTTCGGGGCGCTGTTGGTGCTTGGGTCTTGAGCGGTCTGGGCAGCCGCTGCGGAATCGACCGAAGCGGCCGGATCGGCGGTGCTGCTGGCGCTGGAAGCTGCAGCCTCGGCGGCTGCCGCGCTGGTTTGGCTTGGCGCGTCGTTTGCCGTTGCGGCGGGTGCGCTTGTGTTGGGCGCAGCTTCTTGTACCACTTGAGAGGCGCTGCTTTCTGTTGCCGCAGCTGTGGCGGCTGCACTGCTGGCATCCGATGCTGCCAGTGCGTCAGACGCTTCAGTGCTGGCCGTGGTCGTAGCCGCGGGTGCGGGACGGTGGATCAGGGCTTCGGCCTTTTGCACCAGCTCGGTGCGCAATTGGTCGGCTCGCCAGCGTTGCCAGCCTTCCAGCTCGCTGGCCTTGGCCAGGGTGGTTTGTAGCTGTGCTTCAAAAGCGGCGGGCAGGAAGCGGCCATGCTCTTTCAGGGTTTGGCGCAGGGCTTGCGCTGCGGCGGCCACGGTTTTGCCCTGGCCCTTGGCCAGTTCGGCTTCGAGCGTTTGCAGCAGCGGCTGCACGGCGCTTTGCGCTTCGGCCTGGCGGGCGCTGTGTGCAGCGGGGTCTGCAGGGGAGGCGGCGTTTGCCTCGTCGCTGCTGCCGGGTTCGGCTGCCGCTGCGGCATCAGTGCCTGCGGCGCTGGCTTGGCGGGCGGCGCGCAATTCGTCGGCCCAGACTTGCACGGGGGGCAGGGCTTGGCTGCTGTCGGCTGCCGCAGCGCGGGCTTGCTCCACAGCGGCCATGAAGGCTTGCGCCACCAGGTCGAGCTGTTGCCGGGCGGCATCCAGCGGCTGGGTGTAGCGTGCGTCCACATGGGGCCAATGCGCGTCTTGCTGCAGTTGCCGGGTTTGTGTGTGCCAGTGCTGCACGTCGGCATGCAGGCTGCCTTGCACGGCGTCGGCCTGGCGCCAGCTTTTGGTGGAAAGCAGTTCGATGCGCTGCGCCAGCAGGGCGGCGGCTTCGCGCTGCACCTGGGCGCGGGTGTGCAGGTCTTCGATTTGCTGGATGCGTTCGGCCAACTGGGCCTTGAGGGTTTGCAGCGGTTCGCGGCTCAAGGGCGCGCCGGCCTTGGCGGCGTCGCGCTGCCAGGCCATGGCATCGGCAATGTGAAAGCGGCTGGCTTGCAGCAAGGCTTCGGCGCGGGCGGCCCATTCGCCGGCCAGGGCTTCTTGCCCCTTGCTGCGCTTGATGTCATCAAGCTTTTCGCGCAGGGCTTTGGCCGCGCCCTTGTCGCGCTGGCTCAGTTCCTTGTACACCTCTTGCAGGGCGGCGGGGTCGGGATTGGTGGCCAGCCAGGCACGCACCTTGGCCGCACGTTCGCCCGATGTGGCCGCGCTGAAGACGCCGCCGGTGAGGGCATCGAGCGGGTGTTCTGCCGCTGCGGGCCGGGATGGGGCGGGGTTGGCTGCTGACTGGGATGCATCGTCATGCGAATCGCCGAGGAAGGGAATACGGATCATGGTCAAACCGGCACGTCAAACAAAAAAGATGCGAAAAACGGGGCAGGGCGCGTGGGCCATGCCCGCCGAAAGCGGCTGCGCGGCAAGACCGAAGCTTGCCGCGACAGAATCCGACTATTGTGCCGCCTTTTGTCCGGAGAGCGGCTTGGCGATTTCCCCACGGGCGAGTGGCGCTTTGCGTCTGGCCGCCCGTTCCGCGCCCGATGTATCACAGGGTTCAGGCCTCTATCAGCAAGTGCTGAAAACAGAGGCGCCAGCCTGGCCGCCTGGTCGCCGCTGGCTTTCACTGCTCAAAGGAAGCGATTGGCTGAGGCAGCGGATGCGCCGTGCTGCACCGCGCCAATCGGCAAGGGGCGATCACGTGTCAATCACGTGCAGATCAGGCGCGCAGATTGCCAGGCAGGCGCTGGGCGATGGCGGCCACCAGCTGCCGGGCCAGCGCATGTTTGCTGGCGTGGGGCAGTTCGGTGCTGCCTGCCTCGTCGATGAGGAGCAGGGCGTTGTCGTCTTGCCCGAAAGTGGCGGGCCCCAGGTTGGCCACGAGCAGCGGTACCTGCTTGCGCAGGCGCTTGGCCTGGGCGTGAGCGTGCAGGTTTTCGGTTTCGGCGGCAAAGCCCACGCAGTACAGCGCACCGCTTTGCGCCTGCGGGCTGCGGGCCACGGTGGCGAGGATGTCGGGGTTCTCGCTCAAGTGCAGCACGGGCGGCTGGGCGCTGCCGTCTTTCTTGATTTTTTGCTCGGCCGTTTCGGCGCTGCGCCAATCGGCCACGGCTGCCGTGGCGATGAAGATGCCTTGCTGTGGCAAGTGTTGCTGCACGGCCTGCAGCATGTCGCGCGCCGATTGCACATCCACGCGCTGCACACCGTAAGGCGTGGGCAGGTGTACGGGGCCAGCCACCAGCGTGACCTGCGCGCCCGCCTGTTGCGCGGCCCGTGCGATGGCAAAACCCATCTTGCCGCTGGATCGGTTGGTGAGGCCGCGCACGGGGTCGATGGCCTCGTACGTGGGCCCCGCCGTGATGAGCACTTGTTGCCCTGCCAGCACGCGCGGGGCGAATTGGGCGGCCACAGCCTCGTACAGCTGCCAGGGTTCGAGCATGCGGCCATCGCCCACTTCGCCGCAGGCTTGCTCGCCGTGGCCCACGGGCAGAATCTGTGCGCCATCGGCTGCGGCTTGCGCCAGATTGCGCTGGGTGGCGGGGTGGGCCCACATTTCACGGTTCATGGCCGGTGCCAGCAGCAAGGGCAGGCCAGCCGGGCGCGCCAGGCAAGCGAGGCTGATCAGATCGTCCGCACGCCCCTGCGCCAGGCGGGCGATGCTGTCGGCGCTGCAAGGCGCGATCAGGATGAGGTCGGCCTCGCGCCCCAGACGGATGTGCGCCATGTGGTCGGGCGCGCGCGCGTCCCACTGCGTGGTGAACACCGGCTGGCCCGACAGCGCCTGCATCGTGGCCGGCGTGATGAAGTGGCAGGCGCCTTCGCTCATCATCACTTGCACGCGGGCCCCCGCCTTGACCAGCAGGCGGCACAGCTCGGCCGCCTTGTAGCAGGCCACGCCTCCGGTCAGGCCCAGCAGAATGCGGCGGCCAGCCAGCTCTTGCGTATCGGGAGGGCAAGTGGGGGCGAAAGCCGTTGCGGCGCTTGGCGGGAAGGGCGTAGCAATCATGGGCGTGGGGGACTCGTCAGGCAGTGGATTCAGGCGCGGCAAGCACGGTAAGCACGGCAAGTGTGGCTTGCGCTTCTGTGCGGTGGGCAGGCATCAGGCTGCGCTGGCGTGCAGCTGGGCCAGGCCATCAATCGCCAGCGCATAGCCGGCCACGCCCCAGCCGCACATCACGGCGCGGGCCACGGGCGAGAGGTAGGAATGGTGGCGAAACGCTTCGCGCGCAAACACATTGCTGATGTGCAGCTCGATCAGCGGCACGTCCGTGCCCTTGATGGCATCGTGCAGCGCCACGCTGGTGTGGGTGTAGGCCCCGGCGTTGAGCACCACGCCCACTAGCTGCCCGGCGGCGTGCAAGCGGCCTGCGTGGTGGATGTGTTCGACCAACTCGCCTTCATGATTGGTTTGGCGAAAGTCCAGCTGCCAGCCGTGGCGCGCGCAGGCTTGCTCGCACAGGGCCTGCACATCGGCCAGGGTGGCCGCGCCGTACACCGCGGGCTCGCGCGTACCCAGCAGATTGAGGTTGGGGCCGTTGAACACGCAAACGGTCGGGCCCGTGGCAGATGGAGTGGCAGCGGTCATGGTGGCAGCGGGGATGATCGGAACAGGAAAAATGGTACTCGGTGCAGCGTTTGTCCAGTCGATGGCGGCCAAGGCCAAAGTCAGACGATTGTCTGGTGCCGCCAATCAAACAGGCCGCCGCCTGAGATGGCTTGTGTGTCACGAAGAACATTTGTGGCCCTTGGATCAGGGCCTGCTGGCTCGCATTATCGGTCGATTGGCTTTGAGCACAGCCGCGCCCCGGCTGGTGCACTTGGCTGTTGTGCCGCCCAGCTTATTGGATGAAGTAGCCCACCACACGCCAGCTGCCGTCGGGCTGGCCTTGCAGCGTGACGGTTTCAACTGCCTGCGCTTTGTGCGTGAAAGACGAAGCGTATTGCAGCACGCAGTATTGACCGTCGGGCGCGCCGGGCAGTTGCTGCGTGTGTGTGCGAGATGTTTCCTGGCGCGTCAGCATGCGGCCCAGTGGTGTGCGTGTGGCCGCCAGACTCTGCGCCCACTGTTCGCGGCTGATGGCGAGCTGGAACAAGGGGGCGGCCTGTTCCCACGTGGTTTGGGCTTGATTGGCGACGCTGGCAGCCAGCCATTGTGTGGCGATCGGGCCGGGATCGGTGCTGGCAGGGATGGGGGCTTGCGTGTCATTCATGGTTGCCGTGCCTTTCGCATGCGGTGCAATGGGTTGTGTGCACCTGCCCGTAGTGAGCCGCTTGGCAAGCGGCATCAGTGGTGCGAGCTTATGCGGCAACTGCGGCGGTGTCAATGCAAGGTCTGCCCCTCTTGCTCGGCCTGAGTGGCCACGCGGAAAAAGCCCGTGCCTGCGCTGCCGCGCTGGATTTCTTCGGCCGTGGCCGGGCGCACGCGCTCGATCTGCAGCTCCAGGTCGAGCCCGATGCCCGCCAGCGGGTGGTTGCCGTCGAGGATGACGTGCTCGGGGTAAATGTCGGTGACGATGTAGAGCGCATCGGGCGGCAACTTGCCGTTGCCGGTTTCGGGCAGGGCATGGCCTTCGAACACCATGCCTTCTTCCAGCTCGGGCGGAAAGGCGCTGCGCGGCTCGACGAACACCAGGTTTTCGTCGTAGTCGCCAAAGGCGTGCTCGGGCTCCAGATGCAGTTGCAGGGTGTCGCCCGCGCGGCGCTGCAGCAAGGCGGCCACGATGCTGGGCAGCAGGTCGTCGCCACCCAGAAAGAATTCCACCGCTTCTTCCAGCGTGTCCAGCACTTCGCCCTGCATGTCTTTGAGCGTCCAAGTGAGCGCCACCACGCTGCTGGGGGTGATGGCGTCGGTTTCAGCTTCGGGGTGGGTGTTGGAGTCGCTCATGGTCGGTTGGCTGTTGGGGCAGCGTGCAATGGAGTTGTGCAATGAAAAGAAAAGGCGGTGCAACAGGCAAAGGTGAAAACGCAAAGCAGTTGCGGCATGGGCTAGCGTTGCTTGCAAATGAGGGCTGAACCCGTGGGCTGCGTCTGCAATCCATAACCTTTGGCCGTTCGCCCCTGTGCAGGCAGGCGCTCAAAAGCCGCGTGGTCGTTCAAAAGTCGGTTCAATTCTGCGCGATGGGGCCTACGGTGCGTTCAGCCGCTTGCAGGGTGTTGACCAGCAGCATGGCAATCGTCATGGGGCCTACGCCGCCGGGCACGGGGGTGATGTGGCCTGCGACTTGCTTCACGCCCTCGAAGTCCACATCGCCGCACAGGCGGCCGTTGTCGTCGCGGTTCATGCCCACGTCCAGCACCACGGCGCCGGGCTTGACCATGTCGGCCGTGAGCAAGCCTTTGCGGCCTACGGCGGCCACGATCACGTCGGCCTGGCGGGTGATGTCGGCCAGATTGGGCGTGCGGCTGTGGCAGATGGTGACAGTGGCGTCTTGTGCCAGCAGCATCAGCGCCATGGGCTTGCCCACGATGTTGCTGCGGCCAATCACCACGGCGTGCTTGCCGCGCAGGGGGTAGTTGATGTGCTCCAGCATCTTCATGCAGCCATAGGGCGTGCAGGGCCAGAAGCCGGGCATGCCGGTCAGCAGGGCGCCGGCGCTGGCGATGTGAAAGCCGTCCACATCCTTGGCCGGGCTGATGGTTTCAATCACCTTCTGCGCATCAATGTGTGCGGGCAGGGGCAATTGCACCAGGATGCCGTGAATGGCCGGGTCGGCATTGAGGGCCTGCACCCGATCCAGCAGGGCGGCTTGCGTCAGGTCGGCATCGTATTGCTCCAGCACGGAGTGCATGCCGCAGTCCTGGCAGGCCTTGACCTTGTTGCGCACATAGACCTGGCTGGCGGGGTTGTCGCCCACCAGAATCACGGCCAGGCCGGGGGTGACGCCCTGGGCTTTGAGGGCAGCGACGCGCTGCGTGACTTCGCTGCGGATGTGGGCGGCCAGGGCCTTGCCATCGATGAGTTGTGCGGTCATGGTGCTTGTGTGTGCAGTGGATAAGAAAGATGAAAAAAGCAGCAGGCTTGAGCCGCGGGCCAGCGCATTGGCGTTGCTCTTTGGCAGTCATTGAGCATGAGGCAAGCACTCGGCCGACATTCGGCAGCCATCGAAAACAACGGGCGGTGGGCGACTGCCCCCGTGGCGCTTGCCCTGCCAGCTTACCTACTTGCTGGCGTACTTGCCGTTCTGCCTGGGCTGCCACGGCAGCCGCCTGATAGAGGGCGGTGCGCAGCGTGCAGCTTGCTTGCCTGGCTGATCGGGCTGCGATTACTTTTTGCAGCAGCGGTTTTCGGCCCTTGCTTCAGCCCTTGTCTGCTGCGGCGCTGTTGCCCGATCCCAGCGCGACCTTGAGCAGATCGGCCACGGTGTTGGCGCGGAATTTGTTCATGATGTTGGCGCGGTGGGCTTCGACTGTTTTGATGCTGATGTTCAGGTCGTCGGCAATTTGCTTGTTCAGGCGGCCGGCAACGATGCGTTCCAGCACCTGGGCCTCGCGCTTGGTGAGCTTTTCCATCAGCTTGGCGCGCGTGCTGGTGAGCTGGTGGTTGACGAAGGCGGCGCGTGCCTGCGCCTGCATTTTCTCGACCAGGGCGATGAGCTGGCTTTCGTCAAAGGGTTTCTGGATGAAGTCGAGCGCGCCTTTTTTCATGCTCTCCACCGCCATGGGCACGTCGCCGTGAGCGGTGATGAAGACGATGGGCAGCGGCGATTGGCGCTCGATCAGCTTGTCTTGCAGTTCCAGCCCGCTCATGCCCTGCATGCGAATGTCCACGAAGAGGCTGGCGACTTCGCTGGGGTCGAAATGGCGCAGAAAGCTTTCGGATGAATCGAAGCAGCGCACGCGGTAGCCTTTGCCTTCGAGCAGCCATTGCAGCGAATCGCGCACGGCCTCGTCATCGTCCACAACGTAGATCGTGCTTTTTTCGGGGATCAGACTCATGGGGATAGCGTTTGGGGTCAAGCGGTTGGTAGGGGATGCGGCCAGGCGCAGAAGGCAAGCGTCGCGCCGTGATCGCTGTGGGGCTGGCCGAGCGGCTCGGCATGCGAGCTTCATGCGGTTTGCGCATGCCGTGCAAGACTGTGCCCACGCCATGCCCACGTTATGCGCCATCGCATGCATGGGGCGCGCGCTGCAAGCCGGGCGGCCTCATGCACCGGGCCGGTCGGATGCCAGCGCTTGCACCGGCAACCAGAAGCTGAAGCAGCAGCCCAGCACGTCTTGCGGGTCGTTGGCATTGTAGAGGTTCTCGGCCTGCAGCCGCCCCTGGTGCGATTCGACGATGCTGCGGCACAGGTTCAGGCCAATGCCCAGCCCTTCGGCCTTGGTGGTGAAGAAGGCCTCGAACAGGTTGGCCAGCACGTCCGCGCTCAGGCCCGGGCCGCGGTCACACAGGGCGAACTGGATCGCCTCTTTGCCTTCCACGCGCGTTTTGCCCACTTCCAGCCGCACCTCGCGCCGTTCCACGGGCATGGCGGCGTTGTCGATGGCTTCGGCCGCGTTTTTCATCAGGTTGACCAGCACCTGCTCAATCAGGATGCGGTCGGCCATGATTTCGGGCAGGCCATCGGCAATCGAACGGATCAGGCGCACCTGGCGGCGGCGCATTTCGATTTCGGCCAGGTCCACCGCGTCTTCGACCATGTGCTGCACGTCCACCCAGCGGTAGTTGGGCGCGCTGCGTTTGACGAATTCGCGGATGCGCTGAATGATCTGCCCCGCGCGCTGGGCCTGGCGCGCGGTTTTTTCCAGCGCGGCCAGCAGCTCGTGCGGTTCGATGCTGCCATTGGCCAAACGGTCGCGCATGCCGCTGCAATAGTTGTGGATGGCGGTGAGCGGCTGGTTCAGCTCGTGCGCCACGCTGGAGGCCATTTCGCCCATCGTCACCAGGCGGCTGGCGGCGTGCGCCTGCTGCTCGTGCTCGGCGCTGCGGGCCTCGGCCAGGCGGCGCGCGGTGATGTCGGTGGCCACCACGAGCTGGGCCAGCCGGCCGTCGGTCCATTCCAGATAGCGCGAGCGCACTTCGACCCAGCGCTGGGTCTGTTCTAGATAGATTTCGGCGTTGTTGCCGCCGTTGCTGGGCAAGGCGCCGGGCGGCAGCAGGTGCAAGGCCTCCTGCGGCTGGCTGGCGGCCTGTTCCAGAATGTGCATGTGGGCGCGCGCGCTGTCATCGCCAAACCATTGGCGGTAAAAGCGGTTGGCAAACAGCAGCTCTTTGGCGCCCAGCGGGGCCACCGATACGGCGGTGTCGATGGCATCGAGCACGCGGGCAAAGCGTTCTTGCGAGGCCGCCAGCTCGCGGCGAACGCGCTTGGGTTCGGTGATGTCGGTCATGGCCGACATCCAGCCCGTGTGCTGGCCGCCCGCGCCAATCAGGGGGGTGATGTAGGTGCGGGCGTCAAACACATGGCCGTCTTTGTGGCGGATGCGCACCTCGTAGCCGCCGCGCGTGGCCATCTTGCCGAAGGCTTCTTGCAAGATGTGGGTGTTGCGCGCCACTTCTTCATCGGGCCAGAAGCTGAAGGGCGGGGTTTGCCCCACCAGCTCGGCTTCGCTCAGGCCGGTCATCTGGCAAAAGCTGGCGTTGACGTAGGTGATGCGCCCCTGCAAATCCAGCGCGCGCATGCCGGTTTGGATGGAGTTTTCCATCGCGCGGCGGAAATTGGTTTCGGCCTGCAACACCTGCTGCGCCCGCTGGCGGCGGCGCAGGTAGCGCCAGTTGGCAATCAGCGTCCAGCCGGTAAAACCGCTCAGGGCCAGCACCAGCAGCAGCATGCGCTTGCGCTGGCCCGCATGGGCATGGTGGGTTTGCAAGCGCAGCATCAGGCCCTCGCCGGGCAAAGGCAGGTTGTAGGCCGTTTGGCCGGGGTGCAGCCAGCCGCCCGATTCGTACAGGCCCTGCTGGGCGCTGGCGGGGCCGGCATCCGGGGCCGGGCGCAGCAGCGTCACCGCATAGCGCGGGTAAATCGCTGCGGGCATGCCGTAATACAGCACCGAGGGCAGGCTGTAGCGCGCATACAGAAAACCTTTGGCGGTGCTGCCAGGCGTGGGCGCTTGCTTGGGGAGCGGCACGGGCAGCATCAGCCCCAGCGTGGCGTCTGCCGTCAGGTTTTGCGTGGGGGCCAGGATCTCGTAAACAGGCCCCTGCTCTCGCCGGGCGCGGGCCAGCAATTCGGCTTCGGCCATCGACAAGGTGCGCGCCGCCTGCTGCCCCGTGACGGCCGCGGGCGCTGCCAGCGGCGGGGCGCTGGCGATGATGCGGCCCATCTCGTCCAGCCACAGCAGGCCGGTGAACTCGGCCAGGCCCGCGGCGGCATGCTTGGCCGCTTGCTCAAAGGCTGGCGCATCGTCGCGGGTAGTCCTGGCCAATTGCTGGGCAGCTTGCTGCAGGGCCTCGCGCTGGCGGCTTAAGCGGGCGCTGAAAAACTGGTGCGCGTAATCGCCGTCGTGGCGCAGCGCCTGGCGCACGGCAGTCCTCTCCTGGCCACGCAAATAGTTCATGGCGGCCAGCACCGCCAGGCCGAACAGCAGCACCGACAGCAGGGGGATGAAGCTGGCCAGCCGGTCTTGCCGGTGCTCGGGCAGACTGCGCCACCAGGCGAACAGATTGAAAAAACGGGGTCGGGATGCAGTTGCGTTCACGATGTCTGGGGGCTGAAAAAGCGGCAGGGCATTGGAGCGGGCGGATACAAGGCTTGCCAACGGCGCGCCTGTAAGCAGAGAAGGGCTTGCCCTATTCCTTGAATGCTGCAAGCGGGTCTGACGGAGTATCAATCAAGGCGTGGGACATGGCAACGCTGACGCTGCGCGGGCTGGGCGCCTGTGCGTCTGCGCAAGAGCCTGTTCACGATCTCAAGGCGAGGCGATTGGACAGAGTGCGGGATGGGCTGCAAGGCGCACATCAAAGGACATGAGCGAAGCGCATAGTCCGTGCGACATATGCAGCAAGATGATGGACGAGATTTGCAAGGCGGCAGACCACCCGACTCCATTTTCAAGCGCCCGCGAGGAGATTGTGAACAGGCTCCAAGAAACACCAGAATGGAAGCCGCCTCTGGCAGAGGGTCTTCCTTCAGCCTGCGCTCAAAAAGCCGCGGCTTGCGCCTTGCCAGCCTGGCCAAGGCTTGAACCTTGGCGGCGGCCGCCTTGACGAGTGAGCTTTTGAAGCACAGCGCAGCTTTCAAAGGAGCGAGCCCCCAGTGATCCTACCTTGACGGTGGCTGTCATCTTCTGGGTACGCAGGCTTTTGTCAAGTGCCATGCATCTTTCAAAGGAGGGGAGGGGCGCAAACCATGACCGCTTGCCCCAGGCGGCCAGCCAGTTTGAAAGCAGGGCCATGTGAAAAGCGGGGCCACAGGCTCTGCGCGCTTGGGTGGATGCCGGGCCGAACGCTTGCCGCCTGGCCCGGCGTGCGTGCTCGTGGCTCAATGGACAAGGGACAAGCGCGGCCTGATTGCGCCATGTTTCATCGGACGTGTGGCAGGCGGGGCCAAGCAGCCTTGGGCCCAGTCAGGCCAAGATGAACAGGTCATGTCGCTGCATCGTGCATGCATCGCCCATGCAGCACACAACAAAAAGCGGCCGGTGAAGGCCGCTTGATGGAAGGGGCAAAGCCGCTGTGGGTAGAAGCAGCAGCCCTGCCGCTTCTACTTCGCCTGGGCTGCCAAAGCCCGCATGTCGTTGGCAGAGAGCTTGTTGGCATCGGCCACGCGGCGCGCGCCGTTGAAGCGGTTGACCCAGTAGCTCGAATTCATGTCGTCCACCCGCACCGAAGAGCCCGTGCGAGGCGCGTGGATGAACTTGCCTTCACCAATGTAGATGCCCACATGGCTGAAAGCGCGGCGCATGGTGTTGAAAAACACCAAGTCACCGGGCTTGAGTTCTTCCTTGGCGATTTTTTGCGTTGCAGCGGCTTGATCGGCGGCGCGGCGCGGCAGCACGTAGCCGCGCGCTTTCTCGAAAGTGGCGCGCACGAAGCCGCTGCAATCGAAGCCGGTTTCGGGCGATGAGCCGCCGTAGCGATAGTTCACGCCCAAGAACACCATGGCATTGCCGATGAGTTCGGAGGCAGACGACAACACGCTGTCGCCCGCGTGCTGGATGGAACCCGCCACGCGGTGCTTGTTGAGGAATTTGTCCAATTCGTCGTTCTGGGGGGCAGCCTGGGCGCCTGTTGCGGCCAAGATGCCCAAGCAAAAAGTGATCAGCAACTTCTTCATGGGGGCGGAGTTTAGCGCGCCGCATGGATTAATTGAAGGGCGGCTAACGATTTTCTTCAAAAATTTTGTTTCAAACTGGAAACACAAGCTGATACAACCCTTACAGTGCCGGTTTGGGTGGCTGGAATAATCCGTCAAGAATATGAAAGAAAGAACTTGTTTGGGTTAGATTTTATTTAAAATCAATGACTTGTATAAATTTCTTTATGTGTGAATTGGTTTGTCAGGAATCCATCAGCATAATGCTTGATAAAATTTCTGGGTCTTTTGATGAAGGGAGCTTTCAGCCATGTTGCTCGATTCAATGCAGTGTCAATTGGTCTTGGTGGATTATCAAGAAAAGCTCATGCCAGCCATGTTCGAAAGCGACAAAGTGCTGGCCAATGCCCTGCGTTTGGCCCAGGCGGCCGAGTTGTTGGGCGTGCCCGCCTGGGGCACCGAGCAGAACCCCGCCAAGCTCGGCCCCAATGCGTCCGAACTGCGCGCCCTGTGCCGCCAAACCCTGCCCAAAATGGCCTTCAGTGGCGTGCATGAAGGCTTGCTGAACGTGCTGCGCCCCCCGGCCAAGCCGCCCGCTGGCAATGCCCGCAGCCTGCCGCGCCATCTGCAAAAAAGCCGCCAGACCCGCGAGCAGGAAGAAGCGCGCAGCAGCATCGTGCTGGGCGGCTGCGAAACCCACGTTTGCCTGCTGCAAACCGCGCTGGAATTGCTGGAAGAAGAATTCGACGTATGGGTGGTGACCGACGCTTGCAGCTCGCGCGCCTTGAGCAATCGCGACGCGGCCTTTGATCGCCTGGCCAGCGCCGGCGTGGAACTGCTGAGCACCGAAATGGTGCTGTTCGAATGGCTGCGCACGGCAGAACACCCGGCCTTCAAGGCCGTGCATGCCTTGATTAAGTAATCGTCACGTTCCATCAAAGGGACAGCGAGTAATCGACAGCCCACCCTGCCAACGACAATGAGGTTGCAACAGAGGCGAGCAATCGGATGTGGAGCATGGAGCGGGTGCAGAGCAGGGCGGAGCCAACAAAAAAGCGCCACAAGGCGCTTTTTTGTTGGGGCTCAGGCATCAGTCCAAATCTTGAAAAGGTGGCAGTGGCGGTGGGGTGGCAAAACCAGATGCTTGCTCGTTGGCGGTTGGTTGAGGAAGCACATCACCTCTGTTTCCTCGCGATTCTTTCATTTGCGGGTGATCTTTTGTGAGCTCGCCAGTAGCCTCCAAGTCCTCAAAGGGTGGCAACGGTGGCGGGGTGGCAATGTCCGACGCTTGCTCGTCGGTGGTTGGTTCAGGGGGAACATAGCCCCGATGATCTCGCCATTCCTTGATTTGACGAGGGTCTCTTTTGAGCTCACCAGAGGCTAAGAGCTTATCAAGCGCCTGATCTTCAAAACGAAAGTATTGATAAAGATAGGCTTGCTTGATCTTTGGGTCGTTGTTTGTGCCTAAAAGTTTTTGAGCCATGTCTATATGGGCGTCAATCCTCGCATCACGTAGAGCAATGCCTTCTTCAAGCCAGGCGATCTTGTCATTCAGCTCCTGGATTTTGATGGCGGTAAGTATGGCAGTTTGCTCAACCATGAGGTCGGTGTGGCGTCTGCTTTTCTCGCGCATGCGCGCCAGTTGGAGATTGCTCTCATGGATGGTTTGCATGGATAGGTGATGCAGTTCACTGGAGATGTCCTCAGCATCTTTCTTGTTCAAAAGCATGCCCAAAAGGCCCATGTTGTTCTCCTTCGGTGCAAAGCGCCGTTGCTGTTGACGAAAAGGCAGGGGATGTTGCCGTGGCGGACGGAGCTTAGCGCGGCGTGCGCTTTGGGGCGCTTGCTTGGGGGCGCGGCCGATCAAGCTTGCTGCTGGTGGCGGCTTTGCATGTTTTGCACGTCCAGGGCAAAGCGGCGCATGAACATCAGGCGGCGCACTTGTTGCGCGGCGGCGGCAAAGTCTTGCTGCTGGTCGATGGTTTGCGTCAGCTCTTGCAGGGCGGCTTCTTGCGCTTGCTGCACGTCGGTCGCCAGGGCCTGCAGCTGGGCGGGGGTGTCGGCTTCGTCCAGCTCTTCGCGCCATTGCATTTGCTGCATCAAGAAGTCGGCGGGCATGGCGGTGTTGCTTTCGGCCTCGATGGCTTGGCCATGCAGTTCGCACAGATAGGTGGCGCGCTTGAGCGGGTCGCGCAGGCGCTGGCGGGCCTCGTTGATGCGCACCGACCATTGCAGGGCCAGGCGCTGGGCGGCCGCGCCGTGGGCGGCGAATTTGTCGGGGTGGGCCTGGCGCTGCAAGGCTTTCCAGCGCTCGTCGATCTGGGCGGCGTCCAGCGCAAATTGGCGTGGCAGGTCAAACAGGGCAAAGTCGTCGTCTTGCAGGTTCATGGCGGTTTGGGGCAAAAGTACAGCGAAAAAACGGACGGAAGAAAGAGCAGAAAAAAGCAGAAGGGTGCGGGGCGAAGTGCGGCTTGGGCGCGTGGTGTCTGTCTGGCGTGATTGTGCGGGGAAAGCGGCCGCTTGCTGAAAGGTGTGTGGCAGCTGCCTGGGTGCTAAGCCTTGGCAGAGCGCGCCCAGGCGGGCGCTGAAGCGAATGGGGGCGCGGAGTGCCGCAGTAGCTGTTCGACATCCAAGGCGAGGCAATTGGATAGGCGCGGGATGGGATGCAAGGCGCCCATCAAGCCACATGTGCGAAGTGGATGCCCCTTGCGGCATAGGGGGCCTGGACAAGATGGACAAGGACAAGGCTGCAAGCCGCGCCCGCTTGCGTCATTCAAGCGCCAGCCGGGGGAGATTGGGCTGCTTCTCACACCCGGAAAGATTCGCCGCAGCCGCAGCGGTCGCGCTCGTTGGGGTTGGTGAACTTGAAGCCTTCGTTCAGCCCTTCGCGCACATAGTCCAGCTCGGTGCCGTCCAGATAGGCCAGGCTTTTGGGATCGACCACGAGTTTGACGCCGTGGGCCTCGACCACCAGGTCTTCGGGCGCGATGTCGTCCACGTACTCAATCTTGTAGGCCAGGCCCGAGCAGCCCGTGGTTTTGACGCCCAAGCGCACCCCCAGCCCTTTGCCACGCTTGGTGAGCGACTTTTGCACGTGCCGGGCAGCCGCAGGGGTGAGGGTGATGTTCATGGCGGTTGTTTCCTTGTGAATTGGCGTTGGGCGGCTGGATCAGCGCATCAGATCCGTTCTGGTGATGTGGGACAGGCTTCAGTTCGAGGTCAGGTCGGGTTGCGTAGTCTGCGGCGTGTCTGTATGGTTTCTTGCACGCTGGCATGTGCATGGGCTTCGTCATCGGGCAGCGGGGCTTGTGAAGGGTTGCGATGGGGGCGCATGCCGCACCTGTTTGCTTGGTTGGCCGATGCTGTTTTGTGCGGTGCCACTATTGTGCAGTGCCACTACGGAAACCGGGCTGCACCAGCCAGCCTGCTTGCAGGAGGCGAAAGTCGGCTTGTGGCCCCTGATTTTGCGTCTGCCCTGGCCAGACTGTGCTCCAAAGGCCATCGCCTGCGTTGCCCGTTTGGCCAAGAGCTTGCGCAAGGCATCTTTCAAGGGTGGGCAGGCCCTAGCCTGCTGCTGCCTTCTCACTGCGTGCGGGCAGCACGATGGTGACGAGTACGGAGGCGTCTTCCAGCGCCGTCAAGGCATGGGGCGCATCGCCCGGCAGGTACATCAAATCGCCGGCTTGCAGGCGGGTGGTGGTGCCGGGCACAGGCCGCGGCCAGATCACGGCGTTGCAGCCGCCCCGGCAACTGGCGAATTGTTCATCTGCCGAGGCGATGCTGGATTGCACATCCACCACGCCTTCGATGCACTGCAAGGTGATTTCGCCCGGCACTTGGTGACTCGGCAGCGTTTGCCCTTTGTGCAGCACGATGCGCAGCACTTCCAGCTGTTCGGATTTGAACAGCGCCGCCGTGGACTTGGTTTGAGCCAAGGCGCTGCCCAGCGGGCGCACGTCAATGGCTTGGGCGGGCTGGACGTGTTCCAAAGCCATGAGCCAACTCCATTACGCAGGCGAAACGATCAGCTCTGCTTTTTGCGATAGTCGGCGATGGCGGCCTTGATGGCGTCTTCGGCCAGGATGGAGCAGTGCACCTTGACTGGCGGCAGGGCCAGTTCTTCGGCGATGAAACTGTTTTTGAGCGCAGCGGCTTCATCGAGCGTTTTGCCTTTGACCCACTCGGTCACGAGCGAGCTGGAGGCAATGGCCGAGCCGCAGCCATAGGTTTTGAAGCGCGCGTCTTCGATCACGCCGTCGGCGCTGACTTTGATTTGCAGCTTCATCACGTCGCCGCAAGCGGGCGCGCCCACCATGCCGGTGCCTACGCTGTCGTCGCCTTTGTCGAAGCTGCCGACGTTGCGCGGGTTTTCGTAGTGATCAATCACTTTGTTGCTGTATGCCATCTTTTCTCTCCATATACGCTTGTCGCGTGATCCATTCATATTTGCGCAGAGCATTGCTGGTGCTCGTGTAGCGCAGCGAAAGCCATGCCTGTTCGCCCACTTTGGGCAGCCGGGCATCGGCAAATGCGGTGCTGTGCAGGCTCACCCACAGGCGCGATCCCACACGAAAAACCTTGGCGCACTCCACCTCGTTGGGCTGCACGTTGTTGTCGCTCACGCCCTGCAGCTGCACGCGCAGCAGCACTTCCTGCAGGGGCTGGCGCTCGACGTGTTCGATGCGTCCCATCATGAGGCAGGCCGCATGGCGGTAGGCGTGCGCCGGGGCGGCGGCTGCCAGAAGCCCGGCCAGCGCCAGCCCTTGCCAGGCACGCCACTGCCGGGCGTTGAGCCGTGCCCCTTTGCGTGGCCAGTGCTTCAGTGGGCGGCCCATTCGATGGTGCTCAGGTCAACGCCCTCCTGGTGCATTTCCCACAGGGGGCTGAGTTCGCGCAGCTTGGCCACGTTTTCGGTGATGCTGGCAATGGCGTAGTCAACTTCTTCTTCGGTGGTGAAGCGGCCAATCGTCATGCGCAGGCTGCTGTGGGCCAGTTCATCGCTGCGGCCCAGGGCGCGCAGCACGTAGCTGGGCTCCAGGCTGGCGCTGGTGCAGGCCGAGCCGCTGGAAACCGCAATGCCCTTGATGCCCATGATGAGCGATTCGCCCTCCACGAAGTTGAAGCTGATGTTGAGGTTGTGCGGCACGCGGCGCTCCATGTCGCCGTTGACGAACGATTGGTCGATGGCCTTCAGCCCCTTGAGCAGGCGCTGCTGCAAGCGGCGGGCGTGCTCGTAGTCTTTCTCCATTTCGAGTTTGGCCAGGCGATAGGCTTCGCCCATGCCCACGCACTGGTGGGTAGGCAGGGTGCCCGAGCGCATGCCGCGCTCGTGCCCGCCGCCGTGCATTTGCGCTTCCAAGCGCACGCGCGGCTTGCGGCGCACGTAGAGCGCGCCAATGCCTTTGGGGCCGTAGCTTTTGTGGCTGGCCAGGCTCATCAGGTCGATGGGCAGAGCCTGTACGTCGATGGCGATTTTGCCGGTGGCTTGCGCGGCATCCACGTGCAGCAGCACGCCTTTTTCGCGGCAGATGGCGCCGATGGCGGCAATGTCTTGAATGACGCCGATTTCGTTGTTCACGAACATGACGCTGGCCAGAATCGTGTCGGGGCGAATGGCGGCCTTGAACACGTCCAAGTCGAGCAGGCCGTTTTCTTGCACGTCCAGATAGGTCACTTCAAAGCCCTGGCGCTCCAGTTCGCGCATGGTGTCGAGCACAGCTTTGTGTTCGGTCTTGACGGTGATCAGGTGCTTGCCCTTGCTTTGGTAGAAGTGCGCAGCGCCTTTGAGGGCGAGGTTGTCCGATTCGGTGGCGCCGCTGGTCCAGACGATTTCGCGCGGGTCGGCGTTGATGAGTCCGGCCACATGGCCGCGGGCTTTTTCGATGGCGGCTTCGGCCTCCCAGCCCCAGGCGTGGCTGCGACTGGCGGCGTTGCCGAAATGTTCGTACAGCCAGGGCACCATGGCCTCGACCACGCGGGGGTCAACGGGGGTGGTGGCGCCGTAATCCAGGTAAATGGGGAAGTGGGGTGTCATATCACTCATGTGGTTGTCGGAAAAGGGTGAAGAGCCAAGGCAGGGCCGACATGCTGGGCATGCGTCTCACGATTTGCTCTGAAAAGGGCTGCTGCCCAGCGCAAACACCGAGTTGGGCGCATTGACGCGAATGGGCTTGAGTACCGGGGTGGTGGCAATGGCTTTGCGCACCGGGGTTTTTTCTTCGATCTGCACGCCCTTGGCCAATTGCTCGTCCACCAGCTTTTGCAGGGTGATGGAGCGCAGAAAATCGAGCATGCGCTCATTCAGGGCCGTCCACAAATCGTGGGTCATGCATGGTCCGCCAGCACGGCCCATGCAGTCTTCCTTGCCGCCGCAATTGGTGGCGTCGAGCTGTTCGTCTACCGCCAGCACCACTTCGGCGATGGTGATCTCGGCCGCCTTTTTGGCCAGCGTGTAGCCGCCGCCGGGGCCGCGCGTGGATTCCACCAGCTTGTTGCGGCGCAGTTTGCCGAACAGTTGTTCCAGATAAGACAGGGAAATGCGCTGGCGCTGGCTGATGGCCGCCAAGGTCACCGGGCCCGAGCCCATGCGCAGGGCCAAGTCGATCATGGCGGTTACGGCAAAACGTCCTTTTGTGGTCAATCGCATGGTGGTTCTTTCTTTGTTCCGGTAATACGGGTTGAAGTTCGGCCTGGAGCCATTCTGGGAGCCCGCGATAGTAACCTCATAACAGATCGGTATATGAGGTTAATGAAACAAATCAGGCTTGTCCAAAAGAAGGAATCGGGCAATATCCTAGTATTTTTGTCGAATATAGCATGTCTGCCCGATTTGCGTGCGCCAGCCTCGGCATGGGCCCAGACCCCTTGTTGACAAAGGCCCCAAAGGCCCCGTTGCCGGCAGGCAAATATTTCTACAATTCCAGTATGGATACTTTGCCCCCCACCCTTTTGCAGGCCCAGCCCCTGCGGCTGAGCACCACCCAGCCCGACTTCGAGGCCGCTTTTGCCTGCCGCTTGCATTGGAGCGCAGACACCGATGCGGCCATTGAGCAGCGCGTGGCCGGCATCCTGGCCGACGTGCGCACCCGAGGCGACGCTGCCGTGCTCGAATACACCGCGCGCTTTGATGGCTTGCAGGCCGACAGCATGCAGGCGCTGGAGCTGAGCCAGGCTGACTTCAAGCACGCTTTCGACAGCCTGCCCGCCGAGCAGCAGCAAGCCTTGCAGGCATCCGCCCAGCGCGTGCGCAACTACCACGAGGTGCAGAAAAAACACACGGGCGAAGGCTGGCGCTACCGCGATGCCGACGGCAGCCTGCTGGGCCAGAAGGTCACCCCGCTGGATCGCGCGGGCATTTACGTGCCTGGCGGCAAAGCCGCCTACCCCAGCAGCCTGATCATGAACGCCGTGCCCGCGCACGTGGCAGGCGTGCAAGAAATCGTCATGGTCGTGCCCACCCCCGTGCGCGGCAGCGTGGCTGCAGGCGGTGTGGATGACGGTGCCATCCATGCCCGGCGCCCCGACCCCGCGCACGGCGAGCGCAATCCGCTGGTGCTGGCCGCGGCCTATGTGGCGGGCGTGAGCCGCGCCTTCACCATCGGCGGCGCGCAAGCCATTGCCGCCCTGGCCTATGGCACGGCCACCATACCCAAGGTCGACAAAATCACCGGCCCCGGCAACGCCTACGTGGCCAGCGCCAAGCGCCGCGTGTTTGGCACCGTGGGCATCGACATGATTGCCGGGCCCAGCGAAATCCTGGTGCTGGCCGACGGCAGCACCCCGCCCGACTGGGTGGCGATGGACCTGTTCAGCCAGGCCGAGCACGACGAGCTGGCGCAAGCCGTGCTGCTTTGCCCCGATGCGGCCTACATCGACGCCGTGCAACGCGAAATGCAGCGCCTGATCAACGAGCTGCCGCGCGCGCGCATCATCGCGCAGAGCCTGCTGGGCCGCGGCGTGATGATTCACACCCGCAGCATGGAAGAAGCTTGCGAACTTTCCAACCGCATCGCACCCGAGCACTTGGAAATCAGCAGCCGCGAGCCCCACCGTTGGGAGCCCCTGCTGCGCCACGCAGGCGCCATCTTCCTGGGCGCTTACACCAGCGAATCGCTGGGCGACTACTGCGCTGGCCCCAACCACGTGCTGCCCACCAGCGGCACCGCGCGCTTTTCCTCACCGCTGGGCGTGTACGACTTTCAGAAACGCAGCAGCCTGATTGAAGTGAGCGAACAAGGCGCGCAAACCCTGGGCCGCATCGCCAGCGTGATGGCGCATGGCGAAGGCTTGCAGGCCCACGCCCGCGCGGCGGAGATGCGCTTGAAAACGCAGTAGCCACTTCTGCGCGGCAAGGAGCGATGTTTTTTGATGCATAAAGCGCCTCATTGCGCTTGGCCCAAAGAAAAGGCACCCATGAACGGGTGCCTTTTTGTTGGGCGCAGCGTTGGTGCTTGCTTGAGGCACAAGCGTTTCAGCGTTTGCTTCGGCGGCGAGTTTGGCGCGCCAGCACGATGCTGTAGATGATGACGGCGATGGTGACGACGGCGATCAGCAAAGCGGCTGCGGCAAAGATGGTGGGGTTGACGCCACGGCGCGCGTAGGAAAAGATGACTTGCGGCAGGGTGGTCACGCCCGGGCCGGACAGGAACTCGGCGATCACCACATCGTCAAAAGACAGGGTGAAGGACAGCAGCCAGGCCGCGATGATGCCCGGTGCGATATTGGGCAGCGTCACGAGAGTGAACACTTGCAGCGGTCGGCAGCCCAGGTCCATGGCGGCTTCTTCGAGAGAGCGGTTCATTTCTTGCAGGCGCGATTGCACCACCACGGTGGCATAGGCCATGCCCAGCAGGGCGTGGCCCATCACGATGGTGACGGTGCCGCGATCAGGCCAGCCTGCAGCGCGTTGCACAGTCACGGCCAGCAACAGCAGCGAGAGGCCGACGATGATGTCGGGCATTACCAGCGGCGCGCTGACCATGCCCGAAAACAGGCTGCGGCCCCAGAACTGCTTGTAGCGCACCAGCACGAAGGCCGCCAGGGTGCCCAGCACGGCCGAGAAGGTGGCGCTGATCATGGCCACGCGCAGCGAGAGCAAAAAGCCTTCGATCAGGCGCGGGTCGTTGAACAGGGCTTCGTACCAGCGCAGCGAAAAGCCGGTGAAGCGCGTGTCTTGCCGCGTGCTGTTGAACGAGAACAGGATCAGATAGCCCAGCGGCAGGTAGAGGAAGGCAAAGACCCCGGCGATCCAGACCTTGCCGATGTGCTTTTCAACAAAACGTTGTGCTGCAGATGCCATGTTCATCGCCCCTTTCTGCTGCGCGGCTGGGCCTGCGTTTGCTTGCCGCTGTAGTGGGAATAGATGCCCAGCGGGATCAGGATCATGAGGATCATGACCACGGCCAGGGCCGCGGCGCGCGGCCAGTTGTTGGCGGCGAACATTTCATCCCACACCACGCGGCCGATCATGATGTTTTCGGCGCCGCCCAGCAGTGAGGGGATGACGAATTCGCCCAGCGCGGGGATGAAGACCAGCATGCAGCCGGCGATGATGCCCGCGCGGCTCATCGGCACGACGACGAGCCAGAAGGCCTTGAAGGGGCTGGCGCCCAGATCGTAGGCGGCTTCGAGCAGGCGGGTGTCGAGCTTGCTGAGGTTGGCGTACAGCGGCATGATCATGAAGGGCAGGTAGATGTAGGTCATGCCCGCGAGCATGGAAACGTCGCTGTAGAGCAGGTGCAGGGGCTCGTCGATCAGGCCCAGCCCCATGAAGATGCGGTTGAACAGGCCCTGGTCGGCCAGCAGGCCTTTCCACGAATACACGCGCAGCAGCAGCGGCGTCCAGAAGGGCAGCATCACCATCGTCAGCATGGGGGTGCGCAGGCTCTCGCGGCTGCGGGCCAGGAACCAGGCGAAGGGAAAGCCCAGCATCAGGCACAGCAGCGTGGTGAGCGTGGCGTACTTGAGCGAGGTGAGGTAGGCCGTGAAGTAGATGGTTTGGCCCAGCGGGCCGGTTTGGCCGTCTGGCCCGGCGCTATCGCGAAAGATCGACAGATAGTTCTCGTAGCGCAGCAGCCATTGCACGGTGCCGTCCACCACGGTGTAAAGCGGCGCAAACGGGTCGCCATCGGGGCCGATTTGCGTGACGCTGATGCGCAGCAGCACCAGAAAGGGCAGCACGAAAAAGACGATGAGCCACAGATAGGGCACGCCGATGACGGCAGTGCGCCCATTGCGCAAGCCCTTGAAGAAGCGTTTGATCCAGTTCATGGCTGGCCTCCTTTGGCCGTTGATTGGGCCGTTAATGCGTGAGGGCCACGGCCGCCAGCGGGTGCCACCAGAAGTAGACCTCGTCTTCCCAGGTGATGGGCGCTTCGGATTCGTGCACGGAGTTGATGCCGGTGATCTTCATGCGCGTGCCGTCGGGCATGAGCACGATGTAGGTGTTGACGTCGCCGAGGTAGGCAATCTCGATCACCTTGCCGCGGAACACGTTGCGGCGGCTGGCATCGGGCGGCTCGGTGCTGATGCGGATTTTTTCGGGGCGCACGGCAATGCTGATGGGCATGCCCTCGGCCACCGATACGCCGTGGCCCAGCTCCACCGCGCCCAGCGGGGTATCGACGATGGTGAGCGTGGGCTCGCTGCTGCGCACGGTGCCATCCAAGAGGTTGACGTTACCGATGAATTCGGCCACGAAGCGGCAGTTGGGGTATTCGTACACCTCTTGCGGCTTGCCGACTTGCAGCACGCGGCCTTCGCTCATGATGGCGATGCGCGAGGCCATGGTCATGGCCTCTTCCTGATCGTGCGTGACCATGACCACGGTCACGCCCACCGATTCGATGATGTTGACCAATTCGAATTGGGTTTGCTCGCGCAGCTTTTTATCGAGCGCGCCCAGCGGCTCGTCCAGCAGCAGCAGCTGTGGGCGCTTGGCCAGGCTGCGCGCCAGGGCCACGCGTTGCTGCTGCCCGCCCGAGAGCTGGTGCGGCTTGCGCGAAGCGTACTGTTGCAGGCGCGTGAGTTGCAGCATCTCGTCCACGCGCTGGGCGATCTGGTCTTTGGGCATGCCCTCGCGCTTGAGGCCAAAGGCGATGTTCTCAGCCACGTTCAGGTGCGGAAACAGCGCATAGCTCTGGAACATCATGTTGATGGGGCGCTCGTAAGGCGGCA
Source organism: Allobrachymonas sp. (assembly GCA_030529505.1). Lineage (GTDB taxonomy): Bacteria > Pseudomonadota > Gammaproteobacteria > Burkholderiales > Burkholderiaceae_C > Brachymonas. Next base: position 17,277 of record JAUMWT010000015.1, on the reverse strand, counting down.
GATCGGCGATGTCGCGGCCATTGAGCAGAATGCGCCCTGAGCTGGGTACTTCAAAACCCGCCAACATGCGCAGCAGCGTGGATTTGCCGCTGCCCGAGCTGCCCAGCAGGGCAAAAATCTCGCCCTTGCGAATGGACAGCGACACTTCGTTCACCGCTGTGACATCGCCAAAGCGTTTGGCCAGACTCTCGATCGTCAGGAACCCGTCCTCAGGCTGCGTGTTCATTGTGGCGAGTACTCCCCAACCATGTATGGGCCTGTGCCGCGTCTTGCGGTGCGGTAACAGGCAAGCACCAAGAAAAAAGCCGTGCCCACCACCTGCGTGGCAGCAGCACAGCAATGAAAAGGGCGATTCTAAAGGGCAGGCGCCTGCGCAAGCGCTGCGTGCCAGGCCATGCCGCCCCTACTTGGTAAAAAAACTACAGCTTGGGCTGTGTGCGGCCAGCCTTTGAGGCTACTGGGGGTGCAAGCTTTTCAGGAAAGCGGCGCAAAACACTTGCGCCCGCCTTGCCGATTACTGAGCCTGAGCGTTTTCAGGCCGAGGCCTATTAACAGTCGCTCAGCTCAGCAGCATGGCATCGGCCGTGAGGGCTTCGCCATGCGTGCGCTCGAACAGGGCCAGCAGATCGGGCACGTCCATGCGGGCGCGCTCTTCGCCCGAAATGTCGAGCACGACTTTGCCCTGATGCAGCATGATGGTGCGGTTGCCATGATCCAGCGCCTGGCGCATGGAATGCGTCACCATCAGGGCGGTGAGCTGGTTTTCGGCCACGATCTGGTCGGTCAGCTTCAGCACGAAGGCGGCCGTTTTTGGATCGAGCGCAGCGGTGTGCTCGTCCAGCAACAGGATGCGCGAGGGCTGCAAAGACGCCATCAGCAGGCTCACGGCCTGGCGCTGCCCGCCCGAGAGCAGGCCCATCTGGTCAGACAAGCGGTTTTCCAGCCCCAGATTGAGGTGCGCGAGCTTGCTGCGAAACAGATCGTGCAGCTCGGCGCGCACGGCGCGCTTCAAGCCGCGGCTTTGCCCGCGTTGCAGCGAGAGGGCCAGGTTTTCTTCAATGCTCAGGGCCTCGCAGGTGCCGATCATCGGGTCTTGAAACACGCGCGCCACCACGCCGGCGCGCTGCCAGGTGTTCAGGCGCGTGACGTCTTTGCCGTCGATGAGGATCTCGCCGCTATCCACCCGCAAATCGCCGCTGATGGCGTTGAGCATGGTGGATTTGCCTGAGCCGTTGGAGCCGATGACCGTGACGAATTCGCCCGCGGCAATGTCCAGGTTGATGCCGCGCAGGGCGGGGTTTTCGATCGGCGTGCCGGGGTTGAAGGTTTTGAACAGATTGCGCAGTTGCATCATGATTGCGCCCCTTTGGCCTTGGCCGCCACGGGTTTGCCGAACAGCTTGGCCTTGATCTTGGGCAGCACCAGGGCAAAGCCCACCAGCACCGCGGTGATGAGGTTGAGGTCTTGCGCCTGCAGGCCGATGAAGTCGGCTTCCAGCGCCAGCGTGATGAAGAGGCGGTACAGCACCGCGCCGACGACCACGGCCAGCGTGATGACGAACAGCTTGCGGCTGGGCAGCAGGGTTTCGCCGATGATGACGGCGGCCAGCCCGACCACGATGGTGCCAATGCCCATGGAAATATCCGCGCCGCCCTGCGTTTGCACGTACAAGGCGCCGGCCAACGCGATGAGCGCGTTGGACAGAGCCATGCCCGCCAGGGTGTAGCGGCCCGTGGCAATGCCTTGTGCGCAGGCCATGCGGGCATTGGCCCCTGTGGCGCGCAGGGCCAGACCGATTTGCGAAGTAAAGAACCAGTCCAGCACCACCTTCGCGGCCAGCACGATCACGATCAGTACCAGCGGCTGCATCCAGTAAGCGTTGTCATCCGAGACGAAAGGCGTGAACACCGTGGCCTCGCCCAGCAGGGCGACGTTGGGTGCGTCCATGATGCGCAGGTTGATGGAATACAGCGCGATCATGGTCAGGATGGAGGCCAGCAATTGCAGGATGCCCAGGCGCACATGCAGCCAGCTGGTCACGAAGCCGGCCACGGCGCCGGCAGCGGCAGCGGCAGCGCAAGCCAGCCAAGGGTTGTGGCCCGCCACGATCAGGACGGCTGCGACAGCGCCGCCCAGCGGAAAACTGCCGTCGGCGGTGAGGTCGGGGAAATTCAGCACGCGAAACGAAATCCAGACCCCCAACGCCACCAGCGCGAAGATCAGACCGATTTCAACGGCACCCATGAAGGAGACGAGGGACATGCCTGACTCTTGTATTTTGAAAACGGATTAGCAAAAAAACAGACCAGCGCCAAGCGGCGCCGGTCTGGGCAAACGATTCTGCCCAACTCAATCGGGCAGCGGCGTGGCGTTTGGCTCCGAGAACCTGTTCACAATCTCCTCACGGGCGCTTGAATACGGAGCCGGGCGATCTGCTGTGTTGCCAATCTTGTTCATGGCACGGGCTATGCCCTTCGCTCATGTCCTTTGATTCGCGCCTTGCATTCCATCCCGCGCCATCTGCAATCCCCTCACGTTGGGATCTTGAACAGGTTCCAAGCAAGCCTGCTGGCCACGGCAACGCATCATTTTATGACTTCGGCGGCTTGTTTCAGCAGGGCGTCGGAAAGCGTCACGCCCTGCTTCCTGGCCGCCTCGGGGTTCACCACCAAGGCCAGCTTGTTGCTCGTTTCCGGGGCGAGGGAACCAGCTTGGCTGCCTTTGAGGATCTTGTCCACCATTTTGCCGGCCTGGCGGCCCATGTCGTAATAGTCCACGCTCAGCGCAGCGGTGGCGCCGCGCTTGACCGAGCCGGTGTCTGCAGCCACCAGGGGCAGCTTGGCTTCTTGCGCTACGCGCACCATCGATTCGTAGGCGGAGACGACATTGTTGTCGGTCGTGGTGTAGATCAGATCCGCCTTGCCCACCAAGCTCTTGGCGGCTGAGGGAATGTCCACCGTGCGCGGGGCGGCGGCTTCCACTAGCGTCATGCCGCGTTTGGCGAGTTCCCCTTTGAGCTCTTTGAGCACAGTCACCGAGTTGATTTCACCCGGGTTGTAGACAAAGCCCACGCGCTTGGCGCCGGGTTTGACCTTGAGCAGCAAATCGATCTGGGGCGCCAGCGGCAGGCGGTCGGACAGGCCGGTGACGTTCGTGCCCGAAGCCTTCCAGCTCTTCACCAGCTTGGCCGCCACGGGGTCGGTCACGGCGGCAAACACGATCGGCGTGCTTTTGGTGGCGGCTACCGCGGCTTGCGCGCTCGGGGTGCTGATGGCCACGATCACGTCGGTTTTGTCGCCCACGAATTTGCGGGCAATCTGCCCGGCCGTGGCGGCATTGCCCTGGGCGCTCTGGTAGGTGAGCTTCAGGTTCTTGCCCTGTTCCCAGCCCGCTGCCTTGAGCTCGTCTTCCACGCCTTTGCGAACCGAGTCCAGCACCAGGTGATCGACGATGGCGGTGATGCCGACGGATTTGGCCGCTTGCGCGTGCGCCGCAGACGCCAGCACGGCGGCAGACGTGAGGCATGCGCCCACGATGCAGCGTTTGAGGAAATTGCGTTTGTCCATAGGGAATACCTGTTGGCCGAGGATGGAAGAAGTCAGGACGCTGCCTTTGGGGCGGTGCGCATCCGGGGTTGGCCATGCGGCCCGTGCATGCTTGTGGCTTTGCGGGGCGCCCTGGTTGGACGCAGAGGCCGGTGGCTTGAATTCGCAGGGCCGCTGCAGGTGGGCGGCTCTTGGAGCCATTCTATGCCTCAAGTCCATGCTCCCGGAGGGGTTTAAGGGTATCTCCTAGGCCGTTGGCCGGCTCCTGTTGCGGACGTGCTGGCGACGATGGGCGCTGGAGCTGATTGCTGGCGCAAGGAACCGCTTATGCGGGGGGGCACGCAGGGGGCATAAAAAAACCAGCATCACTCGGGGTGATGCTGGCGGGGTCGGTTGGATAAAGGATCAGGGACGCTGCTGCGCCCGATGTCTCGGCGCTGCTCGCTGTCACCCAATCACTTGATGACGTCGGCCGCTTGCTTGACCAGGGCATCCGGCAGCGTCACGCCCTGTTTCCTGGCTGCGTCCAGATTCACGGCCAGCGCCAGCTTCTTGCCGGTTTCCGGCGCAATCGTGCCGGGCGAGGTGCCCTTCAAGATTTTGTCCACCATCTTGCCGGCCTGGCGGCCCATGTCGTAGTAGTTGGTGCCCCAGGCGGCCACGGCGCCGCGCTTGACCGGTTCGGTGTCAGACGCGATCAGCGGCAGCCTGGCTTCTTGCGCCACGCGCACCATCGATTCGTAGGCCGAGACGACGTTGTTGTCGGTGGTGGTGTAGATCACGTCCACCTTGCCCACCAGGCTTTTGGCGGCGGCCAGCACGTCCACCGTGCGCGGCGCGGCGGCTTCCACCACGGTGATGCCGCGCTTGGCGAGTTCCCCTTTGAGTTCTTTCAGGATGACGACCGAGTTGATCTCGCCGGGGCTATAGACATAGCCCACGCGCTTGACGCCGGGCTTGACCTGCTGGATCAGATCAATCTGCGGGGCCAGCGGCAAACGGTCGGACACGCCCGTGACGTTGCTGCCCGAAGCCTTCCAGTCCTTGATCAGCTTGGCGGCCACGGGGTCGGTCACGGCGGTAAAGACCACGGGAATGGTTTTGGTGGCGGCCACGGCGGCTTGTGCGCTGGGCGTGGCAATGGCCACGATCACGTCGGTTTTATCGCCCACGAATTTGCGGGCAATCTGCCCGGCCGTGGCGGCGTTGCCCTGGGCGCTTTGATACGTCAACTTCAGGTTCTTGCCTTGCGTCCAGCCCAGATCCTTGAGTTCATCTTCCACGCCTTTGCGCACCAGGTTCAGCGCCGGGTGCTCGACGATGGCGGTGATGCCGACCGACTTGGCCGTTTGCGCTTGCGCCACGGGCGCCAGCAGCGCGGCCGATGCCACGCAGGCGCCCCAAATGCAGCGTTTGAAAAAGTCGCGTTTTTGCATGTGCTTGTCCTTCTGGCTGGGAGTTGAGAATGCGGTGATGCGATGCGCGCATCCCGGGCGTGGGCGCAGGCCTTCACTTGGATGGGCGGTGCGCTGGCGGGATGGGCGTTGGGCAGGGCTTTCCCCTTGAATCTGGATGGATTCTAGGGCTTGTTCATCCTGTTTTTGCGGGGCCAAGCTGCTTGGCGGATCAATGCCAAGCTGTGGCTGCAGCTCAAGCGCCAGGCGGCACGCTTTGCAGCCGTGCCGCCTGGGTGTTGCAGCCGATAAGCTGCAACGACAGGAACTGCGCCTTACTTGACGACGGTGGCCGCTTCTTTCAGCAAGGCATCCGAGAGCTTGACGCCCTGTTTTTGCGCCGCTTGCGGGTTCACCGCCAGCGAGAGCTTGTTGGCCGCTTCGGGCGCAATGGCAGCAGGCTGCGCGCCTTTGAGGATCTTGTCCACCAGCTTGCCGGTTTGGCGGCCCACGTGGTACGAATCCATGCCCAGGGCGGCGACGGCGCCGCGCTCCACTGACTCCGTGTCAGACGCCACCAGCGGCAGCTTGACTTCTTGCGCCACGCGCACCATGGCTTCGTAGGCCGAGACGACGTTGTTGTCCATCGAGGTATAGACCACGTCTGCCTTGCCCGCCAGGCTCTTGATGGCGGCGGGAATATCCACCGTGCGCGGCGCGGCGGCTTCCACCACCGTGATGTTGCGCTTGGCGAGTTCGGCCTTGAGCTCTTTGAGCACACTCACCGAATTGACTTCGCCAGGACTGTAGACATAGCCCACGCGCTTGGCGCCAGGCTTGACCTTGAGCAGCAAATCGATCTGGGGGGGCATGGGTAGGCGATCCGAAACGCCCGTGACATTGCTGCCCGAAGGCGTGCCCAGCTTGTGGATGAGCTTGGCCGCCACGGGATCGGTCACGCCCGAAAACACCACCGGAATCGTTTTGGTGGCTGCCACGGCGGCTTGTGCGCTCGGGGTGGTGATGGCCACGATCACATCCGTTTTGTCGCCCACGAATTTGCGTGCAATCTGCCCGGCAGTGGCGGTGTTGCCCTGGGCGCTCTGGTAGGTGAGCTTCAGATTCTTGCCAGGCACCCAGCCCAGAGCTTTGAGTTCATCTTCCACGCCTTTGCGAATGGCGTTGAGCGCCGGGTGCTCGACGATGGCAGTGATGCCGACCGACTTGACCGTTTGCGGGCTCTGGCCCGTTTGCGCCTGCGCCACCGATGCCAACCAAGCCGCAGACGCCACGCAAGCGCCCAAAACGCAGCGCCTGAAGAAAACACGCTTGTCCATCTCCATATCCCTTCTGTTTTTTTGAATAAACAGCTTGGGATGGTAAGGCCTTTTCGTGCGCCAAACGCGCGGTTGGATAGCTACTGCCTGAATGGTTGAGCGGGGGTGGCCGGGCGTTTTTCAGGTCATGCCCCCTGCCGCGATCGATTGCGGCAGGCCGGAGCAGACTTGCTCTGGCCTTGTCCCCGATCGGCCCGTTGATCATGCCTGCGTGGTGCGCATGGCTGGGCGGGCCGGTCGACGAAAGCGCCGGGCAGGCTGGCGTGCTTGCAAACGCGCATCAGCTTTAGAGCCTGTTCAAAATCCCTGCGGGCGGGCAATCAATCGGATTTGAGCGGTCTGCGGTGTTGCAAAACTTGCATTCCACCCCAAACCGCTTTTTGCCCACTCACGCCGAGATCTTGAGCGGGTTCTTAGAACGCGCCGCTGAGCGTCAGGTTGGCGCTGCGACCGGTGCGGTAGCGTCCGGCGCGCGTGCCCTTGTCCGAGTTGCCCAGATTGCTCAGGTTCAGCGCCAGGCGCAGCGGCTGGCGTGTGCCGCCCGTGGGGATGTTGACCCAGGCGCTGGCATCGACCACGTGGTGCGCGCGGGCGATGCTGGTGTTGGTCGCGTTCTCATACTGGCGGCCAATGTGTGTCCAGGTCAGCTGCGTGCCCCAGCTCCCCGAGGGCGCGTTGTAGCCTGGGCTGAGGGTGGCCTCAAAGCGCGGGGTGCGGCGCAGCTCTTTGCCCGCGTCAACCCCTGACTTGACCTTGGAGCGGGTCAGGCCCAGCGTGCCATGCAAATAGGGACCGGTTTTGTGGCCCAGCTCCCAGGCCGCTTCCAGGCCGCGGATCGCGACCTTGTCCACGTTGACGAAGACGTCGATGGGGAGGGTCGTGCCCGGGTAGTTTCTGCCGGAGTATCTGCTGCCGATCATGTCTTTGACGTTGGACTGGAAGGTGCCCAGATTGGCCCAGAGAGGGAAGTCCTGCCAGCGTTTTTCGACGCCGATGCTGGCGGTGATGGCTTTTTCGGCGCGCAGATTCGGGTTGGCTTGCAGGTAGTGGTTCCCGTGGTTGCGGATGTCGCTGGTGTACAGGGTGGGCAGGCTCGGCGATTTGAAGGAGCTGCCCACGGCCGCGCGCATTTTCAGCTCGTTGCCGAAGTCGTACATGGCCGAGAGTTTGGGGCTGAAGTTGTTGCCGTAGCGCGAATGGCGCTCGAAACGCACGCCGGGCACCAGAGTCAGCCGCTTGTCGAGCAGGCGCATCTCATCCTGCACGAACAAGGCGTAGTTCGTGACCTTGGCCGCCACCGTGTAAGAGGGGCGCGGGCGCCGTGGCGAGCTGGGGACGGTCGGCACGTACTGGTGGAAGTCGTCTTGCCGCACCTCGCCGCCCACGGTTAGCCAGTGCGCGTTGCCGTAATAGGTGTAGACCGATTCGATGCCCGCATTCTTGGCCGTTCCGCTGGCCTTGTTGAGGTCGATGGAGAATTTCTGCCGTTGTCCGTTGAGGGTGGTCACCCAATGGTGAGGGCCTTGTTTGTAAGTCAGGCCCAGGCTGGCGCGCGTGGTGTTGTATTTGCGTTCGTAGCGTTCGGCCGGGGGGCGCGTGCCGGGGGCAACGGCGTTTTCTTTTTTCTGCCAGTCTTTGCCGATATCCATCTCCAGGCTCAGCGTGTCGGACAGCTTGACGCGGCCTTTGAGCAGGACGCTGTCGGCCAGGGCCTTTTGCGGCAGGCGGGCGTTGCCCTCGTCTTGCCGGCGGTCGTAAAACAGCATGAAGCCGGCGCGCTCGCCCAGCGGAGCGCCCACGGCGGCGCTGTAGTTGAGTGAATCACGGTCAGGATCAACCACCTGGCTGGCCGCCTTGCTCAAATCGGTGCCTCGGGCGGCACGCACCTTGTAGCGACCGCGGCTCACGGATGCCGTCACCGTCGGCTTGCTGGGCGTTTTGCGCGTGATGACGTTGATGACGCCGGCCATGGCATCGGCCCCATAGAGTGAAGAGGAGGAGCCTTTGACCACTTCGATGCGTTCGACCATCGACAGCGGAATGCGGTTGGTGGTGTGCAGCGTGCCGCCGTGCGCGCCGATGCCGCCGCCCCAATTGCGTTTGCCATCGATCAGGATCACGCCGTAACCCATGGAAATGTTCAGGCCCCGGAAAGTGGTGCTGATGTTGTCGGCGGCCAGGGTGTCGTCCAGCGCCGTGCTGTTGAAGCCGCGAACCAGGCGCAGGGCCTGGCCCAGATTGGTCGCCCCGCTGCGCGCGATGGTCTCTTTGCTGATCACGATGGTTTCCACCGGCACGTCGTCAATGAGGTGGGGCGTGCGGGTGCCAGTCACGACCGTGGCTTCGAGCTGATCGCTTTGTGCGGAAACGGGGGTCGCGCGCGCAGCGGTTTGGGCGCTGCCCGATGGGCCGGTTTGCGCATGGGCAGCCATCGTGGCAAATGCCAGCAGGATGCTGGCGGTCAGGGGGCGCAAGGCATGCGCGCGCGGAGCGGACGGAGTATGCATGGAGAGAACTTCTTTCTTCGGACAAACCATCAAAACAAGGCCCGCTGCGCGCATCGCCCATGCAGGCAGCGTGCGCAGAGAGCCTCAAGCATGAAAATCACACTTCACAGCGAAGTGTGAAGATTTGTATTATTTCATACAAAATTGATAATTCATATGATGAACCCCGCTATCGAAGTGGAAACACGCTGGTCGCAGGCGCATGGCAAAGGTCAACAGGCCAGCGGGGCAAGCGGCTCGCACCAGCGTTTGGCAAGCTGTTCGGCACAGACATTCCCCTCTGCTGCTTGCTGCTTTCGTGTGCATACCCGCTTGAGAGCTGGATGCCAGCCCATCCTGCCCACTCTGTATGGCTATCGGCTTGGGCCGGGCAGAGGGCAGAGAATCTGCTCATGCGCTCTGCACGGGCGTTTGAGTCGAGATTGGCGTCGGGCAGCTCACCAGCCTGCGCTTTCACCCTGCACCTTGCCGCTCCCCTTTGCGGTGCAAGAGGCGCGATGGAGACGCCTTGAGCAGGCGCTCAGTTGCCGCGAATGGCGGCGGCGCGGGGGTGAGTGTGCAGCGCAGCGTTGAGCGAATGCGGTTTTTCCTGCCCGTGGGCTTGCATCAGGGCTTCATTGCCCATGACTTCGGCCGGTGGGCCGTCGGCCACGATGCGGCCTTCGTCCAGCAGCAGCACGCGCGTGCACACTTCCAGCAGCAGCTCCAGATCGTGCGAGGCGATCAGCAGGGTTGGCGCGGATTGCTGCAGGATGGGAATCAGGCGGCGGCGGGTGCGCATGTCCAGCCCCGTGCTGGGTTCGTCGTAGATGATCATTTCGGGCTGCATGGCCAGAATGCCGGCGATGGCCGCCAGGCGCTTTTCACCGCCCGAGAGGTGATGGATGTCGCGCTGCGCCAGCTTTTGCGCACCCACGCTGGCCAGCGCCGCCTCTGCCCGGCGGGCGACTTCGGCCTCGTCCAGCCCCATATTGCGCAGGCCAAAGGCGATGTCTTCCCACACCGTGGGGCAGAACAGTTGGTCGTCGGTGTTTTGAAACACCAGGCCCAACTGGGGGTGGAAATGGCCTTTTTGCACGGTCTTGCCCAGCAGGCGTATCTGCCCCGAGGTGGGCGCCAGAATGCCGGTGCTCAGCAGGAACAAGGTGCTTTTGCCAGCGCCATTGGGGCCGATCAGGCCCACCCGCTCGCCCGGCCGAATCTCCACGTTGATGTGCCGCAACACCTCGGGCGCGCCGGGGTAGGCAAAAGACAGGTCTTGCAGTTGCAAGACAGGCGAGACGGGGGCTGCGGCGGCGCGGTCAGTCTGGGCGGGGGCGGCGGTGCTCATGGTGCGGTGTTGCGAGAAAGGCGGGGTGCAGTTCAGAACCTGTTCAAAATCTCATCGTGAAGTGATTGGAAATGGAGCGGGATGGGATGCAAGGCGCACATCTTTGCATGTGGCGCAGTGCATAGCCCGTGCGACATGTGCAAGATGATCGACAAGATTTGCAACGCAGCAGACCGCCCGCTCCCATTTCCAAGCGCCCGCGAGGAGATTTTGAACAGGTTCTCAGCAAGAGTGAACGGTCTGTGGCTGTGCATGCCGGTCAAGCGACGGCGCGTGCAGTCAACGAAAGCGCGGGTCCCAATTCGCGTGGCCATAGCAGCTTGCAGGCGCAAATACAAAGACAGCAAAGGCGACAAAGGCAAATCCAAAGGCGTTGGGCAAACAACGTTCATCAATTGATCAAGTCGTGCCCACCCTGTCTATTCCATGCAATGCGTCGGCCAAGCATGGCTGCACGGGTTGTCGGGCAAGCGGCGCGGTTTCGGCATGTGCGAGCGTTTGGGGCGGGGCCATTCTGCGTTTCAACCCCAGCCAAAAAGCAGGGCCGCCAGCCCCAGCGTCAGGGCAAAAAACAGCCAGTCGCTTTTGCTTGGTGCAGGCTGGCGCAGGGCCGCGCCCTGCCCATAGCCCCGCAGGCGCATGGCCTGATACACGCCATCGGCCCGCTCGTAGCTGCGCAGCAAAAGGCTGGCGGCCAGCCACGATTGGGTTTTGAGGGTGCGCAACGACCAGCCAGCGTTGCGAAAGCCGCGCAGGCGCGCCGCCAGATTCATATGGTGCAGGTCTTGCCGCAGGGTCTCCAGATAACGGGCCATCAACAAGGCCATGTCCACCAGAATGTAGGGCAGGCGCAGGGCGCGCAGCCCCTCGATTACATGCAGCAGCGAAGAAGCGGACAAGAAAGCAAAAGCCAGAATCAGCATGCTGTAGAAACGTGCCAACAACATGGCGGCGGCGTGCGCGCCTTCGCGGCTGATGGTGATGCGGCCCAGTTGCAGCCAGGGCGTTGGGCCGTCGCGCAGCAACACCGCCAGCGCCATGCCTGCCAGCAGCACCGAGGGGTAGCGCAGGCGTCGCAGCAAACTGCGCAGCGGCAGCCCCGACAGCAGCCAGAAAATGACCGTTGCGGCCAGCATCAGGGGCAGGGCGCGCAATTGCTTCACGGTCGAAAAAGCAAAGGCCAACAGCAGCAGGGCCAGCAGGCGCAAGCGCATATCCCAGCGCGCCAGCGCAGGCGTGCCGGGGCTGGGCGCTGTGGGGCCGGGTGTGGCGCGGCCAGGGGTGGCGGGGTGGGCGGCGCTCACAAACCTTCCAGCAGCTGAGGTTTGTTTTTTTGCAGAAACAGTGTGATCAGGGCTGTGGCAATGCCTTCGATCACGATCACGGGAATGTGCGCCAGCCCCAGGGTGAGGATGGCCGCACGTTCGGCCGTGGCATCCAGATGCGCGGGGATGCTGGTGTACAAGAACAGAGTGAAGAGCAAAACCGTGCCTGTGGTGGCACCGGCGCCAGCGGCCAGCCCCCAAAAGGCGGTTTGCGCCGTGCTGGCTGCTGGCACGGGGCGCAGGCGAAACAGGGCTGCGGCCAGCAAAGCTGGCAGACCAATGACAATGCCGTTGATGCCCAGCGTGGTCAGCCCGCCGTGGCCGAACATCACGGCCTGAAAAAACAGGGCCACCATGATGGCCGGAAAAGCGAAATACCCCAGCATCACCCCCATCAAGCCGCCCATGATGAGGTGCACGCTGGTGGGCGGAATGGGAATGTGAATCAGCGACACCGTAAAGAAGGCCGCTGCCAGCAAAGAGGCTTTTGGGATTTGCTCGCGCGGATCGCCACGCTGCTTGATTTTGTGCACGCAATAGGCCGTAACGGCAGTGGCGGCGATGTAGCCGCCCAGCGTCACGGGTAAAGGCAGCATGCCGTCAGGAATGTGCATCAGTGCGGCCCTTTGTTGGGGTTTTGAGGAATTTGAGGGTTGCGGGTCTTGCGGGCAAAAAACAAGGCGGTGCCAATAAAGCCCCAGACCACGCAGGCCACCATCACCCAACGTTGCAGCGGCTGGTTGGCCTGGGACGATACAGCGGGCTGTGCAACAACGGACGCTTGTGCACTGGCTGCACCGGAGGAGGCATTGGCACTGGCGGCAGAAGCAGGCGCTGCATTTTCATTGCCGAGCGTGACGTAGATCAAGGCGCCATGCCCGGCCTCGCGGGCTTGAATCGTCCATTGGCCGGGGATGGCCGGATCGGGCACGAAGCGGAAATGCCCTTGCGGATCGGCCTTGCCCGTGAGCCAGGGCTTGGCGGGATCGTTGGGGGCATAGACCGTGATTTGCGCCGTCGTCATCGGTTCGCCCGTGTCGTACATGGCGCGCACGGCAATGGCGGGCACGATCTGCTGTTCAAGCAGGGCGCCGTGGGCTTGTGCCAGAGCCGGCATCAGGCAGCCCCAGGCCGCCCCTGCCAGCGCGGCGATGCCGCAAGCCCTGCGGCGAGCCATGTGCAGCACCGTGCGAGCAGGTTCTTGCTTTGCGGATGTGTGCGACATGGCTTTCGTCCTCAATGCCATTGCACGTGGCAGTGGCCCTCGCCAGAGTGGCCGATGTGCAAGTTCTTGAGCGAGATGCGCTGCTTGCCGCCCTTGGCAAAAGGCTCAAAGCCCAGCGCGCCCTTGTTCATTTCATCGGCTGCGCCCAGCTCGGCATTGCCGAAGATGTGGTCGAGGTGGAAGGTCATTTCCACATCGGCCTTGCCGCCAGCCTTGAGCAGGCCCTTGCGCTCATCGCCCACGTATTCGCCGCAATGGTAGCTCACAACCTCATCGCTGCCGAGCTGGAAGTTGACGGTTTTGCCGCCCTTGCTGGCCTTGCCGACGAAAAGGGTGCTGAAGCCGGTGGCCGGGCCTTTGGCGGCCTTGTCCATCTTCCAGGAAATGGCGTTGTAGTGGCCGGCCGGCGCCTTGACCTTGCCGACGGACACCAGGCCGTCTTTGCCCGCGCCCTTGACCAGATCCACCACGTGCACGCCGGGCAGGCTCACTTGCGTTTTGGCGCTGATGGGGCCGCCTTTTTCGGCTGCGTAGGGGGGCGAAGCCTGGTAGGCGGTGACGTCAGTCAACACGACGTAGATGTGATTGAACTTGACTTTCCAGCCGTCTTTGGTGAGCTTGGGGGCCTGGAAGCCTTCGAGTGCCAGCTCTTCGCCGTTGGCCTGAAAGCGCAGGGTGCCGTTGCCGCTTTGCGCCAGGGCGGGCGCGGCTGCGCTCAAAACGGCGCAGCAGGCCATTGCCAGAAAAGATTTTTTCAACATGATGTCTCCTCTCCTTAAGTTGAAGTCAACTGCTCAAATCCATCCAATATTTTTAAAGCCGTATGGGCGGCTGCCTGCCGCGGGCCGCCATGATTGGGATCGGCAGCAAAAGCAAAATGCGGAGCAGGCCAGGGATTCGTTTGGATTGCTCTGCCGCTGATCGCCAATCAACGGGCTCTTGCGCAAGCCGCCATCGCCATCAGGTGGCGGCTGGCTGGCCTGCGGCACAAGCTGAGCGAGTCAACATGTATTTGCGCGCGCAGCCAGCCCGCAGCAACGATCAGTGCCCGTGCCCCCCTTGGGATGCGGCAAAGAATGTCACGACCGACGAGTACGAATAGGTATCGGCCTTTTGCAGGTCATGATACGGCACGCTGTGTCTGACCGACCAGGCGTTGTGGCCATCGTTGGCAACGCTCAGATTGGCGCGGCCTTGCGCATCGGTCTGGATTTTGTGCGAGTGGCGGGACAGGATGTTGTCGCTGATGGTGGCATTGGCCAAGGGCTTGCCCTTGTAGAGCACTTGCACCGGCACTATGCCGCCTTTCTTGGCCTTGCTGGGGTTGAATTGCGGAATCAGCTCCAGCTCGTAGCCCAAGGGCTTGGGCTCTTCACGGTCGTTGGCATAGACCACCATGTAGCGGGTGCGGTAGGCAGAAGACTGCACCTCGCCCAGTTTGGCCGCTTCGTCCTTGCTCAGGCCGTGGTATTTGCCGTCGGCCGTGCGTGCGCGAAAACCGTTGAGCATGGTGGCGCTGACCACGTTGGCATCGCCCGCATCCATGCGGACGAATTTGTCGGCGCGCATGATGTTCAAAGGGGTGGAAACGCCGTTTTTGATGGCGCGGGCTTCGGTGATGTCGCCGGGTTTGTAGGGGTCGGATCTGGAAGAATCGTGCCCCCACATGACGTGATATTCGCCATGTACTTTGGCCAGCCACGCATCATGTGCATGGGCAGCTTGGTGCAGGCCGCACAGGCCCAGACTGCCGAGGATGATGGCTGCAATCGATGTGCGTCGCATGAGAAAAACTCCTTTTTTCACCAAAGAAATGGATGGGTTGAAATGCGCTCGAAGAGTTGGTGTATCAAACAAACGCGTCAAGCGGCTTAAGTCTATAATAAAACTTCACAAATCGAAACAAAATCTTGATTGATATGGCATTTTCTTTTCATTCTTTGGGTATCAAGACTCTGCTGATGGCAGCCGCTGCTGTTGGCGCATCGCAGGTGTGGGCGCATGACATTCAGGCGAGCTGCCGAGGCAAGGCGCAAATCCGCTGTCAAGGCCAGTTTTCGGATGGCAGCAGCCTGGCCGGAGCCAATGTGCGCGTGCTCTCTTACGAAGACGTGGTGCAGTGGACGGGCAAGGTGGACGCCAAAGGGCAGGTGGTTTTCAAGCGCCCGGCCGGCAAGTTCTACGTGCAATTCATTGCGGCCGACGGGCACCTGGGCGAGGTGGATCACGAGAAGATCAAGCCCTGAGAACCTGTTCACCACCCCCTCACGGGCCTCGAAGATGGATGCGAGCGGGCATGGGGCCAATCGAACGGCTTGGTAGGACGCAGAAAACGCAAAAGGGGCGCAGAAGTCGCGCAGAGGGCACTGGAATTTCAAGGCAGGCGCGAAAGCTGGCTGATCCAGAACGGCTGCTTACGTGCCCCAAGTTGTTACATCACACAGAGACATCCAAAGCACTCTGCGACTCTCTGTGCGCTCTGTGCCTATGCGGTGAAAACAGCTTTGAAAACTTTTGCGGCTTTGGCGAAAGTTCTGCGCCTTCTGCGTCCTGATCCAAACCTTGCCAGATCCAAGCGCCTCGCGTTGGAATCGCGCAGAGGCTCTCAGCCGATTTCGGCCAGCGCCCGGCCCTGCTGGTCTTTGGCTGAAAGAATGGGTTGCGCAATGCCGTGCGCCTGCAAAGGCCAGTCGATGCCCACGCTCGGGTCGTTCCAGGCCAGGCAGGCTTCGTACTGGGGCGCGTAGTAGTCAGTGGTTTTGTACAAAAAGTCGGCGCTGTCGCTCAGCACCAGAAAACCGTGCGCCAGCCCTGGCGGCACCCACAGCTGGCGCTGGTTGTTTTCGCTCAATTCCAGCCCGAACCATTGCCCGAAAGTGGGCGAGCCTTGGCGGATATCCACCGCCACATCAAACACGGCGCCACGCACCACGCGCACCAGCTTGCCCTGGGCCTGCTGCGTTTGGTAATGCAGGCCGCGCAGCACGCCCTTGGCCGAGCGCGAATGGTTGTCTTGCACAAACGTGTGTTGCGTGCCGGTGGCTTGATTGAAATCGCGCTGGTTGAAGCTTTCGAAGAAAAAGCCGCGGGCATCGCCAAACACTTGGGGTTCGATGACGAGCACGCCGGCAATCGGGGTTTCGATGACGTTCATGGTGGGAATGGGGCAGGAAAAACCGGGATCGCGCCCGCCAAGGGTATGCGTCATGCGGCCGGGCAGGCGCGTGAAAAACAAAGCGAAAAACAGACCCTAACAACTGCCCGTGCGCCAGCCGTCTGGCGCGGCAGCAGGCCAGGCGTTGCGGGCTGTGGCCGGAATCATAGCTTTACAAGCTGGGCGGGCTGTGGGCGTGGCCGCGCACGCTTTGGCGCAAAATAGCAGGCCATGACGCAAGCTGCCATTTCTTCTGCCCGTGCTTCCAAAAACTTTGCCCTGATCGGTGCGGCGGGCTACATTGCGCCGCGCCACATGCGGGCCATCAAAGACCTGGGCCACCATCTGGCCGTGGCCTACGACATCAACGATTCGGTCGGCATCATCGACAGCATTTCGCCGCACAGCGCGTTCTTTACCGAGTTCGAGTGCTTTTACGACCATGCGCACCGCCTCAAGCGCGATGCGGCCACGGCGCTGGATTACGTCAGCATCTGCACGCCCAACCATCTGCACCATCCGCACATCACCGCCGGGCTGCGCCTGGGTTGCGACGTGATTTGCGAAAAGCCCCTGGTGCCCACGCCCGAATTGTTGGATGACCTGGCGCTGGTGGAGCGCGAAACGGGTCAGCGTGTGTTCAACATCCTGCAATTGCGCCATCACGAGGCGATTCTGGCGCTGCGGCAAAAAGTGGCCGCCGCGCCAGCCGATAAAAAATTCGATGTGGATTTGAGCTACATCACCTCGCGCGGGCAGTGGTATCTGGCGAGCTGGAAGGGCGACCCGCGCAAATCATTCGGCGTGGCCACCAACATCGGCGTGCACTTTTATGACATGCTGCATTTCGTCTTCGGCCCGCTGCAAGCCAATGTGTTGCATTACAGCGATGCGATGAAGGCCGCGGGCTATCTCGAATACGAACGCGCCCGCGTGCGCTGGTTCCTGTCGATCGATGCCAGCGATCTGCCCGATGCCGTCAAGGGGCGCAAGCCCACCTACCGCAGCATCGGCATCAACGGCGAGGAGCTGGAATTTTCCGAAGGCTTTACCGAGTTGCACAAGGTGAGTTACCAAGAGATTCTGGCGGGCCGCGGCTATGGCCTGGCCGATGCGCGCGCCTGCATAGAAACCGTGCACGCCATCCGCCACGCAGCGGCCGTGCCTGCGCGCGACGGGCAGGGGCACCCTATGCTGGCGCGGCTGCTCAAGGCATGAGGCAAGGCTTGCTGTCAATAGCGCCTGTCGCCCGCTGCACATGCCTTCGCCGCTTTGAGCCCGATCGTCGGAACACGAACGTCAGCCACACCCTGAGTCATCCCGTGAATAACGCCATGCCTGATACCGCTCCTATCGCCACTTCCTACACCGTCCACCCCAGCGCCATTGTGGATGCGGGCGCGCGAATCGGCGCGGGCACGCGCATCTGGCACTGGGTGCATGTGTGCGCGGGCGCACGC
>JAUMWT010000014.1 GCA_030529505.1 Allobrachymonas sp. | reverse complement strand
AACGCAGTGGCGCGGATGTGATCGGCAATGACTTTGAGCGAGGGGTTGTCCAGATCAGGCTGGGCGTTGGGCGTTGGGCGTGATCGCTGTCCGCACCACCCGCTGAACGCTCAACGCTGAACGCTGAACCCCAGACTTCGCGCGCGGCCGCCTTGATGAGCGCCTGGAACAGGTCGATCTCGTAATTGCTGTGCACGCCTTGCAAGATGGCGGCCAGGCGCTCCAGGCCCATGCCGGTATCCACGCAGGGCGCGGGCAGGCGGGTGACGCTGCCGTCCTCGTGCATCTCGAACTGCATGAAGACGTGGTTCCAGATTTCGATGAAGCGGTCGCCGTCTTCATCGGGGCTGCCGGGCGGGCCGCCGGGGATGTGGGGGCCGTGGTCGTAGAAGATCTCCGAGCAGGGGCCGCAGGGGCCGGTGTCGGCCATCATCCAGAAGTTGTCGCTCTTGTACTTGCCGCCCTTGTTGTCGCCAATGCGGATCACGCGCTCGGGCGGCAGGCCGATGACTTGCGTCCAGATGTCGTAGGCCTCGTCGTCCTCGTGATAGACGGTGGCCAGCAGCTTTTCGGGCGGCAGGCCGTAGACCTTGGTCAACAGCTCCCAGCCCCAGAGGATGGATTCCTTCTTGAAGTAGTCGCCAAAGCTCCAGTTGCCCAGCATCTCGAAGAAGGTGTGGTGGCGCGCGGTGTAGCCCACGTTTTCCAGATCGTTGTGCTTGCCGCCCGCGCGCAGGCTGGCTTGCACGCTGGTGGCGCGCACGTAGGGGCGCTTGTCGGTGCCCAGGAACACGTCCTTGAACTGCACCATGCCGCTGTTGGTGAACATGAGCGTGGGGTCGTTGGCGGGCACGAGCGAGGACGAGGGCACGACGGTGTGGCCCTTGGCGGCGAAGAAGTCCAGAAAGCTCTGGCGGATTTCGGCGACGGTGAAAGGTGGTTTGGACATGGTGCGGCTGCGACAAAAAAAAACGGCTCCCGGCCTGCGGAGCCTGCGTCAAAAAAAGTGAATCGCTGATTATAAATTTGGCACCTTTTTTCTGCAGCGCAGCACCGCGCCGCCTGCCGCTGCCGGTTTTGCAGGGGCGAAGATGATTGCCTGCTCAGCGCCCGGCCTTGCTAACACGCGCGGCTGGGGCAGCGGCCGGGGCCGTTGCCAGATGCCGAATGGCTGTGCGACACGGGGCACGTTTCATCACGCGCCGTGCGCGCAGGCAAAGCGCTCGAACATGGCAGCCTGTGCGGTTTGTTTGGCCGGGCTGGCTGGGGCGAACGGCCCGCCAGCGCCCCAACAAACGGCCTGGCAAACACGGGCAGCGGCGTTACAATGCCGCCCTGCAAGCGGGCGTCGTTCAATGGTAGGACCTGAGCTTCCCAAGCTCAAGACGTGGGTTCGATTCCCATCGCCCGCTCCATCTTCTTTGGATGCGTTCCAGCATCTTGTTTGTGCAGGCATTCAGCGCGTTTTGCCCCGGGGCCAGCTGGCAAGCCCACAGGCCCTGCCCACCGCCTCACCCTCATTCTCACGCCACATTTTGTTGCTGCCATCTTGTTGCGGCAACACGGCCCCAGCGATGTCGGGCCGTTGAGCCATGCCGTGGCCTCACAAACCCAAGAGCTTGCCCAGCAGCAGATGCAGCGCAGCGCCTGCGCCCATCAACCACAGCCACAACACGGCGGCCAGCGCCAGCGGCCGGGTACCTGCCTGCACCACGGCGCGCAGCTGAGTCCCCAGGCCCAACGCCGCCATGGCGATGGCGAGCAAGGCGTTGTCCCAAGCGATGAGGGTTTGCACGGCATTGGCCGGCCAGTCGATGGCCGAACGCAGGGCCACGCACACGGCAAACGCCCACACGAACCACGGCACGCCGGGGCGGGCGGGTGAATGGGGCGCAGCGGCTTGATCCGCTGAATCGACACCAGCCGCCAAGGGCGCCCGCGCCTGCCACCAGGAAAGCAGCAGCAAGAATGGCCCCAGCAACATCACGCGCACCATTTTGGTGATGACGGCCGCCTTGGCCGCCTGATCGCCCATGCTGGCCGATGCCGCCACCACCTGCGCCACTTCGTGCACGGTAGCGCCCACGTAAATGCCAAAGCCGCTGGCCCCCTGCGCCAGCCAGCCGTGCTGCATGCTCAAGCCAAACAGCCACGGATACACGAAGGTAGACAGCGTGCCAAACAGCACCACGCAGGCCACGGCCACCGAGACCTGATCGCTGCGCGCTTTCACCACCGGCTCGGTCGCCAAAATGGCCGCGGCCCCGCAAATGGCATTGCCCGATCCGATCAATGTCGCGGTGTTGCGCTCCAGCCCCAGCCAGCGCGTGCCCAGCCACACCGCCAGCACAAAGGTCGAAGCCAGCACGCCCACGTCCAGCAGCACGCCCAACCAGCCCACGTGCAACACGTCTTGCAGCAGCAGGCGCGCGCCGTACAAGGCCACGCCCAGCTGCAGAAAGTTTTTGCGCGCCACGCCCAAGCCTGCAGCCAGGCGTGCCATATGCGGCTGGGCCACGGTGTTGCCCACCAGCATGCCCAGCAAAATCGCGAGCGACAAAGTGCCCAGCCCCCACTGCGCCAAGGGCAAGAATCGCATGCCCAGCGCCGCCGCATAGGCCACTGCTGCGGCCAGCGCCAAACCGGGCGCTGCACCTTTGACGAATGCGGCCCAGCGCGGGCCTTGCGGATGAAGGGAAGACGGGGTGTGACGGGAAAAGGCGCGCATGATGGGGCCGCAGTTTAGAGCCTGCTGCCCCCTCGTTGCCCCCTCCTTTGAAAGATGCATTGCGCGCTTCAATGACGCATTCGTCAAGATGCGATCCTTGGCCCAACCGGCCACGCTGGCGATGGCTTGTTGAGCGCAAGCTGCGGGCAAGGCACCGCTCATTGGCCCGTGGCTTGCAATCGCCCTGCCTTGGCTGCCGGCGCACGCTGCAATCCTGGTCATTTTTGTTGCAATTGCGAACACATGCAAAGACATTGAACAGCTTCTTGGGCATGAGCTTGAAGCCGTGCCGCTTACGCCTTTCGGCAATTTGCAGCCTTCCGCCTCATCTGACCGCTTGAGATGCCCCGAGTCCCGTGCGTCTCTGAACTTGCTTGAATCCCCCCGCAATGCCCCCACATGCCGCTGCAGTATGGGATTGGCCCTGAGAACCTGTTCAAAATCTCCTCGCGGGCGCTTGAAAATGGCTGCGGGCGGCCTGCTGCTTTGCAAATCTTGCCCATAGCACGGGCCATGCACTGCAATTTGCGCCTTGCATCCCCTCCCGCCCCATCCCCAATCGCCTCACGTTGAGATGTTGAACAGGTTCTGACCGCGTTACGATGCGGCATACGGCTCGCGGCTGCTTCGCTCATCAGGCGGCAGCACCCGTCCGGAAAGGAAAGAATTGACATGATTGCCCAGGAACTGGAAGTGACCTTGCACATGGCCTTTGTCGAGGCCCGCCAGCAGCGCCACGAGTTCATCACCACCGAGCACCTGCTGCTCGCCCTGCTCGACAACCCCTCGGCTTCCGAGGTGCTCAGGGCCTGCGCCGCCAACATCGACGATTTGCGCACGGGCCTGCTCCACTTCATCAAGGAACACAACACGCCCCTGCCCGGCGAAGAAGAAGTGGATACCCAACCCACGCTGGGTTTTCAGCGCGTGATTCAGCGCGCCATCATGCACGTGCAAAGCACAGGCAATGGCAAGAAGGAGGTGACCGGCGCCAATGTGCTGGTGGCCATCTTCGGCGAGAAAGACTCGCACGCCGTGTACTACCTGCACCAGCAGGGCGTAACGCGGCTGGACGTGGTCAATTACATCGCCCACGGCATCCGCAAGAATGGCGAGGGCGAAGACAGCGCCAAGCCCGAAGACGCCAGCGCCAGCAACGGCGAAAGCGGCGATGAAGGTGGCAGCGAGCGCAACGAAAAAGCCTCGCCGCTGGAGCAATACACCAACAACCTCAACGCCATCGCCAAAGAAGGCAAGATCGACCCGCTGATCGGTCGCGACTTCGAGGTCGAGCGCGTCATCCAGATCCTGTGCCGCCGCCGCAAAAACAACCCGCTGCTGGTGGGCGAAGCTGGCGTGGGCAAAACCGCCATTGCCGAAGGGCTGGCCTGGCGCATCACTGAAGGCCAGGTGCCCGAGGTGCTGGCCAACGCCGAGGTGTACGCGCTGGATATGGGCGCGCTGCTGGCGGGCACCAAATACCGCGGCGATTTCGAGCAACGCCTCAAGGCCGTGCTCAAGGCCCTGCGCGACAAGCCCGAGTCGATCCTGTTCATCGACGAAATCCACACGCTGATTGGCGCAGGTTCCGCCAGCGGCGGCACCATGGACGCAAGCAATCTGCTCAAGCCCGCGCTTTCCAGCGGGCAGCTCAAGTGCATCGGCGCCACCACCTTCACCGAATACCGCGGCATCTTCGAAAAGGATGCAGCCCTTTCGCGCCGCTTTCAAAAGGTGGATGTGGTCGAGCCCACGGTGGAACAAACCGTGGACATTCTCAAGGGTCTCAAATCCCGCTTTGAAGAACACCACAGCGTGAAATACGCCCAGGCCGCGCTGCAAGCCGCGGCCGAGCTGAGCGCCAAATACATCAACGACCGCCAGTTGCCCGACAAAGCCATCGACGTGATCGACGAAGCCGGCGCAGCGCAGCGCATCCTCACCGCCAGCAAGCGCAAAAAGATGATCGGCAAAGCCGACATCGAAGACATCATCGCCAAAATCGCGCGCATTCCGCCCGCCAGCGTCAGCAGCGACGACCGCAACAAACTCGCCACGCTCGAACGGGATTTGAAGAGCGTCGTCTTCGGCCAAGACAAAGCGCTCGAAGTGCTCGCCGCCAGCGTGAAGATGGCGCGCTCCGGCTTGGGCAAGCAAGACAAGCCCATTGGCGCCTTTTTGTTCAGCGGCCCCACCGGCGTGGGCAAAACCGAAGCGGCCAAGCAACTGGCCTACATCCTGGGCGTGGATCTCATCCGCTTTGACATGAGCGAATACATGGAGCGCCATGCCGTGAGCCGCTTAATTGGCGCGCCGCCCGGCTACGTGGGCTACGACCAGGGCGGCCTGCTCACCGAGCAAATCAGCAAAAAGCCGCACAGCGTGCTGCTGCTCGATGAAATCGAAAAAGCCCACCCCGACATCTTCAACGTACTGCTGCAGGTGATGGACCACGGCACCCTCACCGACAACAACGGGCGCAAGGCCGACTTCCGCAACGTCGTCATCATCATGACGACCAACGCGGGCGCCGAAACCATGAACAAAGCCACCATCGGCTTCACCACCAAGCGCGAAAGCGGCGACGAAATGGCCGACATCAAGCGCCTGTTCACGCCCGAATTCCGCAACCGGCTCGATGCCATCGTCAGCTTCAAACCGCTTAACGAGCAAATCATCCTGCGCGTGGTGGACAAATTCCTGCTGCAGCTCGAAGCGCAACTGGCCGAAAAAAAGGTCGAAGTCACCTTCACCGACACCTTGCGCAAGCACCTGGCCCAAAAGGGCTTCGACCCCCTCATGGGCGCACGCCCCATGCAGCGCCTGATTCAAGACACCATCCGCAAAGCCCTGGCCGACGAGCTGCTGTTCGGGCGGCTCACCGAAGGCGGGCGCCTCACCGTGGATTACAGCGCCGAGATGGAAGCGACCGAACCGACCAGCAACGGCATCGTGCTCGACATTCAACCACTGCCCAAAAAAGAAACCCGCTCGGGCAAAGCCGCGGCCGAGGAAGCTTCTTCCTGAAACGCTGATACTGCTGGCACAAGCAAGATCGCAGCCTAACGAGGACGGAGAAGTTTTCAATCTATTGGGGATGGATGCGGCCTCTCTTACAGAACCAGTCTCAAGAGGCGGGGTGCAGCGTCAGCTTGTGAATCAAGCGCCGGGGCAAACCCAAAAGGGGCGTGCAAACGCTTTTTTTGGTGCGCCGCCAGCCATTTCCAGCTGTGCCTGAGCGAAAAGGTGCTGGCAGCTCAGCCGGCAAGCGCAGAAGCCGCAGCCATTGCTGCGCAAAACGCAGCAGAAAACGTCAAGCTGGATCATCTGGCCACTCTGGCTCAAGCAGCCAGGGATTGCCCGCAAAAACGCCGCACAGCGTCTCATCTGTGCGGCGTTTTTTGTGGCGAAGATCAGCGCCTGCTCAAAGTCTCAACGCTTGGCGCGCAAAGCGCTGGCCAGGGCGTTGACGTTGTGGCGCATCAGCTGCAGGTAAGTGGGGGCGGGGCCTTGGGGGCCGCTCAGGGCGTCGGAATACAAGGCCTGCTGCTGCATGGGCACGCCGGTTTCGCGTGCGATTTGTTCGATCAGGCGCGCGTCTTTCACATTCTCGAGAAAGATGGCGCGAATGCCTTGCGTGCGCACCTGCTGGATCAGGCGGGCCACACGGCGGGCCGAGGCGTCGCTGTCGGCACTCACGCCCAAAGGCGCAACGAACGTGATTTGGTAGCGCGCGCCCAGGTAGGCGAAGGCCTCGTGCGCGGTCAGCACCTTGCGCTGCGCAGGCGGGATGGCGGCGAACTGCTGCTCGGCCCAAGTGTGCAGTTGCTGCAATTCGCGCTGGTAGGCGGCCAGGCGCTGTTCGTAGTGGGCGCGGCCTGCGGGGTCGGCCTGAATCAGGGCATTGGCGATGTTGCGGGCGTAGGTTTGCATGCGCACGGGGTCTTGCCAAACGTGCGGGTCTTGCGGGCCATGCGAATGGTGGTGATGGTGGTGATGCCCGTGCCCATGCGCATGGCCGTGATCGTGTCCGTGGGCATGATCGTGATCATGGTCGTGATCGTGTTCATGCGTGGGCAGGGGTTCAATGCCTTGGGTGACGATGGCCAGCGGGAGCTTGCTGTTCTGCATGGCGCGTTGCAGCGGGGCGCTTTCCATGCCCAGGCCGTTGGCCAGCAGCAGCTTGGCCGAGCGGATTTTGCGTACGTCCGCAGGCGTCATCTGGTAGCTGTGGGCGTCGGTGTCGGCTGCGATCAGCGGCTGCACGGCCACGCGCTCGCCGCCAATCTGCTGGGCCACATCGGCCAGGATGCTGAAACTCGTGACCACTGGCAGGGGCTTGGCCGTGCTGGCCCAGGCGCTGCCCAGGCCGATCAGGAGCGCGAGCACGAAGGTTTTGAGCAGGGATGAAAAAATCTTGGTGCGCATAATGGGTGTATCTGACATTGATTGAAGAAGGGATGGATGAAAGCCGCGGCATGCAAGGCCGCTGCGGGCCGTTGAAAAGCTGGCATCTTAGAGCCTGTTCAATCCCTCCCTCAGGGGCGCTTGCAAATGGAAGCGGCGGTCTGTGGCCTTGCCAGTCTTGTCATTCATTTGGCCCATGATTGGGCCGGTGTCGCAGGGGCCATGCACTGCGCCACATGCCAAGATGTGCGCCCGGCATGCCATTCCGCTCACCATCCAATCGCCTTGCCTCGAGGTTCTGAGCAGCTTCTGGGCAACCCGCTTCCGCATGGGCGGCGGGGCGGGCAAAGGCGCTGCGCTGGGAGGCGGGCGCGGCTTGTTGTGTGCAGGGCTGCTGCGTGTTTTGCGCGCAGGGCGACAGCGCACGGCTGATGCCTGCCTCCATGCCTCGCATCCATCCCGCTGCATCGATTCCCCCGCTTCAGTGGCCCACTGCCGGGCTGGCCTGAATGCGGCTGCCGTCGCTGATGCGCTCATCAGGCTGGATGACGACGGTTTGTTCGGCTTGCAAGCCGCTTTTGACTTCGGTGCTCAGGGCCGAGCGCAAGCCAATCTGCACCGGCGTGTGCCGCGCCTTGCCGTTTTCCAGCCGGTACACGGCCCAGCCCTCGCCGTGGCGGAACAAGGCGTTGGATGGCACTTGCAGCACGTCGTTGGCGCGCTGCACGATGAATTCCACCTCGACCCGATAGCCGTCGCCCAGCGCCGCCCATTGTTCGTGCGGCGAGAGCAGATCGAGGATGACGCGCGTGCGCTGCTCTTCCACGCCCAGGGCCGATACCTTGGTGAAGCCGCCCGGTTCGATGCGGGCGATGCGGGCTTGCAGCGTGCCTTCGCCGCCCCAGCGCAGAATGCGCGCGGGCATGCCGGGGCCCAAGCGCACGGCGTCGCTGGAGAGCACTTCCACTTCAATTTCCAGCTGGCTCGGGTCGCCCATTTCCATCAGCGTGTGGCCCACGGGCACGGGGGTGGCGCTTTCAATCGGCCGCCGGATGATGCGCCCGGCCACGGGCGCGGTGATGGCCAGCACTTTGCCTGCCTCCTTGGCTGGGCTGCCCGAAGCCGCGCGCCCCTCATCGGCCAGCAGGGCGCGGGCGGCGGCCAGTCGCGCGGCGGCGGCTTGTTCGTCCGCGCGGGCCACGCCCAGCTCGGCCTGGGCAGCGGCGTGGCGGCTGCGGGCCTGGTCGAGCTCTTGCCTGGCGATGGCGCCGCTGGGCTGCAAGGCCTGGGCGCGTTGCCAGTCGGCCTGGGCCAGTTGCTGGCTGGCCTGGGCTGCGCTGCTGCGTTTGCGTGCGGCGGCAAGCAGCGCTTCTGCGCTGCGCACATCGGCCTGGGCCTGGCTGCGGGCGCGCGGATCCAGCAGGGCGCTGGCGCCGGGTTCGATTTCGGCCAGGGTTTGGCCGGCTTGCACGGCGTCACCCGCCTGCAGGGTGATGCGCCGCACGGTGCCTGCCACGGGCGCGGCAATCACATAGCGTTGCTTGATGCGCGTTTTGCCTTCTTCCTGAAACGCCACTTCGAGCGGCCCGCGCGTGACCTGGCCGGTGCTGGCCAATTGGGCCGGGCTGCGCAGGGCCAGCCACAGCAGGCCGCCCAGCACAGCAATGCCGCCTGCGAGCATGAGGGTTTTGCGTGAGGAGAAGGCGATGTTCATGATTGCTTACTCGCGTGTTTTGAGAACGCCGATCAAATCCAGCTGGCGAATGCGCCAGTGAATCATCAGGCCCGAAGCGATGGCGCTGACGAGGGTGATGAGGGCCGACAGGGCATAGGCCGATGGCGGCAGCACCACGGGGATGCGGTAGTACTCCGAGCGCATGCCGTGGGCAAAGAGCAGGGCCAGGCCATTGCCCACCAGCGCGCCCAGCGGCAGCGAGACAAGCACCAGCAGCGCCTGCTCGCCCAGCAGGATGTAGCTCACCTCGCCCTGCGTGAAGCCCAGAATGCGCAGGCTGGCCAGTTCGCGCGCGCGCTCGGCCAGGGCAATGCGCGCGGCGTTGTATACCACGCCGAAGTTGATCACCGTGCCCATCAGGATGGCGATCCAGGTGAAGATGTTGCTGGTTTTGGCGATGGTGTCGAGAAAAGCGCGGATGGAAGCCAGGCGCGATTGGGTGCTGGCAATGAAAGGTCGCCGGTCCAGCTCACGCTGCAAGGCGGGCAGCGCGGCGCTGTCGGCCGTGAGCAGGGCGCTGTTGATGACTTGCCCATCACCCAGCGTGCGATTGAGAGCGTCCAGATCCATATAGGTGTCGATGCCCAGATCGGTGTGCACCAGTTGCGTGATGGGCAGGCGCAGCATCTGGCGGCGACCTTCCATCACCTCCACCCACATCCAGTCGCCCACGCCCAACTGCATTTGTTCGGCCAGATAGTGGTTGATCACCAGCCCGTGCGGTGGCAGGGGCACCAGCTGGTGCTGGCTGTTGATGAGGTGGCGCAACTGACCATCGGCTGGCAAGCCGTGCAGGGCCGTGAGCTTGCGGCGCTGCGCGCTGTGCAGGCGCACGCTCACGGTGCGCTGGCCTTCCACCCGCTGCACGCCGGGCAACGCACGCAACTCGTGCAGGGCGCGGTAGGGTTTGAGATCCACCAGGCGCACCGACACATCGTGGTGGTGGCCCAGGCGGGTGTCGGTATCAATGATGTAGGTGATGGAGCTGAGCTGAAAGGCCGACAGCACCACCAGCCCGCCCGCAAAGGCCAGGCCGATGATCGAAAACAGCGCCTTGCCCGGCTTGCGTTCGAGCTGCCGCCAGATGATGCGCGTGGGCTGCGACAGCCAGCGCCAGATGCCGATGCGCTCGGCCAGGGTGTGGCCAAAGCGATCGGGCGCAGGTGCGCGCATGGCCTGCGCCACCGGCTCGCCCGCAGCCGCATACACTGCGTAGCCCGTGCCGGCCAGCGCGGCCAGCAGGCTCACGCCAACGCCCGCTGCAATCACCGAGGGGTTGACGGCAAAGTGCAGCACCGGCAAGCGAAAGTGCAATTGGTAAATCCGTGTGAGGTGCACA
This sequence comes from Allobrachymonas sp., assembly GCA_030529505.1. GTDB lineage: Bacteria > Pseudomonadota > Gammaproteobacteria > Burkholderiales > Burkholderiaceae_C > Brachymonas. Next base: position 35,217 of record JAUMWT010000014.1, on the reverse strand, counting down.
CCCAGCCAAAAGCCCAGCGCCACGCCCAGCGCCGTTCCCAGCAGGCAGATCAGTGTCACGATCAGGCCGTAGTGCAGCGCTACCTGGTGCGTGCTGTAGCCAAAGGCTTTGAGGATGGCGACCTGATCGCGCTGCATGCCGATGAGCCGCTTGAACACCACATTGAGCAAGAAGGCCGCCACCGCCAGAAAGATGGCCGGAAACAGCCGCGCCATCACGCCCAGCTGTTGCAACTCGTCGTGCAACGTGCGGTAAGACCCCTGGTTCATGCGGCCAATGGCACCCTGCCCGCCATAGGGCGCCAAGGCGGCGTCCAGCGCGTCGATCACCTCACGCTCGTTGGCCTGTGGCACCAGCTTGAGCGTGACCTGATTGAACGCCCCCTGCATATTCATCGCCGCTTGCAGCGTGGGTTGGGGCATCCACACGATGACAAAGCGTTCGTGATCGGGCAGGCCGCTGGGCCCAATCTGGATCAAGAATTCGGGCGAGGTGGCAATGCCCGCCACCGTAAACCATTGCGCGCGCCCGTTGATGGTAAGGCGCAGCCTGTGTCCGGGCGTGAGGCGGTGCGCATCGGCAAAGGCGTCGCTGATCAAGATTTCATCAGCCGCATCGGGCAGGAACATGCGCCCGGTGCGCAGATGCAGGTGGTTTTGCAGCGGCTGCCCCTTGCTGGGCAGTGAGACGACCGCAGCGGCCACTGCTTCGCCAAAGCCCGGCAGCTCGACCTTGGCGCCAGCAAAGATGCGCGTTTCCACCTCGGCCACGCCGGGCAGCTCGCGCAGGCGATCGGCCACGCTGAGCGGCGCGCGCTTGAGCTGCGACCACACGTCCGACAAGCGATCGCTTTGATACAGCCGGGCCGAGGTGTTGCGCAGCGAATCGAGCGTGGCCTGCGACATCACCAGCATGGCAATGCCCGATGCGATCACCAGCGCAATCGCCAGCGCCTGCCCGCGCATCAGCCACAGGTCGCGCAGGGCTTTGAGATTAAGCGCCTTCATCAGCGCCTCTCGTTCGCCCACATGGCGTTGGGCTGGCATCCATCAGGCCGCTACTGGCCGTGGGCAGCAGGGCGCAAGCAAAGAACTGGCTCTCGGCCAACAACGCGACTGTGCCCCACTGGTTCTTGAGCCATGCCCGCCAATCCGTGTGGGCCGCCAAGTCTTTTTCCAAGCCTGGCAAGGCCCTGCAGATGCCGACCAGGGCCAGATTGAAGAGCCGCAAGGCATGCGTGCGCACACGGCTGGCGGCATGTTGGCAGGGGACTGAACGGCTGGTTTCCATGCGGTGCGCCATCCGTTGCTGCTACCACTTGATCTCGTGCGCAGCCAGGCGCTCGGCATTGACCTGCTCGCGCACGATGCGCCCGTCCTGCATCCACAGCACGCGCTGCGCCATGCGGGCGATGTCGGCGTTGTGCGTGATGATGATGGTGGTGGTGCCCATGTCGCGGTTGACGCGATCCAGCGCTTCGAGCACGCGCACGCCAGTGGCCGAATCAAGCGCACCGGTGGGCTCGTCGCACAACATGACGACCGGGCGCTTGGCGATGGCACGGGCAATGGCCACGCGCTGTTGCTCGCCGCCCGAAAGCTGGGCCGGAAAGTGATCGAGCCGCTGCCCCAGGCCCACCAGTTCCAGCGCTTGCGCGGGCGGCAAGGGGTGGGGCGCAATGTCGGTGACGATGGCAACGTTTTCGCGCGCCGTCAGGCTCGGAATCAGGTTGTAGAACTGAAAGACAAAGCCCACGTGCTCGCGCCGAAAGCGCGTGAGGCGCGCATCGTTCGCTTGCGTCAGGTCCTCGCCGTGGTAGCACATCTGCCCGCTGCTGGGCACATCCAGTCCGCCCAGAATGTTGAGCAGCGTGGATTTGCCGCTGCCCGACGGCCCGAGGATGACGACGAAATCGCCCGCACGCAACTCCAGATCAATGCCGCGCAGCGCGTGCACTTGCACGTCGCCCATGCGGTACACCTTGGTCAGCCCTTGGGCTTTGAAAATCAAACCGTCGTTGGGTGGCGTGGGCAATGCGGGCATGCGGAATACTTTTCGTGGGTGGCGCGGACCATTCTGGCACAGGCCCCTGCAAACGCCAAATCACATGGCGCATCAAACTGCAAAGGGCGCGGGGCTTGGCGATGGGGGCAGCTTCTCAGCGCCAATCGTTGCGGCGGCGCAGCCAGCCGCCTTGCGTACCCAGGGCCAGCGAGAGCACATACACCAGCGCGCACAGCAGGATGATGGCTGGGCCCGAGGGCAGCTCGGCGTGATACGAAAGCAGCAGCCCGCCATAGCCGCAGGCCAGCGCCAGCAGCAGGGCCAGCGCGATGGTGCCAGCCAGTGTGCGCGCCCACAGCCGCGCGATGATGGCGGGCAGCATCATCAGCCCCACGGCCATGAGGGTGCCCATGGCCTGAAAGCCCGCCACCAGATTGAGCACCACCAGCATCAAAAAGACGATGTGCCACAGCGTGCTGTGCCCGCCGCGCGCCTGCAAAAACAGCGGGTCAATCGCCTGCGCCAGAAAGATGCGCCGAAACACCGCCAGCACCAGCAGCGTGATGCCTGCCACCGCGCCCAACAAGTAAAGGGTGGATGTGTCGATCGCCAGCACCGAGCCGAACAGCAGGTGCAGCAAATCGGCCTGGCTGCCGTAGCGGCTCACGGCGGCCACGCCCAGCGCCAGGCAGGCCAGGTAGAAGGCGGCCAGGTGCGACTCTTCGCGCACGGGCGAACGGCGGCTGGCCAGGCCTACGCCCAGCGCCATCATCAGGCCCGCCATCAAGCCGCCTGCGCCCATGGCCCACACGTTGTGCCCGGCCAGCAGATAGCCCGCGGCCACACCCGGCAACACCGCGTGGCTGATGGCGTCGCCCATCAAGCTCATGCGGCGCAATTGCAGCAGCACGCCCAGCGGCGCGGTGCCCAGCGCCAGGCAAACGATGCCCAGAAGCGCCTGGCGCATAAAGTCGAATTCGACAAAAGGTTGGCCCAGCCAATTCCACAGCGTCCACAACATGGCTCAGTTCCCATTCCTGCTCTGATCGGCAAAGGCGCCGGTGATGCAGGCCGTGCGCGGCCCAGGCCCCGTAGGCGCTTGCGCCGCCATGCCAGTGCCGCAGGTGTTGGCAAGGGGGCTGCTTGGGTGCATGCAGCTGGCGGCGCTGTATTGGGCGGGCGGTGCAGCCGCTGCGCGGGGATTGGTGCTGGCCGTTGTGGCTAAGGCCGTGGCTGCGGTATTGGCAGTGTCGCCATATGCTGCGTGAGTTGAAGCTGTACCCATCGCAGCTGTGCCGGTGCGCTGCGCGGCGGGGCTTGTGTCTTTTGCAGCGCTGGCATCCGTCGGTGCCGGTTTGTCCAGCTGCAGGATGTGGTCGAAATGGCAGCGGGCCTGCTCCTGATCGTGCACCACGGCCACAATGCCCGCCCCTTGGCGGGCGCAGCCGTGCAGCACTTGCAGCAGATCGGCGGTGGTGGCTTCATCCACGGCGTTGAAAGGTTCGTCCAGCAGCAGCATGCGCGCGCGCTGCACCAGCATGCGGGCAAACAGCACGCGCTGAAACTGCCCGCTGGACAATGCCGCGATCGGCTCGCGCGCCTGGGCCCGCATGCCCACTTGGTCGAGCGCCGCATGCACGCGCGCCCATTGCTCCTTGCGCAAGCCGCGCCACCAGCGCAGCTCGTGCCACAGGCCCAGCGCCACCAGGTCTTGCACGCGCACGGGCAGGTTGCGATCAATGCCTGCCTGCTGCGGCAGGTAGGCAATGTCTGCGCGGCGCAAGTTCTGCCAGCGCACCTGGCCCGCTTCGCAGTGCAGCAGGCGCATGGCCGCTTTGAGCAGGGTGCTTTTGCCCGTGCCATTGGCGCCGACGATGGCCCAGCGCTGCCCGCAGGCAAAGCGTGCCGACACATCGTGCAAAACCGGCGTGCCCTGATAGCGCACGCTGATGCCTTCGAGCACGATGGCGCTGCTGGATGGCGAGGTGTGGGTAGAGGGCGACGCCGTTTGGGCAAGCGATGGCGGCGCATCCGCCCATGCAGAAGCAGACGGTGCCGCATCCACACCCACACCCACACCCACACCCGTATCCGTATCCGTATCCGCATCCGCACCTGCACCCGTATCCGCACCGGTGGAAACAGCAGCCTGTGCAACGGTGGCTGGCGCAGCGACAGCGTGCGCCAAGATGGGCCGATGAGGGGCAAGGCTTGATGAGGCGGGCGGCTTGCCGGCAAGGGCCGGGGCTGCAGCCGGTGTGGGAGCGCTTGCCGATGCAACAGCGCCAATGGTTGGGCTGGCGGCAGCAGGCGATGCGCTGCCGCTGGCTGTGCCGCTGTGTTCTTCGGGCGCATCGGCCTGCCCGGGCTGTGGCAGCGGCTGCGGGGTGTGGCGCGAGGATGCGTTCATGGCTGCACACTGCTCAAGCCGCGGCGCATTTGAATCGCTTCGGCCACATGGGCGGTTTCTACGCGTGCGCAATCGGCCAGATCGGCCACAGTGCGCGCCACGCGCAAGATGCGGTGCATGGCACGGGCGCTCCAGCCCAGTTGGCTGGCAGCGGCTTGCAAAAAGCGCGCAGCATCGTTTTGCAGCTGCACGGCTTCGTCCAGCGCCTGCCCTTGCAAAGCGGCGTTGGGGCAGTGCTGGCGGGCCAGGGCGCGTTCGCGCGCCGCCTGTGCCCGGGCGCGCACGGCAGCGCTGCTTTCGCCGGGGGCGGCGTGCATCAGCTCTTCAGGCGGCAGGGCGGGCACTTCGATGTGCAGGTCGATGCGATCGAGCAAGGGGCCGCTGAGTTTGCCCTGATAGCGGCTGACTTGATCGGGCGTGCAGCGGCAACTGCGCACGCGGCTGCCGAGGTAGCCGCAGGGGCAGGGGTTCATGGCCGCGATCAGTTGAAAGCGCGCCGGAAAAATGGCTTGTTGCGCTGCGCGCGAGATGTGGATGTGCCCGCTCTCAAGCGGCTCGCGCAGGGCTTCAAGCGCGGGGCGGGGAAACTCCGGCAGCTCGTCCAGAAACAGCACGCCCGCATGCGCCAGGCTGATTTCGCCGGGGCGCGGGGGCGAGCCGCCCCCCACCAGTGCCACTGCGCTGGCCGAGTGGTGCGGAGCGGCATAGGGACGGCGGCCCCAATCGGCCAGGCGGAATTTGCCCGCCAGGCTGGCGATGGCGGCGCTGGCTAAAGCCTCATCGGTGTGCATGGGCGGCAGCAGGCCGGCAAAGCGTTGCGCCAGCATCGACTTGCCCGAGCCAGGCGGCCCGACCATGAGCAGGCTGTGCCCGCCTGCGGCGCAAATTTCCAGCGCGCGCCGGGCCGCGGCCTGGCCTTTGACGTCGGCCAGATCGGGGTAGTGCGGCTCGGGCAGCTGGGCAGCCGGTTGCAGCAGCGGCAGGGCGTGAGCTGCGTGCGGGATGGCGGCATGGGCCGTTGGTGCGAGATGGGCATCGTTTGCGCCGCCTGCATCGCGCGCAGCTGCAGTGTGGCTATCGACGTGAGTCGGGGCGAGGTGGGCCGATGCGTGGCCGGTGTGCTCGGCATGGGCGGGCAGAAAATGGCGCACCACGTCCAGCAGGGTTTGGGCCTGATAGACCTGCGCACCGGGTACCAGGGCGGCCTCTTGCGCGCTGCCCGGCGGCAAAATCAGTGGCGCCGTTTCGCCCTGCTGTTGCAGGGCCGCAGCCATGGCCAATGCGCCGCGCACGGGGCGCAAGCCGCCGGAGAGCGACAGTTCGCCCGCAAACACGTGCTGTTGCAAAGCGGTGGCCGGAATTTGGCCGCTGGCCGCCAGAATGCCCAGGGCAATGGGCAGGTCGAAGCGGCCGGAATCCTTGGGCAGATCAGCCGGCGCCAGATTGACGGTGATGCGCTTGTTGTGCGGAAATTCCAGCCCGCTGTTCTGGATGGCGCTGCGCACGCGCTCGCGCGCCTCTTTCACTTCGGTATCGGCCAGGCCCACCAGCGTGAAGCTGGGCAAGCCATTGGCCAGATGCACCTCGACCGTGACGGCAGGCGCTTCCAATCCCAGCAGGGCGCGGCTGGCTACCAGGGCAAGACTCATACGTGGGCGGTGAGCTTCAAAGATGGCGGGAAGAAAGTGCTGGCAAACGAGAAGGTTTGCGGGAGGCTTGCCCTGAACAGGGTGCTGTTGACGTTCTTCACACCTGATCGGCAAAAGTTGGCTGAAGTGCCAACCCGCAAAAGTGTTGAAGAAGCGGTCGGGATTTGCGGTTGCAAACGTTCAAATTCCGTCATCTTCAGGCCCGTGCCGCAAGATGCGCTGGATGATAGCAGCGGCAAATCCGCGGCTGGCGAGAAAGCGCATTTGCTTGGCGCGTTCGGCCGGGGTGCTGGGCAAGGCGCCGAATTTTTTCTGCCACAGGGCTTGCGCGCGCGCATACTCACTCTGGGCAGTTGCTTGCAGCAGTTCCCGGCAGGTGTCGGCATCAATGCCTTTTTGCTGCAGCGCCTGGCGCAGGCGGGCTTGGCCGAAGCGGGCGCTGCGCTGGTGCAGCAGGGCCTCGGCGGCGCGGCGGTCATCCAGCCAGCCTTTGACCTGCATTTCATCCAGCACGGCGGGGATGAGGCGGCTTTGCTCTTCCAGCCAGGCGGCGGCTTGTTCGTGTGCCGTGCTGGTGGCGGCTTCGTGGACTACCGCGCTATCTGTTGCAGGGCCGTCATCGCCAGAAAGATGCCTTGCATCTTCCCAAGTGCCGAGGGCGTCGCTGTATTCGACGCATGGCTTGAAAGCGAGCGCCGACGTGCGTCTTTGCTCTGCGCCAGCCGGGGCCGATGTGCAGGCGCTGGGGCGCTGGCGGCCTGCACCCTTGGCCTGCTTGACAGCTTGTACACGCAACCAGCTCAGCAACTTTTGATGCATTTCTGCGCGCGAGTAATCGCGCAGGGCCAGCAGTTGCAGGGCCTTGCCTTTGAGGGTGGTGGCAGAGGAGCTAATCATCAAATCGTGTGTGGCTGATACCGGGGTAGAGGCTGGCGAACACATGAACGCATGAACGCACAAACGAGGCACCCAAAGCAGGGAAGGCATGAGCAGCCAGGCCGCAGCCTGCATGCATCACCTGGCGGTGCACGATGGCTGGTTCAGCGCAAAGCAGCTGTGTCCCTCATCGCAGTGCTGGGCCTGGGCCGCGGCATGGCCGCACAAAATCAGCGCAAAGCTGCGGCAGCGAAGCGTTGATGCGCGCGTGCTGTGTGCCTCATGCCTCGTCGGCCGCTTCTGGCGCCGCAGGAGCGTTGGCCAGCAGGGCAATGCCCAGTTGTTCGCGGATGCGGTTTTCGATTTCGTGTGCCAGATCGGGGTTTTCGCGCAGAAATTCGCGCGTGTTGTCGCGCCCCTGGCCGATTTTTTCATCGTTGTAGGAGTACCAGGCGCCGGATTTGCCGATGATCTTGGCTTCGACGCCCATGTCGATGATCTCGCCCAGGCGGCTGATGCCCTCGCCGTAAAGGATGTCGAAGGTGGCTGTTTTGAACGGCGGCGCGACCTTGTTTTTGACGACTTTGACCTTGGTTTCGTTGCCGATGACTTCTTCGCCTTTCTTGACGCTGCCGATGCGGCGAATGTCGATGCGCACGGATGCATAGAACTTGAGCGCGTTGCCGCCCGTGGTGGTTTCGGGGCTGCCGAACATGACGCCGATCTTCATGCGGATCTGGTTGATGAAGATGACCGTGCAGTTGGTCTTCTTGATGGTGGCGGTGAGTTTGCGCAGGGCCTGGCTCATGAGGCGGGCTTGCAGGCCGGGCAACTGGTCGCCCATATCGCCTTCGATTTCGGCTTTTGGGGTGAGGGCGGCGACCGAATCGACCACGATCAGATCGACTGCGCCGCTGCGCACCAGGCTATCGACGATTTCGAGCGCCTGCTCGCCGGTGTCGGGCTGGCTGATGAGGATGTCGCGCAGGTTGACGCCCAGCTTTTCGGCGTAAGAGGTGTCCAGCGCGTGTTCGGCGTCGATGAAGGCGCAGGTGCCGCCGATTTTTTGCATCTCGGCAATCACTTGCAGGGTGAGCGTGGTTTTGCCCGATGACTCGGGGCCGTAGATTTCGATCACGCGCCCGCGCGGCAGACCGCCCACGCCCAGGGCGATGTCCAGCCCGAGTGAACCGGTGCTGACGGTTTGGATGTCTTGCATGGCTTCGCCTTCGCCCAGGCGCATGATGGAGCCTTTGCCGAATTGCTTTTCGATTTGGGCCAGCGCGGCTTGCAGGGCTTTGCTTTTTTCGGCCTGGTCGGTGATGTTGCTCATGAAAATACTCCGTGCAGAGAAGTGGAAAAGAGGAAGACTGATTAAATCAACAGACTGTTTATTTGAACAGTATTCTAGCGCCTGCGGGCAGCCTGTCAAGCGGCTGCTTCAGTCCGGGTTGGCAAGGCGGATTGTGACTTGAATGGAGGAGGCCGCAGTTGACGGCCGTGCCTGCGACCCATGCTCATCCGCCCATGACGAAACGTGTGATGGCGTAAATCAGCACCCCGATCAGCCCGCCGATGATGGTGCCGTTGAGGCGGATGAATTGCAGGTCGCGGCCCACGTGGCGTTCGATTTCGTTGACCAGGTCTTTGTCGTCCCAGGCCTGCATGGTGCGGCGGATGTGTTCGGGCGCGACCACGCGCAGGTGGTCGGCCAGGTGCCAGGCCAGCACTTGCAACTGGCTGTTGAGGGCGTTTTGCCAGGCGGGGTTGTGTTGCAGGCGCTCGCTCAAGGCCGTGGCGTAGCGCATGAAGCCGGCGGCCAGCGCCGAGTCTGCGCTGCGCAAATCCTGTTGCAGCCATTGCCGCCCACGTTGCCAGAGGCGCTGCACATAGTCTTGCAGGGCGGGGTGGTTCAGCAGCTGGTCTTTGAACTGCTGCACCTGGCTTTGCAGCGCGGGGTCGTTTTGCAGGCGTTGCAGCCAGCTTGAGATTTCGGCCGCGTAGTGCTGGCGCAGAGGGTGCTCGGGCATGGCCAGCACGGTTTGCACTTCGTCCACCAAGGATTGGGCCAGTTGCGCGGCCAACTTGGCGGCAATGTCCTCGGTGTAGTCGAGCTTGTCGGTCATCCACACGAGTTTGGGGTATTGCTGGCGCGCCATCGCGACCATGCGATCGGCAATCAGTTGGCGGATGGTAGGGGTGCCGATCCATTCGGCGATTTTTTCAAGCGAGGCATTGAGCACGCGCTGGTGCTGGTCGCCCAAGGTGAGAAATTGCATCAGTTGCGCAGCAGTAGGTGCGGCATCCCATTGCTGCAATTGCTTTCGCACAAAGTCCAGCAGTCCTTGCTCCAGCTCAGGCTTGTCGAGCGCGGCCACAGTGGTGGCCAGCCATTCGCGCATCTGCTGTGTGAGGCGGGGCAGATGCCCCGGCTGGGCCAGAAACACGCCCAGCTTCTGCGCCAGGTTGTAGGCAGCCATGCGTTGCAGCAGCACTTCTTTATCAAGGAATTTGTCACGCACGAATTGCGCCAGGGCCTCGGCCAGACGCTGGCGGTTGCGCGGGATGATGGCGGTGTGCGCAATGGGCAGGCCCAGCGGGTGGCGAAACAGGGCCGTGACGGCAAACCAGTCGGCCAGCGCGCCCACGGTGGCGGCTTCGGCAAAAGCACCCAGCCAGCCCCACACGCCTTGGCGGCCCATGTAAAGGCTCAGGCCCAGCAACGCCACAGCGGCCAGCAAGGCGGCCAGGGCTACGCTTTTCATGCGCCGCAAGGCACGGGTTTTTTCATCAGGGGGGCGAATGCTCATGAAACAACGTGGGGCGAAAAAATGCGCCAGCCACAAGAAGCCAAGCCGGGCACAAATGGATGAGCGAATGGGCAATGATAGTGCCTCGCGTTTGCTGAGCCAATGAAGAGGATAAAACGAGGGGTCAAACAAAACGCAGATAGCCCGCCGGATGGGGGCAAGCAGGCGTGTTGGAGCTTGCGTGCGGGAAATCGTTAGAACCTGTTTACGATCTCAACGCGAGGCGATTGGATATGGCGCGGGATGGAATGCAAGGCACAAATCGAAGGGCATAGCCCGTGCTATGGACGAGATTTGCAACGCAGCAGAGCTGCCCGCTTCCATCATTCAAGCGCCCGTGAGGAGATCGTAAACAGGTTCTTAGAGGCAGCCGGGGGATGGTTGGCGCATCTGGTGACATATGGATCGCCAGCCAGCGGGAATCAGGTGGGCACTGTTCAAGTGTTTGCGTCAAGCTTGAGGGTAGTGAACGGGCAGGCCGGGGCCACAGTCTGGCAGTGCTTGGCGTGGATGCAGCGCAGCAGCGGCTATCACCCGCCGTGCTTGTGGCGCAGCAATGCATTCCCTGGGCGCTGGGCGGATGAGACGAAACGCGCCACGCTGTGATTGATTGCATCATAGACCGCTGCTTTGGGCTTTGCCCCCTGCAATTGCATGGATGCGCCATTCAACCCCGCTGGTAGGATCGCGGCATGCCATGCCCGCTGCTTGGGTTCTGATGCGTGTTGCATACGCGCCTGATGCTCGCTCGCTGATATATAGAGACCCATTAGAGCTGTTTGAGCCTTGGGTTCAAACAGCCCCTGTCGGCCAAGGCCGATGCAGGCCAAGGCGCTTGCCGATCCGCCCGGCAGACCGCTGTTTGTTCATGACCGAGGAAGTTGCCCCCACTCCCCTGCCGCCATCTGCCGTTGCGCGCTGCCTGCGTGCGGTCTGGCGGCTGCTCACATCCATGCGTTTTGCCATCGCCTTGCTGGGCGTGATGGCGCTGGCATCGCTCATCGGCACGGTGCTGCCGCAGCAGCAGCCTTACAGCTTGTACGTGGGGCTGTATGGCGCGTTCTGGGCCGATGTATTCGAAGCGCTGGGCCTGTTTCACATCTACCAAAGCGCCTGGTACCTCTTGATACTGTGCGTGCTGGTGGCCAGCACCAGTGCCTGCATGGCGCGCCACGTGCCGGTCATCGTGCGCGAATGGCGCGATGTGAAAGAAGACATTCCCCTGCGAGCCTTGCAAGCCCTGGGGCACAAGCAAACGGCCATGCTGGCGCAAGCTGCCCCAACAGCCGCGCGCAACCTGGGGCAGCAGCTGGCCGATGCGGGCTGGCAGGTGCGCCTGCAAGAGCGTGCCTTGGCCGCAATCGATACCCCTGAGCCTGCAAGCGGGGTTGCCAGCCAATCAGACATCCCCGCCCGCAACGGCTGGCTGCTGGCTGCGCGCAAGGGGCGCTTCAACCGCATCGGCTATCTGGCCACGCATGGCGCGGTGGTGCTGATTGGCTTGGGCAGCTTGCTCGACAGCAGCTGGCTGCTGCGGGCGCACATGGCTGTGCAAGGCAAAACGCCCTATCGGGGCAGCGGGCTGGTGGCGCAGGTACCTGCGACACATCAGCTGGGGCCGGGCACGCCGGGCTTTCGCGGGCAATTGCGCGTGGCCGAGGGCGCGCGCAGCGCAGCGGCCATCGTGCCCGTGGGCGATGGCGTGGTGATACAAGACTTGCCCTTTGCCGTGGAGCTGCTGCAATTCCACGCCGAGCATTACCCCAACGGCGTGCCGCGCCTGTTTGCCAGCGATGTGCGCTTGCACGACCCCGCTGGCGGCCCGCCGCAGCGTGCGCGCATTGCGGTGAACCAGCCCCTGCGCTATCGGGATATCACCCTGTATCAAAGCGGCTTTGAAGACGGCGGCTCGGCCGTGACCCTGCAAGCCCTTGCGCTGGATGGCCGCCGCGCACCGTTTGATGTGCGGGCCCAGGTGGGCGGCGAGCAGCGCCTGCCGGTTGAAGCCGATGGGGCCGATGCCACCGAGCCGCGCACGCTCGAAATCACCGGTTTGCAGCTGATGAACCCACAGCCCTTGGGCGCTGCGGCCGATGCCAATGCCCACGCTGCCGGCGGCGCAGCTTCCCGATCCGCAGCGACGGCTTCGTGGTGGCACTGGCTGCGGCAGCAATGGGGCGCATCGCCTGCGGAGCAAACGGCCTGGCGCGACCTGGGGCCGAGCGTGAGTTACCGCCTGCGCGATGCCGCCGGGCAGGCGCTGGAATTTCACAGCTATATGCGGCCGGTGGATGCAGAGGGGCTGGAGCCGCCCGCCGCTGCAGATGGCGCAGGACACACCTCGCAGCGCCCATCGCAGCGCGTGCCGCAGGCGGGCCGGGAGGACGCCCCTGTGGCTTCGGCAGCCGCGGCAGCGCAGGCCGCATCGATGGAGGCGGCGCTTGAGGTCACAACTGACGCATCGGCGAACAAAACTGCGGCCGCAGGCGCTGCGTGGGTGGCCAACCCACCGGCCATCCATGCATCAGCTGCCCCAGGTGCTGCAGCCAAGCCGCCAGCCGCCAACGCCCACCGTGTGCCGCACTACCTGTTTGGCGTGCGCGAAAACGCCGCGCAGCCCTGGCGCTATCTGCGTGTGCCGGCCGATGCCGATGGCGGGCTGGATGAATTCATCCGCCTGCGCCGCGCCTTGCTCGATCCGCAGCAGCGCCAGCAGGCCGCCCGAGCGTATGCTGCACAAGCCGCACCGGCGGGCGATGCCGCACTGGCGCAACAGTTGGCGCAAACGGCGCAGCGCGTGCTCGACCGCTTTGCGGGCGACCCCGCCCAGTGGCCGCAGGCGCGGCGCGATCTGCATGCAGGTCATCTGCAAAGCCGGGCTACGCGCAGCTTTGGGCTGGCGGGCGTGGCGGCGTGGGTTGAAAGCCAGGTGCCACCCGATCAACACGAACCCGTCAGCAACGCCTTGCTGCGCATGCTCAACGGCAGCCTGCTGCAATTGTTGCAAAGCGCGCGCCAGCAGGCGGGCCTGCCGCCGCTGGACATGGCGCAGCCGCGCCATCAGGCTTTCATGAGCCAGGCTGTGCTGGCTTTGAGCGATGCGCCGTTCTACCCCGAGCCACTGCTGTTTGTGCCCAAGGATTACCAACCCGTGCAGGCCAGCGTGCTGCAAGTGGCGCGCGCGCCGGGGCAGGCCGTGGTCTATGCGGGCAGCACCCTGCTGGTGCTGGGCATTTTGTGCCTGTTCTTTGTGCGCGAGCGGCGGCTGTGGGTTTGGCTCACGCCAGACGAGGCTTTGCCGGACAGCGCTAGTCAGGCCTTGCTGGCCTATTCCAGCAACCGCCGCAGCCACGAAGGCGAATGCGAATTCAGGCAGCTGGCCGCCAAGCTGCTCAGGGGAGGAGAAGATGAAGCCGCACACTGAACCATCAGCCGCCGCTCCATCGGTCAATGTGCAGCCAGCCGCCGATCCGGCATCTGCTGGGGCTGCATGGGCTGAATCGTCAACGCCGGCCGTGCAGACTGCGCCTGCGTGGGCCGATGATGGGCTCGCCGCCAGCGCCGGGCAGGCGAAGGAGGCATCGGCAACGGTGGCCGCATCGGTCGCAACCGCCGCCAGTGCAGCGCCACCGCTTGCCGCAGCCGCCGTACCGCCCCGAACTGCGGCTGGGCCTGCACCCAACCCTGCCGCCGCATCGGCGCAGAGTGGCGCACCCACATCCGGCAGCGTGCTGCAAACCGTGGCCGTGCGGGCGCAGCGCCAGCCCAGGGCGCGCAGCGCCTTCGATTGGGCCTTTGCCGCTGGCGTGCTGCTGGCCGGTGCCTGGGCCTGGTGGCGCTGGCAGCCTTTGATGAATGCTTACGAGCAAGCCCTGCTGGGGCTGGCTCTGCCCGCGCTGATTGCGCTGGGCTGGTTCTGGCGGGCGCTGGCCGGGCTGCTGCCTGCCGTGGCGCTGGGCGTGGCCGCCGCCGTGGCCTTGTACCGGGGCGATGTGCAGCGCGCGGGGCAGGTGTTTGGATTGAAATATCTGCTGGCCAGCCAATCGGCCCTGCTCTGGATGGGCGTGCTGGTGTGGGTGGCCACGCTTTTTCACTGGATCGGCCTGTGGGCTGGCCGGGATGGGGCGGGCACGGCGACATCAGTGACTGATGCAGGTGCAAATAGGCGCTGCCATACGCACGATACGCAAGATATGCAAGATACGCAAGGCTTGGCGGCGGCCAGCGCGGCCACAGACCAGCCAGCCGATGGAGCCATGGGCCATTCGCTTGCGACAGCTGCTTTGAAGGATGGCAGTGGTCAGCGCGGTGATGCACTTCGTCAGCCGCCCACCCAATCCCAACCCCACATGGCCCAGCGCCTGGGCACACGGCTGGCCTGGGTGGCCGTGGCGCTGGGGCTGATCGGCAGCGGCGTGCGCTGGCACGAAAGCTATTTGCTCAACCCGCAGGCCGGACACATTCCGTTGAGCAATCTGTACGAAGTGTTCGTGCTCTTCATCTGGATGACCCTGCTCTTTGGCCTGTATTTTGAAAGCCGCCGCCAGGCCCGTGGGCTCAATGCCTTTGTGCTGCTGCTGGTGAGCGCGGCCGTGGCCTTCGTCTTTTGGTACAGCGCCACGCGCCAGGGCCAGTTGATTCAACCGCTGGTGCCTGCGCTGCAAAGCTGGTGGATGAAGCTGCACGTGCCAGCCAACTTCGTGGGCTATGGCCTGTTTGCGCTGGCGGCCATGGCCGGGCTGATGAGCCTGCTTCAAACGGCCAGCGCACGCGCCCTGTGGCTGGGTTTGGTGGGGACGCCGCTGCTGGTGGCGGCTGTGTTGGCGGTGCTGGCCCATGGCCTGGGCTGGGCGCCGGCCAAACTGGCTGGGCTGATTCGCATAGGGCTGCTGCTGGCCGCCGTGCTGGCGGCGTTGATCGCACTGCGGCGGCCCCTTGGCCCGCGCCTGCCCAGCGAGGCCGTGCTGGACGATGTGATGTACAAGGCCATTGCCACGGGCTTTGCCTTTTTCACCATCGCCACCTTCACCGGCGCGCTGTGGGCGGCCGAGGTCTGGGGCGCCTACTGGAGCTGGGACCCGAAGGAGGTCTGGGCGCTGATCGTGTGGCTCAACTACGCCATCTGGCTGCATCTGCGCCTGGTGAAGGGCCTGCGCGGGCGGCTGGCCGCCTGGTGGGCGCTGGCTGGCCTGGTCGTGGTGACCTTTGCCTTCATCGGCGTGAACCTGTTTCTGGGCGGCATGCACAGCTATGGGCGAATATAGGGCTGCTGTGCTCAATACAAGTGGCAGCTCGTGCGCAGAAGACGCAAAGGTGAGGCCAAAGGCGCAGAAGTTTTCAAAATTGGAATTGGCCTGGGGCAAAACCTCGCTCACCGCAGAGCCGCAGCGCGGACAGAAGAGTCGCAGAGAAAATTTTGCTTTGCCTCTTTTGGCAGCCAACTCCTTGCTGGCTTCGCGCTCACCCTGTGCCTTGGCGACGAACACATGCTTCAAAGCAGAAGACTTTTGCGTTTTTGGCGTGCGCTCTGCGTTTTCTGCGTCTAACTTCAGACAAGAAAAACCTCTGCGACGCTCGCTCTGTGTGCGCTGCGCCTCTGCGGTGAGCGGGGCGATTGAAGTCGGCCCATCAATAAAAATTTCTGCGTTTTCTGCGTCATTTCTGTGCCCTCTGCGTCCCTCGCCTGCAGCCTTGCCGCGCCTTACCCCGCCTGGTCGTCGGGCATTCAGTTTTCTCTCATGCTGGGGTAACAGGCTCTCGCTAAAATGCCGGCTTCTTTGTTTTTCCCACCCAACAGGCATGAAACTGATCGGCTCCACCACCAGCCCTTATGTGCGCAAAGTGCGCGTCGTACTGGCCGAAAAAAAGCTGGAGTACACCTTCGAGCCAGAAAATCCCTGGACGCCCCAGCCCGAGCTGTTGCAGCATAACCCGCTGGGCAAGGTGCCTTGCCTGTTGCTCTCCAAACCCAGCATGGCGCTGTACGACTCGCGCGTGATCGTGGAATACCTCGACACCCTGAGCCCCGTGTGCCGCCTGATTCCGGCCAATGGCCGCGACCGGCTGGAAGTCAAGATCTGGGAGGCGCTGGCCGATGGCGTGCTCGACGCCGGCATTCTGGCGCGACTGGAAAACACCTGGGATGGCCGCGAGCCGCAACAGCGCAGCCCTGCTTGGGTAGAGCGCCAGCTGGGCAAGGTGAACGCCGGTTTGGCCGAGATGAGCCGCCTGCTGGCCGACAAGCCGTTTTGCACGGGCATCCAGTTCTCGCTGGCCGATGTGGCCGTGGGCTGCACTTTGGGCTGGCTGGCTTACCGCTTCCCCGAAATTGCCTGGGGCAGCCAATACCCGAATCTGGCCGAGCTGCACGATAAGCTGTTGCAACGCCCAAGCTTTGCCGAAACCCTGCCGGGATGAGCGCACGTTTTCGCGCCTTGGCGCTTTAACCCATATCCCGTTCAAAAACAAACGAGCCAGCATTTGCTGGCTCGTTTGCCTTGGTGTTGCCGTTGATGAGGCTCTTGGGGAGCAAGAGCCTTAGGCATGCTGCTTAAAAACTCGCTGCCAAGCCCACTTGCCCCCAGCGGCCGGGCATGGGGTAGCCGGGGCGGTAAGCGTATTTTTTGTTGAACAGGTTTTCAACCGTGGCAAACACTTCGCCTTTTTTGCCCAGCGCAGGAATGGGGTAGGACAGCCGCATATTGGCCACGGTAAAGCCGGGCACTTTGGCCGTGTTGCGGCTGCCCGCGCGGCGGGCGTTGCTGAAGACGTAGGTTGATGACTGGTGCTGGGCGTCCAGCGCCAGGCGCACCGGGCCGATGCGGCCATTCACGCCCGCCGTGAGCGCCCGCTTGGGCGCATAGGGCAGGTGGCTGAGGCTGGGGTCCAGCACGGTCAAGCCGGCAAAGACCGACCAGTGCTCGCCCACATCCTGGCGGATGGCGAACTCGGCCCCCTTGACGTGGTAGGAACCCAGATTGAGGAATTGGGGCGGCGGCGCCACATTGGGCGGAAAGCCGAAGACGTAGCGGTTCTTGACCTTGTCTCTGAACACGCTGGCATCGATCTGCGTGGCCGCTGTGGGCGCAAACTTGAAGCCGACTTCCACATGATCCATCTTCTCGGCATGCAACTGCTGCCAGCTCGTGCGCAGTGGTGGAATGAGCGAGGCCAGCGTGGCCGTTTCCAGCCCGGGGTAGTGAATGCCGCGCGAAGCGTTGGCAAACACGGTGAATTTCTCGGACATGAGCGACACACCCGCGTGCGGCGCCCATTCGGAGTCGAACTGATTGGAATGGTAAAAGCGCACACCGGCCGACGGCAGCAAGCTCCAGCCCTGGCCCAGTTCGATCTGCTGGCTCAAAGCCACATAGGGCGAGACGAGACGGAAACTGGGCGTATCAAACGTGGTTTGCTTGGCCGGTGGCGTGCGCTTGAAATGCACCTTGCCTGACACCTGGTCGTAATCCATGCCGGCCGTGACCGTGCCGCCTTTCCACGGCGAGAACTGTTCTTTCCAGCGCACGCCAGCCATTCTGAATTTGCTGATGGTGTCGCCATCGGGCGCGGGTTGGTTCAACCAGCTGCCTTTGCCCTGCGAGCTGAAGACCTTGAACGATCCTTGCCAATGGCCATGCCGGTGCGCCAGTTCGAGAGAAAACGTGCTGCCTTGCGTGTTGAATTCCTGCGGCTTGGCTGGGGCGGGCAAGCGCGCATCGCCCGGGTCGCGCGACTGGTTGTCCACGGCCAGAAAGCTCACGCCGCCCGACCAGTTTTCGTTCATGCGCAGGCCCACATGCCCCATGATGTTGTTGAGTTTGCCGCGGGCATTGGCGCGGTGGCCCCTGGATTGGGCGTGGCCCTGGGCCAGCATCCAGTCCAGATCGCCGTGTTTGCCCAGCAGGTTGACTTGCTCGGTGAAAGTGTTGAACGACCCCGCGGTGATGCGCGCATCGCCATGCACGCCTTCTTCGGTGGCGCGCCTGGTTTGCAGATCGACCGAGGCGAAGCGGTTGCCACCGTTGTGCGGCTGCGGGCTTTTGTGCACGGCGATGGATTGCATGCCATTGATGGGCAGCAGATCGAGCAGCGGGTGGTTCCACACGCCCATGTAGAAGGGCACGCCATCGATGCTGGTGGTGACTTCACCGCCAGGGCGGCTGGCGCCCATGCCACGGATGAAGACGCCGCCGCCATCGGTGCCGCCAAAAGCACCCACGGGATTGAAGCGCGAGGTTTGCACGCCCGGCGTGCGGCGCAGTGCCGAAGTCAGGTCGATGGCGTTCTGGTCGCGCAATTGCTCTTCGGTGATGATGGCCGATACATCAGAGAAAGCGTCCACGCGTACCTCTTCAATCACCGGTTTGGCATTTACCACCACGGACTCCAGGCTGGTTTGATTCGTGCCTGCAGAAGCGGGCGCAGCGCCGGGTGCTTGCGCCTGGGCTGCGCCCAGGCCCAGGCTGAAAAGCGCCAGCAGGCTGGCGCGGGCAATCGTCGTCAAGTGGGGGTTCATGATTTTTTCCTTGAAGGGGTGAAAAATTTTTGGAAATGGAATGAGTTGGCTGGTGGGCTTGCTGGGCCAAGAGAGCGTGTACAGGCCAGGCCATGCGCTTTAGCTGCGTGGCTTGACGCCGCGCACCACATACATCTGATCCTCATCCCAATTCGTGCCGCGGTACTGGCGGTACATGGCGCTGGCATGGGGCATGCCGCTGTGCCTCACTTCAGTGAAGCCCGCGGCTTGCATCAGGGCCGCCAGCGCCTGTGGCGGCTCGTCGCCCAGCAGGGGCAGGCTGGCCAGAAATTCCGGGGTGTAGACGCCGGCCCAGAGCTGGTTTTTTTCGTTCTTGTCGCCAGCATGCGGATCGGGGTGCTGCTGATCTTTGTTGCCGGTGCATTCGGGGTTTTTGAACCATTGCCCGTCAAACACGGCCAGCATGCCGCCGGGGGCGAGCAGCGCGCAGGCTTGCCGCACGGCGGCAGCGGGGTCGGGCAGCGTCCAGAACACCCAGCGCGCCACGATGAGGTCGAAACCCCCATTGGGCAAGCCGGCCAGCGTTGCAGGCGGCAGTTGCGGAGCCATGACGTTGCCCTGCAAGAAAGTGACGTCCACTTTTCGGTCTGCGGCTTTTTGGCGCGCCTCGCGCAGCATGTTCTCGCTTTGGTCCAGCCCGGTGACGTGGTAGCCCATCTCGGCCAGCAGCACGCTGGCAAAACCCGTGCCGCAGCCCAGGTCAAGCACATGGGCCGGTGGCGGCGGCAGGTAGGTGTGGAACTCTTCTTTCCACAGCTGGTCGTCGCGCTCGGCGCCAATGCCCTGGGCGTGGGTCTGGTCGTATTCGGCCACGCACAGGGGCGAGTTCCAGTAGCGGTTGACGCGCTGGTTGGCCGTTTCGGTGTGGGGGTGCTTGTCGTTGCTCATGATGTGATCCTTGGCGGCACGCCCAACAGATGGGATGATGCTTGAACCAACTGTTGGGCGGACAGGGGACTTGCAGGCCTCAGGGTTTGGGCGCTTTCATCGCCTCGATGATGGCGCGTGCATTGCCTTCGAAGATGGCGATCAGATCGATGTTGTTGGCCGGCGGAAAGTTGTGGAGCACGATCTTTTTGGCGGGCAGATCGTTGAAGAGATTGCCGCCTTGCACATGGGCGTTGATGATGACCACATCGGGCTTGAGGGCCGAGAGCTTGGCCAGTTCGCTGGCCGTGAGCGGCCGCGGCCCGTAGGTGCCGGCCAGTTCCATGCTAGCAAAGGGCACCCAATAGGCCATCCAGAACTGGGCAATGGCGCGTGGCTTGGGCTGCTGCGGCACGGCGGCGGCAATTTCTTTTTCCAGCGCGGCCACGCGTTGCTCGAAGCGGGCGATCCAGGCGGCCGCGGCCTGCTGCGTGCCGAATTTTTCGGCCAGCGCCATCACCTGCTTCTTGATGTTGGCGGGCTGGTTGTCCACGCGCACATTGATCACTTGCGCGCGCGAGCCGGAAGCCTCTTTCATGCGCTGGGCAAAGCCTTCGAAGCCGGCCACCAGCACGTAATCGGCCTGGGCAATGGCGGCCAGGTCAGAGGGCTTGGGGTCGTAATCCGGCGGGTGCTGCAAATTGGCTGGGGCCACCAGCACCACGTCCTGGATGCCTGCGGCTTT
Source organism: Allobrachymonas sp. (assembly GCA_030529505.1). Taxonomy (GTDB): domain Bacteria; phylum Pseudomonadota; class Gammaproteobacteria; order Burkholderiales; family Burkholderiaceae_C; genus Brachymonas. The sequence goes on along the minus strand of JAUMWT010000014.1, from coordinate 15,320 downwards.
GGCAAAGGCCGCCACCCAGCTGGTGGAAGCCACCACGCGCGGCTGTGTCTGGCGGGCCGGTGCGGTGCGGCTGGGCGGCGCATGTCCGGCGTGTGGCTCGGCCAGACTGGCGCCAGGGGCTAGCAAAAGCGCGGCGCTGACGAGGCCCGCCTGCACGATGCGGATGGAAGTGAGAACAGCGCGTGGCAGTGACATGATGTGCCTCCTTATCGTTTGTAGAGGGGAAAAAGAAAAGACAGCAAAGTGATGCCGCCGGATGTGAGCACCAGAATGGGGCCGGGCGGCTGATCGAGTAGCAGCGCCAGCACAAAGCCGCCCACATTGCCCAGCAGCCCCAGGCCGATGGCGCAGACCGTCATGCTGGCAAAAGAACTGGTGAGATTGCGCGCTGCCAAGGCAGGCAGCAGCGTGAGCGAATCGGCCAGCAGTGCGCCCGTGAGCCGGATGGAAGAAGCAATGGCTGCGGCAATCACCAGCAGCATGAGCAGCACGATGCGGCCTACGGCAATGCCCGAGACGAGGGCCATTTCGCGATCGAAAAGCACCAGGGCGATCTGGCGGCGGTAAAGCAGAAAAATGCCCAGCACCAGCAAGCTGACGATGCCCAGCAGCAGCAAATCCAGCCAGCGTGTGGCGAGGATGGAGCCCCACAACAGCTCGAAAGCGCCCGTGGCGTTCACGCCCGAAAGCGAAAGAATCAACAGCGCCACGGCAATGGCCATGGTCATGAGGAAGCCCATCGGCCCGCTCAGGCCAGCAGGCCGCATCGCCAAGGGCGCCAGCATGCCCGTGCCCAGGGTGGCGACTGCAATGCCCATGAGCGTGGGATCGACGCCCAGCCACAGGCCCAGGGCGATGCCGAACAGGGCCAGATGCATCACGGCAAAGCGCACGGTGGCCACTTCCAGCCCGATGATGAGCACGCCCACAATCGGCAGCCCGGCCGAGGCCACGCACAAGGCCAGAAAAGAACGCTGCACGGCGGGCAAAGCCAGCAAATCGAGCATGTTGCTTGGCGAAGTGAAAGCCAGTGCCGCAGTCGATACGCCGGGCCAGGCGTGCAGGGCCGATGCGGCGTGCGATGCAAAAAGGGCGGCAAGCATGCTCATCGGTGCACCTCGCGCAGGGAACCGGCCGCCATTTCAAACACGCGGTCGCAGCGGGCGGCCATGCCGCGATCGTGCGTCACCACCACGGCTGTGCAGGGCAGCTGCGCGATGAGGGCGGCAATCTCCTGCTGGCCGGCGAAGTCAAGCGCCGCTGTGGGTTCATCGGCCAGCAGCACGCTGGCTTGATGGTTCAGGCTGCCCATGGCGCGTGCGATGAAAGCGCGTTGCAATTGCCCGCCCGAGAGGGTGGACAAAGGCCGCTGCAGCAAATGGCCAATGCCCAAGTGATCGGCCGCCGCGGTGGCGGCTTCGGGCGCGCCGCCAGAGGCCAGCAACTCGTGCACCCGCAATGGAAAGCGCCCCACCGTTTGCCGTTGCGGCACCCAAGCACACAGGCGATGCGCCAGCGTGGGGTGGCGGCACACGCTGGTGTGGCCGATGCGGATTTCGCCGCTGCTGGGGCGGTGCAGGCCGATCAGGCAGCGCAGCAGCGTGGATTTGCCCGAACCGTTGGCGCCGGTGATGGCGATGTGTTCGCCCGGCTGGATCTGGAAGGACACATTGTTCACCGCTGCCACCCGGCCGAAATGGCAGTGCAGATCGGCCACCTGCACGGCCGTGCCAGCAGGCTTGCCCGAATGCGCCAGATGCGTCAAGTGCGCATGCGGCGCCGCACAGCTTGCTGCGCAGGCTTGAGATGCGGCTGGCGGGTTTGCGCTCATGGCTTCACCTCATCTTGTGGATGGCATGCGGGCTTGCTGCCCGCCCCTTCGTTTGCCAGCAATGCGTTTGCCGGCAATGGCCCGGGGACCTGTTCCAAGCCTCCTCGCGGGCGCTTGAATGGTGGGAGTGGGCGCGGCTTGCTGCCTTGCCCGTCTTGTTCGAGGCAAAGGCTACGCCGCGCCACATACAAGGGTTTGCGCCTGGCATCCCGTACCGCGCCACAGGCAATCGCCCGGCCTTGAGATGTTGAACGGCTTGCGAAGCCGCTGGCAATCGCCGAGCCCTGCGGGCACTGCGCGGCGCTGGCCGCGCGCCTTGTTTTTAAGGCTGTTGCCAGCGCAAACCAGCGCCGCCATTCACACCGCTGGCGCCGCGTGCAACGTGCAACATGCGGGCACGGGTGCGAATGGGCGATGCATGGCAGTGCCTGCAATCAGGGCTTGCGGGCGCTGACCAGATAGTCCTTGTCGGATTCGGCCGCCTGGCTGACCATGAAGCCGGCTTTCTTCAGCAAATCGGCCACTTCTTCGGCCGGCGGCAGCACGTCGGATGCAACGGCCGGATCTTTGATCTTGGCGTGCATCTGGTTGACGGCTTCGCGCGAATCGGTGTGCCAGATGTGCAATTGGCCGCCGGATTTGAGCACGCGCAGGAACTCCTTGAGCATGGCCTCCTGCGGCTGCAAGTGCGGCCAGACCTGGTAGAAGAAGAGGCGGTCGAAGCAGTCGTCCTTGAAGGGCAGGGGCCACTCCACATCGGCGATTTGCCAGAGCATGCGCGGGTCGCTGATTTTTTTCTGGGCCTCCAGCAACATATCCATGGAGACTTCGACGGCGGTGACCTTGCCCTCCGGCCCCAGCACATCCAGCAGGGCCTGGGTGAGGTTGCCCGTGCCGCAGCCGATGTCCACCACATGCTCGCCGGGCTGAATGTCAAAAGGCTTGAGGGCTTTGACCAGGTTCTTGCGCAAGGCGGGCAGGTCCAGCTTTTCGTCCCATTGCTTGGCAAGGGTATCGAAAAAGGACACTTTGTTGCTGGCGGTGTACATCATGGGAAAAACTCCTTGAATTCACTGAATGACTAAGGCCCTGCGCAAAACCCGGGCGCAAGGGCGTGTAAGAAATTTTAACATTTATGTTAATTAAATGAAAAATCCTCATAAGAGAATGCCTGACCTGCCCGGCCTGGTGGCCTGGCCGGTTTCCCCCTGATTGTCGCCCCGTTCGCAGCGCCCAGGCAGGCCGGATGAACCGCACGAAGCCGTTCAAAGGCAATGAGAAATGGGGAGCGATGATGGGATGCCAGGCGCACATCGCCATGCATGGCGATGTGCATGGCCCGTGCGGCATGGGCCAATGGATGACAAGATTGGCAATGCCGCAGACCGCCCGCCTCCGTCATTCAAGCGCCCGCGAGGAGATTTTGAACGGGCTCCGAGGAGATTTTTGACAGCTTCCGAGAGCTGCTCCGCGCCTTTGATGAAGGCGGCAACCAGCATGGATGCTTGGCGCGCCGCTCTGGCCCTCGCCCTCCCTTGTGGGCTGCTCAGAACAGGCTTTGTTCATGCTGCAGCCCGCATCCCTGCACCAAAGGCCTGGCCCGCAGCCATTGCATGCCAGCGCGGCTGCCCTTTCCCTCCAGGCCGCCTTTGCTGGGGCATACTTTGCCCTGGCCCGGCGCCCCCAACAGGCAGCGGCAGAACGCGCCGGTTTGCTGCCTCTTGCAGCAGGCCAGCCGCTTGCCCGGCTCGCCCGAATGGGCGGGCGCCCCTTATCGAAAATGCTTGACCCTGCCTTCTTCGCATGCGCACATTCATCCGAACCCGCAAATGGTGGCTGCTGGCCGGCGGCCTGTTGTTTTTGCTGCTGGGCTGGCTGGCTTACAAAAGCTGGTTCGCCAAAGCGCCCGTGCCGCCGCTGATCACCGCAGAAGTCACGCGCGCCGATCTGGAAGATGCCGTGCTGGCCACGGGCACCATTCAGGCTTCCAAGCTCATCAATGTGGGCTCGCAAGCCTCGGGCCAGGTCAAGAAGCTGTACGTGCAGTTGGGCGACGTGGTGGAAGTGGGCCAGCCCATTGCCGACATCGACGACACCCGTCAGCAAAACGATTTGAAAGATGCGCAAGCGGCGCTGGCTTCGGCGCGTGCGCAAAAGGCAGCGCGGCAAGCGGCTTTGAGCAAAGCCCAGGCCGAATACGCGCGGCAAAAATACATGTTCGATCGCGATGCCGCGAGCCGGGCCGATTGGCAAAGCGCCCAGCAGGCGCTGGCGGCGGCGCAGGCCGATCTCAAGGTGGCCGATGCGCAAATCCAGCAGCATGCGGTGCGCGCCCAAACGGCGCAGGCCAATGTGGGCTACACGCGCATCACCTCGCCCACGGCGGGCACGGTGGTGGCCATCGTCACGGACGAAGGCCAAACGGTGAACGCCAACCAGACCGCGCCCACCATCGTGAAAGTGGCGCAGCTCGAGAACATGACCATTCAGGCGCAAATCTCCGAAGCCGACGTGCCGCGCGTGCGCCCGGGCATGAATGCCTACTTCACCATTCTGGGCGAGCCCGACCAGAAATACCCCGCGCGCCTGAGCCGCGTGGAACCCGGCCCCGTGGACATGAAAACCTACGACGGCACGGCCAACAGCAACACCAACAAGGCCATCTACTACAACGGCTTGCTCGACGTGCCCAACCCCGAGGGCAAGCTGCGCATCGAGATGACGGCGCAAGTCTCCATCGTGCTGGCGCAGGCGCGCAACGCTTTGGTGATTCCATCGGGCGCTTTGATACAAGGCAGCGGCGGCAAGCGCGCGGGTGCAAGCGGCACAGGCAAGGGGCAGCCCCTTGCGGACGGGGCATCGGCTGCGCAGGCAGCGCCTTCTGCCGAAAGCCGCGCCAGCCCTGCCCGCGCAGCGGGTTCGGCCCCGGCAGCCGCCAACGCGAGCGGTGCAGCAGACCGGCCAGCAGAACCGGCGGGGCGTGGCCGCCTGTACACCGTGCGCGTGGCCACGGGCGAAAAAGGGCAAGAGGTGGTGCAAGAGCGCCAGGTGCGCATCGGCCTGAACAACCGCGTGCAGGCCGAGGTGCTCGAAGGCCTGCAAGAAGGCGAGCGCGTGGTGGTGGGCGATGCCGCTGGCGACAAGGCCAGCGCCCGCCTGCGTGGCCCGCGCGTGATCTGATCGGCCGGATCGCTCAAAAGGTAGCAGCTGCCCATGCAACAAGCCACCCCCCTTTCTGCCAACGACGTGCCGCTGCTGCGTCTGCGCGGCGTGGTGCGCGAATACCCCGCCGGCGACGAGGTGGTGGCCGTGCTCAAAGACGTGGATCTGGACATTCGCGCCGGTGAAATGGTCGCCATCATCGGGCCGTCGGGTTCGGGCAAATCCACGCTGATGAACATTCTGGGTTGCCTGGATCGCCCCACGCGCGGCAGCTACCAGGTGGCGGGCAAGGAAACGGGCCAGATGCTGCCCGACGAACTGGCCCGCCTGCGGCGCGAGCACTTCGGCTTCATCTTCCAGCGCTACCACCTCATGGGTGATTTGGGGGCCGTGGGCAATGCCGAAATTCCGGCCATCTACGCCGGCTTGCCCGCCGCGCAACGGCATGCGCGGGCCGAGCAGCTGTTGACGCGGCTGGGCCTGGGTGAGCGGCTGGGCAACAAGCCCGGGCAACTCTCGGGCGGGCAGCAGCAGCGCGTGTCGATTGCGCGTGCCCTCATGAACGGGGGCGACGTGATCCTGGCCGACGAGCCCACCGGCGCGCTCGACCAGGCCAGCGGACATGAGGTGATGAACATCCTCAAAGAGCTGCACGCCAGCGGACACACCATCATCCTCGTCACGCACGATGCCCAGGTGGCGGCCCATGCCAACCGCATCATCGAAATTCGCGATGGCCGCATCGTGGCCAACCAGACCCGCGACGGCGCCTGCCCGCCAGTGGCCAAGGCAGAGCCTGCGCCCGCGCAAAAAAACACCTGGGCCGCAGCCTGGGGCCGCTTGGGCGAAGCCGCGCGCATGGCCGTGCGCGCCATGATCGGGCACAAGCTGCGCACGCTGCTGACCATGCTGGGCATCATCATCGGCATTGCCTCGGTGGTCTCGGTGGTGGCGCTGGGCGAAGGCTCGCGCCAGAAGATTCTGGCCGACATCAACAGCATGGGCACCAACACCATCGAGGTGCTGCCCGGCAGCGGCTTTGGCGACCGCACGGCCGGGCGCATCCGCACCCTGGTGCCGGCCGATGCGCGCGCGCTGGAGCAGCTTTCTTACGTGGACAGCGTTTCGCCCAACGCCAACACCTCGCAAACCCTGCGCCGTGGCAATGTCGAAAAAACGGCCACCGTCAGCGGCGTGAGCGAGCAATACTTTCGCGCGCGCGGCTACGAGCTGGCCGAAGGCGTGTTCTTCGACCAGGAAAGCATCCAGCGCCAGATGCAGGATGCGGTGATCGACGCCGGCATGCGCGAAGCTTTTTTTTCCGAGAATGAAAACCCCATCGGCCAGATCATCCTCGTGGGCATGGTGCCCGTGCGCGTGATTGGCGTGACGCAGCCAAAAGACCAGGCCTATGGCCCCTCGGATGCGCTCAACCTCTGGCTGCCCTACACCACGGTCATGGGCCGCATCATGGGCAGCAGCCATTTGCGCAGCATCACCGTGCGCGTGAGCGACGAGGTGGACAGTGCCGCGGCCGAGCAGGGCATCACCCGGCTGCTGGTGCAGCGCCACGGCAAGCAGGACTTTTTCACCATCAGCACCGACAGCGTTCGGCAAACGGTGGAAAAAACCACGCGAACCCTCACGCTGCTGATCTCGTCCATTGCCGTGATCTCGCTGGTGGTGGGCGGCATTGGCGTGATGAACATCATGCTGGTCTCGGTGACCGAACGCACGCAGGAGATTGGCGTGCGCATGGCCGTGGGCGCGCGCCAGGGCGACATCCTGCAGCAGTTCCTGATCGAATCGGTGCTGGTCTGCTGCATCGGCGGCATTCTGGGTGTGGCGCTGGCCCTGTTCATCGGCTGGGTGTTTGATTACGCCAGCGGCGGCGCCTTCAGCATGCAGTTTTCGCTGGCGTCCATCATCGCGGCCTTTGCCTGCTCTTCGCTCATCGGCATGCTGTTCGGCTTTTTGCCCGCGCGCCGCGCCGCCCGCCTCAATCCCGTGGATGCCCTCACGCGCCAATAGCGGCGCGCGAAAGAACCCTGCCCATCATCATGACCCCCACCATCAGCTCCACCGGTGTCCGCGCCCACTTGGCTGGCTCGGGCCGATTTCGTCGCATTCGTTTGTCGGCCGCTGCGCTGCTGTGCGCGGCCTTGCTGGGCGCGTGCCACACGCCCTATCAGCGGCCTGATCTGCAACTGCCCGCGCGATGGGCGCATGGGGCCAAGGCCGCAGACCCCGCTGGTGGCGCGACTGATGCGCGCATCGTGCAACACACTTTGCAAGACCGCTGGTGGGCCGCCTTTGGCGATGCACAGCTCAATGAACTGGTGGAGCTGGCCCTGGCGCGCAACAACGATCTGCGCGCGGCGGGCTGGCGCTTGCGCAATGCCCGCCTGGCTGCGGGCAACGCCTGGGGCAAGCGCTTGCCCACACTCAACGCCAGCGGCTCGGCCAGCGCCAGCCGCGACTTGAAGCAGGATGCCTCTGGCCCCGTAGGCGGCACAACGGATACCGACTGGCAGCGCCGCTACAGCGCCAGCGTCGGCATCAATTGGGAACTGGATTTGTGGGGCAAGCTCGCCGGCCAGCACCGCGCCGCCGATTGGGAGGCCGCCGCCACCTGGCAAGACCGGCAAGCCACCGCGCAAGCCCTGGTCGCCAACGTGCTGGGCACCTACTGGCGGCTGGCCGTGGCCGAGCAGAAATGGCGCACCCAGCAAGACAGCCTGCTGCGCGCCCAAAAAACGCTGCAACTGGCGCAGGTGCAATACGAGGCTGGCGCCATCTCGGGGCTGGATCTGGCGCAGGCCCGCCAAACCCTGGCGCGCCAGCAGGCTGCGGCCGAGCAAATCGCGCAGCAGCGCAGCGAATTGCAGCACGCGCTGGCGATCCTGTTTGATCTGCCGCCGGGCCATTTGGATCAGATGGATCAATGGCCCGCGCTGCGCGAAGCGGCCCGCCAGCCGCAACTGCCGCCCCTGGCCGCCATGCCGGCCGTGGCAGCGGGCGTACCGGCCGATGTGCTGGGCCGCCGCCCCGATCTGCAAGCCGCCGAGCTGCGCCTGCGCGCCACCCTGGCGCAAGGCGATGCGGTGCGTGCCAGCTACCTGCCGGGCTTCAGCCTCACCAGCAGCATGGGCAGCGCCAGCACCGTGCTCAAAAACGTGTTGAGCCACCCGACGCTGAGCCTGGGGCTGGGCGTGGCCCTGCCGTTTTTGAACGTGGGCGAGATGCAGCGCAATCTGCAAACCTCGCGCAACAACTACGAGCTGGCCGTGATCCACTTTCGCCAGACCTTGCACAAGGCCCTGGCCGAGGTGGAAAACGCCCTGAGCGCCCGCCAGCACCTGCAACAGCAGTGGCAGTACCAGCAGCAGGCACATGCGCAAGCCAAGCGGGCCGAACAGCTCACGGCCGTGCGTTACCGCGCCGGGGCCATTTCGCTGAAGCATTGGCTGGATGCGCAAGAGGCCCTGCGCAACGCCGCCTTGGCCGAGCAAGAAGCCAACCTGGCTCGCCTGCAAAACCACGTCGCCCTGGTGCAAGCGCTGGGCGGCAGCCCTGTGCTGCCCGATGTGGCGAGTTCGCCTGCCGCAGCTGATGCCGATGCCTTGAATGGCGGCAAGCCCGAGCGCGGCGCTGCAAATGCAAACGCCAAGGCAGCCACCGTTGCGCCAGTCCAGCCTGCACAAGCCCCTGCGCCCATGCCTGCAACATCTGCGGCAGGGCCTGCTGTGCTTGCGGCTGCCGCACCTTCGCCTTCTGCATCTGGCGCTGCGCGCTGAGAGGCTGATCCACAAGCTCCTTGCGGGCGCTTGAAGATGGAGATGAGCGGCCTGGGGTCAATCGAAGGGCTGGGTGGGCGCGGAAACCGCAAAGGAGGCGCAGAAGCCACGCAGAGGGCACAGAAGTTGGCTCGCCAAGAACGGCTGCTTCCGTGCCTCATTTGTTGGCCATGCTGCGATGCGCTCACGTCACGCAGAGACATCAAAAGAGCTCTGCGCCCTCTGTGCCTTTGCGGTGAAAACAGCTTTGAAAACTTCTGCGGCTTTGGCGAAAGCTCTGCGCCTTCTGCGTCCTGATTCAAGCCTTGCGATAGCCAGGCGCCTTGCGTTGAGATTTTGAACAGGCTCTGAAACCACAGCTTCTGAAACAAATGGTGTGGGGCCGCGCCATGTCCCGCCCATCGCCTACCATCGGCGCATCCGCTTTGATTGAGGGATGAAGAATCGATGACCCTGCCACCAATCACTTCCAGCACCCTGGCCACGCCCAACTACGTGGCCTTGCGCTATCCGCTCATCGTTTTCGATTGGGACGGCACCCTGTTCGACTCGGCCGGCAACATCGTGCGCAGCCTGCAAGCCGCCGTGGCCGAAATGGGCGGCACCCCGCCCAGCAGCGAAGCGGCGCGCCACGTCATCGGCCTGAGCCTGCAACAGGCGCTGGAAACGGTTGCGCCAGACATCCCCTCGCACCGCCTGCCGCTGCTGGCCCAGGCCTATCGCGAGCAATACCGCCAGCTGCAGCACGACATCACCCTGTTCGACGGCGCGCGCGAGATGCTCATGACCCTGAAGGCGCGCGGCCACCTGCTCGCCATTGCCACCGGCAAAAGCCACTGCGGCTTGAACGAGGCGCTGGATGCGGTCGATCTGCGCCATGTGTTCGATGCCACGCGCACGGCCGACCAAACCGCGAGCAAGCCCGATCCGCTCATGCTCAACGAGTTGATGGACACCTTCAACACCGCGCCCGTGCAAACCCTGATGGTGGGCGACACCACGCACGATCTGCTCATGGCGCACAACGCCGCCTGCCCGGCCGTGGCCGTCACCTACGGCGCGCACGATGCCTCGGGCCTGACCGCCCTTCGCCCGCTGCATGTGGCCCCATCCATTGCCGATTTGCAGCAGTGGCTGCTGCAGCATGGTTGACGGGCGAAGCAGCCAGGCCATCAACAGGCAGCGCATGGGGCTTGGCGCAGCAAACGCCTCGGCCTTGCAGCAGGGCCTGGGTTGCCACGCCAGATAGATGCACGCGGCCCAGATCACGAGACCTGTTCACGGCGCACCGTCGCACTCGGGCAAGGCGCGCGGCCCTGTGCATGCGCGGCGTGAGCCATGCGCAAGGGCCTTTGCATCAACGTTCGCTTCAAGGATTGCGTTCACGTCTGCATCAACGCTTCGCAACAGCGCCTGCCAAGCGGATCGCGCACAACGCTTCAAGTCTGCCTGCAAAAGTCATCTTCTGTCATCCAACGAAGGCAAGCGTGGTATATTCGCGCCCATGCAAGTTTCTGGCGTTTTCTTTTTTGGCTTTGCCTTTCATCCCGTCCCCGGTGGGCAGGAGGCTTGAGCACATCACGAAACGCCATACTGACAAACCGCCGAGGACATCGCCCGGCGGTTTTTTTTTGCCCGCGCGCCTGTTTGGGCCATGAGCACAACCGCAGGCCCGGCTTGTTGATTGACTCCGTTGCTGCAATCGTTGCTTTGAATCGCTGAACCGTTTGAAGGAATTGCCACCATGTCCCCCCAATCCACGCTCGATAACGCCTGGTACGCCCAGCCCGAAGACAAAACCAGCCAGACCGACAACAACCGCATCCAAAGCCTCACCGTGCTGCCGCCGCCCGAGCACCTGATCCGCTTCTTTCCCATCAACGGCTCGCCGGTCGAAGCGCTGGTGGGGCAAACGCGCCAGGCCATCCAGCGCATCATCCACGGGCTGGACGATCGGCTGCTTGCCATCGTCGGGCCGTGCTCCATTCACGATCCTGCAGCCGCCATCGATTACGCCCAGCGCCTGGTGAAACTGCGCGAGCAATACCGCAACACGCTTGAAATCGTCATGCGCGTGTACTTTGAAAAACCCCGCACCACCGTGGGCTGGAAGGGCCTCATCAACGACCCCTATCTGGATGAAAGCTGCCGCATCGACGAGGGCCTGCGCATCGCCCGCCAACTGCTCATCGACATCAACCGCATGGGCCTGCCCGCGGGCACGGAATTTCTGGACGTGATCTCGCCCCAATACGTGGGCGACCTCATCAGCTGGGGCGCCATCGGCGCGCGCACCACCGAAAGCCAGGTGCACCGCGAGCTGGCCAGTGGCATGTCCGCGCCCATCGGCTTCAAAAACGGCACCGATGGCAACATCCGCATCGCCACCGACGCCATTCAGGCCGCCGCGCGCGGGCACCACTTTTTATCTGTGCACAAGAATGGGCAAGTGGCCATCGTCGCCACCAAGGGCAATCACGACTGCCACGTGATTTTGCGTGGCGGCAAAGCGCCCAATTACGACGCGCAAAGTGTGCAAGCCGCCTGCGCCGCGCTGGAAGCGGCCGGCCTGCGCGCCAGCGTCATGGTCGATTGCAGCCATGCCAACAGCTACAAAACGGCCGAACGCCAGCCCGAAGTGGCCCAGGCCATTGCCGAACAGCTGGCTGCTGGCTCGCACGCCATCTTCGGCGTGATGATCGAAAGCCACATCCACGGCGGCGCGCAGAAATTCACCCCCGGCCAAGACAACCCCCGGCAATTGGAATACGGCAAAAGCATCACCGACGCCTGCCTGGGCTGGGACGAAACCGCGCAACTGCTGCACACCTTGTCGGACGCGGTGCTGGCGCGGCGGCAGAAGGAGCAGCAGTAAGCGCCTTGGCAATGTTCGGATCGACCAATAAAAACGCCCCAGTGATGGGGCGTTTTTATTTAGGGACAGAAGGTTTGGATATTTCAAAATCTGAGTGCTTGCGCCAATTGCTTTTGCGTGATTGCCAATGCCATTTCAGTTATCCTTGGGGCTGGCAGCTGCTTCGATTGCTGCTTCTTGCTCAAAACTATCCAGCATACTTTTCAGATTACGATCTATTTCTCTCCAGTTTTTCAAGTAATCTCTTGAGAAAAAATAGTCGAGAATAATTCCATTTTTATAGTTTGACTTGATGCTGCAGCCAGGAGATGGCGTGCTATCAAGTTTCTTTTTGGGTGTGCATTCAATATTTAGCTCTACGTTTTCATCAAGAGGAAAAAATTCATCCCTTAGTCCACCGGTTGGCTCAAAATAAGCCAAATCATAAACATCATCTGAACGTTTGTGATAGAGCTCTTGATGATTGAAAAAGCTTTTTCTTTTCGAGAAATACCAATTTTCACCATCTTCTTGCCTTATGCTCAGGGCAAGCTTTTTTCCATGCCCCAACTTTTTCCACTCTGCGTCATCTTCAGGATAGTAAGGCTTTAAATCAGGTAGCAAAACATCCATAGAAAAAGCTTTAACGGGGATGCGCTCTTTTTTAACGTCAGGCCAGTAGCCACGTCTTTCAATCGCCTCACTATAGGCATAGCGCACCGGAATATTGTATTTTTTTCCGCCCAGTTCGATGCGGATAGTTTGTTCTTCCAGATTCTTTTTCTGCTCTTCTAGCGAGAAGCTTTTAGCGATCAGTTCGTTGCGGTACAGACTCCATTTCACGACCATTTTTGCGGTCAGTTCTGGTGCAATAGCCGCCGCAACCCAAAATAGGTAAGCCGGTGTCCAGAGCGCCACGCCAACCATGCCAGCAATAAGCAGTGCCAGCGCCAAGATGGTTTTTCGTATCCACGGTTTCATGTATTGAAGGCCTCTTTATTTTCCTAACGTTGTGTATGTGCCGAAAAGAGCTTGGAAGCGGCACTGCATACGAAAAGCAAAGATGAAACATTTTGCATTTCAGTGCAACCAAGTTTATACGATCTTGCAAGCGTTTTCAAAGAGGGTGGTACAAGCTTTTCTTAACATTCTCCTCCCCACCCAGTTCAGCACACGGCATGCGCTTGCACCTGCGCTTGCTTTCCCGTTCTGTAATTTTCTATCCTCATGTCGTATTACGTTCTGATGCAGACTATCCAATGGATCACGCGCACAATTTGTACTGCATGGCGGATATTGGTATTTGCTTAGGTGCTGTAGATGTGGGCGAATAAAAAGGGCATGTGCGCGAGTGGCACATGCCTTTTGTTTTTGCAGTCGTCCAAAAAACTTGCAGAAGGTAATTCAGTGCGTATTGCGCCTTAGGCTGCGTTCAGATCCGCATCAGCCGGCACGATTTGCACATCTGCAAAGCCTTCTTCGGCGCTGGGCAGTTGGTACAGGGCAAAGGCGTGGCGCACGGTGGATTCGGGCAAGCGGGTTTCGGGCGGCAGTTCGCGGTTGCGTTGCAGGGCCAGTTCGGGGCTGATGTCGATCCACACGACGGTGGCGGGCACGCCGTGTTTGTGCGCCAGTTGCAGGGTTTTTTGGCGGTGGGTTTTGGCGGGCGCGGCGGCGTCAAAAAACACGGTTTTGTCGCCAAATTTATTGAAGTGATGTTGCACCCAGGTGGTTTTGCCCGCGCGGCTCAAGCCGCAGACGAGGTAAAGCTTGCCGTCGGGCGCGGCCTGGCGCAGGGCTTCGTCCAGCTCGGCATAGGCTTGCGCCCAGGCGCGGTTGGTTTCGTCCACGGGGTCCAGCTCGTAGGCGGCGGGGTTGATGTAGCGGTTGGGGTCGATGTGGGTGGGCATGGTGGGTAAAGCTGATGCAAAGTTGATGATGCTGGCGCACAAGCATGCCAAGCAGCGAATACCAGCCGGAAATTATCGTTTGACTTGCTGGCCCTGTACAGCCGAACAGCAGATGTCGTCTCGAGGCTTGCCGCGCTTGTGAGCGATTCAGCGCCTGTTCAAAGTTTTTGCATCGTGTGCGTTGCTTGGCAAAGGCGGTAGCTGCAAAGCGCAAAGCACAGGTGCGCTGGCCACCTTCGCCAACGCAGCGCCCAAGACATGGGCAAGCTCATCTTCCCATGCGCTGCGTGCAGACCACCGGCAAGCGATAGTGCGCGTTGCCCAGTTCATGAAGTCACGGCAGCCTTGCGGCTGGAGCCTACCTCACCATCGCTTTCATTCTGCGCATGATCGGGGGGGGCCGGAGTGCGTTTGAAGAGAGTTTTTCAAGGCTTGCGCAGGATGTAGCCGTGGTAGCTTTCCTGCACATCATCGTGCAGGCCGGGCAGGCGCTCCAGCGTGTTCGGGCCAATGCGCAGGCGGGCGTTTTCGTCTTTGGAGGCCAGCGTGATCACCGTGCGCCCCGCATCCCACTGAAAGCGGCCCTTGCTCATGATGGTGTAGGGGCGGCCGCCGCGCTGCACGGTGGTTTCCAGCTCGTACTGGTCGCCGGGCAGCAGCGTCAGCGTCAGCTGTTGCGCGGTGCAACCCGGCGTGGCCAGCGAGGCGCAGGGCACGGTGCCGCGGTAAGTGCCCATCCAGTTTTCGACACGGCGCACCACGGGTGGGCGCGGACGCGGCTTTGAGGGCTTGGGCACCGGCTTGGGGCTGCTGCCGCAGCCAGCGATGAACAAGGCGGTGATTGCACAGGCCGCCAGCGTAGGCCATTGGCGTGTGCGCGCAAACAAGGACGAAAAAGACATGGCTCAATCCACAAATGAGGCAGGAAGCGAAAGCGGGCGCTGCGCTTGCCTTGGGACGGCCAGCGGCGGGGTGTGCCGCGATTTGGTAGCCCGTCTGTGCGTGAAGCAAGAGCAACAACAAGGGCTGGGGCGCGGAGCCAGCAGGGTATGACACTGCCGCGCCAACAGATGGCGGTGGCGTTGCCACTGCGGCCAGCGCCCAAGCTGCGCGCATTCTAGGCCCCGGGCCTGTCAGGCGCCTGTCTTGATTGCAGCGCGAAGGGCTACCCACGCAGGCCACGTAGGCCCAGCAGCGTGCTGGCCTTGTTGTTGCCCTGATTTATTCCGCCGCTTCGGTGGCGGCTTTCAAGCGTTCCAGGGCGTGTTCCAGCGCCGCGCGATCGGCGATGGGAGCCAGCTTGCTTTGCAAATCGGCCAGGGCGGCGGGGCCTTCGCTTTGCAAGCGTTTCACGGCCTGACCCGCTTCGCGGGGGTTGTCGTGGCCCAGGCTTTGCAGCAGCACGCTGCCATCGGCCGCGGTGAGTTTGAAGTAGAAGCGGCCGTCGGCTTCGCGGTATTGCTTGAAGGTGGGCAATGTTTCTTTGCTGCTGGCAGATGCATGTGCAGCGGCGGCAGCGGTCGCCAGGTTGCGCAGCCCCACGGCCTCGCGCAATTGGCGGATGTAGGGCGTGGCCTCGGCGCGGGCTTTTTCGGCGCCGCGCTGCAAGATGCGCTCCACCTCGGCGGGGTGGGCGATCAACTCGGCATAGCGTGCGCGCATGGAGGCGATTTCGCGGTCGATGCGCTCGAACAGGGCCTGCTTGGCATCGCCCCAGGCAATGCCGTCGGCAAAGGCGCGGGCAAAGGCCGCCGTTTCTTCATCGC
>JAUMWT010000013.1 GCA_030529505.1 Allobrachymonas sp. | reverse complement strand
CGTGCCCAGATCGGCCTTGCTGGCCCAATTGGGGCCATGCCAGACGGTGGCGCGCTGGCTGCTGGTGTCGCTTTGGGCCCAGCCCGCGGCGACCTTGCCGTCGCTGTTCAGGGCATAGGCGGCAGACCAGCCCGAGTCATCGCTCTTGAGCGTACCCAGATCGGCCTTGCTGGCCCAGTTGCTGCCATGCCAGACGGTGGCGCGGGCTTCATCGGTATCGTTCCTAGCCTCACCCGCCACGATGTCGCCGCTGGCGCTCAGGGCACGGGCTGCAGACGTGCCCGAGTTGTCGCCCTTGAGCGTGCCCAGATCGGCCTTGCTGGCCCAATTGGGGCCATGCCAGACGGTGGCGCGCAGCGTACCGGCATCGTTCTGGGCCTGGCCCGCCACGGTGCGGCCATCGGCGCTCAGGGCATGGGCGCTTGAGTCACCCGAGTTGTCGCCCTTGAGCGTGCCCAGATCGGTTTTGGTGGCCCAGTTGGACTCATGCCACAGCGTGGCGCGACGCAAGCTGCTGTTGCTTTGGGCCCGGCCTGCGGCGATGCTGCCGCTGGCGCTCAGGGCCAGGGCTTCGGAGTCGCCCGAGTTGTCGCCCTTGAGCGTGCCCAGGTCGCGGGGCGCCAATGCATCGTCCACGATCGGCGCCAGCGGGTTGGTGTACGTCACCTTCCACAGCGCGGCGCGCTTGTCGTTATCGTCGTTGATGGCCTGGCCAGCCACCACCGTGCCATCGTCGCTGATGGCGTTGGCAACGGTTTCGCCCGAGCCATCGGTCCTGAGCGAGCGCAGCTCGGTCTTGTTCGCGCCGTCTTTGCCGTGCCACAGCGTGGCGCGCCGATCACGGGCATCGTCATCGGCCCAGCCCGCCACCACGGTGGCCGTGGGGGTCATGGCCCGGGCTTCAGAATCGCCCCAGTTGTCGCCCCTGAGCGTGCCCAGATCGAGCTGGCTGGCCCATTTGTCGCCATGCCAGACGGTGGCGCGCCATTGACTGACACTGTTCTGGGCCTGGCCCGCGATGATGCCGCCGCTGGCGCTCAGGGCCAGGGCTTCGGAATAGCCCGAGTTGTCGCTCTTGAGCGTGCCCAGATCGGTCTTGCTGGCCCAGTTGGGGCCATGCCAGACGATGGCGCGAATTTCACCGGCATCGTTAAGGGCATCGCCCGCCACGACCTTGCCATCGCTGTTCAGGGCATAGGCGTTAGACCAGCCCGAGTTGTCGCTCTTGAGCGTGCCCAGATCGGTTTTTTCGGCCCAGTTGCTGCCATGCCAGACGGTGGCGCGCTGCGCACTGGCATCGTTCTGGGCCATGCCCGCCGCCACGGTGGCGGTGCGGGTGATGGCATAGGCGCCAGACTCACCCGTGTTGTCGCTCTTGAGCGTGCCCAGATCGGCCTTGCTGGCCCAATTGGGGCCATGCCAGACGGTGGCGCGCCATTGACCGGCATCGCTCTGGGCCTCACCCGCCACGGTGCGGCCATCGGCGCTCAGGGCATGGGCTCTGGACTGGCCCGAGTTGTCGCTTTTGAGCGTGCCCAGATCGAGCTTGCTGGCCCAATTGGGGCCATGCCAGACGGTGGCGCGGGGCGCAAAGGCTGCAACATCGGCCCAGCCAGCGGCCACGCTGCCGCTGGCGCTCAGGGCATGGGCTTCGGAGTCGTCCGAGTTGTCGCCCTTGAGCGTGCCCAGGTCGCGGGGCGCCAATGCATCGTCCACGATCGGCGCCAGCGGGTCGCTGTACGTCACCCTCCACAGCGCGGCGCGGTTTTTCTCGTTGTCATCGCGGGCCCAGCCGGCCACTACCGTGCCATCGTCGCTGATGGCATGGGCCTGTGCCGGGCCCGAGCCATCGGTCTTGAGCGAGCGCAGCCTGGTTTTTTTCCTGCCGCCTCTGCCGTGCCAAACGGTGGCGAGCAACTCACCGGCGTCGTCATGTGCCCAGCCCGCCACCACGGTGGCCGTGGGGGTCATGGCCCAGGCGGCAGAATCACCCGAGCCGTCGCTCTTGAGCGTGCCCAGATCGAGCTTGCTGGCCCAGTTGCTGCCGTGCCAGACGGTGGCGCGGATTTCACCGGCATCGTTCTGGGCCCAGCCCGCCACGATGCCGCCGCTGGCGCTCAGGGCATTGGCGCCAGACCCGCCCGAGTTGTCGCCCTTGAGCGTACCCAGATCGGCCTTGCTGGCCCAGTTGGGGCCATGCCAGACGGTGGCGCGCTGGCTGCTGGTGTCGCTTTGGGCCCAGCCCGCAGCGACCTTGCCGTCGCTGTTCAGGGCATAGGCGCCAGACTCGCCCGATTTGTCGCCCTTGTGCGTACCCAGATCGGTTTTGTTGGCCCAATCCGTGCCATGCCAGACGGTAGCGCGATTCTCGCCAGCATCGTTCTGGGCCATGCCCGCCGCCACGGTGGCGGTGCGGGTGATGGCATAGGCGCCAGACCCGCCCGAGTTGTCAGCCTTGAGCGTGCCCAGATCGGTTTTGTTGGCCCAATCCGTGCCATGCCAGACGGTGGCGCGCTGCTCACCGGCATCGTTCTGGGCCCTGCCCGCGGCGGTGTCGCCGCTGGCGCTCAAGGCCCAGGCTTCAGACCTGCCCGAGTCATCGCTCTTGAGCGTGCCCAGGTCGGCCTTGCTGGCCCAATTGCTGCCATGCCAAATGGTGGCGCGGCTTTCACCGGCATCGTTCTCGGCCCAGCCCGCGGCGGTGCGGCCACTGGCGCTCAGGGCCCAGGCGCTAGATCCGCCCGAGTCATCGCCCTTGAGCGTGCCCAGATCATGGGGCGCGCCCGGTGGCACATCGTCCACGATCGGCGCCAGCGGGCCGCCGTAGCTCACCTTCCACAGCGCGGCGCGGTTTTTGCCGTCCTGATTGATGGCCTGGCCGGCCACCACCGTGCCATCGTCGCTGATGGCGTTGGCAACGGTTTGGCCCGAGCCATCGGGCTTGAGCGAGCGCAGCTCGGTCTTTTGCTTGCCATCTTTGCCGTGCCACAGCGTGGCGCGGCTTTCACCGGCATCGTTATCGGCCCGGCCCGCCACCACGGTGGCCGTGGGGGTCATGGCCCAGGCGGCAGACCCGCCCGTGTTGTCGCTCTTGAGCGTGCCCAGATCAAGCTTGCTGGCCCAGTAGGGGCCATGCCAGAGCGTGGCGCGGTATTGGTCACGGTTGTTATGGGCCAGGCCCACGGCGATGCCGCCGCTGGCGCTCAGGGCCCAGGCTTCAGACGTGCCCGAGTTGTCGTGTTTGAGCGTGCCCAGATCGGTTTTCTTGCCGCGGCCCGCGCCATGCCAGGCGATGGCGCGGATTTCACCGGCATCATTCTCGGCCCAGCCCGCGACCACGCTGCCGCTGGTGCTCAGGGCATTGGCCGCAGACACGCCCGTGTTGTCAGCCTTGAGCGTGCCCAGATCAACCCTGCGGGACCAGTTGAGGCCACGACGCCAGACGGTGGCGCGGCTGGAGCTGGTGTCGCTTTCGGCCCAGCCCACCACCTCGGTGCCCGTGGGGGTCATGGCCCGGGCGGCAGACCCGCCCGTGTTGTCGCTCTTGAGCGTGCCCAGATCGTCCTTGTTGGCCCAGTTGCTGCCATGCCACACAGTGGCGCGACCTTCGCCGGCATCGTTCTGGGCCTGGCCCGCCACGGTGCGGCCATCGGCGCTCAGGGCCCGGACGGAAGACTCACCCGTGTTGTCACCCTTGAGCGTGCCCAGATCGGCCTTGCTGGCCCAGTTGCTGCCATGCCAGACGGTGGCGCGGTTCTTGCCGGCATCGTTCTCGGCCCAGCCTGCGGCCACGCTGCCGTTGGCGTTCAAGGCCCGGGCTTCAGACTCGCCCCTGTTGTTGCCTTTGAGCGTGCCCAGGTCGCGGGGCGCGCCCGGCGGCACATCCTCCACAATCGGCGCCAGCGCGCTGTGGTACCTCACCTTCCACAGCGCAGCGCGATGCCTGTCCTGACTGTCGATGGCCCGGCCAGCCACCACGGTGCCATCGTCGCTGATGGCGTTGGCAACGGTTTCGCCCGAGCCATCAAGCTTGAGCGAGCGCAGCTCGGTCTTTTGCTTGCCATCTTTGCCGTGCCACAGCGTGGCGCGGCTTTCACCGGCATCGTTCCGGGCCACGCCCGCCACCACGGTGGCCGTGGGGGTGATGGCCCAGGCGGCAGAATCGCCCGAGTTGTCGCTCTTGAGCGTGCCCAGATCGATCTTCTCGCCCCAGTCCGTGCCATGCCAAACGGTGGCGTGCCGACCGTTACCATCCTCAGCAGAGCCCACCACGATGCCGCCGCTGGCGCTCAGGGCCAAGGCGCCAGACTTGCCAGAGTTGTCGCTCTTGAGCGTGCCCAGATCGGTCTTGCGGGCCCAGTTGCTGCCATGCCAGACGGTGGCGCGCTGGCTGCTGGTGTCACTTTGGGCCCAGCCCGCGGCGACCTTGCCATCGCTGTTCAGGGCATTGACTCCAGACTGGCCCGAGTTATCGCTTTTGAGCGTACCCAGATCGGTTTTGCTGGCCCAGTTGGACTCATGCCACAGCGTGGCGCGACGCAAGCTGCTGTCGCTTTGGGCCCAGCCCGCGGCGACCTTGCCATCGCTGTTCAGGGCATGGGCTTCAGACTGGCCCGAGTTATCGCTTCTGAGCGTACCCAGATTGGTTTTGCTGGCCCAGTTGGGACCATACCAGAGCACGGCGTTCGAAAAAGGATGCCCAGACCAGCCTGCCACGATGCGGCCATCGGCGCTGATGGCAATGGCGCCAGACACGCCCGAGTTATCGCTCCTGAGTGTGCCCAGGTCGGCCTTGCTGGCCCAGTTGCTGCCATGCCAGACGGCGGCGTGCTGCTCGCCGGCATCGCTATCGGCCCAGCCCGCCACGGTGCGGCCATCGGCGCTCAGGGCCTTGGCTCCAGACCCGCCCGAGTTATCGCCCTTGAGCGTGCCCAGGTCGCGGGGCGCGTTTGGCAGCTTGCCTTCCGTGATGGGCGCCAGCGGGCTGTGGTAGCGCACCATCCACAGCGCAGCGTGCGTGTAGTTATCGTCGTTGATGGCCTGGCCCGCCACGATGCGGCCATCGGCGCTGATGGCGTTGGCAACGGTTTGGCCCGAGCCATCGGCCTTGAGCGAGGGCAGCTCGGTCTTGTTCGTGCCGCCCACACCATGCCACAGCGTGGCGCGCTGCTCACCGGCATCGTTACGGGCCCAGCCCGCCACCACGGTGGCCGTGGGGGTGATGGCACGAGCTTCAGCTTCGCCCGAGTTATCGCGCTTGAGCGTGCCCAGATCGGCCTTGCTGGCCCAGTTGGAGCCATACCAGAGCGTGGCGCGGTATTGGTTACGGTAGTTCTTGGCCCAGCCCGCCACGATGCTGCCATCGGCGCTCAGGGCATTGGCTCCAGAGTCGCCCGAGTTGTTGCTCTTGAGCGTGCCCAGGTCAAGCTTGCTGGCCCAGTTGCTGCCATGCCAGACGGCGGCGCGCTCCTTGCCGGCATCGTTATCGGCCCAGCCCGCCACCACGCTGCCATCGGCGCTCAGGGCATGGGCTCCAGACCTGCCCGAGTTGTCGCTCCTGAGCGTGCCCAGATCAACTTTGTCGCGCCAGCCCGGGCCATGCCAGACGATGGCGCGGCGTCTACCGGTATCGTTCTGGGCCCGACCTGCGGCCGCGCTGCCATCGGCGCTCAGGGCCCAGGCGGCAGACCCACCCGAGTTGTCGCTCTTGAGCGTGCCCAGATCGACTTTGTCGCGCCAGCCCGGGCCATGCCAGACGATGGCGCGGATTTCACCGGCATCGTTAGGGGTATCGCCCGCCACGACCTTGCCGTCGCTGTTCAGGGCCTTGGCCCTAGACCACCCGCCCGAGTTGTCGCTCTTGAGAGTGCCCAGATCGGCCTTGCTGCCCCAATTGCTGCCATGCCAGACGGTGGCGCGCTGCTCACTGGCATTGTTCTGAGCCCGGCCTGCGGCCACGCTGCCGCTGGCGCTCAGGGCATGGGCTTCAGATTCGCCCGAGTTGTCGCTTTTGAGCGTACCCAGATCCTGCGGGCCAGCGACCGTGGGCTGGGCCTGGGCAAAGGCCGCCTGAATCAGCAGCGGCAGCAGCAGCAGGGCCGAGGGCGGCCTGCGCTTGTAACGGCGGGGGGGGGGGACTGATGAACGAGCGGGCATGGCAAACCTCCTTGCGGTTTCGTAACATTTACAGTCGTTACTCAATGCCAGTATAGAAACAAAGGGGTTTTATTTCAAGAGACGTGAAATTGTTTATTCTTTGCTATATGGCCGCCGCGCAACAGGGGGCAAGCAGGGTGGCAAAGGGGTAATGAAAAGGGTAGTGAAAAGGGGTAAGGCAAGGGGGGCAAGCCCCGGGAGCAAGAGGCTGGCGCACAGGCAAGGGGCGCAGCAAGGCAGGGGCTGAAAGCGGGCCGCAAGAGGCTGCGCTCACAATTTCTTCGCGGGCGTTTGGATACGAAAGCGGGTGGGCTGCGCCGTGCAGCCAATCTCGTCAAGCATTTGGCTCATGTTGCAAGGGCATGCGTTGCGCCACATACAAAGATGCGTGCCTTGCAGCCATCCCCAACCGTTTTTTGCCCATTCGCGCCGGGATCCTGGACAGGTTCCAAGGCGGGCGCTGGCAGGGGGCGCAGGCGGGGTGCGGGGCGGTTGCGCGGCAAGGGCGCGGCGGCAAATGCAGCCGGATGCAGCCAGTTGTGTGATTGGTGTCTGTTTGCCTGGGCTGGCGCCGCTTTGGCCCCACAATGGCGGCATGTTTCTGGCCATTCCCGTTGAGCACAAGCCTTCCCTCCAGTCGCCGCCGTGGATGACGATTGCGCTGATCCTTGTCAACCTGCTGATCTATTTCGGCTGGCAGGCGGGTGAGGAGGCCGCCGTGCGCAAGGCGGCCTACGCCTACGCCGATACGGCCCTGCCTGCTCTGGAGTTGCCGCGGCTGGTGACTTACCTCAAGTACCAGGGGGTGCAAAACCCCGAGACTTACAGCGAGGAGTTGATCGAGCAGGTTGAGAAAGATGTCGAGGAAAAAGAGTACGCCGATCTGTACGTCTTCATGTGGGAGGAGCGGCAGTTTCGCCACGATTTGCTGGCGGGCCTGGTGATTGGCCCCGGGGATGAGGACTACGCCGCCTGGCGGCGCGCGCGCGAGGCGTTCAGCGCGCGCGAACCCCGGGCCTTTACCACGCACTGGGCGCAAGACTACAGCCTGCAAAGCGTGGCCGAGGTGCTGCAGCGCCCCATCACGCTGCTGACCTCCACCTTCTTGCACGGCGGCTTTGGGCATCTGCTGGGCAATATGGTGTTTTTGTTCATCTTCGGCTTCACGCTTGAAAAGACGCTGGGCCCGGGCCTGTATCTGGGCGCTTACCTGCTGGCCGGGCTGGGCGCATCGGCGATTGCGGCCTGGGCCTATGCGGGCAATGGCGGCTACGGGCTGGGGGCGTCGGGGGCGATTTCGGGCCTGATGGGCATGTACGCGGTGCTGTATCGCCTGCAGCGCATCCGCTTTTTCTATTACATCTTCTTCTACTTCAGCTATGCGCGCCTGCCCGCGCTGGTGATGCTGCCGGTGTGGATGGCCTATGAGCTGGTGCAAAGCGCCGTGTCCGACAGCCAGGTGGCCTATATGGCGCACTTTGGCGGCTTGCTCAGCGGCGCGCTGCTGATGGCGGGCTTAGGCATGCTGCGCCCCTTGCCGGTAGCTGCGGGGCAGGGCGCGGGCGGCGCAGCAGGCGCGGCCTTTGCGCGCCGGGGATCGGCAGTCGGGCGATCGGGGCAATCCGTGCGAATGGGCCAATCGGGCCGCAAGCGCGGCCAAGCCAGCCATGCAGGCGGGCGTGAACACGAACGTGGGCAGGATGCCTACGGCCACAGCCACGATCACGAGCGTGCCGATGCCTTTGCCGCCCTGGTGGTGCGCGCCCGGGCGCAAGCCGATGCGCTGGACTTTCGCGCCGCCAGCAAAACCTGGCGGGCGGCGGCCAGGCAGCGCCCCCGAGATATGGGCGTGCTGCAAGCCTGGTTTGACGTGGCGCGGCATTGGCCGGAGAGTGAAGACTTTCACGCCGCTGCGCACATGCTGTTTCAGCTGCGCGCCCGCGATGAAAGCGCGCAGCAAGTGCAGTTGCAGGCTTACAAGACGTATCTGGCACAGGCCAGGCCCTTCATGCGGCTGCGGCCCGTGCACATGCTGCAACTGGCGCGGGCCTGCGTGGCCCTGGGCGATCTGGACGAAGCCGATCGCCTGTGCCGCCTGCTGCTGGGCCAGGCGAGCGAGCGGCCCGAAGTGCCCGTGCTGCTGAGCCGCTTGAGCAACGCCTGGGCCAAGGCCGGGCGGCTCGATCAGGCCCTGGCCTGGCTGCCCGCCTTGCAGCGATTGGCCCCGCGCGACCCCATGACCGTGTGGCTGGCCGCCCAGGCTGGGCGGGCCGGGCGCCCGGGGCAGGCCGTGCCGATGACGCGCCCGCCTGCCACCCCGCATTTGCCCCCACCTTTGCCCCCTGTGCAGTGATGAAGCGGCGGCCCGTGGCTGGGCGCTGCCATGCCGCAGCCCGTGGCGCTAGCGGCCATGGGGACGTTGTTGCGGCGTGGTGCGCGTAGTGGATATGCGGCGCAGGCAAAGGCACGGCACATCTGCCGTGCTGCAAATGCCTGCCGGACGAGCGTGCCAGCGGGCGGCAAGAGCCTGCCCAGGCCCGCTTGCGGGCGTTTGAAAATGGAAGCGGACGGTTTGCGGCTTTGCAAATCTTGTCGATCATCTTTCACATGCCGCATGGGTCATGCATTTCGCCCATGTACTTTGATGTGCGCATCGCACGCCATCCCGCACCCTGTTCAATCGCCCTGTCTTGAGGCTTTGAACGGCTTCTTATGCCTGATCGGGCGGGGCGGGCGGATACAGGAGGGAGAGTGTTCGCAGAATGTGCAGCGCCTGTTCGCTGTTGATGCGGTAGAAGATTTGTTTGCCGCTTCGGCGGGTGGCGGTCAGCCCCTCTTCGCGCAGGATGCCCAGCTGCTGCGACAGGGTGGGCTGGCGGATGCCCAGCAGGGTTTCCAGCTCGCCGACCGATCTTTCTCCCTGGCTCAACTGGCACATCAATCGCAGCCGGTTCTCGTTGCCGAGCACGCGCAGCAAATGGCTGGCTTGGCGGGCGTTTTCGCCAAATGACAGGACAGCGATGGAATTGTCGTCTTTGGGCATGATGGCTTTCAGGCAAGTAAGCATAAAGAAACAAGGGGCAACATTTTGCCTGAAGCTTGGCCCGTATACGGGATGCGGCGCATGATTTCTTCTTGCTTTTTTCATGCGCCCGTGCACGCAGGCGGGCGGATGCCTGTTTTTTGGCCGGGCTGGCGCTCGGCCTTGTTGGCAGGTGCGCGGGCCAGGCCCTAAGAACCTGTTCAAAATCTCCTCGCGGGCGCTTGAAAATGGAAGCGGGCGGTCTGCTGCGTTGCAAATCTTGTCCATAGCACGGGCTATGCACTGCGATTTGCGCCTTGCATCCCATCCCGCTCCATTTCCAATCACTTCACGATGAGATTTTGAACAGGTTCTAAGCAGGCCCCTTGCTTGCGCGGGGATGGGCTGCACGCTGGCTTTTACGTCCCGGCCCAATCGGCGCGTGCTGGGGCCGTGCGCAAACCCAGGGCAGCCGTGGGGCATCATCATTTCTTGATGGCTGGGGAGGGTGCGCGAAAGCTTGTGCCGTGCAGCGGGGCGGCAGGGAGCGGTCACGGCCGTGATGCGCGTGCGGGCAGCCTTGCTTCATGGCCTCGGCTGGCGTGCAAAAGCGCATAGCCGGGCCGGGCGGCCGCTTTGCGGTTTTCGCCTTGCCGCTGCCGCTTGGGCCGGTGGCTTTTCGTGTCGGGGCAGGCCCTTTTCAAAAAAGGCAGGCACAGGCGCTTAAACCACTTGCACCGGCACGCGCTGGGCCAGGGCGCACATCAATTCATAGCCCAGCGTGCCTGCGGCGGCGGCCACTTCGTCAATGGGCAGCACTGCGCCGCAACTGGCCTGCCCCCAGAGGGTGACTTCGCTGCCCAGGCCGGGCGGGCAGCCGGGTGGCGTTTGCGCTGCTTTGGCCGCGGGCGCTGCATCCAGCGGCGTGCCTGCCAGCGGGGCGGACAAGTCCACGGCCAGCATGTCCATGCTCACGCGCCCCAGGGTGCGGGTGCGTATGCCATTCACCAGCACCGGCGTGCCCGTGGGGCAGGTGCGCGGGTAGCCGTCGGCATAGCCGCAGGCCACGATGCCGATGCACATGGGCCGCTCGGCCGTGAAGCTGGCGCCGTAGCCCACGCTTTGGCCGGGCAGCAGGTTTTGCACGGCGATGATGCGGCTGCGCAGGCTCATGGCGGGCTGCAGGCCCCAGTGGGCGCTGCTGTGCTCGGCGGCATCGGGGCTGCTGCCGTAAAGGGCGATGCCGGGGCGCACCCAGTCGGTTTGCGCAGCGATTTCGGGTTGGCGCAGCAGGGCCGCGCTGTTGCACACGCTGCGCGGCCCGCCCAGATCGGCCGTGGCCTGCTGAAAACACCGCCAGGCTTGTTGCCAGCCAGCAGTAGCTTCATCAGCCGTTGCAAAGTGCATCATCAGCCCGGCTTCGGCCACCTGGGGCAGGGCTTGCAGGCGCGCGCAGGCGGCGCGGGCGCGTTCGGGGGCAAAGCCCAGGCGGTTCATGCCGGTGTTGATTTTCAAAAACACGGTGTGCGGCTGCAGGGTTTTGTGGCCCGCGAGCCAGTCGATCTGCGCCTCGTGGTGCACGCTGTGCCACAGCCCCAGGCGCGAGCACAGCTCCAGATCGCGCGCGGCAAACACGCCTTCGAGCAAGAGGATGGGGCCGCGCCAGCCCAGATCGCGCAGGCGCTGCGCTTCGTCCAGATCGAGCAGGGCAAAGCCGTCGGAGCCGTTCAGGGCCTCGTACACACGCTCGATGCCATGCCCGTAGGCATTGGCCTTGACGACGGCCCACACGCGGGCGCTGTCGGCTGCCTGGCGGCAGCGCAGCAGGTTGTGGCGCAGGGCATCCAGATGGATGAAGGCTTCGATCGGGCGGGGCATGGCGGGTAACTCGGGGCGGCAGAGGAAGCACGCATTGTCGCGCACGGGGCGTTCATTGAAGCGCAGGAGGGAGGGGGCGCCAGCTGCTGCAGCGGCGTGGCAATGCGCCCAGCGCAGGGCATTGCGCGCACGAGCGGAATCGAATGATGGCCGTCCGTTCGGGCGCGGGCTGCTTGGCTGATGCATGCCTGCTCTTGGAAAAGTTGCTCAAAGTTTTCACACGGGCGCTTGAATGATGGAAGCGGGCAGTCTGCTTCTTTGCCAATCTTGTCCAGACCTTTCTGTGTTACATGGGCGCTGCGCCACATGCATAAAAGAAAAATGTGCGCCTTGCACCGCATCCCGCCCCCGTCCAATGGCCTCGCCTTGAGGCTTTGAACAGCTTGTTGGCAGCCGGAAAGTAACGGGATCAAAATGAATGTTAATCGGCGTTGAATAATCTTGCGAACATGTTTTTGATAATGAATTGGCTTTGGGAGAGCGGCTGCCAATGGGCCGCGGATGGTTTTTGGTCAGGCAATTGTCAAATTCATTAAAACATGAATGAATAATCAGAGGGAATTTGAAAAAACGCCTGCCGGAGCTGACGGCAAGCTTGCTGCTTCGGGCCATTTCATGCTGTTTTGAAGCGCCCTTACTCGTTTTACATTTGTTTGCCTTATGGGCTAAAAACGGAAGAATCTGTGCTCCTAAAGTTCGCATCGTGGTTGCTGCAAACAACTGGCAGCCACATGCTTTCAATCTTTCCTGAGAGAGGAGTTCAGTATGAAAAAGCTTGCAATGATGACCGGCGCTTTGGCCCTTGCGTTCTCTGCCAGCGCATTTGCGCAATCTGGCGGACTTGAAATACCCGGCCTGGCCAGCGTGAAAGGTTCCAGCGGTTCTGAAGTGAAGAACAGCACCATCAATATCATGAAAAACAAATCCAACAAGGTGAGTGTTGGCGGCGGATCGGCTGGGGGCTATGGCGTTTCTGCCAATTTGACGGGGCAAGCCAACGTCAACTCCGTGCAGCTGATCAATTCCAAGATCAATGAGAGCACGGTCAACGTGATGGATAACGAATCAGGCGAGGTAACGGCCATTGGCGGCCAGGCCAACGTCAACAGCTTGCAGTTGCAGTGATGACGTGAAGGGTTCGCCCGCGTGTGCTGCTTGGGTGAAGCGCGTGCGCGGGCGGGCCTGGCATCAATGGCAAGAGGGGAGAGGCTCGTCTGGTTGCAACGAGCGTTGCGCTGCAGGGCCTTTCATTTCTCTTGTCTGGCTCTCTTATTCCCTGAGAGCCTGCTCACAATCTCCTCACGGGCGCCTGAATACGGAGGCGGGCGGTCTGCTGCGTTGCAAATCTCGTCCATGGCACGGGCTATGCGCTTCGCTCATGTGCTTTGGTGTGCGCCTTGCATCCCATCCCGCACTCTGTCCAATCGCCTCGCGTTGAGATCGTGAACAGGCTCTGAGAGTTTGTTCAAGATCTCGCTGCGAGGAGATTTTGAAGAGATTCTGAGTGGGTGTCGCTAAGGATCGGTCATGGATTTGCCTCAATTCTCTGTTCGCCCTTTGGCGCTGGCCGCTGCGCTGGCGCTGGCTGTGCTGCCCCTGTCCGCCGTGCAGGCCCAATCCAGACTGGATGGCAACAGCCAGGTGCGTGTGTCGGGCAACCGGCAAAGCGGCGCGGTGCAAAGCCAGGGCGGCAAGGGCGGCGTGGGCGCCAACGTGGTGGGCAAGGTGGATTTGAGCAGTGCCACCCATGCCAATGCCGTGGCCCTGCGCCAGCAGGATGTGCGCAGCAGCCAGTTGCGCGTGCGCAGCAACCGCAGCGAAGGCTCGATCAGCAGTTTCGGCGCGCAGGCAGCGGCCAACAGCATCGTGGCTGAAGGCGGCTCGGGCAGCAGCGTGGACAGCAGCCGCCTGATTAATGCCAACAACCGCGCCAGGGATGTGAATGCCAGCGGCGGCAGCGGCAGTGTGGCGCTGGGCGCGGTGGCATCCGTCAGCAAGCAGGGGCGCGGCCTGGCCAACAGCCAGTCGCTTGAAGGCTCGGGGATGAAAAACACCCGCTCGGCCCTGCTCGACAATCAGGCCGAGCGCGTGCAGGCCGATGGCGGTTCGGCCCTGGCCAACAGCGTGCTGGCGCGCCAGTCCAAGCTGGACGGCGCCCAGCTGCACCAAAGCGGCAACCGCGCCAACCAGATCAGCGCGCGCGGCGGCGAAGGCTCGGTGGCCGCTGGTGCGGCCAGCCGCACCACGCGCAGCATGGCCGCGGCCAACTCCATTTCGCTGCGCGACAGTGAATTGCGCCAAGACGCGCGCCTGCTGCTCAAAAACAACCAGGCCACGCGCGTGGATGCCAGTGGTGGCACGGCTTTTGTCAACTCGGTGGCGGTGTACGGCCAGGGCCAGATGCAAGGCGGCACCGTGGCCGTGACCGGCAACACCGCGCAAGATGTGCGCACCCAGGGCGGATCGGGTCAGGTGCTGGGTGGCGGGCGCAGCAAAAACGGCATTCTGGTGGCCAATGGTGTGTATGCCGAAGGGCAAGAGCGCACCGAGCTGAACCGCGCCAGCGTGCTGGTGCGCAGCAACCGCGCCAACAATTTGCAGGCCGATGGCGGGCGCGTCAACGCCAATGCGCTGGCCGTGAACGGGCGCGGCAAGATCAGCGGCGGCGCCGTGGTGCTGGATCGCAACAGCGCCAGCCACATCAGCAGCCAGGGCAGCGAAGGCACGGCCTTTGGGCGCGCGGTGCTCAATCGCGGCGTGGGCCACGCGCAGGCCAATGCGGTGCAAATCAACGGGCAAGTGCGCGATGCGCAAGTGCAGGTGTCGCGCAACACGGCCCAGCAGGTCGCGGCCAACAAGGGCCTGGCCGCTGCCAACAGCGTGGTGAGCGAAGGCGATGGGCAGCTCGACAAAACCCATGTGCGCATCGCCCGCAACCAAAGTGCTGAAGTGCGCGCCGACAACGGCAAAACCGCGCTGGCCGCCAGCTTGCACAACGAAGGCCACATCGGCCAAAGCCAGGTGCAGATCGAAAGCAACCGCATCAGCAGCCTGCGCGCCATGCGTGACGATGCGGCCGTGGCCAGCGTGCGCAACCGCAGCGGTGCGCGCATCGAAAGCGGCAGCCGCATCACGCTGCGCAGCAACCAGGGCAGCGTGGCCGAGCAGGGCCAGGCGCACAGTGTGGATAACCGCGGGCAGATCCGCTCCAGCCGCATCACGCTGCGCAGCAACCAGGGCAGCGTGGCCGAGCAGGGTCAGGCGCACAGCGTGGATAACCGCGGGCAGATCCGCTCCAGCCGCATCACCGCGGCGGGCAACCGCGGCAGCGTGCATGGCAAGGGGAGCGTGAGCAGTGTTGAGAACAGCAAGCAGATCAGCAACAGCACCATCACGCTGGCGGGCAATGCCGATAGCAGCTCCGTCAATGGCGGGCAGGTCAACGGGGTGCGCAACAGCGGCACCATCAGCCAAAGCACCATCGTCATCAGCGGCAACCGCGGCCATGCCCAGCGCGGCGGGCAGCTCAACAGCGTGGACAACCGCCGCGAGATGCACAACAGCCGCGTGCTGATTGCGGGCAACCAGGCCAGGTCGGACGGAGGCGGCCTGGTCAATAGCGTGCGCAACACGAAAGAGATGAAAAACGCCACCGTGGCCCTGATCGGCAACCAGGGCTCGGCCCGGGGTGAAGGCAGCACGGTCAACAGCGTGGACAACAAGGGCCGCTTGAGCGGCAAGGTGGTGATTGCGGGCAACCGCGGCCATGCCACGGCGGGCGGCACGGTGAATTCGGTCGTCAACCACGGTGATTTGAAAGGCACGGTGCTGATCGCGGGCAACAACGGCGCAGCCGTAGGCCCGGGCAGCGTGGCCAATTCGGTGATCAACCACGGCCGCATCGACGGCAAGGTGGCCATCGTGGGCAATACCACGGTGGCCGGGCCGGGCATGACGGCAGGCAGCGTGCGCGTGAACCACGGCGGATCGCTGCATGCCGCAGCAGGTGTGACCGGCGGCGTGGGCTGGTCGGCCAACAAGGGCGCTGGCGTGCTGCCGCCAACGGGCGTGGTGAGCCAGTCGGTGATTGTGGGTGGCGCAGCCGATCGGGTGTACCGATGAAGAGCCGTGGTCAAACGCAGCTGCACCGTGGTCGAACGAAACCCGTGTGCGCTGCGCAAGCCTGTGATCGGGAAGAAAGGAGTGCGTGATGAAAAAGACGATGACGGCAGCCCCTGCCCCGCATGAAAGGGGCCAATGCAGCGGGCGGGCTGAAAGGACGGCAAGGGCCGAGCGGGGCGCAATGCGCTGGGCAGCCTTGCTGGGCGCGGCCTGCTGGCTGCTGCCCGCCGTGGGGCAGGCGCAGATCGTGAACTACAACGAGGCGCTGGCCAATTACAAGGATGCGCAAAAGGGCGATATCGAACTGCACGACAAGGTCTCGGTCCAGGTGGCGGCCAAATCGCTGGCGGCCAAATCGCTGCGCGAAAGCCGGATCCTCAGCGCCCGCGCGCTGGAGCAAGCCGACGGCAGCCTGAAGTTGCCGGGCAACCAGCAGAACGTGGTGATTCGCACCCACTACAACGATGTGACGCGCGGCGCAGACGGCAGCATTCGCATCGCCAGCCCGCAGATCGACGGCAACGTCAGCGGCACGGTGATTTTGTATGTGGACGGCAAAGCGCCGGAAAACATCACCCTGGTCAACCCATAAGGGGGAACAGTTGCTTTGACGGTTCGGGCGCATGGGGCGCGCAGGCATGTTGAGACGTGCGCAAACGCAGCCCATGCGCCTTTTCGGAAACCGTTGGCGCGCGGCCAGCGCCCCCGAGGCGTTTGCGCGCGAGCGGTTTTTTTCAGGAGGCGGACACACTGGCTGTTTGGGTGGCTTCGCACATTTCAATAAAAACATTGGCTAAACGGATTCATTCATGAGCGCCATGCTTCATTCCAATTGCAAACCTCAATCCAAAACCTCATCGGCCGTGCCGCGCGCGCGCCTGCTGGCCGCGCTGGCCCTGATGGGCGCGTTCGGCGCATTAGGCGGCTGCGCCAGCATGAATGCGGCAGTGGACGACGCGCAAAAGCTCTATGCCGAAAGCGAGCAGCGCAAACTCAAGCCCGCGGCCAACCTCAACGACTATTCGCAGGCCCTGCGCCGCTTTGGCGACATGCTGCAGGTTTACAAGCAGGGCGACCCCACCATCTACGTGCAAACGCGCGACATTCGCGATGCCACCAACCTCTCGCACCCGCTGGCCGGGGCCGAAATTCCGGGCGAAATCACCGAAATGGTGCGCACCGCCATCAACCGCATCGGCCCCAATGTGGTGTACGTGCCCTTCTACCCCGATTACCTCGTGGCGCAGGCGCAAATGGGCGCGCAGTTCGGCGTGACCATGCCCAACTACGTGATCACCGGCGCGCTGACTGAATTCGACCGCGCCTTGTCGGGCGCGGGCCGCGCCAACAATCTGTCGCTCGACTTCGGCAAGGGCCGCGGCAAAACCAATACGGGCATGGATTTGAAGCGCACGGCCATTCTCTCTTCGCTGGGGCTGGACTTGAACCTGGTCAACTTCGGCAACAACCAGATGGTGCCGCAGATGCAGGCGGCCAACGTCATCAAGGTGTGGAACTTCAGCAAGGAAACCAATGCCAGCCTGGGCTTTTACGGCGACGCTTTCGGCTTCAAGCTCGAAGGCAAATACTTGCAAGGGCGGCACTCGGCCATTCGCACCCTGGTGGATTTGAGCGTGCTGGAACTGCTGGGCAAGGCCACCAACACGCCCTACTGGCGCTGCATTCCCGACGGCAAGCCCGACCCCGTGGTGGTGGCCAATGTGCGCAACGCCTTCAACAGCCTGGAGCAGCCGATGAAGATCGCCATGATCCAGGTCATGCTGCAAAAGTACGGGCAGCCGGTGCAGATCAACCAGCAACTGGATGAGGCCACCGTGCAGGCCATCCGCAATGTGTACACCACGCACTTCCCGCAGATTGGCGACCGGGTGGATGTGCTCACCTGGGAAGGCTTCGAGCCGCTCTTCTTCAACGTGCCCATGCCGTGGGACGCACAGCCTACCGCCGTGGCCCAGGCGCAGAGCCCATCGGCCCCGGTTGATGCGGGCGCTGGCGCGCCAGGCGATGCGGCGCCGGCATCTGCGGCGCAGCCCGCTGCGCAGTGAAGGGGGCCGTGATGAAAGCAGCCGCCTTGTTGGATGACCGAAATGCAAGCCGCAAGCCGCCCCGCCTGTGTGCATGGAGAAAACCCCTTGCCGCGCTTGCTGCCCCGCGCCTGTGGCTGATTGGCCTGCTGGCAGGCTGGGCCAGCGCACCGCTGGCCGTGGCGCAAACCGTGCAGGGCACGCAAGCGGTGCAAGCCGCACAAAACGCCCAGGCCACGCAGGCGGGCCGTGCCGCCACAGGGGCCGTTCGCGGTGCCGCTGCCCAGGCCGCACGTGCAGCGCAAGCCGCGCCGCCACCTGCTGCGGGCAATGCTGGCACACGCTTTCTGGAAGCCTGCGCCGCTGCGGCCCAAAGCGGCCAGCACCTGCCCGGCTGCACGCCGCCGAACATGCCCGGGCGAGAGCTGGAGCAACTCAAGCAGGAGGCCTTGCGCACCCGCAACCCGCAGCTCATGACTCTGGTGGGCGAGGCTTATCAGCGGCAGCGCCAGGGCATGGGCGACATCAGCCAGGCCTACCGCTGGTACGTGCTGGGCGCCGTGCGCGGCGACCCGCAGGCCATGACCCGCCTGAGCGAGATGTACCGCCGTGGCCAAGGCACGGCGCCTGATCGCGTGCGGGCCTTGGGCTATGCCCAATTGGCCCAGCGTGTGGCGCCCGATAGTGCCGCGGGCAAGCAGGCTGCGCAAACCGTGCGCACCCTGCGCCAAAGCATGGCCAGCTACGAACTGGCCCAGGCCGACCGCTTTGCCGAAGAACTGGCCCAGCAGATGAGCCGCGGTGCCCCCGGGCATGCGGCGCCCGGGCCGTGGGGCCTGCCGTCTGTGGCCGCCCCTGCGCCCGTGCTGGACGGACAACGCCTGCCGGGCGCGCCCCACATGCCGCCGATGAGCGCAGCGGCTGTGGTGCCGGGCGTGGCGCAGGGCGCCACAGGGCAAGGGGTGGCGGGCAGCGCGGCCGATGGCGGCAGCGCACGTCGTGCCGCCAAAGGATCAAAAGCCGACAAGGGCGGCAAGGGTGACAAGGGCAGCGCCGCCACAGCGGCCGCCCAGCCCACAGCTGCGGCCCCCGGCGCAGTCCAGTCGGGCGGAGCCTGGGGCGCGGTGATCGGGCCGGTGCCGGGCCATGTGCAACCCAGCTTAGGCGCGGGCGTTTTGCCCGGGCAGATGGCGGCCACGCCACTGCCTGCATCAGCCTTGCCGATGGATGGGCGCGCGCCAGCCCTTGGCCCCGCGGCGGCTGCACCTGCTGCACCAGCACAGGGCAAGCGATCCGCAACAGGCAAACGCTCGGGCCGCCAGGCTGGGCCAGCGGCTGTGCCGCCAGCGCCTTCAGTCCCCCCTGCGCCCGTGGGCCCCGTGGAATTGCGGCCTGCCCCGCCGCCAGCGCCTGCGCCCGCAGCGCCGGTCGAAGCCCCCGCTTCGTCTGCTACGCCGGTCGCGCCCTGAAAGCAATCTGGCGCATGGCCCCAAGCGCGTGTGCAACTGTGCGTGCAACAACTGCGGCCAGTTTTTTGAATCAGCAGCACGATGAAAGGAGTTGCATCATGACTGTTTTCTTTTCTCACCTGCGGGGCGGCATGGCTGCCTTGGCGGGTTCGGCCGTGGCCCTGCTGGCGCACGGCGTGGCTCAGGCCCAATCCGCATCCCAGCCGCAATCGCTGGATGCGATCGAGGCCCGCGTGCAAGCGCAGGTGAAAGCGGCGCAAGCCGCGGCCGATGCGGCCGTGAGCCGTGCGAACAAACAGATTGCCGCGGCCGAAGCGCGCGCCCAAGCCATCAGCAACAGCGCCCCAGGCAAGGCGCACAGCAATGTGCACGCCAGCGGCCACAGCGTGCGCGTGGTGCAGAGCAGCGGCAGCGGCGTGAACTCGATCAACGTCGTGGGCAACCAGGCCGGCCAGGTCGTGGTGGAGTGCCAGGGCGAGCCGGGCGCGCAAGTCAACGTCAACAGCGTGGTGGCCGATGGCAAGAGCTTGCAAGGCAAAACCGTGATCGTGACCGGGCGCAACAGCCACGATGTGCAAGTGCGCGGCAACTGCAAGCAAGTCAAAGGCAGCCATACATCGACTGGTGGCGTGAGCAATGTGAACAGCGTCACCATTCGTTGATGCGATTCGGTGGGCCGCGCTTGAGCCGCTTGCCGCTGTTCAGCCAAGCCGACTGCGAGCCATCGCAAGCTGCCGCCCCAGCCGCCATCGTGCGCCGTCCCCCTGTTTTTTTATCTACTGCGTGATTGGATTTCAAGGAGGTTTTCATGAGCCCAACCCATCCTTTTTCCGTTTCTTCTGCTTCTGCTGCGGCCACCCGCCGTGCGTCGTGCCTGCGCCGTGTGCGTGCAGGCCTGGGTGCTGCGCTGTTGGCAACGACCAGTGCGCTGTGGCTGGGCGCTTGTTCCAAAGGCCCGCAAACCCACGATGCCACCCAGCAGCAAGCGGCCGCTCAGCAGCAGGGGCAGCCCACGGCAGACGCCGTGCCTGCACCCGTGGCGCAAGCCAGCGCACAGGCCAATGGCATGGCCGCAGCACCGGCGCCTGCCCCCGGCCGCATCGTGGCGGTGGATGCCCAAGCCGTTTCGCCGCTGGGGCTGACGGTGCGCGTCAAGCAGGTTGAACTGGCCGCTGATGTCACGGTGCTCAGCGTCAGCCTCTCGCTGGGCGGCGACAAAACCATCTTCACCAGCCTGAGCGCGGGCGAAACCTATCTGCGCGACGAAGCGGGCAACAAGATCATGATCAAGGCCCCGGCCGACAACCCGCATCTGCGCGTGCGCAAGGGCGAAACGCTGGAAGGGCAGCTCGTCTTCATGGGGGCCTTGCCCGCCAACACGCGCCAGGTGGAATGGGTCATCAACGAGGGCCACGCGCCCGATGACGATTCCGGCCCCGGCCTGAAACTGGATCTGCCACTGGGTGCGGGATGAGGCGCGTCGCAGTGATGTCGGCCTTGGCCCGTTGCGCGCGCGGCTGGCAAGGCAAATGCTGGGCGCTGGGCTTGGTGGCCGGGCTGGGCATCCATGCCGCGCAGGCGCAAAGCCTGTCGGCCGTGCCAGCCCACCCCAGGCGCGACAGCCATTTGCGCCCCGTGCAGCAGGCCAGCAGCCTGAGCCGTGCGGCGGCGGATTCGAGTTTGCAAGCCGCTGGCAACCCGGCTACAAAGCTGGAGCAAGTGCAGCAACTCAAGCAGAGCTTGCAGGCGCGCGAAACGCCGCAGGAGATCGTGATTGATTTGCCGTCAGACGTGCTGTTCGACTTCGACAAAAGCACTCTGCGTGCCGAGGCCCTGCCCGTGCTGGCGAAGGCTGCGCAATTGATTGCCGCCTATCCGCAAGCGCCCGTGTGCATCAACGGCCACACCGACAGCAAAGGCAGCCACGCCTACAACCAGGCGCTTTCGCTGCGGCGGGCGCAGGCCGTGGCCACGCAGTTGAGCAGGGTCTTGCCCGCCCGCAATTTGCAAATGCGCGGCTTTGGCGAAGAACGCCCCGTGGCCGCCAACACCCAGCCCGATGGCAGCGACCACCCCGAGGGGCGGCAGCGCAACCGCCGGGTGGAAATCGTGATCGGCACCTTGAGCAGCGAGGCGGCCGCAGCAACGGCGGGGGCGAGTTGCACCGCCCCTGTGGCCCCTTGACTGCGGTCTGGAAATCGGCCCGCTGGCATGGCAGGCTTTGTGTTCAGGCAGCTAGGGCCAGCAGTTGATGCGGCCGGGGGCAAACGCAAACGGGCGGCCCGCCAAACGCTGCCTGCTTGGCGCACAGGGTTTGAACGAGCGATTGGAACAAGGGGAAGAGCAGCATGGCTTTGATACTTTGCCCGGAGTGCAAACGGCGCATATCCGACCAGGCCTTGGCCTGCCCGCATTGCGGCCTGCCCCAGCCCCTGTCATCCCGCAAAGAGGCGGTGGAGTCTGCGCATGAGCCTTTTCTGCAATCGAAAACCGCGCAAACGGCCGTCAAGGGGCTGACGGCCTGGGCCTTGCTGCCTTGGGTGGGCAAGATCATTGTGGCCATTGCGGCGCTGGCGTTTTTGGCCTATTTCTTCAGCAGCCGTTGAGGCGGCTGGCGAACGCCGCCAGACTCTGCCGATCCGAGAGCCTGTTCACACTCTCCTCACGGACGCTTGAAAATGGATGCGGGCGGTCTGCAGCGTTGCCAATCTTGTCGATCCTCTTGCACATGTCGCACGGGCCATGCGCTTCGCTCATGTCCTTTGGTGTGCGCCTTGCATCCCATCCCGCACTCTGTCCAATCGCCTCGCGTCGAGGTCGTGAACAGGCTCTGCGGGCCGCGCCAAGCGGTGTGGCTTCTTTGTTTGCCGGGCGCGCGGTTTTTGCCAGTGTGGGCAGCCTAGCCCAGCCAGCCGCGTTGTTGCACATCGGCCGCGATGCGCACCGCTGCGCCCTGGTGCGCCTGGCTGAAGGCCACGGCTGCCTGGCGCATGGCGGCCAGCGTGGGCGTGGCATGCGTTTCTGCCGGGGCAGATGTGGCCTTGGCGGCATCTGCGGATGCAGCATCGGCCACAGTGCCTGCCGTTGCAAGTGATGCAGGCAACAGCAAGGCCAGCGCCTGCTGCAAGGCATTGGCCATATCGGCGCAACGCAGGGCTGCGCCAGCGGCAATGGCCTGCTCGCTGGCCTGGGCAAAGTTGAAGGTGTGCGGCCCCAGCAGCACGGGGCAGCCGCAGGCGCAGGCTTCGATCAGGTTTTGCCCGCCCAGCTTTTCAAAGCTGCCGCCCATCAGCGCCAGATCGGCCGCGGCGTAATACATGGGCATTTCGCCCAGGCTGTCGCCCAGCCAAATGGTGGTGTGGGCAGAGACTTGATCGGTTGCGGGGGATGGGCTGGTGGACGCATCGTTTGGACCGATCTGGCTGCGGCGCTGCACCTGCAGGCCCGCGTCTTGCAGCAGTTGGGCCACGGCATCGAAGCGCTGCGGGTGGCGTGGCACGATCAGCCATTGCAGGGCCTGGCGCTGGGCGGCGGGCAGGGCCTGCAGGGCTTGCAGCCACAGGGCCTCTTCGCCTTCGCGGCTGCTGGCCAGCAGCGCCACGGGGCGCGGGGGTGCGGCGTGCGCTGTTTTTTGCATGGCTTGCGCTTGCCAGTGCTGGCGCAAGGCCCGTCCTTGTTGCAGCAATTGCGCGTCGGGCGTGGCATCGAACTTGAGGTTGCCGCTGATTTGCACCACGGGCGCGCCCAGCGTGTGCAGGCGCTGGGCGTCGGCTGCGGTTTGGGCATAGGCCACCGCCAGGCTGTCATAGGCCTGGCGTGCCAGGCGGGGCAGGCGCTGCCATTGGCGCAGGGTTTTTTCGCTCAGGCGGGCGTTGACCAGCGCCACGGGCACGGCGTGCTGCCGGCAGGCTTGCAGCAGCTGTGGCCAGATTTCGGTTTCCATCACCAGGCCCGCGCGCGGGCGAAAGGTTTGCACGAAGCGTTGCACGGCGCCGCGCTCGTCCCACGGCAGCCAGACTTGCATATCGCCATCGCGCAGCAGCGTGCTGCCTGTTTGCCAGCCGGTGGCCGTACCGTGGGTGAGCAGCAGGCGCAGATCGGGCTGCATCTGGCGCAGGGCCTGAATCAGGATGGCGGCTGCGCGCGTTTCGCCCAGCGAAACGGCGTGCACCCACAGCCATTGCCCGGCGTGGCTTTGGGCCTGCTGCTGCTCTTGCGGTGTGTAGCGCGCAAAGCGTTGATGCACGGCGTGCAGGTACAGCGGCTCGGCCGCACTGCGCCTGCGCAGCTTGCGCCGCAGCAGGGGTTGCGCCAGCCAGAAGAGCAGGTTGTACAAGGCAAGCAGCATGACGTCAGAACCTGTTCAAACGCTTATCGTGAAGTGATTGGAAAGGGAGCGGGATGGGACGCAAGGCGCAAATCGAAGGGCATGGCTTGAGCTATGGACAAGATTTGCAACGCAGCATACCGCCCGCATCCATTTTCGAGTGCCCGCGAGGAGAGTTTGAACGGCTTCTCGGGGCGCTCGGGGCGGACTCATGGCGGACTCATGCAAAAGGGGCGGCGGGCTGGCGCCGCTGCGCATCGCGTATCAGTTGAAAGACTTGCCGGGCATTGGCAATGCCGACAAGCTGTAGAGCGCCTGCGCGCCTGCCAGGCCATTCGCCCCGCTTGCCCCAGGCGGCTGTGGAATCGAAAGGTGCCTGCAAGCACCCCAGGCTGATGGTGCCCGTGCCATCGGCCCGCTCGCTCAGGCTGATATCGGGCAGGTTGCGCAACGACAGGGATTGGATGTGGGCATGGCCTTTGCCGCTGGCGATGAGCAGGCGTTCGGTGGTGAGGGCGTAGTGCGTGTGTGAGCGGTTGCGCGCATCCCAAACAAAGCGCCCGGCCACCATGTACAGCCCGACCAGCACGAAAGGGATGCCCCACAGCTTGAAGAACAGCGGCGCATTCGTTCGGATGACGCTCCATTCCCAGAAAATGGCAAACCCGCACCACGCCAGCGAAAAGGGAATGTGCCAGGCGTCGGAACGGCGCAGCATCAGCCCTTGCCGGGGGCGGCCTTGCCACAGCAGTTGCTCGCCCGCGGCCAGTTGGCCTTGCAAGGCGGCGGGCAGGGCAGCGGGTGATGATGAAGCAAAAGACGACCAATCATTCATGCGAGGCGTGATGTGGGTTTGTGGCGGATGCCTTGGCAGGATGTGTGAGGCTGGGGCTGGCTCAATGCGCCGTCGCGCCCAATTGCGCATCGGGCTTGACGCGGCGCAGCAGCGCCAGCATGCGTTGCTGGATGCGCGCCAGCGCCTCGGGCGTGTGGCCTTCGAAGCGCAGCACCAGCACGGGCGTGGTGTTGCTGGCGCGGATCAGGCCAAAGCCGTCGGGCCAGTCGGCGCGCAGGCCGTCGATGGCGGTGAGCTGCGCTTCGCCCGCCCATTCTTTTTGCGCCAGCGCCACCAGTTCAGCCGCCAGGCGGTGCGGCTCGCCTTCGGCGCAGGGCACATTGATCTCGGGCGTGGAGCAGCTCGTGGGCAGGGCGTTGAGCACGGCGCTGGGATCGCTGTGGCGGCTCAGGATTTCAAGCAGGCGCGCGCCGGCGTAAGTGCCGTCGTCAAAGCCGAACCAGCGTTCCTTGAAGAAGATGTGCCCGCTCATTTCGCCACCCAGCGGGGCATCGGCCTCTTTCATCTTGGCCTTGACGAGCGAGTGCCCGGTTTTGTGCATCAGCGGCTGGCCGCCTGCGGCGCGAATGGCCTCGGCCAGGCGCTGCGAGCACTTCACGTCAAACACGATGGGCGCGCCGGGCACGCGGCTGAGCACGTCTTGCGCAAACAGCATCATTTGCCGGTCGGGGTAGATCACCTGGCCGTCTTTGGTGACGATGCCTAGCCGGTCGCCATCGCCATCAAAGGCCAGGCCCAGTTCGGCGTCGGTTTCGCGCAGCACGCGCTGCACGTCTTGCAGATTCTCGAGCTTGCTCGGATCCGGGTGGTGGTTGGGGAAGTTGCCATCGACCTCGCTGAAAAGCTCGATCACCTCGCAGCCCAGCGCGCGAAAGATGTCGGGCGCCGAAGCGCCGGCCACGCCGTTGCCGCAATCGACCACGATTTTCATGGGGCGTGTCATCGTCTGCTTGATTTCACACAGGCCGGCGCTGGCGCTTTGGCCGCTGGTTTGCACGGGGCGCGCCAGGCGGATGTCGCCCACGATGCGTTCGCGGTAGGCGGGCTGCACGTCGTGCCTGCGCACGCTGCCGCCTGCTTCGCCGGTTTTCAGTTGCCAGCTTTCGGCTTCGATGATCTGGCGCAGTTGCTGGATCTCGTCGCCATGAATGGCGCGGCCTTGCAGCACCATCTTGAAGCCGTTGTGGTCTTTGGGGTTGTGGCTGCCCGTGACCTGGATGCCGCTGTCGCACAGGGTGTGCGCGGCGAAGTAGAGCATGGGGGTGGTGACTTGGCCGATGTCGATCACCTCCACGCCCACATCCACCAGGCCCTGAATGAGTGCGGCGGCCAGTTCGGGGCCGCTCAGGCGGCCATCGCGCCCCACGGCCACGGTGCGGCTGCCCAGTTGCAGGGCGCGGCTGCCAAAGGCGCGGCCCACGGCGCGGGCCACGTCGGCGTTGAGGGTGGCGGGCACAACGCCGCGAATGTCGTAGGCTTTGAAAATGGGAGCGTGAACTTGCATGGGCGGCCGGAAAAATCGAATGAAAAAAGATCAGACAAAAGAGCGGATGAATTGTACGGGGCAGCCCTTCATGCCATGCCTGCGCGGGTTTGCCTTGGCTTGCCTGGCGAGCGGGCAGACGATTTGCTCGCAAGGGTTGGCGCATCTGCTGTGCCTGACTGGCCCAAGCCCGTGCTGCCAAGGCGGTGGCAAAAAAAATCCGGCCAGGTGGCCGGATGAAAAAGCAAGTCCGGGGGGAGGACTCTGCTCGGATCAAACGTGTTTTTTCTCGGGCGCCTTGATCACCATCAGGATGACGGCGGCAATGCCCACGATGATGGCCGCCACCACGAAGGGCACGAAGAAGGAGCCCGTGGCCACCTGCAATTTGCCGCCGATGAAGGGGCCGAAAAAGCCCGCAATGCCCCAGGCGCTGAACAGCACGCCGTAGTTGGAGCCCTGGTGCGTGGGGCCGTAGTAATAGAGCAAGGTGGACGGAAAGAGCGTGAACATGGCGCCATAGTTCCAGCCGATCAAGGCCGCGCAGGCCGCCAGCAGCACATGGCTTTTGCCCGCCGGGAAGAGCAGCAGCATCGCCACGCTTTGCAAAATGAAAAGCACGATGAAGAGCGTTTTGGTGCCGATCTTGTCGGCCACGGGGCCGATCATCACGCGCACGGCGGCGTTGAAAATGGCCAGGGTGCTGGGCGCCCAGGCCGCCAGCAGGGCGATGTTCTTGCCCACCTCGGCGGGCAGGGCGGCAGCCGCTTCCAGCCCGTGCTCGGCGCGATAGACCATGCTCATGGCGTCGATGCCGTGCTTGGCGATCAGGCCAATGGCCATGAGGCCGGCAAACGAGCCGCAGAAATACGCCGCCCACAACAACCAGAACTGGGGCGAGCGCATGGTCTCGCGGTGGGTGTAGTCGCGATACTCGGTGCGCACGGTGGCCGTGACAGGCGGGGCCGGGGGCGTCCAGCCCGCGGGGCGATAGCCGGGCGGGGGCGACTTCAGGCACAGCGCGGTGATGACCACCATCACGGCCATGGCGATGCCCACGTACTGGAACACGGGCAGGGCCGAGCCGCCAAAGGCCGCGATCATGCGCGTGGCCAGCGGCGCCATGATGAAGGAGCCCAGCCCCAAGCCCACCACGGCAAAGCCCGTGGCCAGGCCGCGGCGATCGGGCCACCATTTGGGTGCGGTGGCAATCGGCGGCACGTACACCAGGCCGCCGCCAATGCCGGCAATCACGCCGTAGTACAGGTAGAACAGTTTCAGCGCCTTGTCGCTCACGGCTTTGGCGGCGGGGTCGCCTGCCAGCAGGGCGGCCTTGTCGGGCGGCGTGATGGTGGAGACCATGAAGAAGCCAAATGCCATGATGAGGCCGCCGATCAGCACCACGGCGCGCGGGCCGATGCGGTCGTTCAGGCGGCCGGCCAGAATGCCCACCAGGCCGAAGAACATGCAGACCAGGGCATAGGCCAGGCTGACCTGCGAAACGCTCCAGCCGAATTGCTCCATCAGCGGTTTGATGAAGACGCTGAAGGCATACAGCAGCAAGCCGCACGTGGTGCTGCCCACCAAGCCCCCGATCAGCGGAATCCACCGGGGAAAAGTCGATTGATGTTGGAGCATGTTGGGAACCGTCCTTTGAAACTGCGATGAACAAATTCTAGGAGCGCAAACCCGACTCTTCCGCTCGGGAAAACCCGCGTTTGCGCCATCTGGCGCGGCTTGGCGGGGATGTGGCGGACGCATGCCAAGCACTTGCTGCGGGGGCGCTTGCGAAGCGGCAGACGGCGCTGTCTGGCGGCGCGGCTGCCTGGCGGGTGGTGTGTCGGACTGTGTTTCTGGCTGTGCGCTTGCAGTGTTTTTGCAGCGTCTTCAAGAGCCTGCGCAAAGTCTTGGCAGCGGCGTGCGTCCCGCTCCTGGCCATTTGTTGCACTTGCAGAAACTTGTGGACACGTGGAAAGACTTTGAACAGGTTCTCACACACCTGCCCCCTTCCATCTTTCAAGTGCCCGTGAGGAGATCGTAAACAGGCTCTAAGGCGCTTGGCGCGGCTCGGGCCTGCCGCTGGCCTTGAGCGCCAGCCTTCATGCCATGCGCATCAAGCGGGCATGAGGCCGTCTCGAACAGGTCGGCCGTGCAGGGGCCTATGGATGCACGAAGGCATGAATGAATGCAGGCGCGTGCACGAGTACACAAGAGCACAAGCGCCAGCGAGTGCTTGGCTATGATGGCGCGCATGATGATTCACCCCGGCAGCCGCAGCGATATGCGGCGTTATTTTTGCGAGGTGTACGCCAAGTGGCGCAATGGCGAGCCGCTGGATGCGATGGAGGCGCTGCTGAGCGCCTGGATGCGCGAGCACCCCGAGTACAACGCCGTGCTGGCGCAGCCGAACGCGCCGCTGGGCAGCGTGCCGCATCCCGACCATGCCGACAACGCCAATCCGTTTCTGCATCTGTCGATGCACCTGGCCTTGAGCGAGCAAAGCAGCATAGATCGCCCGCGCGGCATCCGCCAGGCGCTGGAACTGCTGGCTGCGCGAACGGGTTCCTTGCACGAGGCGCACCACGCGGCGATGGATTGCCTGGGCGAGATGATTTGGAACAGCCAAAGCACGGGCCTGCCGCTGGATGGCGACAGCTATCTGGCTTGCGTGCAGCGCAAGGCCACGGGGCGTTGAGGGGTGAGGGCGGGGTCTGCGCCTTGTCAAAAACAGGCCGAACACGGCTGCGCAGGCGCGCGAATAAAAGCAGGTGACCAAGCTCAACGAGCGATTGAATCGGCGAAATAGGCGGCCCCGTGCGTGCTTGTTTGCCGTGCCCGCCCCGCGTTGCATGCAGGCCGGGGCCGTCGTTGTGCCCAGCAAAGTCAGGCAAGGGCGGGGCTGATGGTGCCAGGTTGCAGACGGGGCTGGCGGCCCGGCTTTGGGCTGTAGCGTGAACATGTGGCGGGCGCAGTCGTGGTGCTTGCACTTGCGTTTTGCCCGTCAAGTTGGGCAGAGCGGGCTGAGCGGTGCGCGCAATACGAGGCCGGCCGGTCAGGTTAACTGCTGGGGCAATGCGCGCCAGCCAATATGCGTGCAATCAGCCAATCAGCCGCGCAGGGTTTGCTCCAGCACGTGCAGCTGCTGGTTCAGATCGGGGTCGTTGGCGCGTTCGGCCGTGATCTTGCGCACGGCGTGCAGCACCGTGGTGTGGTCGCGCCCGCCGAACATTTCGCCGATTTCGGGCAGGCTTTTCTGCGTCATTTCCTTGGCCAGGTACATGGCGATCTGGCGCGGCTTGGCGATGTGGGCCGGGCGCTTTTTGCTGTGCATGTCGGCCACTTTGATCTTGTAGAAATCGGCCACGACTTTCTGGATGTTTTCCACGCTGATTTGCCGGTTC
Source organism: Allobrachymonas sp. (assembly GCA_030529505.1). Lineage (GTDB taxonomy): Bacteria > Pseudomonadota > Gammaproteobacteria > Burkholderiales > Burkholderiaceae_C > Brachymonas. The sequence goes on along the minus strand of JAUMWT010000013.1, from coordinate 17,227 downwards.
TTGATTGAGAGCAGATCGCGCAGCGCCTCGCGCACCAGGCCGATGTCGATGGGCCGCCCGCTGAAGCGCGAATAGGCCAGCACGTTTTGCAGCGCGCCTTCGAGCTCGCGCACATTGGCGCGCACGTTTTTGGCGACGAAAAAGGCCACGTCTTCGGGCAGGGCGTAGCCTTCGGCCTGGGCCTTGTTCATCAAGATGGCCACGCGCATTTCCAGCTCGGGCGGTTCGATGGCCACCGTCAGCCCCGAGTCGAAGCGCGACACCAGGCGCGCCGTGATGTTGGCCAGGCCCTTGGGGTAGGTGTCGCTGGTCATCACGATGTGGCTTTTGCGCGAAAGCAGGGCTTCAAAGGCATTGAAGAATTCTTCCTGCGTTTTTTCCTTGCCGGCGAAGAACTGCACGTCGTCGATCAGCAGCAGATCGAGCTGGTGGTAGCGCGCCTTGAATTCGTCAAAGGCCTTGCGCTGGTAGGACTTGACCACGTCCGTCACGAACTGCTCGGCGTGCGTGTAGAGCACGCGGGCGCTGGGGTGGTTGTCCAGCAGCTGGTGGCCCACGGCTTGCAGCAAATGCGTTTTGCCCAGGCCCACGCCACCGTAGATGAAGAGCGGGTTGTACAACTGGCCGGGCGCATTGGCCACGTGCATGGCCGCCGCCCGCGCCATGCGGTTGGCGCTGCCTTCCACCAGGGTGCTGAAGGTGCGGCGCGGATCCAGCCGGGTCTGGCTGCGCGCATCGGCTGCCGGGCGCAAGGGGCTGGGGGCAATGGCTGCCTGATGCTCCGGGGCCGAGGCGTTTGCTGTTGCTGGCTGCTGGCTGTTGCTGCCCGTGCGGCTGGCAGGAGCGGCCGCCGGGCGCGGCGCAGCGGCGGGTGCGCGCGCGGCAATCACCAGCTCGATGGGTACGGGCTGGCCGGCCAGCTGCTCGGCCACTTCGATCAGGCGCTGCAGGTATTGGGCGCGAATCCAGTCGAGCTTGAAGCGGTTGCCCACGGCCAGCGCCAGGCCTTGCGCTTCGGGCCTGGGCTGCACCTGCAGCGGTTGCAGCCAGGTGTTGAACTGCTGCGCGGGCACCTCTTGCGCCATCACGTCCAGGCAGGCCTGCCAAAGGGCAGCAGACGATTCATGGGGCATGGACATGGCGCAAAAACACAAGAAACGGGGAGGGAAAAACAAGACGGCCGGGCGAGCGCCGGGCCGGGGGAAGGGGACTATTATGCGGTAAACGTTTTTCGCAACGAAGCGAAAAACGCACTGGCATCAGGGGCCTTGTGCAGGGCAAATCCGAGAGGGCATCTGTGAGCCGCATGGGCGCAGACTGGGCTTGTAACAATGCAGAGCGAGCAAGGCATGTAGCCGCAAAAAGGCGGCCTATGCGCGGCTGGAGCGGGGTGGGGCTGTGTGGCGAAAACGCTATGGCGCCAGGCCGTGTGGGGCCATGCAGGCATCAAGCATTTGGCGTGAGCTGCTGCATCAGCGCCTGCGCCAGTCGCTCGGCGGCTTCTTCGCAAGTCGTCTGCACGCCGCAGGCGGCCAAATCGATGACTGGCAAGCCGCAGTAGCCGCAAGGGTGGATGCGGCTGAAAGGCTCCAGATCCATGTCCACATTCAACGCCACGCCGTGGTAGCTGCCATGCCGGTGCACTTTCAGGCCGAGTGCGGCGATTTTGCCCAGATCGGCAAAAGGGTTCGATGGCTGATTCGATGGAAGGGGAGCCTGTGATTGCAGCGGACTCGGCTCGGCGTGCCCAGCGGCGTGCTGCAAGGGCACGTAAATACCGGGCGCGCCGGGCACGCGCTGGCCTTGAAGGCGATAGCTGCGCAGCACTTGCAGCACGGCTTCTTCAATGCGCCACACCAGCTCCTTGACGAAATAGCCCGCGCGGCGCAGATCAATCAAAGGGTAGGCCACGACTTGCCCCGGCCCGTGATAAGTGACTTGCCCACCCCGATCGGTGGCGATGACGGGAATGCGGTCGGCCGCCAGCACATGCTCGGGCTGGCCCGCCTGGCCCTGGGTGTAAACAGGCGGGTGCTGGCAGAGCCAGAGTTCATCGGGGGTATCAGCGGTGCGCGCGGCGGTGAAGGCGCGCATGCGGGCGTAGGCCGTGGCGTAATCCAGCAAGCCTTGCTGGCGCACCACGATGGGCATTTACAGCACCACCTTGACCATGGGGTGCGCGGTGAGCGAGCGATACAAGTCGTCGAGCTGCTGGCGGCTGGTGGCTGTGACGGTGAGGGTGATGCTTTGGTATTTGCCGCCCGAGCTTTCGCGCAGCTCGATCGTGGCGGGGTCAAAAACCGGGTCGTGGGCCTGGGCCACGGTGACGATGGCGGCGGCAAAGCCGGGGTCTTTGGCGCCCATGATCTTGATCGGAAAGGCGCAGGGGTATTCGATGAGCGATTCGCGCTTGGCAAATGCCTCGGCCGCTTGATTGGCCGGGTTGGTGGGCTGCGTCATGATGGCCGTCCTTCAGGTTTTGGGCAGGGTCACGCCGTGCTGACCCTGGTATTTGCCGCCGCGGTCTTTGTACGAGACCTCGCACACCTCGTCGCTTTCGAAGAACAGCACCTGCGCGCAGCCTTCGCCCGCATAAATCTTGGCGGGCAGCGGCGTGGTGTTGCTGAATTCGAGCGTCACATAGCCTTCCCATTCGGGCTCGAAGGGCGTGACGTTGACGATGATGCCGCAGCGCGCATAAGTGCTTTTGCCCAGGCAGATGGTGAGCACATTGCGCGGAATGCGGAAGTATTCCACCGTGCGTGCCAGCGCAAAGCTGTTGGGCGGAATGATGCAGACATCGCCCTCGAAATCAACAAAGCTTTTCTCGTCGAAATTCTTGGGATCGACGATGGTGGAATTGATGTTGGTGAAGATCTTGAATTCGCGCGCGCAGCGAATGTCGTAGCCGTAGCTGCTGGTGCCGTAGCTCACGATCTTCTGGCCGTCGGCAGCATGGCGCACCTGGCCGGGTTCGAACGGCTCGATCATGCCGTGCTCTTGCGCCATGCGGCGAATCCATTTGTCGCTTTTGATGCTCATGCTGCTGCGCCTTTGTGTGGTGGCAAAAATAGCGCCATTCTATGTGCTGCGCTCAGGCCGCGCGGGCTGCACGGGCCGTTCGGGCCCGGCCATTCGTTGGGGGCGCTTGCAGGCGTTTCGTCGCGCACGGCCACGCTGCAAAGCGTTGCCTCTGTTTGCGTCTGTCACGAATCGGTCGCGTGCATTCTGCTCTATGATCGCGCGCCATGATGGAAACCCGATGGACCCCCCGCGTGACCGTGGCCGCCTTGATCGAGCGCGACGGCCGCTTCTTGCTGGTTGAAGAACGCCAGTCGCGCGGGCTGGTGCTCAACAACCCGGCCGGCCACCTCGACATGGGCGAATCGCTGCCGCAGGCCTGCGTGCGCGAGGTGCTGGAAGAAACCGCTTTCGACTTCAGGCCCGAGGCGCTGGTGGGCGTGTACTTGTCGCGCTACCGCGGGCACGATCCCCGGCACGGGCATGTGCGTGACCTCACCTTCTTGCGCTTTACCTTTTGCGGCACGCTGGGTCGTTTCCACGAAGGGCGCGAGCTGGACGCGCCCATCGCGCGCACCGTGTGGATGACGCCCGAAGAAATCCGCGCCAGCCAGGCGCGCCATCGCAGCCCCATGGTGCTGCGTTCGATGCAGGATTATCTGGATGGCCACCGCTTTCCGCTCGACACCATCTACGCCGACGGCAGCGTTTTCAAGCCTGATGACTTGTCCAAACGCTGAGGCATGGGGCGTATCGTCGGCTTGATGGCTTGATCAAAAAACGATGGCGCGCCCGCCTGCAGCTGAGGACGGGCGGCGCGGCGCCGCAAAATCGTTCATGCATTGACCGCACATGCAAAGGGCTTGGGCCATCGCCCAAATTGCGCGACAATGCGCGGCGTAAAGCCTGCCAGACCGCCGCTGGCGCAAGCGTGGAAACACCGCGCCGGAGGAACGTCCGGACTGCACAGGGCAGCGCAGGAGGTAACACCTCTCCACCGCAAGGTGCGGATCAGAGCAACAGAGACGAGCCGGTTCAGTCCGGGTGAAACGGGCAATCTCTGCGCGCAGCAATGCCAAATAGGCCAGCGATGAGGCGGCCCGCTCAGCTGGCGGGTAGGCAGCACCGAGCCGGCAGGCGACTGTCGGCCCAGAGGAATGGCGGTCACGCGGCGGGCAACCGCCGTGCACAGAATCCGGCGTATCGGCAGGCTTTACCTTTTTGTCTGGCTCCGATTTGCGGCATGTGCATTGTGCATCCATGCAAAGGCATGGATGCGTCGCGTGATACACTGAGTCGTCGTATGATAATATCTCATAATCCTCATAAATCATCCCGTCACAAGCACTCCCGGAAATGAATACATTGATTGAACCCGTATCCTTGGAAAGAGCCAGCAGGCTGTTGAATCATGGCCCTACGGTTCTGGTTTCTGCCACGCACGCTGGTGTCAGCGACGTCATGGCTGCCGCTTGGGCATGCGTACTGGAATCGCAACCGCCCAGATTCACCGTCGTGCTTGACAAAGCCAGCGCCACACGTGACCTGATTGAGCGCAGCGGGTATTTCGCCCTGCAAGTTCCCGCCGCCAACCAGCTGGAGCTGGTTGATGCCGTAGGCCACATGAATTTGCGTGACGAGTCGGACAAACTTCGGCACTGCGGCGTGCAACTGTTTGAGCAAGCGGGCAGCCAAGCGCCGTTGGTGCAGGGGTGCTCGGCCTGGCTGGCATGCAGGCTGATTCCTGAACCGCACAATCAGCAAACCTACGATTTGTTCATTGGCGAGGCGGTGGGCGCTTGGGCAGACAGCCGTGCATTTGCGAACGGCTATTGGAAATACGAGCAGGCCGATCCGGACTGGCGCAGCCTGCATCATGCGGGCGGCGGCACCTATTACGCCATAGGCGAGGCTTTGCGCATTTCAAAGGCATAAATTCATCAGCTTGCCAGCGCCTTGCCCCCTGAGGACCTGTTCAAACTCTCCTCGCGGGCGCTTAAGAAAACGGACGTGGGCAAGCTTTGCCGTGTTGCAAATATTGCCCATCATCTTGCACATGTCGCACGGGCGATGCACTGCGCCGCATAGAAAGATGTGCGCTTTGCATCGCATCCCGCTCTGTCTTGAATCGCGCGCGAAACCAGCGCCAACATCGCCACCAGGCCACCTTCGCCGTGGTTGTCGGCCCGCAAAATCAGCAGCACGTATTTGAGCGAAACGATCAGCGTGATCGTCCAAAAAACAGCGACACGATGCCGTAAACATTGCCCTCTGTCACAGGCAGCTTGTTGAAATGGAAAACACTCTGCATCGCATACAGCATGCTGGTTCCGATATCGTCATACACAATGCCAATGGCGCCAAGCATCAATGCCGCAGTGGATGACTTGTGGGAGTGATGGTTTCCCATAAGCGGAGCAAATGGGAAACGAAATGCACTTGCCAAATACCCTTGCCACCCCCCTTTGAGGCAAAGAAGCGGCTATTGTGCCCGCCCTTGGCCCTGCCTGCCTTCGCCGGGACGGATATTTACAAGCATTCGGCATTTGGACACAAATTTGGGTAATAAAAAAGCCTCCCCGAAGGGAGGCTTTTTATCTGCTTTAACTCCAGGGCCTTATTAGGCCCGAAGAATTAGAAGCGGTGACGCAGACCAACCGCAAAGCTGTCGGTATGAGTCTGAGCAGTTTTGCGCACGCCGTTGGAAACGAAGCTGTTTTTAAATTTCCAGCTGTTGGTGCGAGCAGCACGAGCGTAGAAAGCAGTACGCTTGCTCAAAGCGTAAGTACCTTCCAGCGCAAAATCATGCCCTTTGATCTTGTCGTTGTTTGCAGTTGCTTGACCAGCCACCATAACGCCAGCAGGCGCTTTCCAGTAGTTATAAGCGTATTGAGCGCCCAGAGTAAATGCGCCGAAAGGTACGGTCACGCCAACGCCGAACTGCTGCATAGGCTTCTCATGACGGGAGTCTGCATGCGCACCATCGTTAGCCAAGTAGTGAGCGTACAACTTGGCAGCGGTGAAATCATAGGTGGCACCAACGCCGTACTCAGTATTTTTACGGGTGGTAGTGGTAGCATTTTTATCGCGGAATTGCTGAACAGCCGCGCCCACAGTCACAGGACCGCCAGAGTAGCTCACACCAACGCCATAACCTTCAGCGCGGGTACGGGTCATACCAGTCGCGCTAGTGGTTTTCTTGTCATCGTAACCAATGAATGCATTCACACCTACGCCACCGAATTCGCCGGAGTAGTGAACACCGCTGTAACGGCCAGTATTGAAGCCTTTGGTCAATTCGTCTTCGGTGACTTTAGAGATAGCCTGGTAGTCACCAGCAATGGAGTCCACAGGAGTGTAATCGCGACCCAGCAGAACTTGACCAAAACTACCCTTCAAACCCACTACCGAGCGACGATTGAAACCGCCTGCATTGAAAGCACCATTAGTAGAGTTGAAGCCAGCCTCAACGTTGAATACAGCAGACAAGCCGTTACCCAAATCTTCTTGGCCCTTCAAACCCCAGCGGCTACCGGACAAGCCACCAGAGATCAAGCCTGCGGTACGCGTTCTGCTGGCAGTAGTCGCAGAAACGTTACCAGTGACAGTAGTGACTTTGTTTTTAACTCGTTCAACACCATAGCCAGCGTCAACAACACCGTACAGTGTCACGGAAGATTGTGCGGAAGCAGCGCCCACAGCAGCCAGAGCGGCAACAGCAATCAGAGATTTTTTCATTGCAAGTTTCTCCAAGGTTAAACAGAGGGCGCCGGAGGATTTTCCTGTTGTGAGCTTTGCATTGCAGGAAATGCCTGGATCGCAAAGCTCCCGGCTCCCCGGGCCAACCTCCTTATCGGAAGCTGGCTCTATTGCACCAGACCTTGGGCCGATCTGCAAAGGGTTTGCTCAATTTATCTGTGATTTGTTGCACACAGGCAACAGGCTTGTCGCGTTGGGGCGACACCTTAGCCGCCACTCTTGCCGGTTTGACGCGAGGCTGACGTTTTCACCTATCCCTTGCAGCCCAAACTTAAAGCGTTGTGCGAATTGCGTTTCGGATCTCGGCGTATCTGCACATTTTTTGGTGCATGTCGCGCAATACGGCGCTGATGTTGGTAGCCAGCAACAGGGTGAGTTTGGCGACCAGGCGCGGCTCGGTTTCGAGCAAGGCCAGCAGTTCACGCCGGCTGATGATGGCGCAGAGTACGTCGCCATCGTCCGAGGCGCGGCAGTCGGCCTGGCGCGGGCTGCCATCCAGCAGGGCCAGTTCGCCCACCCAACTGCCCGCGCGCAGGATGTTGACGGTGAGCACCTGATCTTCGGCAATGTGCGATTCCACCACGACTTCGCCATCGAGGATGAGCATCATGAAGTCGGTGTCTCTGTGTTCATCTTCGACCAAAAAGCGTTCGCCTGCCGGAATGGTGTAGGGGTGCATGCGCTGCACGAGGGCGGCGGCCTCTTCCTCGGTAAAAGGCGCGATGCTGGCGGCCGAGCTCAGCAGTTGAACGGCCATTCGATGAGGCACGGTAAAATCTCCCTATCCATCACGTCGCGAATGTGGCACCGCTTGATTGCTCGCGCAAGCACCTGCCCGCACGACTTGTGCCGCCTGCGCTGGCATGCGGCAGGAAAAGCAAAAGGGGCTGTGCACATCAGCGGGGCCAACGAGCACCGGCCGCCTCGCGTGCATCCATGATCCATGCGCCAGACACAGGCATGGAGCGACCCTATTGGCGGCATTGTGACATTGCTTCAAGCAAGCGCCAGTCTTGCAAACGGCCACAAGCGTTTTCCTCCACCCGCCATCCGCGCGGCACACCGGCGTTTTTCGTGGGTGTTCCAAGTCCTTGCGCAAGCAAAAACGGCCGACTGGCCCTATGATGCGCGGTCGTTTGAACCGCCTGCCTGGATGCGCTGCTGCGCCATCTTGTATCAGCCCCTGCATCCTGGTTTGCGTCTTGCTTGTGCAGCAATGCGGCATGCGCGAACCGATGCTGCGTAGCCCATGATGGCAAGAAGCCGCCTACACCACCCACACATAGCCCTGCGTCGGCGCGCCCTGCAGCTTGCCCAGGCCCCAGCAGCAAGGCTTCAACGGCAAGGATGCCTTGTGTGTGCTCAAGGCCGTGTTTGCACGGTTGATGCGAATGCGGCTGCCAGCCCCGCAGGCACTGGCCGCCAGCTTTCGGCCACGCGCATGCAGCCCTGCGCTGCATCAGGGCAGGCCAAGCCGGGCAAGGGCGGAGCACTCTGCCCGATTCAAGGCTCAAGCGCACAGCCAATCACATTTGATGAATTGATTTTTCGCTCTTTTTCTTCTCGCCAGGAACGATTCACCCATGCATGCCCGCCCCTTGCCCCCGCCCCCGCTGAAACTGGCCGGCCTGGAACCGCTGGTGATTGGCGAGGGCACGCTGTTTGTCAACATTGGCGAGCGCACCAACGTCACCGGCTCCAAGGCGTTTGCGCGCATGATCCTGAACGAGCAGTACGAAGAAGCCCTGGCCGTGGCGCGTCAGCAAGTGGAAAACGGCGCGCAGATCATCGACGTGAACATGGACGAGGCCATGCTCGACAGCGAGGCCGCGATGGTGCGCTTTCTGAACCTGATGGCAAGCGAACCCGACATCGCCCGCGTGCCGGTGATGATCGACAGCAGCAAGTGGAGCGTGATCGAGGCCGGGCTGCGCTGCGTGCAGGGCAAGGGCGTGGTCAACTCCATCAGCATGAAAGAGGGCGTGGCCGAATTCAAGCGCCAGGCCGCCCTCATCAAGCGCTATGGCGCGGCCACGGTGGTGATGGCCTTTGACGAAAAAGGCCAGGCCGACACCTACGAACGCAAGATCGAGATTTGCGAGCGCGCCTACCGCGTGCTGGCGGATGAAGTGGGTTTTCCGCCCGAAGACATCATCTTCGACCCCAACATCTTTGCCGTGGCCACGGGCATCGAGGAGCACAACAACTACGCCGTGGAGTTCATCGAAGCCACGCGCTGGATCAAGCAGAACCTGCCCGGCGCCAAGGTGAGCGGCGGCGTCTCCAACGTGAGCTTCAGCTTTCGCGGCAACGAGCCGGTGCGCGAGGCGATTCACACCGTGTTTCTGTACCACGCCATCCAGGCCGGCATGGACATGGGCATCGTCAACGCCGGCATGATTGGCGTGTACGACGAGCTGGAGCCGACCTTGCGCGAGCGCGTGGAAGACGTGGTGCTGAATCGCCGGCCCGACGCGGCCGAGCGCCTGCTGGAAATTGCCGAGCAGGCCAAAGGCGCAGCCAAAGACGACAGCAAAAAACTCGAATGGCGCGGCACGCCCGAGCAGCCCACGCCCGTGAACGAACGCCTGGCGCACGCGCTGGTGCACGGCATCACCGACTTCATCACCGAAGACACCGAAGAGGCCTACCAGCAAACCATCGCCCAGGGCGGGCGCCCGCTGCACGTGATTGAAGGCCCGCTGATGGACGGCATGAACATCGTGGGCGACCTGTTTGGCCAGGGCAAGATGTTCTTGCCGCAGGTGGTGAAAAGCGCGCGCGTGATGAAGCAGGCCGTGGCCCACCTCGTGCCCTACATCGAGGAAGAGCGCCGCCGCGACGAGGCCGCCGGCAAGGACGTGAAGAGCAAGGGCAAGATCGTCATCGCCACCGTGAAGGGCGACGTGCACGACATCGGCAAGAACATCGTCACCGTCGTTTTGCAATGCAACAACTTCGAAGTGGTGAACATGGGCGTGATGGTGCCTTGCCACGAAATTCTGGCGCGCGCCAAGTGCGAGGGGGCCGACATCATCGGCCTGTCGGGCCTGATCACGCCCAGCCTGGAAGAAATGCAGTACGTGGCCGGCGAGATGCAGAAGGACGAGCACTTCCGCATCAAGAAAATCCCGCTGCTCATCGGCGGCGCCACCACCAGCCGCGTGCACACGGCGGTGAAGATCGCCCCGCATTACGACGGCCCCGTGGTTTACGTGCCCGATGCCTCGCGCAGCGTGAGCGTGGCGCAGGGCCTGCTGTCTGACCAGGCCGCGCAATACGTGGCCGAGGTGCAGGCCGACTACGACAAGGTGCGCGCCCTGCACGCGGGCAAGAAGCAGGCCGTGCTGTGGCCGCTGGCGCAAGCTCGCGCCAACAAAACGCCAATCGACTGGGCGGGCTATACGCCGCCCGCGCCCAAGTTCATCGGCCGGCGCGTCATCCGCAACATCCCGCTGGCCGATTTGCTGCCCTTCATCGACTGGACACCTTTCTTCCAGACCTGGGACCTGCACGGCAAGTATCCCGCCATCCTGCAAGATGAAGTGGTGGGGCAGGAGGCCACGCGCGTGTTCAAGGACGCGCAGGCCATGCTCAGGAAAATCGTCGAGGGCCGCTGGCTCAGCGCCAACGCCGTGCTCGGCTTCTGGCCGGCCAACACCGTGCACGACGACGACATCGCGCTCTACGCCGACGAGGCGCGGCAGAACGTGCTGCTCACCTGGCACGGCCTGCGCCAGCAAACCGAAAAGCAGCCGGACGCAGACGGCCAGATGCGCCCCAGCCGGTGCCTGGCCGACTTCATCGCGCCCGCAGGCAGCGGCGTGAAGGATTACATCGGCGCCTTTGCCGTGACCGCCGGGCTGGGCGTGGAGGCCAAGGAGGCCGAATTCCTCGCCCGCCACGACGACTACAGCGCCATCATGCTCAAGGCCCTGGCCGACCGCCTGGCCGAAGCCTGCGCCGAATGGCTGCACCAGCGCGTGCGCCGCGACCTGTGGGGCTATGCGCCCGACGAGGCGCTGGACAACGAGGCGCTGATCGCCGAGCGCTACCGCGGCATCCGCCCCGCGCCGGGCTACCCCGCCTGCCCCGACCACCGCGTCAAACAGCCGCTATTCGATTTGCTGCAAGCGCCCGACATTGGCATGGGCCTGACCGAGGCCTACGCCATGACGCCCGCCGCCAGCGTCAGCGGCTTTTACTTCAGCCACCCGCAATCGGGCTACTTCAGCGTGGGCAAGATCGGCGCCGACCAGGCGCAGGACGTGGCCACGCGCAGCGGCACCACCCTGCAAGAGGCCGAGCGGGCGCTGGCGCCGAATCTGAATCTGTGAGTGATCCCTCAAGAGATCCGTGACGCAGTGTGCCCCGCTGTGGCGGCGCACCTACGGACCCAAGGGCCTTCATCAAACGGGCAGGGAATGGGCTGATTCAGCAACGCCCAACTGTTGCTCGCCAACGCAAGCAATGGGGCGAGCAACAGTACAGGCATCGGCCAGCCCAACAAGGGGCGGACGCGGCTTGGCCCAGCCTTCACTACCTCTCACCACCCCTCGTAGCGTGTGCCGTCAAAGCGCATGAAGCATGCACGGCCATCGTGGGGCGGCAAGTTCTCCAGCGCGCCGCGCAGGCCAGCGGCGCTTTCGACCACGCTCAGCGGGGCTTGCGCGCCGCCCATGTCGGTTTGCACCCAACCGGGGTGGAAGCACACCATGCGCACCTGCGGATAGCTGTGCTGCGCCGCAGCCACTGCCATGTTCAGCGCGGCCTTGCTGGTGCGGTACAGCCAGGCGTTGGAGCCTTCCACACTGCCGATGTGCCCCATGCCGCTGGAGACAAAGGCCAGCCGCACATCGCCTGATGCATGACCCGGCAAACCGTTTGCTGCCTGCGCCTCGGCCACCTCGGTCAACAAAGGCGCCACTTGCGACAGCACCTGCATCGCGCCCAGCACATTGGTGTGCATCACGCGGTCAAACTCGGCCTGGCTGGGCACTTGCAGGGCGTTGGCCCGGCTGCACATCACGCCCGCCACATGCCAGGCCCGCTCGATGCGCTCGCCATCCAGCTGCCAGGCCAGGGCGCTGATGCTGGCGGCATCGGCCACATCCAGCCGCAGCGGCTGCGCGCCCATGTCGCGCAAGGCTTGCAAGGCCGATTCATCGCGCGCGGTGGCGATCACGCGCTGCCCTGCTTGCAGATATTGCCGCGCCAATTCGTGCCCAATGCCACGCGATGCGCCGATGATCAAAACCGTGCCCATGAATGAACCTCCTGCCTTTGCCGATGGGTGCCGTTAATGCTGTGGTCAATGCTTTGCCAAGCCCTGCTCATCATGCAGCACCTGATGCACCATGTTGCCATGCTTCAAAACAATGGGGCCCAAAGCGCCCCATTCTTCGACAGCCCCAGCCCCTTTGGCCCTTCTGGCCTTTGTCATAGCGCTCACCATGCCGCATATCGGGCACAGTTTGAGCGAATCAGCTTTTAACGCCCCTGAGCGCGCACCAGGTTCATGATTTCGGTCATGTTGAGGGTTTGCGCACGCTGGCGAATATCCGGCAGCAGCTGCGTTTGCAATTGCTGGCCCTGGCCGACGAGGCGGCTGTAGGCATCCTTGAGCATTTGCGCCGAAAGCTGGCGCCCGCCCTCGTAATACGCCAGCGCCACATGGCCCAGCGCATAGGTGCTGGCAAAGCTCATGCCCGAACCCACGGCCTGCTTGCCCACGCCGCCCAGCATGCCGCCAAGGCCTTTGCCGCCCACTTTTTTCAGCAGCCCGCCGATGAGTTTGCGCCCGGCCTGCTCCAGGTATTGCGAGGTCAGGCCCACGCCCACGGTGGCCAAAAAGTCCTTGATGTGGCCGCTGTCCAGCTCGTAGCCGTAGGCTTTGCCAATGGCGTACACCAGCCGCATTTGCAGCGGGATGATGGCCATGGTGGACAAGGTTTCGGGCAACAGCTCCAACGCGCCGTTGGTGATGGCGGCACTTTGGATGCGTGATTCCAGCGCGGCGCGATCCACTTGCGGGCCACGGGCTGGCGCTGCTGCAGATGCCCCAGACGCTTGCGCGGCCGCAGGCACCGCCGGGGGCAGCACGCTGATGCCATCCAGCGTCACCAACTCGGCGGCTTGCTGGTCAAAGGCTTGCGCCTCGCTGGCGGGCAGGGCCAGCGCCTGCTGCAAGCTGGCCAGAAACTGGCGCTCGGCCGGGCTGACGGCGCCATCGGCATCGCACACACACACGGCCATTTCGTAAGCCAGATGACGCGCTTCGTCGCTGCCCAGGGCGGCAGCGGCTTGCTCCAGCGTCACGCGCTTGAGCAGGGCGTCTTGATACAGCGCGGGCAGCTTCACCCCCTCGGCCTGGCCCAGGCCATCGGCAATGTTCTTGATGGCCTCGCGCTCGCGTTCGTGCTTGGCGCCATCGGCAAACGAGGCCAACACGGCAATGCGCAAGATGTTCTGGATGTCGCTGATCTTCATGGGCAGAGGTTTTCTTGAAAGGGGTTGATGAAACGGTTGCGCCGTGCTGCGCATATGGGGACGATGCGCCCGCCTGCAAGTTTGCCGAACCCAATCCACGCGGACTTCCAACGCCTGATTGACTGATTGCCCGATCGCGCGGATTGCCTGGCCCAGCCACGCGCCATGCAAGCTGCCCGTGCCTCTGCCGCAACAAGGCCCAAAACACCTGCGCCAGGGCAATCCAGCGCGTTGCAGCTTCGGTGGATGGCGGTTTATAAAATGCCCCGATCCATTCATTGACCTCCCGAGTAACAACCATGCGTATCCTGCACACCATGCTGCGCGTTGGCGATTTGCAGCGCTCCATCGACTTTTACACCCGCGTCATCGGCATGCGCCTGCTGCGCACGTCTGACAACCCCGAATACCAATACACCCTGGCCTTTCTGGGCTTTGACAGCAACCCCGAACAGGCCGAGCTGGAGCTGACCTACAACTACGGCACCACCCACTACGACATGGGCACCGCCTATGGCCATTTGGCGCTGGGCGTGCCCGATGCCGCCGCAGCCGTGGAACGCATCCGCACCGCGGGCGGCACCATCACGCGCGAGGCCGGGCCGGTGAAAGGCGGCAGCACCGTCATCGCCTTCGTGCAAGACCCCGACGGCTACAAAATCGAGCTGATCGAAAGCGCAGACGGGCAAGGCGGCAAGGGATTGGAAGGCTGAGGTTTCGCTGTCGCCACGCTGTTACCAACCCTCCTTCCATGAGCATTCGCGGCAGGCCGCACCAACAGACTTGCCAAACCAGAAAGCGGGCAAAGGCCAAGCACGGTTTACACTGCCAGCCCGACTTTTGATGATTCATTCAATCAATCACCGCAAGGAGAATCGATCATGACTTTCAGCAAACTCATCGCCATTGCCGCTGCAACCGCCGCTTTGACGGCCTGTGGCAGCGCCCAGAAGATGGCCGACTCCGCCATGCCAGGCAAAAGCACACCCACGCAATCGCGCGATGGCGTGCTCATCGGCCCCAAGGGCATGACGCTTTACACCTTTGCCAAAGACAGCGCCAACAGCGGCACCTCGGTCTGCAACGGCCAATGCGCCGTCAACTGGCCGCCCCTGGGCGTGGAAAGCAAGGCGCAACCGCTGGGTGACTACACCATCATCACGCGCACCGATGGCAGCAAGCAATGGGCCTACAAAGGCATGCCGCTGTACTACTTCGTCAAAGACACGAAGCCCGGCGACAAGCTGGGCGACGGCCTGCTCAACGGCAACTGGCGCGTGGCCCGCCCGTAAAGCCCGAACGCGACTCTTGTCCGTCAAAACAAAACCGCCGCAAGCAGCATTCGCGCTGTGTGCGGCGGTCTTTTGATGATGCAAGATCCGCCAAAAATCAGGACAGGCAAGCAAAACCAAGTGAATAAAAAAAGAGATTTTTGTCAAACTGCTCAGGGAACGTCAGGACCCCTATCAAACATCACAGAAAGCGCCATCAACGTCAAAAAACCCATTACAAGCGGGTAAGCCAAAGCCCATGAAATCAATATTTTTCTGATGCCTGAATAGCTCACGCCAGCAACGCCAGAGAGCCACATTCTGCCTTTATCTTTTCTCACCAACAAAATAGCAATCGCCTCTATCGCATGCGCAATCCAAGTCATCACTAAAACCGAAAAAAGCGCCATCATGGCAATAGCCTCCCCAAAGGCGCAGCCCCTGCCAATACAGGGGCCTGGATAAAGCACCACCTCTTCCCAAACAAAGTACATGAGCGGTGCAAGCATCAGCAAGGTTGGCGAAAAACAAATCGACCAGAAAACAATTCTTTTTAAATCAAACACAGCCATTGCCCTTTTCAAATCAAGCTGTTGCTGCTTCACAAAATCAATACTTGCCATTGATCAAACAGCAACTCGCTCCATATTGACGCCCACCTCATGCGCATTCTTTATGTGAAATGCGCGTATTTTATAATTTCCCCATCGCGAATAGCGGCAGCACACAGCATTTTTGCAAGCCTGACCGTTTTGCCTGCGCCTGACTCTTTATCCATTTCTTTCAAGGACGGCCCCTTTGCACGCCCCAGCCCCTTCTGTCTTTCCGGTCATCGCGGCCGACATGCAGGCCGTTGATCGCCTGATCCACACCAGCCTGCACACCGGCGTTCCGCTCGTGGCAGAAGTGTCGCAGCACCTGATTCAGGCCGGCGGCAAGCGCCTGCGCCCGGCCCTGCTGCTGCTGCTGGCTGGCGCCTTGGGCTACACGGGCAGCGAGCACCACCGGCTCGCCGCCGTGGTCGAATTCATCCACACCGCTACCCTGCTGCACGACGATGTGGTGGACGAATCCAGTTTGCGCCGCGGCCGGCCCACGGCCAATGCGCGCTTTGGCAACCCCGCCAGCGTGCTGGTGGGCGACTTTCTGTATTCGCGCGCCTTTCAGATGATGGTGCAAGTGCAAGACCTGCGCGTGATGCAAATCCTGGCCGACGCCACCAACACCATCGCTGAAGGCGAGGTGCTGCAACTCATGCACTTGGGCAACACCGCGCTGGATACAGACGACTACCTGCGCGTCATCCGCGCCAAAACCGCCAAACTGTTCGAGGCCAGCGCCCGCCTGGGTGCCGTGCTCAGCCGCAGCAGCCCCGAATGCGAAGAACACTGCGCCCGCTACGGGCAGGCGGTGGGCACGGCGTTCCAGATCATCGACGACGTGCTCGATTACGACGGCAGCGTAGATGCGCTCGGCAAGAACCTGGGCGACGACCTGCGCGAAGGCAAGCCCACCCTACCATTGATCCTGGCACAGCAAATGGCAGCACCCGCGCAGGCTGAATGGCTGCGCGGCGTAATTGAGCGATTCAGCGCGCCCTCTGCCAGCGCAGCCGAGCAAGCGGCCATGCTGGCCCCAATCCTACTGCAAGAAGTGCAAGCTGTGGTGCGCAACAGCGGCGCCTTGCAAGCCGCCCGCAGCCAAGCCAATCAACAGGCCGAGCAGGCACTGGCGGCCTTGGCCCACTTGCCAGACAACGCCCACACCCAGACCCTGCGCAGCCTCACGCAATCGTTGCAGCAGCGCAAGGCTTGAACAATGAACCAGCCCAAAGTTTTGCAATTTGATTGAAACAAAGCTTGACAGCCACGCAAATGGCTGGGTCGCTTGCGTCAAGCAGTTTTTGCAGCGCCTGATCGACTGAAGCAAATCTGGCCACATGCCCAGCTCGCTTGAACAAGCACATCCCTGTTGCCGACACACCTTACCCTAGCCACAACTCTTCTAAGAACCTGTTCACGATCTTTTGAGGACAAGAGCCAGGAAAGCGAGATGGATGAACTGCAAGCTGGTGTTCACAAGCCTCTCGCAGTTCTTCCACAGCCTTCTGTTCTTCTCCAGCCAGGCAAAGCTGCGCTGCACGATCCAGCGCTTGGGCATCACCTTGAACGTGTGCAACTCACTGTGCTTGGCTATCTGCACCTTGACGTGCTCGCCCAGAATGTCCTGTACGCCCTGTGCAAAGGGGCCTCCCACATAGCCGCTGTCACACAGCGGGCTTTGCACCCGCTTCAATCGGTGTTTGCAGCGCTGCAGTGCCTGTAGCGCTTCCTTGCGATCGGTCACATTGGCTGTTGTCACCGCGATGGCATGCGGCAAGTCTTGGATGTCGACTGCGACATGAAGCTTGATCCCTGAGAACCTGTTCACGATCTTTTGCTGCGTGCATACTGAGGCCATGCGCCAAAGAACCTACCCCAGTGACATCAGCCGTGAGCAGTTCAAACAGATCCTTCCAATCCTGGAGCAGGCCCGCAAACGCACCAAGCCTCGCAGCGTGGATCTGTACGAGGTGTTTTGTGCCGTGCTGTACTTGCTGCGCACCGGCTGCCAGTGGCGGGCACTGCCCAGCGACTTTCCCAAATGGCGCACCGTACATGCCTACTTCCAAATCTGGAGTGAACCCA
>JAUMWT010000055.1 GCA_030529505.1 Allobrachymonas sp. | reverse complement strand
GCTGGACGCAGCCCAGGTGCGCGAAAGTGCGCTTGAAAGCCTGGCCGAAAACCTCAACGACTCGGTCATCGCGCCGCTGTGTTGGTTCACCCTGCTGGGCCTGCCCGGCGCGGCGTTTTTTCGCTATGCCGACACGGCCGATTCCATGTGGGGCTATCGCGGCACTTACCGCGGCCAGCGCTGGGAATGGGCGGGCAAATGGACCGCACGGGCTGATGATGTCCTGGCCTGGCTGCCCGCGCGCCTGAGCGGGCTGGCGCTGTGCCTGCTGGGCGGTCTGCAGGGCGCTACCCGCCTGCGGACTGAGGCGCGCCAAACCCCATCGCCCAACAGCGGCTGGCCCATGGCCGCCATGGCGCTGGCGCTGGGCGTGCGCCTGCGCAAGCCGGGGGCTTATACGCTCAATGCCAGCGGCGCTGCGCCTACACCCGCGCATGTGGTGCAGGCCATCCGCCTGGGTGGCCATGCCATTTGGCTGATCGTGGCATTGAGCGGGCTGTTTTTCATCGCACAAGCCTGGCTGCAAACCACAGGAGCTGCGGCATGACGTTCACAACGCAACACCTGCTGCCCCCGCACGGCGGGCCAGATGCACTGGGCACACCGCAGTGGGATTTTTCCACCAATAGCAACGCCGCAGGCCCCTGCCCGCATACGCTCGCAGCTTTGGCCCAGGCCGATGCCCGCCATTACCCCGACCCCGCCTACACACAGCTGCGCGCAGCGCTGGCCGATTGGCATGGCGTGGATGCCGAACGCATCCTCATCGGCGCCAGCGGCAGTGAATTGATCGCCCGCATCACTTGCTGGATGGCCCTACGCAGCCAGCCCCCACACACGCCTGCCAAAGTCTGGCACCCCGCACACGCTTATGGCGACTACGCCCACGCCGCGCAGCAATACGGCCTGCCCCTTTGCGATGATGTGGCGCAAGCTGAGCTGATCTGGCTGTGCGCACCGAGCAGCCCGCACGGGCAAACGCTCACGCTGCCGCCCGGTTGGGCACAACGCCCTGCACACAGCACCGTGGTGCTGGATTGCGCCTACGCGCCTTTGCAGCTCAGTAACACGCCCATCGCCCCCGGCCTGGATCGCAACAGCAGCTGGCAAATCTGGACGCCCAACAAAGCCTTGGGCCTGTGCGGCATCCGCGCAGCCTACGCCATTGCGCCTGCGCAAGCCGCAGCAGATGACGTGCAGCACCTCAAGGCGCTGGCCCCCTCGTGGCCCGTGGGCAGCCACGGCGTGGCCTTGCTGCACAGCTGGTGCACGCCCGCCGCGCAAGCCTGGCTGGAGCAATCGCGCCACACCCTGCGCCAATGGAAGCACGCACAGATTGAGATGCTGCAATCGCTCGGTTGGGAATGCCTGCCCAGCGAAACCAATTTCTTTTTGGCGCGGCCCCGAAAGCCCAGTGCACTGGCGTTATCTGATCAATTGGCCCGGATGCGCCAGCAAGGCATCAAGCTGCGCGATGCCAGCTCCTTCGGCCTGCCGGGCTGGGCGCGCCTGCGCGTGCACACGCCGCAAGCGCAAGCGGCGTTGAGGCAGCATCTGGCGGCTGTTGAATGACGCACGCAAGCTGAACGGGCTTGGCCCAGCCAGGCAGCTTCCCTTCGGGTTGCGCCCCAAAGGCCATCGCCTGCGTTGCCAGCCTGGCCAAGGATCCACACCTTGGCGGCAACTGGCGCCTTGACGAATGAGCTTTTGAGGGGCAACGCATCTTTCAAAAAGAGCGTGATCAGGCCTTAGCCTGCAACACTGCTTGCTGCGCCGCGCGCAAAGTATCGCGCGTGGCCAGGGCGGCCCGACGGGCGGCCTGGGCAAAGTCGGCTCCAGCCGATGCGTACAAAATGGCGCGCGAGGAGTTGACGATGGCAAAGGCGCTGCTGCGCACTTGACCCGTGGCTGCATCTGCCTGACCGCGCCATGCGGCTTGTACGGTGGCCGTCGCATCACCACCTTGTGCGCCCACGCCGGGTATCAGCAAGGGCAAAGCGGGCGCCAGCTCGCGCACGCGCGCCAGCTCTTGCGGATAGGTAGCGCCCACCACCAGGCCGAGTTGGCCATTCAGGTTCCACGGCCCGTTGGCCTGCTGCGCAATGTGCTCGTACAGCAGGGGCTGGCCCGCCACATCGTGCAGGCGCTGGAATTGCAGATCGTTGCCGCCGGGGTTGGAGGTGCGGCAGAGCAGAAACGCCCCCTTGCCGTGGCGCTTGAGATAAGGCGCAAACGAATCCGCCCCCATGAAGGGCGAGAGCGTGACGGCATCACAGCCATAGCGCTCGAACGACTCGATGGCGTATTGCTCGGCCGTGCTGCCGATGTCGCCACGCTTGCTGTCCAGAATCACCGGCACGTGTGGGGCGGTGCGGCGAATGTGCTGCACGAGCTGCTCCAGCTGGGCCTCGGCCCGGTTGGCGGCAAAGTAGGCGATTTGCGGTTTGTAGGCCAGGGCCACATCGGCCGTGGCATCCACAATGGCCGCGCAAAAATCGAAGATGCGGCTGGCATCGCCCGCAAACGGCGCGGGCAGGCGGCTCACGTCGGGGTCCAGCCCCACACAGAGCAAGGATTGGTTGCGCTGTTCTGCCGCGCCCAGCATCTCGAGAAAAGTCATGATCCCACCTTGTTCAATCCGTCAAGTTCGCGGCTGCGGCCGCGCCAAACCTTGCGTCTGCCGTATTCTGGCTGCACCGCCATCAGAGCCTGCTATCAGGCCGTATGGCCCGCATCGCCTTAGCCACCGCGCATTTTCTGCACGAGGTGCACCACGCCCAGCACCGCAGCGCCTGCGGCAAAACCGACGACCAGATTGGTGAGTGAAGAAGCAGCTGTGCCCAACAGGCCGCCCCAGCTCAGCTCCACATCGTGCAACCAGTGCGCCAGCGGGCCAATGCCATGCACCAGAATGCCGCCGCCCACCAAGAACATGGCAAGCGTCCCCACAAACGACAAGCCACGCATCAGCCAGGGCACGCCGCGCAGCAGCCATTCGCCCACGGTGCGCGCGTTGCCGCCTTTGCGAAACAGCACCACGCCCAGGTCATCGAGTTTGACGATGCCTGCCACCAGGCCGTACACGCCAAACGTCATGCCCAGCGCAATGGCCGACAGCACCAGCACGCGCTGCAACAACGGCGTGCCCTCGGCCAATGTGCCCAAGGTGATGACCACAATTTCAGCCGACAAAATGAAATCAGTGCGCACGGCGCCCTTGATCTTTTCTTTTTCGATGTGCAAGTTGACCTCGTGCGTGGCCACGGCCGATTTGGCCTGCCCTTGTACTGGCGGCGTTGCGTGCACCTTTTTTTCTTGCTTGCCGTGCAGCAGCTTGTGCAGCACTTTTTCAACACCTTCGTAACAAAGGAAGAGGCCGCCCGCCATCAGCAAGGGCGTAATCAGTTGGGGCACAAAGGCGCTGATGAGCAAGGCCAGCGGCACCAGAATCAGTTTGTTGATGAACGAGCCTTTGAACACCGACCACACCACGGGCAGCTCGCGATTGGATTTGACGCCCGTGACCTGCTGCGCATTGAGCGCCAAGTCGTCGCCCAGCACACCGCTGGTTTTTTTCACGGCCACTTTGCTCATCACCGCCACGTCGTCGAGGATGGTGCTGATGTCGTCAAGCAGCGCAAGCAAACTGGTCGCCATGATGGAAGGTACTCCCTGCAGAAAAAAGCCGCATTGTATGCAGCTAGCTGCTAGGCAAACAGCGCGGTTGTGGCTCAGGGCAAGTGCGCCTAGTCATCAACTGTACGCGGGATACTTATCGCACGCTTATCCCAAGCACAACGTGCGGCCGCTCAACGCTTATCTGGCTCGCAGCTGAGAGATTCAAAACCCTGCAACGCCTCTTGCGCCAAGGCATGCGCCAGGCACAGGTCTTGCCAGGCTTGGCGCTTGGCCGCCGGGTTGCGCAGCAAATAAGCTGGCGGATAGCTCACCACCACGGGAATGTCCGCACCGCCCGCCGCAGTGGAGGTTGTAGCTTCAGCGCTGGCATCAGCAACTGCTGCGGGCCAAGCCATGCGATGCGCCTGCCCGCGCAATTGCCCCAGCGGGGCCTGGCTACCCAGCACGCAATAGGCCGCATGCCGACCCAAGCACAACAGCAGCTGCGGTTGCAGGCGCCGGATCTCTTGCGCCAAGCTGGCGCGCCAAGGCACCAATGCAGCTTCATCCAACATCTGCCCCGGCGCCACCACGGCTTGCGCGGCGCACAAGTGATAGGCCTGCGCCGCATCCAGCCGCACCGCCGCCATCATGTTCAACAGCAAGCGCCGCACATCGGCCTGCGCGGCTGGTTCGCCTGCTGCATGCTCACTCAGCCCGGGCGGATCCAACACCAGCAGCCAGCGCATACCCTCTGTGACTTGCGCAGCCGATGCCGGGGCAAACGCTCCGCCCAGCAAGGCATGGGCCTGCTGTGGCACTGGCGGCTGGGCACGGGCTGCAGGCCGGGGGGCTTGTGAATCGGTTTGATGCGCAGCACGAGCTGGCGCAGTTTGCACACGCGGTTCGGGCACGGGCCGCAGCTGTTGGTTGTGTACGGATGCCGCTGTTGGCTGCGCGGTTGCGCTCTGTTGCGCAACGGAAATAGCCGCTTGTGACGATGCAACGCCTTCAGCCGAATGGGTGGCGTCTTGATCAAAGGCCACCTCAGCAGCCACAGCTTGCGGCCACCACAGGCGCACGCCCATTTCCGCCAGCATGGCGCGCTGGCGCGCATCCAATTGCAAGCAGCCTACGGCGGGCAGCGTTTCTTCAACCCTGCCTTCTTCTTCAGCCCCAGCTCCAGGTTGAGTTGCACCCAGGCTGGCTTCGCGCAGGCTCATGCCAGCCCTCCCCATTGCATCGGGCAGCGGTTGGAGCCAAGGCGGCGGGCGCATGGCCCGGTTACATGTGCGGTGCTCGTCATGCGGCCAATTGTCGCAAACATTTTTCAGGCACATGGGCCACGCGGCAGGCTGGCACGATGCCTGCTGTGCGGTCTGCGTCATCAATCGTGGCACGCGGCTTGGCCAAAGCAGCCGCAGCCCAACACAGACGGCAACGCCTGCCTGTGCCATAATGCGCCGCTTGCAGCGCCCAACCTTGGCTCTTTCCTGGCTCTTTCCTGGCTCTTTGATTGGCCGCATGGCGCTGCATATGTGTTGCATATCTCCCATCTTTCAGGGTCTGTTCGACGACCCAGTGGCACGCCCCTCACACCTCGCGTTTGATGCGGCCCGCCATTTCTCCAGGCTTTCTCCATACGTGCCCCACACGCGTGCTGCAGCTTGCGACGCCAGACGGTGGATGTGTTTTCGTCACCCCGGCGCGCTGTTTTGACACGCTTCATTCAAGTGGCTTGTGCCTGGCACAGCCGCTTTGCGGTTTGTTTGCGCCCGGGCGACTTTTGATCCACCGTGATCTTTTTTCGAGAAAGCCTGTATGTCTTTGAACGATTGCCCCCTGGCTGCTGCGCCCAGCAGCGCCGGTCCACTCTCTGCCGCTTGCGAAGCAGCTCCTGAAACCACCGTTTCGCCCTTTGGCGAGCTGGGCCTGCGCCCCGAATTGCTGCAGGCCGTGGCCGACCTGGGCTACACCCAGCCTACCGCCGTGCAGCAGCGCGTGCTGCCGCTGGCCCTGGCCGGTTGCGATGCCGGGCAACTCGCCCCGCAAAGCGATCTGATGGTGTCGAGCCAAACCGGCAGCGGCAAAACCGCCGCCTTTTTGCTGCCCGTGTTGCAGCAATTGCTGCAACAGCAAACCCGTGCGGCCGAAGCCGCCCGCCTGCAAGCTGAAAAATTGGCAGCAGAGGCCCTGGCCCGTGGCGAAGCGCCGCCCAAAAAACCGCGCCGCAAAAACCCCACCAATCCGCGCAACTTCAAACCGGCTGAGCCCGGTGCGCTGGTGCTGTGCCCCACGCGCGAACTGGCCCAGCAGGTGATGCAAGATGCGATTGCGCTCGTCAAACACGCACGCGGCCTGCGCATTGCCAGCGTGATTGGCGGCCTGCCCTACGGCGTGCAAATCGCCCGCTTGCAAAACGCCAATCTGGTGGTGGCCACACCTGGCCGCCTGCTCGATCTGCAACGCAGCGGCCAATTGAAACTGCACACCGTGCACACCCTGGTGCTGGACGAAGCCGACCGCATGCTCGACCTCGGCTTTGCCGAAGACCTGGCCGAAATCCACCAGCTTTGCGCCCAGCGCCAGCAAACCCTGATGTTCTCGGCCACCTTTGCGCCGCAGGTGCGCCAACTGGCCCTGCGCGTGATGCGCGCGGGCGAGGCCACGCAGCAAATCACCATCGATACGCCACAACAGCGCCACAGCCGCATCACGCAAAAGCTGTACTGGGCCGACCACGCCGCGCACAAGCGCGCCCTGCTTGACCACTGGCTGCGCGACCCCGCCATCGACCAGGCCATCGTCTTTGCCAGCACCCAGATCGAATGCGATGCCCTGGCCAACGATCTGCAGCAGGCGGGCTTTGCCGCCGTGGCCCTGCACGGCGCCCTGCCTCAGGGCCTGCGCAACCGCCGCCTGGGCGCCCTGCGCGACGGGCGGGTGCAATTCCTCATCGCCACCGACGTGGCCGCGCGCGGCATCGACGTGCCCACCATCACCCACGTCTTCAACTACGGCCTGCCCATGAAGCCCGAGGACTACACCCACCGCATCGGCCGCACGGGCCGCGCCGGGCGCAGCGGGCTGGCCATCACCTTTGCCGAATGGCGCGACCAACGCCGCATGCACGCCATTGAGCAGCACACACGCCAGCCCCTGCAGGCCGAAGTGATTGCCGGGCTGGAACCGCGCGCGCGGCCTAAAGCTCCAGCACGCGGCCGCAAGCAATCGTTTGATGGGCGCCCCGCACGTTCGGCCCCACGCAAAGGCGCGCGCTACGCTGATCGCAACGGCCACAGTGGTCACGCTACCCGCGCTGATGGCAGCAAGCGCAGCGGCTACGCTCGCGCCGATGCCGGATACGCGCCACGCCCGGCACCGCGCGGCGCAGCCAGTCCCGCTGCAGGCCGCCGGAAGGCAGGAGGCCCAACCCAGCGCGCCGCCCGCCGCCATGCGTCGTCTCCCAAGCCAAGCGCATTCAGTCGCTGATCAGGCAAGCACCAGGCATAAGAGCCGAAGGCCACCGCCACTTGCGGCTCCGAAAACGGCTGCCCCACATGAATCAGGAGTGACGCATAGGCTCATTCTAAAATACCAGGTTACGTCATTTCGGCGGGATTTTGGCTGGATGCCGCCAACAGAGGCGAGCTGATCGCAGCCCAAGAAGCGGAAGCAGAATCAACCCCAAGAAACTTTCAACAAACACTGGCAGGACGGCCATGACGCCAAGCGCCATCATTACCAACCCTAAAACGGGCGAACGCGCGCATAAGCTCGCGTGCATGGTGGACACCTGTTGCATATCAAGTCAACGAAGATCGTATTGAGGTTGCGCATATCGAGGCACATTCTAAAGGAGAATGAGATAAATGGATGGGATTGGGTGAGATTAATCGGGCTTTTTTTGTAGGCTGTGCGACTTGGCTCGGCTGCTGCCCAGCATTTTCGTGGCACTGGCCCAATCGGTGCACAGCGCCGGGCTGGTGCGCACCGATGCGGCGCAGCGCC
>JAUMWT010000054.1 GCA_030529505.1 Allobrachymonas sp. | reverse complement strand
ACTGCTGCATGCTGCGGAACCCAATCGCAAGCAAGCCGCGCATTATACAAAGATTCGGCTGTGGCGGGCGCAGCTGTGTAAGGGATGACGAGGGGGGGAAGCCGGGTTTTGGGGGAGTCACCAAAAGCCCAAAGAGCGTCGAAGAAAAGCGGGCAAGAGCAGGGCGCTCCAAGCCAGGCATTCGGCAAAGTGACGTATGGCATCTGGATCAATGGATGGCATGGCTGACCTGGCTCAGGCAACATTCATTCCTTTGGGTTGCGCTCAAAAGGCCATCGCCTGTTCTGTCAAAAACAGCATGAACAGGCCCTACACTTGCCGCCATCATGTTCAGTTACCGCCATTCCTTCCATGCGGGCAACCATGCCGATGTGCTCAAGCACATGAGCGTGGTGGCCATCTTGCGTTATCTCACCAGAGCTAAAGAAACACCGCTGCTGCTGGTGGATACCCATGCGGGCGCTGGCTTGTATCGCCTGGATGGTGCAGAAGCGCAAACCAGCCAGGAAGCGGCTGCAGCCATATTGCCGCTGTGGCGGCAATACGGCCCTGGTGCGCCAGAAGCAGAGCAGGCGCCCGAAGCGCTGGCGGCCTATCTGCAAGTGCTGGCTGATTTCAATGGGGCAGGGGGGCTGCGCAAATACCCTGGCTCCCCACTGATTGCTGCAGACCTGATGCGCGAGCAAGACCAACTGCGCGTGTTTGAACTGCACCCCACCGACAGCCGCTTGCTGCACAAGCAAATGGCTGAGTGGCAAGGGGCGCAGAGCGGCCCAGCTGCGCGCGTACAGGTGGTGCGCAACAATGGTTTCACGGGCCTCAAGGCTCTGTTGCCGCCGCCCAGTCGGCGCGCGCTGGTGCTGATGGATCCTAGCTATGAACTCAAAAGCGATTACGGCCAGGTCATCAGCTGCATGCAGGATGCCTTGCAACGTTTTGCCACGGGCTGCTATCTGGTGTGGTACCCAATCATCGCGCGGCCAGAAGCGCATGATCTGCCGCGCCGCCTCAAAACCCTGGCGCAAAAAGCAGGCAGGGGCTGGTTGCATGCCACCTTGTCGGTGGGGCGCAGCAGCACGGGCGATGCGCGTGGTCTGCGCGCCAGCGGCATTTTCGTCATCAACCCGCCCTTTGTTTTGCAAGCGCAATTGCAAGAGGCTCTGCCCGTGGTGTGCCAAGCCCTGCAGCAAGAGGCGGGGCATGGCTGGCGTGTGGAAAGCAGTGCATGAATACAGTCCGCCCCAGCAGGCCGGAGGTGATCTGGCGCAAGCCCGATGGCAGCGTGGTGTCTTGCCACGAGTCCGTGAAAGTGCTGAATGAAAACTATGCAGAGCTGAAGGCGCTGCTGCAAGACGTGCTGGACGATGCCCTGGTGCTGGGCTGCAGCGAGGCCCAGGTGCGCCAGGCCTTGCAGCAATTGCTGGATGGCTTGCGAGCCACTGTGGCCGAGCGCACGGATGGCGCGTGATGAGCGGTTGCACCAAGCCTCATTCCTGTTTTTGACCTACCGGATAATGCTGCCATGAACCAACTCGAATACCTCAAGCAGTACACCACTGTGGTGGCCGATACGGGCGATTTTCACCAGCTGGCGCAATACCAGCCGCAAGACGCCACCACCAATCCCTCGCTGATTCTGAAAGCCGTGCAGCAGCCCCAATACGCGCCGCTGCTGGCGCAAACCGTGGCCAAAGTGGGCACGCGCGATTTGCACAACACCATGGATCACTTGCTGGTGCGTTTCGGTTGCGAAATCCTTGAGCACATTCCCGGACGGGTTTCGACAGAGGTGGACGCACGCCTGAGCTTTGACACCATGGCTACCATCACCCGTGCCGAGCGCCTGATCGAGCTGTACCAGGGCCAGGGCGTGCATATCGACCGGGTGCTGATCAAAATCGCCGCCACATGGGAAGGCATTGAAGCCGCCCGTCAGCTGGAGCAGCGCGGCATTCACACCAACCTCACCCTGCTGTTTGCTTTTTGCCAGGCAGCGGCTTGCGCGCATGCAGGCGTGCAGCTCATTTCGCCCTTTGTGGGCCGCATTTACGACTGGCACAAAAAGCAGGCGGGCAGCCAATGGGATGAAGCGGCGCACAGCGGTGTGGCCGACCCTGGCGTGCAATCGGTGCGCGAGATTTACGCCTATTACAAGCAGCACGGCATTCGTACCGAGATCATGGGCGCAAGCTTTCGCAACACGGGCCAGATCATGGCCTTGGCTGGCTGTGACCTGCTCACCATCAGCCCGCAATTGTTGGCGCAATTGGCAGCCACGCCGGTCGAAGATGCGGCTGAGCCGCCGTTGCAAGCGAGTAAGGCGGGCGAGCGTTTCATCCCCATCAACGAACATTACGAACCGGCCTTCCGCTTGGCATTGAACAACGATGCCATGGCCACCGAAAAACTGGCTGAAGGCATCCGCGCCTTTTCGGCCGATGCCGAAAAGCTCGAACAACTCATGTTGGCTCAGGCGTGAAGCAGCAAACCCATCAATCCGTGGCAGACATGGCAACGCCAACTGATCACGTCGCCCAGCCCTTTCAACCCATGCCCCAAATCATTGCATTGAACCAGAGCCCTGCTTGGCAGGCGCTGCAGGCTCTGGCGCCGCGTTTTGCGCCCACGGGCGAGCGGGCGCTGGGTGAGCAGGGCGGCCACTTCGATGTGCGCGCGGCCTTTGCCGCCGACCCCGGCCGGCTGGCGCAATTCAGCCGCACCGTGCACGATGCGCAAGGCGAGCTGCTGCACGCCGATGCTTCCAAAGCGCACATCGATGGCGCTGTGTGGCAGCAACTGCTGGCGCTGGCCGAATCGCGCCAGGTGTTGGCGCTGCGCCATGCCATGTTTGCTGGCGCAGCCATCAACACGAGCGAGCAGCGCCAGGTCATGCACTGGCTGCTGCGCGCCCCCCATGCCGATGCGGTGCCCGCCCACCTGCTGCCCATTTGGCGAGAGGTGGACGCCACCCGCAGCGCCTTTCTGGCCTTTGCCCAATCGGTGCGTGACGATGCCAGCATCACCGATGTGGTCAACATCGGCATTGGCGGATCCGACCTGGGCCCCTGCATGGCTGTGCAGGCGTTGCGGGCGCATGCCGTGCGCGGCAAACGTTTTCATTTCGTGAGCAACGTGGACGGGCACGCCCTGCAAAAAGTGCTCGACAAAGTGCACCCGCACAGCACGCTCTTCATCGTATCGAGCAAAAGCTTTACCACACTCGAAACCATGGTCAATGCCCGCACGGCCTTGCAATGGTTCGCCGAGCAAACGGCGGGTGAGGATGTACCCGTGCATCAGCACTTCGTAGGCATCACCACGCAGGTGGAGGCCGCTGCGGCCTTGGGCATCCGCACCACCTTCGGCTTTTGGGACTGGGTGGGCGGGCGCTATTCCTTGTGGTCGGCCATTGGCCTGCCGCTGGCCATTGCCATTGGGGCCGAGGGCTTTCGGCAATTTCTGGCGGGCGCGCATGCGATGGATCGCCACTTTGTGCAAGCTCCACCGGCCGAGAACCTGCCTTTGTTTTTAGGCCTGTTGCAAGTCTGGGAAAGCAGCCTGTTGCATTACAGCAGCCGCTGCATCGCGCCTTACCATGCCGATTTGCAGCGCCTGCCGGCTTACCTGCAGCAGCTGGAGATGGAAAGCAACGGCAAAAGCGTCACGCGCACGGGCTCAGCCGTGCATTGGCCTACTTCGCCCACCGTGTGGGGCGAGCCGGGCAGCAATGGGCAGCATGCCTTTTTTCAGTTGCTGCGCCAGGGCACGCAGATCATTCCAGTCGAATTCATCGCCGTGCGGCAAGAGGAGCACGACTGGCCCGAGCACCACACTTTGTTGCTGGCCAATGCGCTGGCGCAAGCCCAGGCGCTGATGCTGGGGCACGATCACCCCGACCCCCAACGCCGCATTGCAGGCGGGCGGCCCAGCACCTTCATCGTGTTGCCGGGGCTGACGCCGCGTACCCTGGGCGCTTTGCTGGCGCTGTACGAGCACCGCACTTTCGTGTGCGGCGCGGTGTGGGACATCAACAGCTTCGACCAATGGGGCGTGGAGCAGGGCAAGGCGCTGGCCCAGGATCTGTCGCGCCGTTGGCGTGATGGAAATACAAACGGGCTGGATCCCTCCACAGCCAGCTTGCTGCAGAAATTGCGACAGTAAGCTGCACACTGGGTTCCATGGCCTGTCGCATGGCACAGTGGCGCATGCTGCGGGCAAACATGCGATGGAGAATGCGAGCAGTTGTGGTGACCATCGTGCATCAAATGGCTGGATGAAACAAAGCCTCTGCCCAATCGGACAGAGGCTTTGTGTTTGCAGGGCTGATTTACAGTGACCGACGGGGTAAGCACGCCACCGTGCAAACATGGCCTGGCTTCTAGTCCACCCAATTGTCAGCTTGTCAATTCTGGATTGACTTGCACGGCCTACAAGCTATACAAGGTACTTGAATAAGCCTTTATTCCACGATCAGCTTTTGTGGCGTGCGGCTCACTTTTTTGGGCAGGGTCAGCAGCAACACGCCGTTTTCATACTTGGCTTTGGCAGCCGCTTCGTCAATCTCCACCGGCAGTTGGAAGCTGCGCGACACTGAGCCGAAATAACGCTCGCTGCGCAAAACGTGTTCGCCATCGGTTTGCTTGTCGTGTTGCTTGACTTCGGCCTGCAAAGTCACGGTGTTGCCATCAATGGAGACGTGAATGTCCTCTTTGGGCACGCCAGGCATTTCAGCCTGCACGACAAACTCCTTGTCATTCTCGTTCACGTCGATGCGGATTTGCGAGGCCGCAGGCAAGGGGTCACCATGCAGGGGCTTGATGAAAAAGCCCGGGGCCACGTCTTTGAACAGCTCGTCAAACAGGGTACCGCGTGTCATCAACGATGTCATGATTTCCTCCTGAAAGAAAGTGATTCACTCTGCGGCGACATTGCCAACTTGCATATATCGGCTACGGGGCTTTTTTCAAGGCGTGGGCGGGGCTTGTAAAGGTTTCTGCCCAGAACAGCGAACAAGCAAATCCGGCGGCGGCGTGTGCAGGCAAAACCGGTTGGGCCCTATTTCAAATCGCACACGGGTGTGGCCGATTGAATCGATGGATGAGGGGCTCTCGCATGGCAAGGCCGCATCTTCAGGTGCGGTCATCTGCTGATGTGCTGCTCCGTGCGTGACTTGCCGTCGGGCTTCTCCTGCCCGAGTCCGTCAGTCTGTGCGGCACAGGGCATGTGTCAATGGCTTTTTAAGCGGCTTGCCTTGCATCAGCAAAAAGTGGCAAAAGGTTTTAACTCCGAGCGGCTGATTCTGCAGCCCAGTGCAGGTCATTGACGGCGGGCAGGTGAGAGATGAACAGCCTGCTGCCATGACCCAAGAGCTTGTGCAGACGCCGGGTGAAAGCGGCTTGCGCAGGCAGCACGCTTTGCAGCAAGGCATCGCCCCATTGCGAGGCATTGGCGTCATGCGCCTGCCAATACCCTGTCGCATTGCGAGCGGCAGGGTTTGCAGATGCTTGCGGATCCGCTTGCCATTCAAACAGTGCGCCGCCATCCAGTTGCACCGCCCGGGCTTGGGCGGGCAGGGCAGCCGCGGCCAGCAAACTGCCCTGCTGCAGCACATACAGGCGCTGCTGCGAGAGGCTGGCCAACACATTCAAAGGCTGTGTGCCAACGCCTAATGACTCGGTGGTTTCCGGGCGCCAATACTCGGCTTGCTCAAAAGCGGCTGGTGTCAGCAGAGGCTGCCCGTCTGGCGTGATGGGAGCCAGCGTGCTCATGGGCGAGGCTTGGCTGGGCAAGGTGTTGCGGGTGATCCAGACCGTGTCGCCGCGCGCCACCGTTTCAAAAAACTTCGGTGCAAAGTCGTGCGGCAGGCGAATGCAGCCGTGCGAAGCCGGGTAGCCTGGCAAGGGTCCAGCATGAAAGGCCACGCCCGACCAGGTGAGCCGCACCATCCAGGGCATGGGGGCGTTGTTGTAGGTGCTGGATCGGTGATGGCGGCGCTTTTCCAGAATCGAAAACAGATCGGACGGCGTGCCGTAACCCGCTTTGCCGGTGCTGGCGCTGGAAAAGCCGATGGCCACACCATTGCGAAACACCTGCACCATTTGCGTGTGCAGATTCACGACCGTGACCACTGGCCCCGTGGGAGCGATTTGCGGAATCCAGTAATAGCGCCCGGCTGCTAGTGGATAGCGGTGACGCTTGCGGGTGGGCTTTTGCGTTTGCGCCAGTGCTTGGGAAGAGATGGCGGCAGGCAACAGCGCCAAGCCAGCGGCCATGCGCAGCCAGCTGCGGCGTGCCATGTGCGCTGCGCGATCAAAACCAGACGATGTAGAACCAGCCCATGCCAACATGCTCAACATATGCCTGCCCCAGCGTGCGAAAAATCTCTGCATGATACAGAGCACGGCGTGTATTCAAGGGCGGATTGGCGCAGCCATACGACTGGAAATAGAGGGATGGCCAAGCAAGCAATACGCAGCCAACAGAAACAGCGAGTGCTCGCGCAGAAGGTGAGCTCAATCAAGCCAACGATCTCAGAGCCTGTTCACATCCCCTCACGGGCGCTTGAAAACGGAAGCGGGCGGTCTGCTGCGTTTCAAGTCTTCTCCATAGCACGGCCTATGCAGTGCGCTACATGCAAAGAAAGATGTGCGCCTTGCATCTCCTATCCCGTTCCATCTCCAAGCGCCTTGCCTTGAGATTTTGGGCGGCTTCTGAGAGCAGGCTTTTTAGATGGGCGTGAAGATGCAAGGCACTGACTGATGGGTTTGTGATTCGAATGGATGTAAAAAAACGCCATTTAAGTGTTTCCTTAAATGGCGTTTCGTTTTGGTGTGCTTGAATTTGCTTAGAAGCGGTAAGTGACACCAACGTTCACAACAGGCATGGCTTTCAGCTTGTTCAATTCGCCTTGGGCCTTGTTGATTTCAACCTCGATGTCTTGTTGGGTGATCACTTTACGCCCCAAGGCCTGCTGTGCGGCAATCACATGAGGGTTCGTTGTAATGTCTTGGTCGTAGTTCTTGATCTTGAACTTGCCAAGCATTACACCCAAGTTTGCGTAGAAGCCCCAGCCTTTTTGGCTGGAGTTCTTGTGGCCCCAACCAATGCCGAGATAGGGGGCTGCACCGGGGAATTTTGCAGTGCCGCGCGCATAACTGTCTTTCAGATCAACAGGAATGTCGTTGATGGTTGCGTTTACGTTTGCGCCAGCTTTGGCGTCAATCGTCACCTTGCTGTCATGAAATGCGACGCCGCCAGTCAGGCGGAAAGCCGAGCTTCCGGGGAACCAGTCGGCGTAAACGCCAGCGTATTGGCCCTTGAACTTGCCTCGATAGTCAACCCCGCCAGAGTTGACATTGCGGGAATAGTTGAAGCCGCCATTGAGATCACCGCGAACAGTGAACTTGTCATTTAGGGGGTGGGCGTAGCCAATTTGTGGGCCATAGATGCCAAGCCCGCCGTACACCTCCCCGGCATGAGCCGAGAGCGGAAGCAGCCCAGCCAGTGTCAAAGACGCAATTGTCAATGTTTTTTTCATAGAAGCCTCTTCACAGAATAAAAAGATGAAAAGGCACCCAAAAGGGCACCCAAAAGGATCATAATGCAATTCGTTTCAGAAAAATAAAATCCTCACAAAATAATGCGCTTTTACAACAAAGAGTAATTGTTCCCAACTGAAACAAAAAAGCCTCCTAAAAAGGAGGCTTTTTTTGTTTGCGGCGTTTTTCGGTGGGCGTATAGAAATGAATAGGGTGCTTGGAGCCTCGGGCAAAAATAAAAGGCTCCATTGGTACATGTTTTAGTACATGTCCTTTGAAGCCCTCTGCCAAAAAAGTCATTGGAAATCAATGACTTAGATAAGTTGGCGGAGTGGACGGGGCTCGAACCCGCGACCCCCGGCGTGACAGGCCGGTATTC
>JAUMWT010000053.1 GCA_030529505.1 Allobrachymonas sp. | reverse complement strand
TGACCGAACTGCGCGGCACCCTCAACACCCTGCAAGGCGTGCTGCGCCAGCTGGAGGACAGCTCGGCGCGTTCGCTCATCAACCGCGAATCGATGAAGGAATTTGCCCCATGACCCGCGCCCCAACCCACCTGCACCTGCGCCTGTGCCCGACACGCCTTACGGCGCCTGGGCCACACCCCTTGCCGCATGATGCATCGCCCGATCGGCACGCTGGCACCGTGTGCAAAGCCGAGCCACCTGCGGCGCGGTTCGCGCCCCGCATACGGCGCATGCGCTTCACGCCATTCGTTCGGCTGGCCACGCGCTTGCAACGCACCCAAGCCACCCAACCCGCTTCAGTGACTGCACCAATGACCGCAGCTATCGCCACATCCTTCGCCCGCTGGGCCGCCGCACTGGGTGCCAGCAGTCTGATCACCGCCTGTTCCATCCTGCCTGCGGCCACACCGGTGGATACCTATGTGCTGCCCAGCGCACAGCCCCTGCCTGCCACGGCCACATCCCCTGCCGCCAACAGCCCCGCCTTGCGCATTGCCCGCCCAGTCGCCAACGGCGTGCTGGCGGGCAAGCGCATCGTCGTCATGCCGCAGGCCGACCGCTTGCAGGTGTACCAGGGCGCAGTGTGGAACGAAGCGCCGCCGCAGCTGCTGCGCAACCGCTTGCTGGATGCCTTCATGGCCGATGGCCGCTTGCCCACGGTTGATACCGACGAAGGCCCCAGCGCCCAGGTGGACTATCTGCTCGCCAGCCAGCTGCGTGATTTTCACAGCGTGTACGAAAACGGCAGCGCCTTGCCCACAGCCATCATCCGTTTGGATGCCCAGCTCATCCACACCGGCAGCAACCGCATCGTGGCCAGCCGCAGCTTTGTGGTGAAACAGCCCACCGCCATCAAGGAAGTACCCGCCGTGGTGCAAGCCCTGGGGCAAGCGGCCGATCAAATGGCCAAAGAGGTGGTGGATTGGGCCGCAGCCCGTGTTCAATCCCAAGCCATGCAAACGACCCAAAAAAATCTCGGCCAATGAAATTCAAACAGGCAAATGAGCACACAAAATCAAACAGGCGCTCATGGCGCCCGTTTTCTTGTGATCCAGCAGATGACTGCTCTTCAGCATTGCTGCATCAAACCTCACTTCAGCAAGACGTATTCTCTATTCTTATCGTAATACTGCGGCGTGCTCCCAACTCGCACACATAAAGCTTCACCACATCGGTTAATGGCCCCGGTACGAGTCGCATCAAGAATGTCCCTGCCAAACTCTCCACGCTTGAGCTCTTGCTGATTCTTCCAAACGAAATAAGCACTTCCACCTGCAGCAAGCAAAGAGCCGACCAACAACGCCAAGCCTGATAGCCATACCATGCTGCGTTGCTTGCTATGCAATGTTTGGCTTTGGACGCGCAAGGTCTCACTGCTCGTCTGTATGGAGCGAATACTTTGCTGCAATTGTTCAATCACAGGGGCCACACCTTCACGCGCTCCAGCTTCCACTGCGTGACGACTTTCATCGCGAACCGCTGCGATCACATTCTGCGACAGGCTGCGCACCTGCCCATCTATCCCTTGGGCCGACTGCGCCATGGCTTGACCACTGCGCTCCATGCTCTCATGCATGCGAGTCGCGCGCTGCTCAAGGGCATCGGTAAACGCGCTGAGCCTTAAAGCCAACTCTTGCAAATTATTTGTGTTCATAATGATTTGTCGTTTCAGTCGCTTGACCCTCACTGCATGGTCATAACCGGCCCCCGCTGGGCCTCGGTCTGCTGCTGCGCTTGCTGTTGGGCCATTTGCTGCTCCAACGCTTCTTGCTGCGCCTGGTTGTATTCACGCCCCTGCTGCAACCAGGCCTGCCCCGCCGAGCTTTCACGATAGGCTCGCCCCACTTGCAACACCGCCTCGTGATCCCCCCGCATGGCCGCATCGCTCATGCGCAAAAACAGGGCCTCAATATCGTTACTCGCCTGTGTTGGTGTTTTATCTTGGCTCTGTATCTGTGGCGGCGCATCTACCTCCTGGATACGAACCGGCTGGCGTGCAATCTGCGCATTCAGCGCGGTGCCCACAGGCGCTTTGCTCGTGCAGTCTGATTGCGGCTCAACCTTGCACTGCCATTTGGGACCAGGCTGATGGATAAAGTCCCGCTCACCATCATGAAAGCCGTTTGTGTTGTAAATCGGCAAGTGCTCGTACGAGCGATGAATCGCGTATTGCTCAGGCTGCTGCGGAGGCGTTTGCTTGTGCAAAAAGTCCTGATTGCTCAGGCTATTGAGGTAATCCACAGCCAAATTGGCGCTGAGTACGCCCAGCCCATTGCGAGGGTAGGTGTTGCCCAGATCGCTGTGCGCGCCAGGCACTGTGGCGTTGAGAAAGTAGCCGTTTTCCGTCAAGCCATCGGCAATCAAGCGGTTGCCTTTGAATAAATCGCGGGCTTCATCTCTGGCCGTTAGGACCAAGGCGCCCAGTACCGAGGGGGCAACGCGGCGGTCGTGCTCAAGCACACTGGTGGCCACAGGGTCAAACAGCATCAGGGCTTGGGGGGTTTGGCCGGGCTGTACCAAGTGGCCGCGCGTGTATTCAATCTGGGTGATCAAGCCATCTTTTTCCTGAAACTTGGCATCATCTGGATCCATGATGCCGCGTTCATGGATGACTCGGCTCAAGGCAGCGGAGAGCTCGGCCCCTCGGCTGAAGCCCAAGCCAGCGACACGGATTTGCGCTTGTGGGTCTTCCTTGAGCCACGCTCCTGCTTGTACGCAAAATTTGTAATACGCCGTCTCCAGGCGCTCATCAAAGCTGTAGCCATTGATGCTGTCCCATTTGGCGGCCAGCTTATTGCGCTGGGTGCCTATGCCTTCAACATAACCGGAAACCACACCTACCGGCCTGATGTCATCAAGTTGCTTGTAAATCTTGCCAACAGCACTCCATTCCTTGGGCGGGTCCTGATAGACGCTGTTCTCGGTGCCGTCCATGGCGGCGATGTAAAGGCGCTGATGCGGATTGCTTGTATCGAGCAACAAAGGTGCCTGCATCTGTGTGAGCTGCTGTTGCACTTCGGCATAACGATCCAGATCGGCCTGTGTGGCTAAGTCATAACCGACTTCATCAACGTCTTTACCCATGATGCGCTTCTTCTTCCTTAATACGTGCGGCTATAGACCTTGATCAGGTCCCGACGGTGTTTGCTGTATTTGTTGCCAGGAATTTGGTATTCCTTGGTGCTGATATGGGCCCGCATATAGACATTGATGGTGCGGTCATTGACCTCCAGGATGATGTCAGGGCTGGGGATACTGCCGATTTCTGAAATTTCTTCGCGCTTCAAGCGATGGCGAATCAAGCCGTCCTTGAAGATTTCGGCCATATCCACTTCGGCCTGCAAGGGCGTGCCGTCTTTGGACCGCCAGCTTACCTGGGCAGGCGGCGGAAAGTTGGGAATGGCAATACGCACACTATCAAACAGCCGCTCAAAGGGTCTTCCATAAGATTCAACAGATGGATGCACTCTTTCCGAACCATGTGTGAAGTTTCCATACCGGATAGAGCATTCGTGGGTATTGAAGCAGCCTGTTGCAAAGTTATGCGCCGTGAATTTCAGGGGCCACTCCCACATGGTCGCAGAGGCAGAGGGACTATTGGAGTGCGTGCTGGTGGCCTGAGACATGGCAGTGGAACATCCTGTGCTGATGATGAGTAATGCACTTGCAAGACAGGGCAAGGCGCGCTTGGCGGATAACATGCATTCCCCTTTTGCTGATGAGTACATGGCTAATGTATGCGATAAGCAGCATAGAGTCTATAGCTGCAATATCAGGGGCTGCTGCGGATTGCTTGTATCGAGCAACAAAGGCGCCTGCATCTGTGTGAGCTGCTGCTGCACTTCGGCATAGCGGTCCAGATCGGCCTGTGTGGCCAGGTCATAGCCAACTTCGTAAGCATCTTTACCCATGATGCGCTTCTTCTTCCTTAATATGTGCGGCTGTAGACCTTGATCAGGTCCCGACGATGTTTGCTGTATTTGTTGCCAGGAATTTGGTATTCCTTGGTGCTAATGTCCGCACGCATATAGACATTGATGGTGCGGTCATTGACTTCCAAAATGATGTCAGGCGTGAACATATTGGTGGTGTTGGCGATTTCCTCACGCTTCAAGCGATGACGAATCAATCCGTCCTTGAAGATTTCGGCCATATCCACCTCAGCCTGCAAGGGCGTGCCGTCCTTGGACCGCCAGCTTACCTGGGCAGGCGGCGGAAAGTTGGGAATGGCCAGGTGGCTGGCGCCAAGATTGTCAGGATATTTGTCTCCCAGCGATTCGGAGGAGATCTGCAGCTTATCCTCAGGGGCGTTGATATAGCTTCGATTGCCATACCTTACTTTGGCACCGTAGGTGCTATAGGTAAAGGCGCTGAAGTTATGCGCCGTGAATTTCAGGGGCCACTCCCACATGGTCGCAGAGGCAGAGGGACTATTGGAGTGCGTGCTGGTGGCCTGAGACATGGCAGTGGAACATCCTGTGCTGATGATGAGTAATGCACTTGCAAGACAGGGCAAGGCGCGCTTGGCGGATAACATGCATTCCCCTTTTGCTGATGAGTACATGGCTAATGTATGCGATAAGCGGCATAGAGTCTATAGCTGCAATATCAGGGGCTGATGCGGATTGCTTGTATCGAGCAACAAAGGTGCCTGCATCTGTGTGAGCTGCTGTTGCACTTCGGCATAACGATCCAGATCGGCCTGTGTGGCTAAGTCATAACCGACTTCATCAACGTCTTTACCCATGATGCGCTTCTTCTTCCTTAATACGTGCGGCTATAGACCTTGATCAGGTCCCGACGGTGTTTGCTGTATTTGTTGCCAGGAATTTGGTATTCCTTGGTGCTGATATGGGCCCGCATATAGACATTGATGGTGCGGTCATTGACCTCCAGGATGATGTCAGGGCTGGGGATGCTGCCGATTTCTGAAATTTCTTCGCGCTTCAAGCGATGACGAATCAAGCCGTCCTTGAAGATTTCGGCCATATCCACCTCAGCCTGCAAGGGCGTGCCGTCCTTGGACCGCCAGCTTACCTGGGCAGGCGGCGGAAAGTTGGGAATGGCCAGGTGGCTGGCGCCAAGATTGTCAGGATATTTGTCTCCCAGCGATTCGGAGGAGATCTGCAGCTTATCCTCAGGGGCGTTGATATAGCTTCGATTGCCATACCTTACTTTGGCACCGTAGGTGCTATAGGTAAAGGCGCTGAAGTTATGCGCCGTGAATTTCAGGGGCCATTCCCACATGGTCGCAGAGGCAGAGGGGCTATTGGGGTGCGTACTGGTGGCCTGAGACATGGCAGTGGAACATCCTGTGTTGAAGGCAAAAGCGCATGCTATGAGCATGCCGAGCAAGAGGCGATCCAATATTGACATGAGAATTTTTCGATACTTCCTAACCAAGTGCTTCCAATCTCATTTCTACTTGTAGTATGCGACAGCGCATTAATAAGACTCAGGACTCTATCTTTGAAGTGGTGCTTGGCATCAAAGGCCTGAACTGCAAGCAAAAATCGCAGCAAAGCTAAATGGTTCGCGCGCTTTTTTCAATGAAGCGACTTCGGAGAGTGAGTCAATATAAACCCACCATCTTCGGTGACGCTGGCAAGCTCCGTATTAGTTAACAAAAAAAGCGACCGTTACCGGTCGCTTTTTTTATGGCCTGCCCCCGAGCGAGCATCGCTTGGGCAAGGTGTACAGCAGATTCAAACCATCGCTTCACTGCCCCGCTTGCTGCAAGCGGGCAATGCGCTGTTCGATCGGCGGATGCGAAGCAAACAGCTTGCCGATGGAGCCGGTGATGCCCATGGCCTGCATATTGGCGGGCAGTTCGCCTGCAGGCACGCCGCCCAGGCGGCGCAGGGCGTTGATCATGGGCTGGCGCTGGCCCATCAGTTCGGCTGCGCCCGCATCGGCGCGGAATTCGCGCTGGCGGCTGAACCAGGCCACGATCATCGAAGCCAAAAGCCCCAAGCCCATTTCAAGCACGATGTAGGTGGCGTAATAGCCCACGCCCGGGCCGCGGCGCTCTTCACCCTTGCTGAGGAAAGAGTCCACTGCGTAACCGATCACGCGGCTCAAGAAGATCACGAAGGTGTTCATCACACCTTGCACCAGGGTCAGCGTCACCATGTCGCCGTTGGCGATGTGTGCCACTTCGTGGCCGAGCACGGCCTCGACCTCATCGCGCGTCATGCTCGCCAGCAGGCCGGTGGAAACGGCCACCAGCGCCGAGTTTTTGAAAGCGCCGGTGGCAAAGGCATTGGGCTCGCCTTCGTAAATGCCGACTTCGGGCATGCCGATGTTGGCACGGTCGGCCAGGCGCTGCACGGTTTGCACGATCCAGGCCTCATCGGCCGTGCGCGGCTCGGTGATCATGGTCAGGCCCATCGACCATTTCGCCATCGTCTTGCTCATGAGCAAAGAGATGATGGAGCCGGTAAAGCCCACCACCAGCGAAAAGACCATCAGCGAGGCGTAGTCGATGCCATGCGCCGTGAGGTAGCGATTCAGCCCGAAAAGCGAGATGATGGTGCTCAACACCAGCATCACGGCCAAATTGGTCGCCAGAAAAAGAAAGATGCGTTTCATGGAAGTTTTCTGCTCCGTTTTTTGAATGGATGGGGTTCCGCATGCAGGCATCGGCCTTGCCGTAGGCACATTGCGTAGTCCTTGCATGTGCGCGCCTGATATGCGTCTGCTGTGCGTTTCACGCGCGAAAGGTCGCGTGCATTGTAGGTAAATAACGCATCGCGTGCTGAGCAAGCAAATGGGGCAAAACCGCGTATTTGCAAGGCTTTGCCAGCCCTGAAGGTTTGTTGCCGCCGCTTTTTTGCATGTTGTTGCAAGTGGCTGGCCTGGCATGGCTGCGCTGGCGGCCAGTCAAGGTGGCCGGTTAAGGCAGCCTGTGCGCCACCCAAGTTCAATTGCCTTCAGTCGCGCTCAAGCACCCTCAAGATCCTCAAGCGCGTTCGGGCGCATGGAGCTGCGCCCGCCCGTCCCCAAACAAGATCACGACAAGGGCTGCGCAGCCTGCGCTGTTTCTGCCCCGCCTGCAAATGGCGCGCCCGCTTGTTGCAGCGTGATGTTATCCACCACCGGCCCGGCGCGAAAGCCGCTGACCAATTGCAACAACAAACGCACCAGGCCCGCCACGTCGTGGGCAACCATGCAGCCCTGCAAGGCCAGCAACTGCTGCTGCAACTGCGGCCAGGGCAAGAAGCTTTCTTGCGCCTTCATGATGCGCGGGTGCTCGGTGGGCTGGGGGTTGTCGCCAATCAGCAATTCCTCGTAGAGTTTTTCGCCCGGGCGCAGGCCCGTGATGTGCAGGGCGATGTCGCCATGCGGATGCTCGGCATCACGCACGGTCAGGCCCGAGAGCACGACCATGTCACGCGCCAGATCGATGATGCGCACCGGCTCGCCCATGTCGAGCACAAACACCTCGCCGCCCTGCGCCATGGCGCCGGCTTGCAGCACCAGTTGCGCCGCTTCGGGAATGGTCATGAAATAGCGCGTCACGTCCGCATGCGTGAGCGTGATCGGCCCGCCCTGCGCGATCTGCTGGCGAAACAGCGGCACCACCGAGCCGGACGAGCCCAGCACATTGCCAAAACGCACCATCGACAAGCAGGTGCGGCATGGCACAGGCGCGGATAAAGCGGTTGAGACGATTGGAGCTGTTGATGTTACACGCCCCACATCGCTGATGGAGTCGGTAGCTGCAGCTGTGACTGCAGGCGCTGTGGCCCCAACCGCAGCGCTTGCTGCATATGCGGCCACTCCGCTTGACGCCACTCCGCTTGGCGCCACTGAGGCCGCATAAGCCACTGGCCTCACCGCCCCCACTGCCGCGCCCATCGCCGCATCCAGCGCGGCAAAGTCCACCTCCGAACAAGCGGCCAGGGCTTGCAGGCAGAGTTCGGCCAGGCGCTTGCTCGCGCCCATGACGTTGGTGGGGCGCACGGCCTTGTCGGTGGAAATCAGCACGAAGTGCGGCACGCCC
>JAUMWT010000052.1:1437-8230 GCA_030529505.1 Allobrachymonas sp. | reverse complement strand
GTAGGTTCTTTGGCGCATGGCTTCAGTATGCACGCAGCAAAAGATCGTGAACAGGTTCTTAGTTGAATTTCAGATATTTGACGAATATCTGTTTTTCAGCTATTTTGCACTTATCTGAATCCTAGGTATTCGCCATGCTGCCGACGTCACATCCTCTGGTTACTACAGGCCAACTTGGGTCGATGCTGCAGGCTGCGCGCAAGGCTCAGGGGCTGACCCAGTCGGCGCTGGCTGCTCGCATCGGCCTGAGCCAGTCGCGGGTCTCTCATCTCGAACTCAACGCCCACGAGCTGAGCGTGGAGCAACTGCTTGCATGGTGCGCAGCGCTGGGCCTGGAGTTGGCCGTGGTTGGGTCCCGGGGCAAGGCTGCGGTGTCAACGACGACCACGGATTGGTGACATGGGGCGTCGATCGCACAGTCGCAGCCTGTCTATCTGGACCAATGGTGTCCGCGTGGGGCGGTGGACGATCCCCGCCCGCGGTGAGATGGAACTGCAGTATGACCCAGGCTGGATGGGGGCGGATATCGGCCGGCCGCTGTCGTTGTCGCTGCCGTTCAATCTCCAGAATCTGCCGGTCAAGGGCCGGAAGGTTGCTAACTACTTCGACAACCTGCTTCCGGACAGCGACGCGATCCGCCGCCGTGTGGCTGAGCGATTCCGGACGGGCTCGACCGAACCGTTCGATTTGCTGAAGGTCATCGGGCGCGATTGCGTGGGCGCCGTCCAGCTCCTGGATGAAGACGAGGTGCCCGCCGGCTTCGATCGCATCGAGGGCGTGCCTTTGTCCGAGGAGGATATCCAGCGGCACCTGATCGAAACCGTTTCGCCGCAAGCCTTCGCGGTGGGGCGGGACCCGGATGCCGATTTCCGCATCTCGCTGGCCGGTGCGCAGGAGAAGACGGCCTTCCTGTGGTGGGGCGGGCAATGGCTCGTGCCTCGTGGTGCTACGCCAACGAGCCACATCTTCAAGCTCCCGCTCGGCCTGATGGGCGGGCGGCGGGCGGACTTCAGCACGTCCGTCGACAACGAATGGCTATGCCTGCGGCTGCTGAAAGCTTACGGATTGCCCGTGGCTGACGCCTGCATCGCGACCTTCGGCCAACAGCGTGTGCTGGTGGTGGAGCGTTTCGACCGGCGCGTCGCACCCAATGGGCAGTGGCTCATGCGTCTGCCACAGGAAGACTTTTGCCAGGTCGAGGGCTGCTCGCCCTTGCACAAATATGAGAGCGAGGG
This sequence comes from Allobrachymonas sp., assembly GCA_030529505.1. GTDB lineage: Bacteria > Pseudomonadota > Gammaproteobacteria > Burkholderiales > Burkholderiaceae_C > Brachymonas. The sequence goes on along the minus strand of JAUMWT010000052.1, from coordinate 6,995 downwards.
CGGTCCGGGGCTCAAGGCCTTGTTCGGCACGCTGCGGCAATCGGTGAACGCCGAGGCCGACATGAAAACGCTGATGGCGGCACAGGTGCTGTTCTGGTTGCTGCGAGCGCCCGATGGCCATGCGAAGAACTTCAGCATCCAGCTGCTGCCACGCGGGCGTTTCCGGTTGACCCCGCTGTATGACGTGATGTCGGTCTATCCGGTATTGGGTGATGGCCCCAACCAGCGGTCTCCGCATGAAATCAAGTTGGCCATGGCGCTGCTTGGCAAGCACCGGCACGACGACATGCACGACTGCATCCAACGCAGGCACTTCAATGACACGGCACGGAAAGTTGGCCATGCCTCGACGGCCGAGCCGGTCATCGAAGCGCTTCTCGCCCGGACTCCAGCGGCCATTGCCCACGTGCAAGCCGAATTGCCGCAGGACTTCTCAGCGCGTGCCCGCGACGCCATCCTGGGCGGGCTTGCGCAGGCGGCCAGAGCGCTCGGTGAGATGCTGCCGTAAGCGGGGCAAAGCAGGAAGTTCCGAGGCCATTTCAAGCGCGCCAAGACTCACCCTATCAACAGCAAGCCGTTGCACGTCGGGTTTGAGATCGCCCATTGAAGTCCCATTGCACATTTACCCAGCAGCCAGTGCAACACCCAACGCCACCACCGACAACGGCGCACTCCCTTCCGCCTTGTTATTGATGGTTACGTAAGCGTTCTGCCCCGCGCCGCAGGTGCCGGTGATGACACGGGCGAGGTGGGCGCGGGTTTCGGGGTCGGGGTCTTGCAGGCGGTCGAACGGGGCGTATTGCGCCTTGGCGCTTTCGTAGCCGTAGGCGCCGTGGCGGCGGTGCAGGTTCCAGCGGCAGACGAGCGGGCCGGGCCACAGCGCCCGCAGCAGGGGCAGTTGTTCTTCAATCGGCGGCATTTTGGCGTGCAGGCCCAGGCAGTAGGTGACGGGGTTGCCGCTGGCTTGGCGCGCGGCGCGCAGGGCTTGCGCCAGCAGCGGGGCGTGGGCGGGGGTTAAAAAAGCGGCGTCGCGCACTTCCAGTGCGATGACGCCATCGGGCGCTGCCGGGGCCAGTGGCGGCAGGGCGGCCAGCAGATGGCCGATGCGTTCGATCAACGCGGGCACATCATTCAACAGCGTGCGCGGCAAGGGGCTGAGTTGAAACACCAGCGCGCCGGCCTTGTGGCCCAGCCCTTGCAGGGCGGGTTCGATGAATTCGCGCACGGCCAGATCAAGGTTCAGGAAAGCAGGATTGGGCGCCATGCCGCGTCCGTCTTCGGCACGCACCAGGGCATCGCACACCAGGCTCGGGCCTTTGACGACGAAGCGAAAGTCATCGGGCACTTGCGCGGCGTAGTGCGCGTATTGCTGGGCGCTCAAGGGGCGGTAAAAGGCGCGATCCAGGCTGACGCTGCGCAGCAGCGGGTGGGCGGCGTAGGCGGCCAGCCCCGCTTTGGAAAGGGTGCTTTCGGCATGGTCGCCATCCCACACCAGCCCGGCCCAGCCGGGAAAGTGCCACGACGAGGTGCCCATGCGCAGCCGGGACGGCAGGCGCGCGGCCAGTTCCAGCAAGGCGGCATCGGGTGGGGCGGGTAGCACAGCGGTGCTGCGCCGGCTGCGTGTTGTTTTTGGGGCATGGGATGCAGGTGTGCCCTGATTGGGATGCTTGGCGGCGCTGGCCGCATGCGCCGTGTTTGTGGCGTGGCTGGGTTCGTCAAACAAAGCGGCTTGAGCGGGTGCCTGATCTGGAGGAGTGGGCATGGGCAGAGTGGGGCAGGGCGGGCGTTGTGGTGCCAGACGGTGGCGATGATGGATGCGGCGGATGATAGGGCCTGTTCATCCTCCTTTGAGTATGCGAAGCTGCCCGCAAGAGCGTCAATCGAGGCGTAGAGCGCGGCATGACAGAAGCGCAGACCGGGTGTGCCGCGCAAGCAGCACAACAATGAGAGGCGCTCTGGCAGGCAACTTCCCTTCGGCTTGCGCTCAAAAGGCCATCGTCTGCGTTGCTGTCAGCTTGAGCAGGCGCTGTGCGGTGGCGGCTGGCGTCTTGTTGGCGAATGTCTTGATCGAATGGGCTTGTGAGGCGCAACGCATTTTTCAAAGGATGGATAAAACAGATTTCAGGCAAGCGTGGCAGCGTGCGGATATGCTCTTGGCCTGCAGAATAGTGGTTTGCGTCTGGGGGCGAGATGGTGTTGTACGGTGGTAGCAAGAGTCGTGCGGGAGGGACGAGAGGATGCGTTTTCTCGGATTGATCGGATTGGTGCTGGCTTTGGCCATTGTGGGCGTGTTGGCGAAAAAGCAGCTCGGCGCCGGGCGCGCTGCGCTGCCTGCGGCGGCGGTATCTGCGCAGGGGAATGCGCTGGTTGATGCGCCATCTTCGGCAACGGTGCGCGACCAAAGCCAGCACATTCAGCAGCAATACCAGCAGGCGCTGGACGCGGCTTTGCAACAGCAGCGCCGCGAGATGCCGGAGGATGCGCGGTAAGACCGTCTGGCATCCTGCTTCGTTCTACGCCCCGGCGCCGTGGGCTGCCAAAAGCGCAAGCCGTGAACAGGGCAGATTGAGCAGAGCTGAGCGAGCAGTACCTGAGCTCCCGGACGGCCTTGCCTGAGCAGGAGTTGTCGAGAAAGTGGGCAATCAGCGACAAAAGCCCAATCATTCACCGCCGAAAGATGGGTTTGTGGGCGAAGGCGGGGCCTATCCGCTATAATCCCGCCAATTGTCGAAGCGGCTGTGCGTGTACAGCCCTTCTTTTTTTGATCGTAGCAATCGAGTAGAGGAGCGGGCCATGGCCGTTCAGCAAAACAAGAAATCGCCTTCCAAACGCGGCATGCACCGTTCGCATAATGCGTTGACTGCACCCAATGTGGCCGTTGAGCCCACAACCGGCGAGGTGCACCTGCGTCACCACATCAGCCCCAACGGTTTCTACCGCGGGCGTCAGGTGATCAAGACCAAGACATCCGAAGCCTGATCGGGGCATCTTCATGAAAAGCCCGGCGCTACGCCAGTAGCCTCGGGCTTTTTTCGTTTCTTTCGTTTTTCAACGCCCGCATTGCCGCGCGCTGCCTTTGGGATGCAATCGATGCATCCATCGCGGGCGGCGTGGTGTTTGAACCACTTCCGCACATTCTGAAAGCCCAGCAGCCATGAACGCAACAAACACCCCCAGCAGCGCGCAAAGCCTTGGCAGCGGCAAAGTGGTGTTGGCCGTTGATTGCATGGGCGGCGACCATGGCCCGCAAGTCACCTTGGCGGCCTGCGCGCAGTTTGCGCAGGCTCACCCCGATGCCACGCTGCTGCTGGTGGGCCAGCCCGAAGTTCTGCAAGCAGTGTGGGCGCAGCAGCCCGGCGTGCAGGGCCTGTCTGCCGATCGCGCCCGCATCGTGGCGGCATCCGAAGTGGTGAGCATGGACGACCCCGTGGAAGTCGCCCTGCGGCGCAAAAAGGATTCGTCCATGCGCGTGGCCATCAGCCAGGTGCGCGAAGGCGCGGCGCATGTGGCCGTGTCGGCCGGCAACACCGGCGCCTTGATGGCCGTGGCGCGCTATCTGCTCAAAACGATGCAGGGCATTGATCGCCCGGCCATTGCCTTTCAGCTGCCCAACTCGCTGGGCACGGCCACCACGGTGCTGGATTTGGGTGCCAATGTGGATTGCGAGGCCGAGCATTTGCTGCAATTTGCCGTGATGGGCTCGGCGCTGGTGTCGGTGCTCAATGGCAAAGAACATCCCACGGTGGGCTTGCTCAATATCGGTGAAGAGGCCATCAAGGGCAACGAAGTCATCAAGCAGGCGCGCGAACTGCTGGTGCAGGCCAGCCAGGGCGGCAGCCTGAACTTTTACGGCAATGTCGAGGGCGACGACATTTTCAAAGGTAGCACCGACATCGTGGTGTGCGATGGCTTTGTGGGCAATGTGGCGCTCAAAACAAGCGAGGGGCTGGCGGCCATGGTTTCCACTTTCCTCAAGCAGGAGTTTTCGCGCAACTGGCTCACCAAGCTGGCGGCCGTGGCGGCCTACCCGGTGCTGCGCGCCTTCAAGGGCCGGGTGGATCACCGTCGCTACAACGGCGCGGCCTTGCTGGGCTTGCGCGGGCTGGTGTTCAAAAGCCACGGCTCGGCCGATGCGCTGGCCTTTGGCCATGCTTTGCAGCGTGCCTACGAAGCCGCGCGCAACCAACTGATCGCGCGGCTGGCCGTGCGCATTCAGCAGGCCGGGCCTTTGTTGCAGCAAGCGCAGGCCGAAGCGGGGCAGGCAGCGAAAGCGGCTGCAGCTGAATAAATTTTCGTCTATGCCATCTGCGCAGACGGCGGATTCATTTGAACCGCCGCCTCACTTTTAAACACTTTTAAAAAAAGCAGGATGTACGCATCCTGCTTTTTTGTTTGTGTGATGGCTGATGTTGCCGCTCCCTTTCGGATGGCCGCACACAAATTCATCGCTTGTGTTGCCCATTGAAGCAGCGGGCGCTGTCCTGCTGGCAGTCGCACCATCGGGGTGCATAGCTGCAATCGCAGCTCCACAAAAAGAGCAGGCATGGCTTTACCGGCCAGTAAGCCCCAAAGCAACAGGCGGATGGGTTTCTCGTCTTGCTCATGGGGGCGGCGGCGCTAGGCCTGGTCGTTTTTCGGCACTGTTAAAGGAAAGGGGCTCAAGCCTTGCTTGCCTGCCGTTCACCACTCCACTATTCGCGCGGCGGCATCGCGTCTTTCAATGCATACAAGGCATCCAGCGCTTCGCGTGGCGTCATCTGGTCGGGGTCGAGTGCTTGCAGGGCTTGCTCCACGGCGCTGGGCGTAGCGGCTGGTGCTTCGGGCATGGGCGGGGGTGCGCTGAACAGGTCGATCTGGTTCTGGTGCTGCTGTTGCTGGTCTTGCAAGGTTTGCAGGGCGTGGCGCGCGTGGTGAATGACGGCAGCGGGCATGCCCGCCAGGCGCGCGACCTGAATGCCGTAGCTGCGGCTGGCCGGGCCGGGTTCGATGGCGTGCAGAAACACGATGTCTTGCCCCGATTCGGCCGCACTCACATGCACATTGATGGCGGCATGGTGCGCTTTGGGAAATTCCGTCAGCTCGAAATAGTGCGTGGCAAACAGGGTGAGCGCCTGCGTTTTGTTGTGCAGATGCGTGGCGATGCTGCCGGCCAGCGCCAGGCCGTCAAAGGTGCTGGTGCCGCGGCCGATTTCGTCCATCAGCACCAGGCTGTGCGGCGTGGCGCTGTGCAGGATTTGCGCGGCCTCGGTCATCTCGAGCATGAAGGTGGATTGCGCATTGGCCAGGTCATCGGCCGCGCCGATGCGGGTGTGGATGGCATCAATCGGCCCGATGCGCGCGGCGCTGGCGGGCACGTAGCTGCCCATGCTGGCCAGCAGCACGATCAGCGCCACTTGCCGCATATAGGTGCTTTTGCCGCCCATATTGGGGCCGGTGATGATTTGCATGCGCTGCCTGGCCGAGAGCTGCGTGTCGTTGGCGATGAAGCTGCTGCCGGTGGTTTCCATCAGGCGGGCTTGCACCACGGGGTGGCGCCCGGCGGTGATGTGGATGCAGGC
>JAUMWT010000052.1:0-1337 GCA_030529505.1 Allobrachymonas sp. | reverse complement strand
GTCTGGCGGCGCTGGTAGTCGTGCGGCACTTTGTCGAGCTGGCCGGTGGTGACTTCGATGTGAAAGCCGTGCACCTTGTTGAACTGCACGCGCAGATTGGCAATGCCGGTGCGCTCGCGCTCGCGCTGTTCCATCGCCAGCAGGTAGTCGGCGCTGTGGTTTTGGATGCTGCGCAGCTCGTCGAGTTCGGCATCCAGCCCGTCGGCGATGACGCCGCCATCGCGCACATTGGCCGCAGGCTCGGGCAGCAGGCTGCTTTGCAGCAGTTGCAGCACAGGCTGGGGCGGTTGCAAGTGACTGGCGATTTGGGCCAGCAAGGGTTCTTCACTGGCCTCGTCGGCCATGGGCGTGCGGCTGCTTGCGATGAGGGGCAGCAGCTGTTGGCGCAGGGCCTCGGCCTGGCCCAGGGTGCGCAGCAGGCCGGTGAGTTCGCGCGGCTTGCTTTGGCGCAGCGCCAGCCGGGCGCTGATGCGCTCCACATCGCTGATGCCGTGCAGGGCTGTGCGCAAATCGTTCAGGCCACGTTCGCGCAGCCAGCCAATGGCTTGCAGGCGTTGTTGCGCCTGGCGGCGGCTGCGTTCGGGGTGCAGCAGCCAGTGGCGCAGGGCGCGGCTGCCCATGCCGCTTTCGCAGGTGTCGAGCAGGCTCAGCAGCGTGGGGCTGGCTTCGCCGCGCAGGGTTTGGGTCAGCTCCAGATTGCGTTGGGTGGTGAGCGGCAGGTCGATCAGGCTGTCGTTGCGCTGCACCTGCAGGCTGTGCAGGTGCGTCATGGCGCGGCCTTGGGTGTGCTCGGCATAGTCCAGCAGGGCGGCGGCCGCAGCGTGGGCCTGCGGCAATTCTTCGGCCTGCCAGGCGTGCAGGCTGGGGCTGTGCAGCTGTTCAGTCAGCTTGCGGTGGCCCAGCGGGCTGTCAAACACAAAGCCGGGCCGCTCGGTGATGATGAAGCGTTGCAGCGCGCCGTGCTGTTGCCACTGCGCCAATTGCGCCTGTTGGGTTGTGGGCAGGTCGGCGCTGTAGAGGACCTCGGCGGGCTGGATGCGGCTGATCCAGTCCGGCACCTCTTCAGGCGTGCATTGGGCCAGGGTCATGCGGGCTTGGGTCAGGCTCATCCAGGCCAGGCCCACGGTGCTGTTGCGGCTGCGCTGGGGCCAGTGCAGGGCCAGCAAAATCGCCTCGTTCTTGTCGCCCAGCAGGGCCGTATCTGTGAGGGTGCCGGGGGTGACCACGCGCACCACCTTGCGCTCCACCGGGCCTTTGCCTGCGACCACTTCGCCCACCTGCTCGCCAATGGCGACCGATTCGCCCATCTGAATCAGCTTGGCCAGATAGTTTTCAAC
>JAUMWT010000051.1 GCA_030529505.1 Allobrachymonas sp. | reverse complement strand
TATTTGAAGTCCAGATTGCTGGGCGCCTTGTCTACAAAAGTAACAAAAGCGCGCAACACCAACTCGTCTTTGGGATGGATCAATTGCATTTCTATCTATTCCTTTCGAATGGAAAGTGACACCCTCTGCAGAGGGTGAGCCTACCTTAGACTCAATTGCAAATGTACTTGATTTAACGGCAAGGTTTGGTGATCCCGGTCACATCCGCAAGATTTTTCTTGCGATTTGCAGCATTTTTGCCCCAGATTTCGGCTTCTGACGCGGGCTTAGGGTGCTTTTTTCGGCTTGTTTCGCGGTGGAAGGGAAAAACATCGCAGGCGGCGCTTGTTCCTTGCACAGCTTGCTGCGCGACCGCTGTTTGCGCTGGCGCTTGGCATCGGGTGCTGGCCTGCACGCCCATCCGCAGCCAAACGCCCATGCCCCAAACAAAAAGCCCACCGCAGTCATGTCGGTGGGCTTGATTGCTTGAAAGGTTTTGGCGGAAAGAGAGGGATTCGAACCCTCGTTACAGGAAGACCTGTAAACCGGATTTCGAGTCCGGCGCATTCGACCACTCTGCCATCTTTCCGCAATGCAAATCCTGCATGTCCTGCTGGCCGCATGCCTGTGGTCGATCGGCATGCAGCGCAAGGCCGTGATTGTAGCGCGTCGCGGCATGCTCAAGCACAGAGATCCTGGCGACGCAAAGGCTGCGTCAGTTTTTACGCGCGCTTTACGCGCGTGCTCTGGCCAACCCGCGCAGCGCCAGTGAGCAAGCGCATCAAGAGGCCACACATGAATGATGCGCGAACGGCCTTGCGGAGCCGGTTTGCGTTTACGCGCCCGCTTGCAGCACCGTGGCGCCGCCCATATAGGGCTGAAGCACTTCGGGGATGCGGATGCTGCCGTCGGCCTGCTGGTAGTTTTCGAGCACGGCCACAAGCGTGCGGCCCACGGCCAGGCCCGAGCCGTTCAGGGTGTGCAGCAGCTCGGTTTTGCCTTGCGCATTGCGAAAGCGCGCCTGCATGCGCCGCGCCTGGAAGGCTTCGCAATTGCTCACGGATGAAATTTCGCGGTAAGTGTTTTGCGCGGGCAGCCACACTTCCAGATCGTGGGTGCGCGTGGCGCCAAAGCCCATGTCGCCAGTGCACAGCACCACCACGCGGTAGGGCAGGCCGAGCTTTTGCAGAATGGCTTCGGCGTGGCCGGTCATTTCTTCCAGCGCTTCGTAGCTTTTTTGCGGGTGCACGATTTGCACCATTTCCACCTTGTCGAACTGGTGCTGGCGAATCATGCCGCGCGTGTCGCGCCCGTGGCTGCCCGCCTCGGAACGGAAGCAGGGCGTGTGCGCGGTGAACTTGAGCGGCAAATCAGCTTCGGCCACGATGCTGTCGCGCACGAGGTTGGTGAGCGGCACTTCGCTCGTGGGGATCAGATACAGCGGCGTGTGGTCGGGCTGCTCTTCGCTTTCTTGCCCGCCTTTTTGCGCGGCGAACAAATCAGCCTCGAACTTGGGCAGCTGGCCGGTGCCGCGCAGGCTTTCGGCATTGACGATGTAGGGGGTGTAGCACTCGGTGTAGCCGTGCGCTTGCGTTTGCACGTCGAGCATGAATTGCGCCAGCGCGCGGTGCAGTCGCGCGATGGGCCCGCGCATGACGGTGAAGCGCGCGCCGGTGATTTTGGCGCCCGCATCAAAGTCCAGGCCCAGCGGCGCGCCCAGATCCACATGGTCTTTGGCAGCAAAGCCCAGCGGCTGCGGGTCAGCCCCCACGCCGCCTTGCGGCGCCCAGCGGCGCAGCTCGACGTTGGCCGTTTCGTCCGCGCCCACGGGCACGCTTTCGTGCGGCAGATTGGGCACGCCGGGCAAGATGGCTTCGATCTCGGCCTGCAAGGCGGCAAAGCGCACCTCGGCCTGCTCCAGCTCTTGCTTGATGCCGCCCACCTGCGCCATGACGGCATCGGCCCCGGCATGGTCGCCCTGGCCTTTGAGCACACCGATCTGCTTGCTCAAGCTGTTGCGCTGGGCCTGCAAATCCTCGGTGCGGGTTTGCAAGGTTTTGCGCTCGGCTTCCAGCGCGCGAAAGGCGGCTTCGTCCAGCCAGGGCTGGGGGTTTTTGCGGGTTTGCAAACGGGCGATGACGCTGGAAAGGTCTTTGCGCAGCAGGGTGATGTCTAGCATGGTGATTGAAAAATCAGATGTTGAAAATCAGTGGTGACAGCAAACAAACAGGCCGCGCGGCAATGGCTTGATCTCTGCGCGGCCGCCTTCTTTCAGGCAGCGGGTGCAGATTGGGATACGGATGCAGCATCGCCCTCCAACTTCAGCCCCTTGGGCAGCGGAAAGGCCATCGGCTCGCGCACGCCGTCCATATTGCGCACCGAGATGGCACCCAGCTCGCGGATGCGCTCGATCACGCCCTGCACCAGCACCTCGGGCGCGCTGGCGCCCGCGGTCAGCCCCACGGTGCGCACGCCCTCGAACCATTGCGGCTGCAGGCCCGATGCATCGTCCACCAGATAGGCGGGCACGCCGAGCCTGAGCGCCAGTTCGGCCAGGCGATTGCTGTTGCTGCTGGTGGGGCTGCCCACCACGATGACCAGATCGGCCGATTGGCTCAGCACCCTGACAGCGTCTTGCCGGTTTTGCGTGGCATAGCAAATATCTTGCTGCTTGGGCTCGCGAATCTGCGGAAAGCGCGCCTTGATGGCTGCGGTGATTTGCGCCGCGTCGTCCACACTCAGCGTGGTTTGCGTGACCACGGCCAGCTTTTCGGTTTGGCTGGGCTGCACGCGGGCCACGTCTGCTTCGCTTTCCACCAGGTGGATGCCCGTGCGCAGCTGGCCCATGGTGCCTTCCACCTCGGGGTGGCCCTTGTGGCCGATCATGATGAATTCGTAGCCCTCTTTGGCGAGCTTGGCCACTTCCACATGCACTTTGGTGACCAGCGGACAGGTGGCGTCGAAGATGCGAAAGCCGCGCCGCTCGGCCTCTTGCCGCAGGGCCTTGCTCACGCCGTGGGCGCTGAAGACCAGCGTGGCCCCTGCGGGCACTTCGTCCAGTTCTTCCACGAAGATCGCGCCGCGCTTGCGCAAATCGTTCACCACGTGGGTGTTGTGCACGATTTCGTGGCGCACGTAGATGGGGCGGCCGAACTTGGCCAGGGCATGCTCCACGATGTCGATGGCGCGATCCACGCCTGCGCAAAAGCCTCGCGGCGCGGCCAGCACCACTTCGCGCACAGGAGAGGCTGCAGCCGCTGCATCTGCCGCAGGCAGGGCAAACTGATCGGGTAAAGACGAAGGTGTGTGCTGCTTCATAGGATGCCGATGATCTGCACTTCAAACGTGAGCGCCTGGCCGGCCAGCGGGTGGTTGAAATCGAGCAGCACGCGCGGCGCCTGGGCCTTGCTGGCATCGCGCGCAGCCACCAGGGCCGATACACGCGTCTGCCCATCGGGCAGCGTGAACTGCAGCACCTCGCCCACGTAGCGTTGCTCATCTTCCGCATCAGACTCACCCAGCTCGCTGCACGGCACCCATTGCTGTTTGCTCGGGTCCACCTCGCCAAACACGCTGCCTGCGGGCAGATCAAAAGTGGTGTGGCTGCCTTCGGCCAGACCAAGCAGGCGCTGCTCCAGCGCCTCGGCCAAAGTGCCGCTGCCCATTTGCAAAGTGGCGGGCGCATCGGCAAAGGTGTTGACGATGTCGCCCTCTGCCCCGGCCAGGCGATAGTGCAGGGTCAGGAAAGAATCGGGCTGGACGGTGGCGGTGGAAGCGGTGGTCGGTTCGGCCATGCTGGGCAAGCGCCGCGCACCAAGCAGGCCGCGGCAGAAAAAGGAAAACAGGAGCGGCAATTGAAGCGATTGGCCGCTGCGCGCATGCTGCGCCTTGCGCTGAGTGCTGACAGGTTGGCGTGCACTTGTTGGAATGCCTTGGCCGGTATTGTAAAAGCCCGACCGAAAATCCAGGCCGCAGCGGGATGAGGAAGCGCACAGCCCATGCGCCTTTTGCTCAGTGCCAACTGTGCAGGCTGACCAGTCATCTTGCCACAGGCGCTTGCGTGCCCCAAACGGGCTGTTTGCCGCGCTTCCCAATCTGCCAGCTCTTCGGGCTGAAGCATCAAACGCAGCTCTTGGCTGCTCCTGCTGCCCCAAAACACCCCAGCCCATGCGGCACAATGCCCCTGCCGATTGGGCCAGCATCATCAGGCGCACGGCCTGCACCGTCCACGCTTTCTTCACCGCAACCTGCCAAGCACAAGCCAACACCTTCGTCATGGGACTTGACCATCTGCCCACGCACAGCCTGCCGCGCGAAAAGCTGCTGGCGCGCGGTGCCGCCAGCCTGAGCGATGCCGAGCTGCTCGCCATTTTGTTGCGCACGGGCACAGCCGGGCGCAATGTGCTGCTCATGGCGCAAGAGGTGCTGGATACTTGCGGCGGGCTGGCCGGCTTGCTCTCGGCCGATGCGGCGCAGCTCAAAGCCATCAAGGGCCTGGGCGGCAGCGCCAAGCGCGCCGAGCTGCTGGCCGTGATGGAACTGGCCCGCCGTGCCGTGGCCCAGCAATTGCAGCAAGGCGCTGACCTGAGCAGCCCGGAGCTGGCCGCGCAATACGTGCAAATGCATCTGGCGCACAAGGCACATGAATGCTTTGCCGTGCTGCTTCTCGACACGCAGCACCGCCTGATCCACATGGAAACGCTCTTCACCGGCACCATCGATCAAGCGAGCATCTACCCGCGCGAAGTGGCGCTGCGCGCCCTGCACCACCACGCAGCTGGCGTGATCCTGGCGCACAACCACCCCAGCGGCCACATCGAACCCTCGCAGGCCGACCTGGTGCTGACACAGCGTTTGCAACAAGCGCTGGGGCTGCTGGACATTGCCGTGCTCGACCACTTGATCGTGGCGCAAGGGCGCTTTGTTTCGCTGGCCCAGCGTGGTTTGATGCCAGCCGCTTCCACCGCGCCGCAGGGGTGATGCGCAGTACCCACTCGGATACCAGCAGCTAGTGTGACCCGAATGCCATCGCCTCGGCAATTGCATGCTTGTCACCGAAGCAAAAACCTTCTTCAGATCACTCCTGCTGCAGCAAAAAGCCCCTTGCCATACCAGCAAGGGGCTTGGATGTGAGCAAGCTATTGCCCGCACGCAATCACGCAGCAAGGGAAAGCCCCATTCAGATGACTGCGCTTACTTGGCTGCAGCAGGCTGCGCAGCCGATGCCGCTGGCACGACTGATGCAGAAGGCGCTGGCCATTGCACGCCCTGCCATTTGGCGTTGCGGGCGTAGAGGCGGCGGGCCTGCTGCGTGTTGGGCGCGGGCACGTAGTTTTCGCAAGCGCCGGCCTGGGCCACCAAACGCGCGTAGTGGGATTTTTTCTCTTTCAACTCTTGCCAAGGTTCGTCCACATTTTCCCAACCGGGCGTGGGCGCGTCGAAACGGTAGCGGGCATAGGTACGCCCCTGAAAAGAGTTGCAGTGCACGCCCTGGTAATAGGCCGATAGCGCGCCATCGCGCCCCTGCACCAGGGTGACGTAGCGCACCACGCCTTCCTGGCTGTTGACCTGGATGCTGTTCAGGTCCACGCCCACCCTCACTTCAGAATACAAAGGCATGTCGATCTGCACCATGTGCGCGGTGCTCAAGGCCGGGGCGGGCGGCACATCATGCTCGCGCCAGAGGATTGCGGGGTCGTCCACCGTGGGCTGTGCCTGCACAGCGCCTGCCAGTGCCACACCCGCCAGCAAGGCCCAAGCGCAGCGCCAGGGCTGCTGCCAAGCCGCCACGCGTTTCAAGCGGTTTGCATTCATTCTTTCGGCTCCTGTACGCAATGGCTGCGCGCTTGGCTGGCCTGGACGGGCAACACAGCGCCTGCCCCATGCAGATCCGCCGCCAACTCTGGCAAGAAAGCAGGCACAGTCACCGTGCTCGGCTCATCCAGCCGCACTGCCGCATCCTGCGGCTGATCGCACAGCTTCTGCCCGGCTTGCATGCGCTGCGGCATGATCGGGGCCGAGGCTGCATCTTTGGCCGCAGCAGTTTGCCGATCACGCGCCTTGTGCGGCGCGCCCGTGCGCAGATAGCGGCTGCGGCTTTCGGTGCGCGGCAGGTAGCGGGCCAGCTCGGTCAGGGCCATTTCGTACACGCCGCGCTTGAATTCGATCACCACGTCCAGCGGCACCCAGTAATCGTTCCAGCGCCAGGCATCGAACTCGGGATGGTCGGTGGCGCGCAGGTTCAGTTCCCAATCGTGGCCCAGCATTTGCAGCAGATACCAGATTTGTTTCTGGCCCCGGTAGTGGCCGCGGGCCTCGCGGCGGATGAATCGGTCGGGCACTTCGTAGCGCAACCAATCGCGTGTTCGGGCCACGATGCGTACATGGTGCGGCCGCAGGCCAAGCTCTTCGTGCAATTCACGATACATGGCCTGCTCAGGCGATTCGCCGCGGTCGATGCCGCCTTGCGGAAACTGCCAGCTGTGCGTGCGAATCCGCTTGCCCCAGAACACTTGATTTTTTCGGTTGAGCAGGATGATGCCGACATTGGGGCGAAAGCCCTCACGGTCGAGCATGATCAACTCCAAATTGATGAATTGCTTGCCATTATGCACAGCCGCAGGAAGATATCAAGGACAATAAAGCCCCGCTTCAAGCTGGCCGCTGCGCGCCGCAAGCGGCCGGTGCGGCCCGGCCCTTCAAGCACGCCGTTTCGGCCTGCGCCCAGCCCTCATCAAGGGCCGCTTCATCCGCCTGCAACACGGCTGGATGCGCGGCCCGGCACAGCCGGTTTGGCATGGGCCTGCATGTGCCAAGGCTGCGCGCCCGAGCCCGAGTATTTGTTCAGCCTTCGTTTTCTTGCCCGTTTTCTTTTTCGCTCCATCCCTCGTCGATTGATTCCATGAAAGCCTCCCGATTCCACTTCACCACCCTGCGCGAAGCGCCGGCCGATGCCGAAATCATCAGCCACCAACTCATGATGCGCGCGGGCTTCATCAAGCGCCTGGGCGCAGGCATTTACACCTACATGCCGCTGGGCCTGCGCGTGATTCGCAAGGTCGAAGCCATCGTGCGCGAAGAAATGAACCGCGCCGGCGCCACCGAGTGCGCCATGCCCGTGGTGCAACCGGCCGAGCTGTGGCAGGAAACGGGCCGCTACGAGAAGATGGGGCCCGAGCTGCTGCGCATTCGCGACCGGCACGACAACCCCTTCGTGATTCAGCCCACCAGCGAGGAAGTGGTCACCGACATCGCCCGCCAGGACTTGCGCAGCTACAAGCAGCTGCCCAAGAACCTGTACCAGATCCAGACCAAATTCCGCGACGAGCGCCGCCCGCGCTTTGGCCTGATGCGCGGGCGCGAATTCATCATGAAAGACGCCTACAGCTTCGACAAGGACGCCGAAGGTGCCAAAGCCAGCTACCAGAGCATGGCGCTGGCCTACCGCCGCATCTTCGATCGCTTTGGCCTCAACTACCGGGCCGTGGCAGCCGATAGCGGCGCCATTGGCGGCGATTTGAGCGAAGAATTCCAGGTGATTGCCGCCACGGGCGAAGACGCCATCGTTTACAGCACCGGCAGCGACTACGCCGCCAACATCGAAAAAGCCGAGGCGCTGGCCCCCACCCAGCCGCGCCCGGCGGCCAGCCAAGCACTGAGCAAAGTGCCCACGCCCGGCAAAAGCACCTGCGCCGACGTGGCCGAGTTGCTGGGCCTGCCGCTGCAACGCACCGTCAAATCGCTGGTGTTGGCCACGGACGAAACCAACGATCAAGGCGAAGTCGTGCAAACGCACATCTGGCTGCTGCTGCTGCGTGGCGACCACGACCTGAACGAAGTCAAAGCCGGCAAGGTGCCGGGGCTGGACAAGGGCTTTCGCTTCGCCACCGAGGCCGAAATCATCGAGCACTTCGGCACGCCGCCCGGCTACCTGGGCCCCGTGCAAACCGCCAAGCCCGTGCAGGTGGTGGCCGACCGCGAGGTGGCCGTGATGGCCGATTGGGTGTGCGGGGCGAACGACAAGGACTTTCACCTCACCGGCGTGAACTGGGGCCGCGACTTGCCCGAGCCCGCGCTGGTGGCCGATCTGCGCAATGTGGTGGAAGGCGACCCCGCGCCCGACGGCCAGGGCACGCTGGCGATTGAGCGCGGCATTGAAATCGGCCACATCTTCTACCTCGGCACCAAGTACAGCGCGGCGATGAACGCCACTTTCCTCGACGAAAACGGCAAGGCCCGCCCCTTCGAGATGGGCTGCTACGGCATTGGCATCACGCGCTTGCCGGCCGCCGCCATCGAGCAAAACCACGACGACAAAGGCATGATCTGGCCCGATGCGATTGCGCCGTTTACCGTGGTCATCTGCCCCATCGGCATGGATCGCAGCGAGGC
>JAUMWT010000002.1 GCA_030529505.1 Allobrachymonas sp. | reverse complement strand
CAAATCCGTTGTTTGATGTTGTGGCTCAATATCTCATGACGACGCTGTCTAAGCAGCACCTGTTGCCGGCGCTGCCAAACAGGCGCCCGTATAAATGGCGCTTTTCTTTTATTTGATGCCCGCCTGGCCCAGCGCCGCATCGAGCCGCTTGAGCAATTGCTTGTTCAGCGCCTTGGCGTGGCGGTTGTTTTTCCAGTGCTGCATGATGGCTTGCAGCTCGGCCTGCTGCGCGCGGGCCACGTCCGCCTGCCCGCTGTTTGCGGCCCAGATGGTGTATTCGGCGTGCGCCTCGAAGGAGCCGAAACGCTGCACGGCCTCTTCAAACAAGGCTCGGGCCTGCGCCTGCTGCCCCAGCTCGGCATGGGCTTGCGCCAGGGCGATGGTCACGGCCTCGGGCCGGAATTGCGGGTCTTGCGCACGGATGCTGTGCAGCAGTTCTTGCGCAGCGGCAGCCTGGCCGTTGGCCAGCCGTGCTTGTGCCGCGCCCAGGCGGATTTCGGGATCCGACGCAAAGGGCCCGTGCAGGCAGGCCTCGTAATGTTCGGCAGCGGCGCCGGGCTGGTCGGCATCGAGCAGGCATTGCGCCAGGCGCATGCGGTTTTGCGCCGTGGGCGTGAGTTCGTAGGCTTTTTGCGCCTCGCGCAGGGCCTTGCCCGGATCCAGCGTTTGCATGGCCACGTTGGCGACCTTGCCCATCTGGTTGTTGATGCGCGATTCGGGCAGGTAGATGGCAAAGAAATACACCACGCTGCCCAGCAAGGGGAACATGAACAGGATCAGCAGCCAATACAGCTCGCGCCCGCGGCGCACGGCGTGAATGGCAAAAAACGCTGCCACGATGACGTGCAGGCCAATGCCGAAGAAATGGGGAATGTCGAACATGCAGCACCTGTACGCGATACAGACCACGATACAGACGGCGGGCCGCTGGCCTGCGCGCCTGTTGACACGGCAGAAGTAAGGATGAAAAAACAAGGAAAGGCCAGTGCGCGCACGGGCCACAACCCTAAGAGCCTGTTCACGATCTCATCGTGAGGTGATTGGATGTGGAGCGGGATGGAATGCAAGGCGCAAATCGAAGGGCATAGCCCGTGCTATGGACAAGATTTGCAACGCCGCAGACTGCCCGCTTCCGTATTCAAGCGCCCGCGAGGAGATCGTGAACAGGCTCTAAGGCGCACGGCACCTGCTGGCACCCCAGGCAGGCCATGCCAGCAGCAAGCCGCATTGTGCCAGCGCAGGCCCTTTGCCAGCCGCGCTTGGCCCAGCCTGCGGCATGGGATTTGCACGGAATTTACACAGGGTGTGGCATGCGCGGTACGGCGCAGCCAAGGCCTCACCGTCTCTGCCACCATCTCTGCTCACGACGCGGCGCAGCCACGGCATCTGGGCCGCCGCCCATATTGACCCAAGCCCTGCTTTACCCACCCCCTGCGCCCTGCCCTGCTTTGCCCACTGCCCAGTGCCTATTGCGCAGTTACGGCCCACGCAGCGCCGCCCCGTCACGCTTGTGTGGCAAGGGCGGCGGCAAAAGCGGTCAAGCAACTTTCATGCATAGCACCCCATTCGCCGTTTCTCTCCAGGTCGTTTCCCTCCGTTACGGCCCAACGCAGGCGCTGGATACGGTGTCACTCACCATTCCGCGCGGGGGGCACGGTGAGCCTGATCGCGGGCGTGCGCCGCATTCTCAGGGCCTGTTCACAATCTCCTCGCGGGCGCTTGAATACGAAAGCGGGTGGTCTGCCGTGTTGCCAATCTCGGCAACTATCTGGCTCATGTTGCACAGGCATGCATTGCGCCACATACAAAGATGTGTGCCTTGCAGCCATCCCAAACCGCTTTTTGCCCACTCGCGCCGAGATCGTCAACCGATTCTCAGACCGGAACGGTTGCAGTGCTGGGCGGCGACATGGCCAACAAGCGGGTGCGCCAGCAGCTGTCGCACCGCATCGCCTACATGCCGCAAGGGCTGGGCAAGAATCTGTACCCGACGCTGAGCGTGCACGAAAACGTGGATTTTCACGCGCGCCTGTTCGGTTTGAAGGCGCGTGAGCGCAAGACGCGCATCCGGCACTTGCTGGCCACCAGCCGCCCGAATCCAAACGCGCACCCTATGCCTTGCGGGCCAACAGCTGCAACAACAGTTGCACGCGCGCTTTGCTCACGGGCAAAACGTAGGCCGCGCCACGCGGGCCGCTTGGCTCCCCATCATCACGCGCATGCCAGGCCAAGGGCACCACATCGACCGAATCTGCACTGCGCACCACGGCACTGGCGCTGCACCTCGGCGCTTGCCGCACGGCCACGCCTTGCGCCGCGAGTTGCTGCGCGGCTTCTTCCAAAGCGGCGTGCACAGTGGCGTTGCCCGTGGCGGCCAGCACCACGCCTTGCACACCGGCCTGCGCCAAGGCTTGCAGGGCACGGGGATTGGCGCCTGCGTGGCTGTGCAGCACCTCCACCCACGGCCATTGGGCAGGCGGCACGTTTTGCAAGGCCTGCCACAGCGCTGCGCCTGCTTCATCATCGGCATCGGTATTGACGCTGGTACCAGCAGCGGCGTGAGCGTGGGCGTGAATTCGGGCCTGCGGCCAGGCAGGCGGGTGACGCAGCCAACGCACGCGCCCTTCTTCCACATAAGCCAGCAGGCCAACGTCGCCACTGCTGAAGGCATCCAGCCGATAGGGGTGGATTTTTTGCACGGCATCGGCCGCATGCACCTGCCCCGCCACCATCACCAGCACGCCTTGGGCATGGGCATCACGCGCCAGCGCCACGGCATCGGCCAGGTTTTGCGGGCCATCGCTCAGGCGGGCTGTAGCAGGCCGCATGGCACATGTCAGCAGCAGCGGCTTGTGGCGCCAGGCGGCCGCATCGGGCGCAGCGGCCAGGGCCTGCTGCAAGAAGAAGGCGGTTTCTTCCAGCGTGTCGGTGCCATGCGTCACCACCAGCGCCCGCACATCGGGCTGCGCCAGCCAATGCGCACAACGCTGCACCAAGACTTGCCAGGTGGCAAAGCCCATGTCCTTGCTGTTGAGCTGCGCCACTTGCTCGCCCAACAAGGTGTCGCTGCCCAGCAGCTCCGGCAAGCCAGCGATGTGCTGCAGCAAGTCTTCCACCTGCAGCTGCGCGGCCTGATAAGCCACGCCTTCGCCCGCGTGCGCGGCTTGTCCGGCGATGGTGCCACCTGTTGCCAAAACCACAATCTTTGCCACTTTTGCCAAGCCCTTGCAAAAAATCAAAAACTGGTTAAAAATACAGTCACTGGATACATAACCAGATGATTGAATCATCGCTGCGTTTGCACAGCAAACCCGCGAAGAAAGCGTATTGAACCATGAGCACCACCAAACTCACCGCCCGCCAACAGCAGATTCTGGAGCTGATCCAACATGCCATTGCCAACACGGGCGCGCCGCCCACCCGGGCCGAGATTGCGGCCCAATTGGGCTTTCGCTCGGCCAATGCCGCCGAAGAACACTTGAAGGCGTTGGCGCGCAAGGGCGTGATCGAACTGGTCAGCGGCACCTCGCGCGGCATCCGCCTCAAGCAGGCGGCAGCGCCCAACAGCGGCTTGCAGCAGATGACGCTGGACGCCTTCGCCCAGCTGGCCCTGCCCCTCATCGGTCGCGTGGCAGCGGGCTCGCCCATCCTCGCGCAAGAGCATGTGGATACCACCTACCACGTCGCTCCCACGCTGTTTGCCCGCAAGCCCGATTACCTGCTCAAGGTGCGTGGCATGTCGATGCGCGACGTGGGCATTCTCGATGGCGATTTGCTCGCCGTGCAAGCCACGCAAGACGTGCGCAACGGCCAGATCGTGGTGGCGCGGCTGGGCGAAGAAGTCACTGTCAAGCGTTACCAGCGCCTGCCCTCGCACATCGAACTGCACGCCGAAAACCCCGATTACCCCACCATCGTGGTGCAGCCTGGCGACCCCTTCGCCATCGAAGGCCTGGCCGTTGGCCTGATCCGCAACAGCGTGCTGATGTAAAGCCCTTATCTGCCGTTTGCGCCACGATCCTTGCTTTGTTTCCGCATCGTTTTCTTCTCATGGAAGCCCAAACCATCATGAGCACATCCCTTTTCATGCACCGCCTCTGGCCCCGCTTGCTGCGCGCGCTCAACAGCGGCCCATCGCTTGCGCGCATCGTCACACGCCGCAGCCAGCAGGGCTTTGCGCCCATGGCCATCCTGCTCGACGAAACACAAGCCTACAAACCCGCCAGCCACAGCAATGTGCAGGCGGCGCTACCAAACTGAAAGGAGGGGCGTGAATGGATCGGGCACGTTCCCAACTACCCAGCGATGCGTAAACGCAAGCCTTCTCGCAAGCTTCTCTCCACCGCGGCAACCTGCTTCATTCAATGCAAGTCACCGCCCACAAAGCTGAAGCGCATGCTGCGTAGCTGCCATCCCAGCCAGAAGCAAATCATCCCCAGCACGCTTCACATGCCCAAAACACGATCATGCGCTTGCAGGCAAGGGTTCTGAAAACCCTTTGCAAAACCTGCTGCCCCAGCCCTTTGCCATCCAACCCGATCCCGCTGCGAGCCGCAGCCTGCAAGGCTTTTGCAAGAAAAAAAGAAGAGGCAGCACACGGCCTTGTGCAAGCGAGTTGATGCACAATGCAGCCATGATGAATGTCGTAATCCTTGACGATTATCAGGACGCCGTGCGCAAACTTCCCTGCGCCAGCAAGCTTGATGCTTTTCAGGCCAAGGTGTATACCAACACCATCAAAGGCGTGGGTCAACTCTCTGTGCGCCTGCGCGAGGCCGACATCATCGTGCTGATCCGCGCACGCACCAGCATCTCGCGCCAACTGATCGAAAAGCTGCCACGCCTCAAACTGATTGTGCACACCGGCCCCAGCAGCGATCACATCGACGTCGCGGCCTGTACCGATCACCGCATCGCTGTCGTTGCCGGCAGCAAATCGCCGGTTGCCACGGCCGAACTCACCTGGGCCCTGCTCATGGCGGCCAGCCGCCGCTTGCCGCAATACATCGCCAATCTGCGGCACGGCGTGTGGCAACAATCGGGCCTCAAGGCTTTGTCCATGCCGCCGAACTTCGGCCTGGGCACCCGCCTGCACGGCAAAACGCTGGGGCTGTGGGGCTTTGGCCGCGTCGGCCAATTGGTGGCCAGCTACGGCCGCGCCTTTGGCATGCATGTGCTGGTCTGGGGCAGCGAGCACTCCCTGCAACAGGCAAGCAATGCCGGTTATGCCATTGCCGCCGATCGCGAGCAACTGTTTCGCGAAAGCGACTTCCTGAGCCTGCATCTGCAACTCTTGCCCGAAACGCGCGGCATCATCACCTTGGCTGATCTCAGCATGATGAAGCCCACCGCCGTGCTCATCAACACCGCCCACGCTGAGTTGCTGCAGACCGATGTGCTGGTCACCGCCCTGAACCGCGGCCGCCCCGGCATGGCCGCCATCGACGTGCTCGAAACAGAGCCCGTGCTGCCCGGCAACACCTTGCTGCGGCTCGAAAACTGCCTGTGCACGCCGCACATCGGACATGTCGAGCTCGAAGCCTACGAGCACGACTTCAACGAAGCGTTCGACAGCGTGCTCGCTTTTGCAGCCGGGCAACCCGTCAACCTGGTCAACCCGCAAGCCCTTTGCATGGTGCCGCAAAGCGGTTGACGCCCAACTCAAGCTGTACTCGCTCGTTGGGCACAAATTACGCTTGCTTGCCTTGCATTCACAAAAAGCCGTGCCTGCATTTCTGCATTTTCAGCGCACCTATCGCCTACAATGCGCGGTGACGGGCCTTCCCGCATGATGAGGCAGCCAACCGGGTCAGGTGGGGAACCAAGCAGCCCTAACTGCGGAGTCAGTGCCGGGGTCAAGGCTCGTCACCTTCCATCTCGGCCCGAGAAAAATCCAAACCTCGCCCCCAAAGGGCACGTGCAATGGATAGCGAGCGGCGCATTCCTCCCACCTGCTTGAGCTGCGTCAATCGCCATTGAATTTTTCTCACTGCCCCGCTTGCGCGCCTCATTTGCAGGGGCCTCTTCTCGGCACCTGGGCTGAATCCAGATCACTACAGCCACTGCGCACATCAAAGCGCCTCAGCAAACCAATACGGCCACCCAAGAATGACTGCTCACGATATTCTGCAGCGCAAGGCGATCCGGATATGTGGAGCAGGATGAGAGAAAGGCAGGGTACAAGGCGCATACCGAGACACATATCACCGCATTGCATCGCCCGTGCCGTGCGTGCACAAGATTGGGGCGCCGCAACTCAAACGCGGCCATGTATTCATCGCGCTCCTGAAAAGATCATGGAGTAGCTCTCAATACAGGCCGCTTTCCGTGAGCGTGCCCAAAGCCGCAGCGCCCCGAGACTCCATCTCAGCCTAGCCGATACACAGCCACCATCAAGCGGCAAGCCACAGTCAGCCTTCTCGTATCCATACGCATCTCTGCGTTAAGCATGAAAAAGAGCCGATCAGGAACGACAGAACAGCCAAGCACACGGAGATGGCTCTGTTTAGCCAAGTCCCTACTTCAATCCATTCAACAATCCCAAAAGCAGTCATCGCAACAAACCGCAACTTGGCCTTCTCGCGCCGTACGCACTCTATAGCCAAGAAAAGCCAGCGGCAGCAAGCCAACTTGACCTGCAATTTGCCATTGTTTGATTCGTTTGTACGACAAGGGAATTCAGGCAAAACGCGGATCGCACTGAAAAATGAACGAGCGCAGCCAGAGAAATTTCGGACACTCCACCTTCCATTTCCAATCGCAGCGAACCCTCCTGCTTTCAAAAGCGCCACACTGCGCTGCCCCCTCTGCTCAAGAGATGGCCCATTATTTCTTTGTGCAGACAACAAAAAAGCCCCGATCAACGGGGCTTTTTTGCTTGTCGGTAGAAACCGATGGATCAGTTGGTGCGGGAACCCACCACTTCGATCTCTACGCGACGGTTCTTGGCACGGCCTTCGCGCGTGGCGTTGCTGGCCACGGGCTGTTTCTCGCCCTTGCCTTCCACCACGATGCGATCAGCGGGAATACCTTTGGAAACCAGGTAAGCCTTCACAGCGTTGGCACGACGCAACGACAGGCGCTGGTTGTAGGCATCGGTACCGATGGAATCGGTGTGACCGGTGCTGATGATGGTTTCCACATTGATGCCCCGGATCTTGGCGACCAGATCATCCAGCGAGGCGCGGCCAGCGGGCTTCAGCACGGACTTGTCAAAATCGAAGAAGGCGTCAGCAGCGTAAGTGATTTTGCTGGTAACGGGAGGTTGTGGACGAGGCTGGGGCGGAGCGGGACGCGGAGCCTCGGGTTGGGCAACGATGGCACCATCGCAGCCGGGGGCAGCGGTGGCCGGTGTCCAGTAGTTGTTGCGCCAGCACAATTCGTTTGTGCCGTTTTTCCACTGCAGATTGCCGTGGTTATTGCGCCAGTTGTCGCTGGCAGTTGTAGAGCCAGAGGCCATAGCGCCACCTGCCACGGCAACCGTTGCGAACAACACAGCCAGTTTATTCAGTTTCTTCATGTGTATCCTCTTGATAAATACCACAGCAGGAGCTGCACGATTAATGCGAGTCGAATTGCCAGGAGTTATAACTCGTCAGACCGATTGTGCCACAGCACGGAACGACTGTAACCGCTCCGAACTGCTCCCGTCCCGAACGAAAAGTAGAAAACGCCCTCTTTGTTGTTTGCTTGCCACAGGCTGGCAGCGCCTCTCGAGCCCAAGCCGCACAGATGACAAGGGTTAGAATGCGCTGCAATCCCTGTGCCTTGAACGTATGCCGAACATGTGATGGCATGCGCCGTCGCAGCTTGCTTATTTACACGTCTACTTTTCCCGCATGACCGACTTTGCCAAGGAAACGCTGCCCATCAGCCTGGAAGAGGAGATGCGGCGAAGCTATCTGGATTACGCCATGAGCGTGATCGTGGGCCGCGCGCTGCCCGATGCGCGCGACGGCCTCAAGCCCGTGCACCGGCGCGTGCTTTATTCGATGCACGAGGCCAACAACGTCTGGAACCGCCCCTATGTGAAGTGCGCCCGCGTGGTGGGTGACGTGCTCGGGCGCTTTCACCCGCACGGCGACTCGGCCACTTACGAGGCGCTGGTGCGCATGGCGCAGGATTTTTCGCTGCGCTACCCGCTGATCGACGGCCAGGGCAACTTCGGTTCGGTGGATGGCGACAACGCCGCCGCTTATCGTTATACGGAGTGTCGGCTGGAGAAGATTTCCAGCGAGATTCTGGCCGATATCGACAAGCAGACCGTCGATATGGTGCCCAACTACGACGGCAAGGAGCTGGAGCCCACGGTACTGCCCACGCGCCTGCCCAACCTGCTGATCAACGGCTCGGGCGGCATTGCGGTGGGCATGGCCACCAACATCCCGCCGCACAACCTGAACGAGGTGGTGGACGCCTGCCTGCACCTGCTGCGCCACCCCACGGCATCGGTGGACGAGCTGATGGAGATCGTGCCCGCGCCCGACTTTCCGACCGCCGGCATCATCTACGGCATCCAGGGCGTGCGCGAGGGCTACCGCACTGGCCGCGGCCGCGTGGTGATGCGCGCCAAGTGCCATTTCGAAGACATCGACAAGGGCCAGCGCCAGGCCATCGTGGTGGACGAGCTGCCTTACCAGGTCAATAAAAAGACCCTGCAAGAGCGCATGGCCGAGCTGGTGCACGAGAAAAAGCTCGAAGGCATCAGCCACATTCAGGACGAGAGCGACAAATCCGGCATGCGCCTGGTGATTGAGCTCAAGCGCGGCGAAGTGCCCGAGGTGGTGCTCAACAACCTCTACAAGCAAACGCAGCTGCAAGACACCTTCGGCATCAATATGGTGGCGCTGGTGGACGGTCAGCCGCGCCTGTGCAACCTCAAGGACTTGCTCGAAGTCTTCTTGCAGCACCGGCGCGAAGTGGTGACGCGCCGCACCGTGTTTGACTTGCGCAAGGCGCGCGACCGCGGCCACGTGCTCGAAGGGCTGGCCGTGGCGCTGGCCAACATCGACGAGTTCATCCGCATCATCCGCGAAGCGCCCACGCCGCCTGTGGCCAAGGCCGAGCTGATGGCCCGCAGCTGGGACAGCAGCTTGGTGCGCGAAATGCTCACACGCACGCGCGAAGACGGCGCCACCGTCAGCGCCGACGACTACCGCCCCGAAACCTTGGGCCGCGAATTCGGCCTGCAAAAAGACGGCCTGTATCGCCTCTCGGACACGCAAGCGCAAGAGATTCTGCAAATGCGCCTGCAACGCCTGACCGGGCTGGAGCAAGACAAGATCGTCGCCGAATACAAGGAAGTGATGGCGCAGATCGAAGACCTGCTCGACATCCTGGCCAAGCCCGAGCGCGTGTCCACCATCATCGGCGAAGAGCTCACGGCGCTCAAAACCGAATTTGGCCAAACCAAGGACGGCGCGCGCCGCTCCACCATTGAGCCCAACGCGCAAGACCTGGCCACCGAAGACCTGATCACGCCCACCGACATGGTGGTCACGCTCAGCCACACCGGCTACATCAAGAGCCAGCCGCTGGGCGAATACCGCGCGCAAAAGCGTGGCGGGCGCGGCAAGCAAGCCACCGCCACCAAGGAAGACGACTGGATCGACCAGCTCTTCATCGCCAACACGCACGACTACATCCTGTGCTTCTCCAGCCGCGGGCGGCTGTACTGGCTCAAGGTGTGGGAAGTGCCCTCGGGCTCGCGCGGCTCGCGCGGGCGGCCCATCGTCAACATGTTCCCGCTGGAAGACGGCGAGAAGATCACCGTGGTGCTGCCCCTCACGGGCGAGGCGCGCACCTTCCCGGCCGACCGCTACGTCTTCATGGCCACGGCCAAGGGCACGGTCAAGAAGACGGCGCTGGACGAATTCAGCAACCCGCGCAAGGCCGGCATCATCGCCGTGGGCCTGGACGAAGGCGACTACCTGATCGGCGCGGCGCTGACCGACGGCGCGCACGACGTGATGCTGTTCAGCGACGGCGGCAAAGCCGTGCGCTTTGACGAAAACGACGTGCGCCCCATGGGCCGCAACGCGCGCGGCGTGCGCGGCATGCAGCTTGAAGAAGGCCAGCGCGTGATCGCCATGCTGGTGGCCGAGGCTGCCGATGCCGAAGGCGCCGCGCCGGCCGGCGGGCGCACCAGCGTGCTCACGGCCACCGAAAACGGTTACGGAAAACGCACCCACATTACCGAATACACGCGGCATGGCCGTGGCACCAAGGGCATGATCGCCATCCAGCAAAGCGAGCGCAACGGCAAGGTCGTGGCCGCGACGCTGGTCGGCGCCGACGACGAGATCATGCTCATCACCGACAAGGGCGTGCTCGTGCGCACCCGCGTGGCCGAGATCCGCGAAATGGGCCGCGCCACGCAGGGCGTCACGCTCATCGCGCTGGACGACGGCGCGCAACTGAGCGGCTTGCAACGCATCGTTGAAAACGATGCCAACGAAGAAGCCGCCGCTACAAACGCCGACGATGCCGCTTCTGATCACGCCGACAATGGCAGTGATACCAGCGGCGCGGATGCTGCATCCACACCAGACAACTGATTCCGGCCATGAATCAGAGCCTTCCACACGCCGCAGCACTCAGTGCTGCGGCACTCTTTTTGTGACAGTTGCCATGAACAATTCCATGAGACCTTTTCTGAACCTGGGCAAAACCATTGCCGCCGCCCTGCTCTGCACTGCCGTGCTGGCGCCCGCTGCTCACGCCCAAGACAAACAAGACGCCGCCAAAAAAGAGCTGGCCACGCGCATCGTCAACCTGCAAAAAGCGCAGGACATGGATGCCCTGATCGCCCAACTCGCGGGCACGGCCAACCGCGCCGTGGTTGAAGCCTGGCTGCCGCGCCTGGACAATATGCCCGCCGCCCGCCAAAAGACGGTGGCCGACCAACTTGATGTGGAGCTGAAAAAGTTCAACGACGATGTGGTGCGCCTGATCAAGACGCGCAACGAACGCATCAGCATCGACGTGCTGGTGCCGGCTTACAGCGAGCGCTTCACGGCGGATGAGCTCAAGCAACTGGTGGCGTTTCTGGAATCGCCCGTGATCAAGAAGTACTACGCCGCCAACCCGCACATGGCCAATCTGCTGGGGCAAAAACTGGTGGAAGCCACCCGCGCCGATGTGGAGTCGCGCATCAAGGAATTCGATGCCCGTGCCGCCAAAATCATCGGCGCCGGTAACGGCCGCAGCGGCAGCGCCCGCTCGGGCGCTGCGCGCAAATAAGCCACAGGCTCTATTCGCCGATTGCCTCACGCATGTTTGAACGTGGAAGCGATGAAAGCGAACGTGTCGGCTACCTGGCCAATCCTGTTCGCCCGCCAACCATTCCGCGCCATCGCTTCCGGTTTCCCATCACCGCGTAATCACCACGTGCTGAGGCAATAAACAGACTATCAGCACCATCTGAACAGCCATCAACGCGCACTGCGCATCCACCCCCTACCCACCATGAGCCGCACCATCGCCGAGTTACGCGACGCCATCGACGCACTCGACCAGCAATTGCTGCAACTGCTCAACCAGCGCGCCACGCTGGCCAATGCCATTGGCGACATCAAGCGGCAGGAAGGCTCGCAAGTCTATCGCCCCGAGCGCGAGGCGCAAGTCATCCACAAACTGCAAGCGGCCAACCAGGGGCCTTTGCGCGCGGACAGCATCGCCAACATCTGGCGCGAAGTGATGTCGGCTTGCCGTGCGCTGGAAGAGCCGCACCGCGTGGCCTATCTTGGCCCTGCTGGCACCTTCAGCGAGCAGGCGGCCGAAGCCTTTTTCGGCGTGAGCATCGAACACGTACCCTGCGCCAGTTTCGACGAGGTGTTCGAGGCCACCGCCTCGGGCCGCGCCGCTTTTGGCGTGGTGCCGGTCGAGAACTCGACCGAAGGCGTGGTCACGCGCTCGCTCGATCTGTTCCTCACCTCACCGGTGCACATCATTGGCGAAGTCAGCCTGATGATTCGCCACAACCTGCTGCGCAAAGAGCACGGCCTGCAAGGCATTCAAACCGTTTACGCCCACCCGCAGGCCCTGGCCCAGTGCCAGAACTGGCTCAACACCCATCTGCCCCAGGCCGAGCGCCAGGCCGTGGCCAGCAATGCCGAAGGCGCGCGCCTGGCCGCGGCCAACCCTGCCTGCGCGGCCATTGCCAGCCTGCGCGCGGGCAGCCGCTTTGGCTTGCATGCCGTGGCCCCCTCGATTCAAGACGAGGCCTACAACCGCACGCGCTTTGCCATCATCTGCCTGCCGCACAAGCAGCAAATGCCCGAAGCCTCGGGCAACGACTGCACCAGCCTGGTGGTCTCGGTCGTCAACCGCCCCGGCGCCTTGTACGACATGCTCGAACCCATCAAGCGCCACGGCGTATCGATGACGCGCTTTGAATCGCGCCCCGCCCGCAACGGCCAGCAGTGGGAATATTTTTTCTACATCGATTTGCAAGGCCACATCAGCGATCCGAAAGTGCAAGCCGCGCTCAACGATCTGCGCCCGATCTGCGCCTTCTACAAAGTGCTGGGTGCCTACGCCGTGGGCGCGCCCTGCGAATAACCCTTTGGCCTGCCAACCCTCACCATGTTCAATCGCCTGGCATTGATCGGCTGCGGCCTCATGGGCGGATCGCTCGCGCTGGCCATGCAGCGCGCCCGCCTGGTGCGCCACATCGTGGCCTATGCGCCCCAAGCGCACACCCTGCAAACCGCGCAGCAAATGGGCGTGATTCACGCAGCCGCCAGCTGCCCGGCCGATGCCGTGGCACACGCCGATCTGGTGGTGCTGGCCGTGCCCGTGGCCGCCAGCGAAAGCGTCTTTCTGGGCATGGCCAACAGCCTGCCCGAGCAAGCCATCGTGATGGACGTGGGCTCCACCAAGCAAAACGTGATCGAAGCGGCCGAGGCTGCTTTGGGCACGCGAGTGGGCCAGTTCGTGCCTGCTCACCCCATCGCCGGCAAAGAGGTGGCGGGCATTGCGCATGCCGATGCCGATTTGTACCGCGGCAAGCAAGTCATCCTCACGCCTACGCGCCTAACGCGCATTGGTGCGTTGCAGCAAATCACCGCCTTGTGGGAAGCCTTGGGCTGCAAGGTGCAGACCATGACGCCGCAGGCGCACGACGCGGCCTTTGCCGCCATCAGCCACCTGCCGCACCTCACGGCCTTTGCGCTCATGCACAGCATCCTGCACCAAGACGCCGCCACCGACACGCTGGCCCTGGGCGGATCGGGCTTTCGCGACTTCACGCGCATTGCCGCGAGCGACCCCGCCATGTGGCGCGACATCTTTTTGTGCAACCGCGAAGAAATCCTGCTGCAAACCGATTTGCTGATCGACGCCTTGCACACCTTCGCCCGCGCCATGGAAGCGCACAACGGCGAGCAACTGCACGCCCTCGTCACCCAGGCCAGCGAAGCACGCAGCCAATGGCGCATGACCACCAAAGACGAAAACGCCCGCTTGTAAACCTCAGCCCGCGCGTGGCTTGCGTCTGCCCGCGCGCTTGGCACTTGACCTTGCGCGTGATGAAGGCCATGCCATGAAGGCTTCTGCCTGTCACGGGCAAATGGGATAGGGGCTGGATTGCGTGGCTTGGGCCTTGTGCATGCCGCGTGCCGCGTGAAACCAGTTTGCTCAGACCAGAGCAAACATTCAGTGAACAAAGCTGCTTGGCCTCAAGCCCCACGCGCACGCCCTGGCAACCCTTGATCGGCTACTGCGCCATCGTGGCCATCCATCCGACAAGCCGCTTTCACGCACCGGGTATTGGCGCTCCGCCTCGGCTCACAAGCCCAGCAAAGCAGCAAGTGGCACAGGGCTTAGAGCCTGTTTACGATCTCAACGCGAGGCGATTGGATATGGCGCGGGATGGAGTGCAAGGCGCAAATCGAAGGGCATAGCC
Source organism: Allobrachymonas sp. (assembly GCA_030529505.1). Taxonomy (GTDB): domain Bacteria; phylum Pseudomonadota; class Gammaproteobacteria; order Burkholderiales; family Burkholderiaceae_C; genus Brachymonas. The sequence goes on along the minus strand of JAUMWT010000002.1, from coordinate 137,318 downwards.
CGTGCTATGGACAAGATTTGCAACGCAGCAGGCCGCCCGCTTCCATCATTCAAGCGCCCGTGAGGAGATCGTAAACAGGTTCTTACTTGCATCCGGCCATCTCCAAGCCACCCCCAGCACTACGGGCGGGCAAAGGGCTTGCGCCCCTGCCAAGGCAGGCTCCCCCAATGGCGCAGCCCCCGCCCATTCAGCCGCTGCAAGAGCCTGTTCCCAATCGCCTTGCCTTGAGATCTTGAACAGGCTCCAGGCGCCAATTCATTGCGCGTCATGCCGCGCAATGACTGGTGGTCGCACGCAGGGGCGCCCGGCAGCATCACGCCAAAGACGCAAGCGCACCCAGCGCCGCTCAAAAACTCCAATCCTCGTCTTCAGTGGCCACGGCCTTGCCGATGACGTAAGACGAACCGCTGCCAGAGAAAAAGTCGTGGTTCTCGCTGTCGGTGCTCAGCGCGGCCAGGATGGCCGGGTTCACCGCGCACACCGTTTGCGGAAACAGTGCCTCGTAGCCCAGGTTCTGCAGGGCCTTGTTGGCGTTGTAGTGCAGGAAGGCTTTCACGTCCTCGGTCAGGCCGATGGGGTCGTACAGCTCTTCGGTGTAGCGCGTTTCGATTTCGTACAGCGCCAGCAGCAGCGAAAAGGCAAAGTCCTTCAGGCTTGCGCGAGCTGTTTCGCCCAATCCGGCCTGCGCCCGCTGGAACTTGTAGCCGATGTAGTAGCCGTGCACCGCTTCGTCGCGGATGATCAGGCGGATCAGGTCAGCCGTGTTGGTGAGCTTGCCGCGGCTGCTCCAGTACATGGGCAGATAGAAGCCCGAATAGAACAGGAAGCTTTCGAGAAAAACGCTGGCGATCTTGCGCTTGAGCGGATCGCTGGGCGCGTCGTACTCTTCCAGAATCAGCCGCGCCTTGGCTTGCAGATGCGGGTTTTCTTCCGACCAGCGAAAGGCCTCATCGATTTCCTTGGTCGAACACAGTGTGGAAAAAATCGAGGAGTAGCTGCGCGCATGCACCGCTTCCATGAAGGCAAAATTCGTCAGAACCGCCTCTTCATGCGGTGTTTGCACATCGGGCAGCATCGAAGGCGCGCCGATGGTGTTCTGGATGGTGTCCAGCAACGTCAGTCCGGTAAAGACACGGTTCGTCAGCGTCTGCTCCTCTGGCCGTAGCGTGGCCCAGCTTTGCACATCGTTCGATAGCGGCACCTTTTCCGGCAACCAGAAATTGGCCGTCACTCGGTTCCAGACTTCCAGGTCCTTCTCATCCTGGAGGCGGTTCCAGTTGATGGCCAGCGGCACGTCGCGCCCTTGGCTGCTGGCGGCTGGATGCTTGACTTTCATATCCACGATTTTTCTCTCTTTCCTCTTCGTCTTCTTTGGCCCAATGGCCTTCTTTGCCCATATGCATCGCCATGCGATCCAGGCTTGCTGGCACTTGGCTGATGGGGCGTTTCTGTCAATCTGTCAATCGCCGCTGCCACCATGCCAGATGCCAGCAGCCCCGATCACAAGGCGCAGGAAACGCAGCCCTGCACCTCGGTGCCTTCCAAGGCGGCTTGGCGCAAGCGCACGTAATAGATCGTCTTGATCCCCTTCTTCCAGGCATAGATCTGAGCCCGGTTGATGTCGCGCGTCGTGGCCTCGGCCGGGAAGAACAGCGTCAGCGACAGCCCCTGATCCACATGTTCGGTGGCCGCCGCATAGGTGTCGATCAGCGCTTCCGGGCCGATCTCGTAGGCGTCCCGGTAGAACTCGAGGTTCTCGTTCGTCATGAAGGGCGCCGGGTAATAGACACGGCCGATCTTGCTTTCCTTGCGGATCTCGATCTTCGAGACGATCGGATGGATCGACGAGGTCGAATGATTGATGTAGCTGATCGAACCGGTCGGCGGCACGGCCTGCAGGTTCCGGTTGTAGAGCCCATCCTTCATCACGGCCTCGCGCAGGGCCGCCCACTGCTCGCGCGTCGGCAGCTCGACCCCCTTCTGCTCGAACAGGGCCTTGACCGTTTCCGTTTCCGGCAGCCAGTCCTTCGAGACATACTTCTCGAAGAAGCTGCCATCGGCATAACGGGACTGCTCGAAACCCACGAAGGTCTGCCCTTTCTCACGGGCCAGCAGGTTCGAGGCGCGGATCGCATGGTAGGCCACGGCCGCAAAATAGACACGCGTGAAGTCGATCCCCTCGGGGCTGCCGTAGTGGATCCGCTCGCGTGCCAGAAAACCGTGCAGGTTCATCTGCCCCAGGCCGACGGCATGCGCCTCGTCATTGCCCCGGCGCACCGAGGGCACGCTGTCGATGGCCGACATTTCCGAGACGGCCGTCAGCGCCCGGATGGCCGTCTCCACCGTGCCACCGAAGTCCGGGCCATCCATCGTCATCGCGATGTTCAGCGAGCCCAGGTTGCAGGAAATGTCGGTGCCCAGGTGCTGGTACGACAGATCGTCGTTGAAGGTCGAGGCCTCGTTGACCTGCAGGATTTCCGAACACAGGTTCGACATCGAGATGCGTCCGGCGATCGGGTTCGCGCGATTGACCGTGTCTTCGAACATGATGTACGGATAGCCGCTTTCAAACTGGATCTCGGCCAGCGTCTGGAAGAATTCGCGTGCGTTGATCTTCTTCTTCCGGATGCGCTTGTCGTCGACCATCTCCTCGTATTTCTCGGTGATGCAGATATCCGAGAACGGCATGCCATAAACCCGCTCCACGTCATGCGGCGAGAACAGATACATATCGACGTTGCGCTTGGCCAGCTCGAAGGTCACGTCGGGAATCACCACGCCCAGCGACAGGGTCTTGATGCGGATCTTCTCGTCGGCGTTCTCGCGCTTCGTGTCCAGAAAACGCAGGATGTCCGGGTGATGGGCATTGAGGTAGACGGCTCCGGCTCCCTGGCGCGCGCCCAGCTGGTTGGCATAGGAAAACGCATCCTCCAGCAGCTTCATCACCGGAATGACGCCCGAGGACTGGTTCTCGATGCCCTTGATCGGCGCACCATGCTCACGCAGATTGGTCAGCATCAGCGCGACACCGCCTCCGCGCTTGGAAAGCTGCAGGGCAGAATTGATCGACCGGCCGATGCTCTCCATGTTGTCTTCCAGCCGCAGCAGGAAGCAGGAGATCAGCTCGCCGCGACTGGATTTACCGGCATTGAGGAAGGTCGGCGTGGCGGGCTGGAAACGGCCCGAGATGATCTCGTCCATGAAGCGCAGCGCCAGCTGCTCGTCGCCACGCGCCAGCGTCAGCGCCACCATCACGACACGATCTTCGAAACGCTCGAGGTAACGCAGACCGTTGCGGGTTTTCAGGGTATAGGAGGTGTAGTACTTGAAAGCACCCAGAAAGGTCGGAAAGCGGAATTTCCGGGCATAGGCCTCGTCCCAGATCTTCCGGTGAAAATTCCGCGAATACTGGTCGAGCACCGTCGCATCGTAGTAACCCTCGTCCACCAGATAGCGGAGCTTTTCATCCAGGTTGTGGAAGAACACCGTGTTCTGGTTGACGTGCTGAAGGAAATACTGACGGGCCGCCATCCGGTCCGCTTCGAACTGAATGTGGCCGTTCTCGTCATAGAGATTCAGCATCGCATTGAGGGCGTGGTAGTCGAGCGAAGGTTTGGCCTCGTCAGACATGGCCTCTTCCCGCAGCGCGGGTTTTACGGTGTCAAGCATTGCATCTCCCAAAATGTGGCTAAGCCGCGGCGCACGCAGGCGATATCGGTTTCGGTGCCGGCCAGCTCGAAACGGTAGAGCAGCGGCACCTGGCATTTGTCGGCAATCACCCGCCCGGCATGGGCAAACAGATGACCGAAATTTCGGTTGCCCGTGCCGATCACCCCGCGCAGCAGGGCCCGGCGGCGGGCATCGTTCAGAAAATGGATCACCGGCTTGGCTACGGCCCCGCGCCCTTGCCCATCGGCATAAGTTGGACAAATCAACACGAAAGGCTCCAGCGGCTCGGGCGCGGGCTGTTGCGGCGAAATCGGTATGCGCGCGGCTGGCAGACCCAGCCGCGACACGAAACGCTCGGTATTGCCCGAGGCGGAAGAAAAGTAAATCAGAGCACCCATATCCAAGGTTTGGCCAAGCTTTGCCGCTGCACTGCATCCAAGCGAAAACGCCGCCACACATCACGCCCAGTCACGGCGGCGCACCTTCTCTGCCAGCAAGCACACGCTTTGACGGCGCGCTTGGCGCCTCCTCGCGGCCGGCGGATTGAAGCCAAGCCGCTTGCCCACCCCTCCAGGCTGCGTCATTTGCCGTGAACAGCCCCCCATTGCCAGCCGGCCGGGCTGGCCGCGCGGACAAACGGAAAGACGAATCAAGGAATGGATGCGCTGGAACCGACCGGGCAAGCCACTTCGTTCAAGAACGGCAACAGCCGCTGTCCGAAGTGGCTGCTTGCTTATCAGGGAAAGCAAGCTATGCCCGTGATGCGAACAGCGGCGCCTTGCCTGTGCCGCATCAGGCCAGGCGGCCGATCATGTCAGGGCGAAAACCGGCCCAATGCGCATCACCGGCGATGACGACCGGCGCTTGCTTGTAACCGAGTGCGGCCACCTTCGCCAGGGCCACGGCATCCTTGCTCAAATCAACCACACGGTAGGCAATGCCCTTGGCGTCCAGCGCGCGGGTGGTGGCGGTGCATTGCACACAAGCCGGTTTGGAGTAAACAGTGACGGTCATGGCCAGCCAATCCTTCTCATCATCGGGTGGGATGGCGGCAGACGTTTCAGACGCGGGCAACAAACGGAAAAAGAATTGCCCGGCAACGACACCCGCCCACGCCCACCGCATGGGTTCAAAGAGCAATGGCTGCGGCGTTGCGCGGCCACCGGTCACGGCAGGTCTCCTGGCTTGCGGGTCTTGGCTTGGCTGTTGCCTTCCCGGGCGATCGAACGCCCAGTGACTTTTAAAAAACGCCTCAAACGAAGCCGCTGCATGCCATCCAAAAGCCCTTGGGGCCATGCATGCAACGCGTTTGGCGCTTCTTCAACCTTGCTCTCCGCCTACAGTTGCGGGGGCAGCGCCGGCTTGGGTTTCGGGCCTGACGCACACCATGCATGGATTGCATGACATGCGACTCCGAACCGCACCGGCTTCCCTTTTCATCCCATCGTGCCGACCATTGCAGCCCACACAAGGGAACCGTTGACGGAAAAGATTGTAAGGATGGACTTACTCGTACAAGGCGCTTAAAACCTAGGGTTAACACCTATTTTCGTGATTTCATGAGCCACGTCGCAAGGCAGCAATGTCAAGCTCAGAAGGCGCGCTCACCGTTTCCCAGAATCCGTTCAAAATCTCGGCCACAAGGCAATTGAATATGCGAATATGCGGCGCAATAGGGAGCGAGGCGCCAATCGAACCGGCTCACTGCAAACCATCCTGCCCGCCATGCATCGGGAGTCCTCCCTTGCCCATTCGCCAGCGCCAACTGCAGCGGCTGTTGCAGCATGGCACGGCTGGGCTCGCAAAGAGGCAGGCATCCGGGCATTGAACAAGGCCTGGCGCTATAATCCGCGGCTCTGCTGACAACATCCGCCAACACAAAGGAATACAGATCATGGCATCAGCCAAACCGCAAAAAAGCCCCCGCCTGGCGTCCGGCCGCAAGCGCGCCCGCCAGAACGTCAAACTGAATGCAGCCAATACCTCGCTGCGCTCCAAATACCGCACCGCCGTCAAGAACGTCGAAAAAGCCGTGGCCGCTGGCGACAAAGCCAAGGCGCAAGAGCTGTTCGGCAAGATGCAATCGGTGGTAGACACGATCGCCGACAAAGGCATCTTCCACAAGAACAAGGCCGCTCGCGACAAGAGCCGTCTTTCCGCCAAAGTCAAGGCTTTGGCCAGCGCCTGATTTCAGGCCAGCCCGGCAGCTTGCGCAGCAGGCTGCCGCCCGTTTGAATGGGTGCGCTGCCAGCAGATGGCAAAAAACCGCCTTTGGGCGGTTTTTTGTTTTGTGTTTTTGCTTTCGATTTTGTTTGCGCATTTGTTTTTTCAGTTTGTTTTTGCTGCCGTTTGCAATGAGAGCATGAACACCCCTTTACAAAATAAGGCCTGCCACGCATTGCAGCGCCCAGCCGCCAGCCTTACCTTTGGAGCAAGCTGTGCTATGGTGTGCAGCTGTCCATTTGCATTGGGCATTCAGCCCACAAATTTGGCCCACAAGAAAGGATTTGCCTGTGAACCCCGCTTTCAAACTGTTTTCCAAGCCCGTTGCTGCTATCGCTTTGTTGAGCGCCTTGGGAGCCGCCCCTGCGGCTTTTGCCCAACAAGCCGCAACAGCGCCTGCTGCGGCCAGCAACCCCATCGACATGATGAAGGCCGATTTGAAAATCACCCCGGCGCAAGAAGCAGTCTGGCAAAAATACGTGGCAGCTTACACCACGGATTTCCGCCCCTCGCAAACGCCCACACCCGATCAGTTCAACGCCATGAAAACGCCCGAGCGCGTGGCCTTTTTGAAGAAGCTGCACACCGAGCAGAACAACTTCCTGTTCGGCCGCTTCGACGCTTCGGTGGCCCTGTACAACGCGCTGGACGCCAACCAGAAAAAAACCTTTGACGACATGACGGCCGAGCGCGCGCCCCAGCAGCAAGCGCCCGCCGCTGCGCCCAAGGGCAAAGCCCGCGGCAAGAAGTAAGCTGCTCTGATTGCCGCAATGGCGGCCTGGATGGGTGACTGGATGGATGTTCTGATCAGGCGCTGATCGCGCAGCCTCTGATGGCCATCCAGCGCCGCACACAAAAAGCCCAGCATTTCTGCTGGGCTTTTTTCATGGGGGGCATCGCCAATGTTCAAACGTGGCCCGTGCCGGCCCAATGCACGCTGTGCCAAGCCTGCATCAAGCGGCTGCCGAAACGAAGCGATCCGGCATGCGCAAGGATTGCTGCCACAGCGAAAACAGCAAACATCGCGAATGCAGCAAAGCGACAGCCCGCATGGCCTCTGCTGCCAGTGTGGCTGGCGGCCTGCAAGCAAGAACTGCTATTCATCAAGGGCCGACCTGCCGTATTCGCCACTTGGCAAGCAGGGAGCGCAGCTGCCACGGTTCAAGCACCAAGGCAGACTGCGCCTTCGCGCTGGCCCCAAGCACATGGCGCGGCCAACAGCGGCAGCGGCACAAGCGGTTCAGGCCCAATGTTCAGCTCAATGCGTTGCTGGGCCCCGGCGGGCTTCGGCGCTGGCCACGGCAATGGCCGTTTGGTTCAGAATGCGCCGCATGCTGGCCGAGGGCGTGAGGATGTGCACGCTGGCGTTGGCCCCCAGCAAGGTGGGGCCAATGGTCAGGCCCTTGCCGCCCGTGACCTTGAGCACATTGAACAGGATGTTGGCGGCGTCCAGATTGGGGCAGACCAGCAGGTTGGCGCTGCATTCGAGCCGATTGGACGAGAGGCGGGCGTTGCGCAGCTGGGCGTCCAGGGCACTGTCGCCTTGCAGCTCGCCTTCGCAAGAAATGTGCGGTGCCAGGGTGCGGAAGATGTCGTGTGCGCGGCGCATTTTGAGTGCGCTGGCGCGCTTGCTGCTGCCGAAGTTCGAGTGCGAGAGGAAGGCCACGCGCGGCGTGATGCCAAAGCGTTGCACCTTGATGGCGGCCATGCGCGCGATGTCGGCCAGCTCTTCGGCGCTGGGGTCTTCGTTGACGTAGGTGTCGGTGATGAAGAGGGTGTGCTTTTCCAGCAGCACGGCGCTGAGCGCGGCAAAGTTGGCCGCGCCCGGCTCCAGCCCGATCACGTCGCGCACGATTTGCAGGTGCTTGTCGAAGTTGCCGTGCAGGCCGCAGATCATGGCGTCGGCATCGCCCATGTGCACGGCCAGCGCGGCGATCACGGTGTGGTTGCGGTTGACGGCGGCCTTGGCCCCTTCGGGCGACAAGCCTTCGCGGCCCATGATTTCGTGGTACTTCTCGGCATAGCTGAAGTAGTGTGGGTTGTTGCGCGGATCGATGATGCCGATGTCCTGGCCCACGCGGATGTGCAGGCCCAGTTCTTCGATGCGGCGCTGAATCACGTCGGGCCGGCCGATGAGAAAGGGGCGGGCAATGCCTTCGTCCAGCGCCATTTGCGCGGCGCGCAGCACGCGCGGCTCTTCGCCTTCGGCATAGACCACGCGCTTGGCCAGGGCCGATGCCTCTTTGGCGGCCTGGAAAACCGGCCGCATGAACAGCCCCGTGTGCGTGACGCGCGTGCCCAGGTTCTCGCGATAGGCCTGCAAATCCTCGATGGGGCGGGTGGCCACGCCCGATTCTTTGGCCGCCTGCGCCACGGCCGGCGCAATGCGCAGAATCAGGCGCGAATCGAAGGGCTTGGGGATGATGTAGTCGGGGCCGAAGCGCAGCTCCTGCCCCAGATAGGCTTGCGCCACTTCGTCGCTGATTTCCATCTTGGCCAGCGCGGCGATTTCGCGCACGCAGGCCAGCTTCATCTCTTCGGTGATGCGGGTGGCGCCGCAATCGAGCGCCCCGCGGAAGATGTAGGGGAAGCACAGCACATTGTTGACCTGGTTCGGATAGTCCGACCGGCCGGTGGCGATGATGCAGTCGGGCCGCGCGGCCTTGGCTTCTTCGGGACGAATCTCCGGCTCGGGGTTGGCCAGCGCCAGAATCACGGGCCTGTCGGCCATGGTCTTGACCATCTCGCCCGTGAGCACGCCCTTGGTGGAGCAGCCCAGAAACACATCGGCCCCGCGCACCACGTCGGCCAGGGTGCGGGCATCGGTTTGCTGCGCATAGCGGGCCTTGGATTCGTCCAGCGTGCCGGGGCGGCCTTGGTAAATCACGCCCTTGGAATCGCACACGTAGATGTTCTCGCGCCGCAGGCCCAGGCCCACCATCACGTCCAGGCAGGCAATGGCAGCCGCGCCCGCACCGCTCACGGCGACTTTGACCTGGGCAATGTCTTTGCCCACCAGTTCCAACCCGTTGAGCAGGGCCGCGCCCGAGATGATGGCGGTGCCGTGCTGATCGTCGTGAAAGACGGGGATGTTCATGCGCTCGCGCAGCTTCTTCTCGATGTAGAAGCATTCGGGCGCCTTGATGTCTTCGAGGTTGACGCCGCCCAGCGTGGGCTCCAGCGCGGCGATGATGTCCACGAGCTTGTCGGGGTCGCGTTCGTCCAGCTCGATGTCGAACACGTCGATATCGGCAAATTTCTTGAAGAGGCAGCCCTTGCCCTCCATCACCGGCTTGCCTGCCAGCGGGCCGATGTCGCCCAGGCCCAGCACGGCCGTGCCGTTGGTGACCACACCCACCAGATTGCCGCGCGCGGTGTATTCGGCGGCCTGACTCGGGTCGGCCTGAATCGCCAGGCAGGGGTAGGCCACGCCGGGGCTGTAGGCCAAACTCAGATCGCGCTGGTTGGCCAGGGGCTTGGTGGGATGGATGGAAATTTTGCCGGGCGCGCCCAGGCGGTGGTATTCAAACGCGGCCTCGCGCAAGGCGATTTCGCCGGGGGCCATCTGGCTATCTGTGCTCATGGGTGCGGTTCCTCGAATGTTCAACGCCAGCCCTTGTGCCGCGCCAATGCCGAGGGGCCAGGGGCTTGAGAACCTGTTCAAGCTCTCTTTGCGGGAGCTTGAAAATGGAAGCGGGCGGTCTGCCGTGTTGCAAATCTTGTCCATAGTACGGGCTATGCACTTCGATTTGCGCCTTGCATCCCATCCCGCTCCATCCTCAACCTTACGTTGAGATCTTGAACAGGTTCTAACAGTCAGCAACGATTGTTGCACAGCTCGCGCACGACACCGGCGCGGCGGGTGGCTTGGGCCGATCGAATGACTGGGTGGACACGGAAAAGGACACGGAAAAGGACACAGAAAACGCAGAAGTCACGCAGAGGGCGCAGAAACTTCAAAGAAGGCACAGCAGCTGGCTCATCAGGAACGGCTGCTGTGCCTCAAGTGCTTGACCACGTTGCGATGCGTTCACATCAGAATCTCTGCGCCTCTGCAGTGAATGGGCTTTCCTTTCTCCTGAAAACCCATTGCAAAGCCTCTGTGATTTTTGCGATCTCTCTGCGCCTTCTGCGCCCTGATTCAAACCTTGCCACATTCAACCGCCCATGAGGAGGCTTTGAGCAGGCTCTCAGCCCACCAAGGGCAGTTGCATCACCACCGCATGCTCGCGCCCGCCCGATGGCGTGGGGTAGTAATTGGGGCGCACGCTCACCTCGGCAAAGCCGAAGCGCTGGTACAGGGCGCGTGCGCGCTGGTTGCTTTCGCGCACCTCCAGCCACAGGGCGCGCGCGCCATAGGCACAGGCGCAATGGCGCAATTGCTGCAAGAACAGCACGGCACAGCCCTGCCCCTGAAAAGCCGGGTGCACGGCCAGGTTGAGCAGGTGCATCTCCTCAAAGCCCAGCAGCGCGATGAAATAGCCCTGCAACACGGCCGGCCCGACCACAGGCTGCGACCACAGCAGCTGCACCACGTAATCGCCACACTGGCTGCCCTGCCGCGTCAAGATGTCACGCAGGCTTTCGCGCGACCAGGGCAAGGGATAGGCCGCCTGCTCCACGTGCAGGATGGCGTCCAGATCCGCCTCACGCGCAGGGGCAAAGTGATACGCCGGGCCGCCTGCACCGCCACTGGCCGCATCAGCGTGCCGCATGGCAGGGGGCGATGGCCGGGGCGATTCGCTCGTCATGTTCAGGCGCGACGTTCAGAGGTGAACTTCAAACGCGAAACAGGCAGGCACAGGCACGCACTCAGCTCTGCGCCTGGGCGGCCGCGGCTTGCGCAGCCGCCTTTTCAGCGGCCCGCTCGGCTGTTGTTTGCGCCACCTTGTCGCGCACGTAGTGCGGCAGCAGCAAGGCGGCATCCACCGCTGCGCCTTGTTGCCACAAGGCAGGCGCCAGGCGCAGCAAGGCTGCAGCCGTGGGCATGGCAGCCCCTATCACCGTTTTGACCGGCCGGGGCAAGCGCTGCCCATACACGGCTTGCACATTGCCCGCCCAGGCGTCCTCTGCTTGCCAGCCCGGCAGGGCCAGCAGGTCTTCGGGCGCGACCAGCACCGGCGCCTGCACGCATTGCCATTGCACGGCAGCATGGGCAAGCTGCGCCGCATCGCTGCGCCACTGCCAGCAGGCGGCATAGATTTCATCCATGCGCGCATCCAGCAAGGCCCACACCCGGCCTTGCGCCTGCTGCACGGCCTGCCGCTCGCGCCAATCTTCGGCCACGGCCAGCAGGGTGCTGATGGGCAAGACGGGCGTGCCCGCGCCCAGCGCCAAGCCTTGCGCCACGGCGCAGGCAGTGCGCAGGCCGGTGAACGAGCCCGGCCCAATGCCCACCACCAGCGCCTGCACATCTTGCAAGCGCAAACCCGCTTGCGCGAGCAGGCGCATGGTTTCGGGGATCAGCGTGGCTGACGAGTGGCTGCCGCCCGCGCCCGTGTATTGCCACAGGGGCGGCGACGCGTCACGGGCCGATGCAGACAATGCAGCTGCGCCCAGCGCGAGGCTGAGCACTTCGGTGCTGGTATCAATCGCCAAAAAATACGCGGCTGCGGCAGAAGATTCGGATACAGACATAGCCATCACGAGCAGGAAATCACAGGCCAACCATCGGCCCCAACACAGCCAGCGCAGGCCGAGGCAGGGTGGCGCACAAACCTGCGCATTATCCGCCGCGGCTGATGTTTGCCCCGGCACATCCACTGCGCATCGGCCATGCATCAAACGCATATTTGATGTGTATCAGCCGCACGCTCCAACCACACGTTAGCCACGCGCAAGCCACACCGATCCATCACGTCAATCCACACACAAAAAAGAGCCAGCGCGGCGGCTGGCTCTTGCTTGGGCCGGGCGCTGCGATCAACGCGCCAGCGATTTCAGGTGGCCGTAGCCTTCGGCGTCCATCTGCGCCAGCGGGATGAAGCGCAGGCTCACGCCATTGATGCAGTAGCGCAAGCCGCCTTTGTCTTTGGGGCCGTCGTTGAAGACGTGGCCCAGGTGCGAATCGGCCGCGCGGCTGCGCACTTCGGTGCGGCGCATGTTGTAGCTCAGGTCCTCGTGCTCGGTCACGGCCGATTTATTGATCGGACGCGTGAAGCTGGGCCAGCCGCAGCCCGAGTTGTATTTGTCAGCCGAGCTGAACAGGGGTTCGCCGCTCACCACGTCCACATAGATGCCGGGGGCGAACAAGTGGTCGTACTCGTGGCTGAAGGCGTGCTCGGTACCAGCCTTTTGCGTCACGTTGTATTGCGCAGGCGTGAGGATGCGCTTGAGTTCGGCATCCGAAGGCTTGCGGTAGGTGGCTGCGTCAAAGCCCTTTTTTTGGGCCGGCGCGGGTTTGCTTTTGCCGGGCAGGGGTTCGTCGGCCTTGGTGATGTCGATGTGGCAGTAACCGTTGGGATTCTTGATCAGGTAGTCCTGATGGTATTCCTCGGCCTCGTAAAAGTGCTTGAGCGGCAGGTTCTCGACCACGATGGGCAGGCTGTATTTGCCCTGCTCTTTTTTCAGCGCAGCGGCAATCACGCCTTGCTCGGCCGCATCGGTGTAATACACGCCGGTGCGGTATTGCGTGCCGCGGTCGTTGCCCTGTTTGTTCAGGCTGGTGGGATCCACCACGCGGAAGTAGTACTGCAGGATGTCGTCCAGGCTGAGCTTGCTGCTGTCGTACACCACCTTCACCGTTTCGGCGTGGCCGGTGTTGCGGCGCGTCACATCCTCATACGAAGGGTTGTTGGTTTTGCCATTGGCATAGCCCGATACGGCATCCACCACGCCATCGATGCGCTGGAAGTAGGCTTCCAGCCCCCAGAAGCAGCCGCCGGCCAGATAGATGGTTTTGGTATTCATTTTGTTCACGCCTTTCTTGTTGCTGGCCGAAGCAGCTGCCTTCTTGGCGCTGCTGGCGGCAACGGTTTTCAAACGATCCAAATCGGCCTTGGGGTTGTCGATCAAGGCCAGGGCTTGCGCCTCGTTGATGCTGCCTTTGACCACGCGCACCACCTCACCCTTTTTATCGAGCACGGCCCAAGAGGGGTAGCCCGTGATCTTGAGGGCTTTGGCAATGCCGCCACCCGCATCCGTCAGCACCGGCAGGGCCGGGTAATTCAGGCCGCGATACCACTTCTGGAAATCGCCCTGTTTCTTTTCACCGAAATGCCCCGGCGAAGTCAGCGTAACCAGATTGGCTTTCTGGAATCGTGCATCTTTCGCCCAGGCCTCGGTATGCCCCAGTTCCGACAGGCACTGCGGGCACCAGCTGGCCCAGAACTTCACCAAAGTGGGCTTGCCCGCCTTCAAGTAAGTGGTGGCCGGCTTGCCCTGCACGTCTTGCAGCTGGTTCAAGGCCACTGCCGTGGGCGAGGCCGCCTCGGCCGGGCGCGTGGGTTGCAAGAACAGAATGGCCCCGGTCGCCAGAGCGGCGACAAAAGCCAGGGCTTTCCATTTGCTTTTCATGTCGATCTCCTTGTGCAATGTGGCTGGCCGAAACAATCGCCTTCTTGGCACTGCTGGCCACAACGGTTTTCAGCGCCCCAGATCGGCCTGGGGGTTGTCGATCAAGGCCAGGGCTTGTGCCTCGTTGATGCTGCCTTTGACCACGCGCACCACCTCGCCCTTTTGATCCAGCACGGCCCAAGAAGGGTAGCCCGTGACCTTGAGGGACTTGGCAATGCCGCCGCCTTCGTCCGTCAGCACCGGCAGGGCCGGGTAATTCAGGCCGCGATACCACTTCTGGAAATCGCCCTGTTTCTTTTCACCGAAATGCCCCGGCGAAGTCAGCGTAACCAGATTGGCTTTCTGGAATCGTGCATCTTTCGCCCAGGCCTCGGTATGCCCCAGCTCCGACAGGCACTGCGGGCACCAGCTGGCCCAGAATTTCACCAAAGTGGGCTTGCCCGCCTTCAAGTAAGTGATGGCCGGCTTGCCCTGCACGTCTTGCAGCTGGTTCAGGGCTGCAGACGTGGGCGAAGCCGCCTCGGCCGAGCGTATGGGTTGCAAGAACAGAATGGCCCCAGTCGCCAAGGCAGCGACGTAAGACAGAACTTTCCATTGGCTTGTTTTCATGTCGATCTCCTTGTTGCGATGTGGCCGGTTAAAACCTAATTGGGCACCGGCCGACAGGGCTGTAGTCGCAGCCTGCGGCAAAAACCTGACACCCGACTCTCCTCCAGGGTCTGTTCACGCTCCTTCGATCATGCGAAGCGGCCTGCCAGCGTGCCAATCGAGGCCTAGAAAAATGCATGCAATGGCAGCGCAGACCGGGTGTGTCGCGCAAGAAGCACAACAAAGAGGAGCGCTCTGGCAAGCCGCTTGCCTCCGGGTTGTACTCAAAAGGCCATCGCCTGCCTTGCCCGCTTGGCCAGGCGTCGCATGGCGATGCGCCCGTCGCCTTGGCGAGTAGCGCTTTTGAAGCGCAAGGCATCGCTCAAAGAAGCGTGAACAGACCCCAGACCCAGCACCGTGCATCGGGGCCACGAAAAAACGGTTCACAGCAGCCCCGCCTGATGCTGCTCGGCAGCCAATCGATGTACACCTCATTTTTTTCTGCCGCCGTTTTTTGCACGTTTTTGGGCGGGCTGTTGATTCAGCATCTGCTGATAAATCCGCAGCTTGTTGCCCAGGTGGGCTTGGTGCTCTGCCAACGCCCGCTGCTTCTCGGCCAGGCGATCGCTGTGCGCCAGCAGCAGGGCGTAGCGCTCGCGCAGGGTGCTGTCGCCCGCATGGCGCAGCTGCGAATACTTGGCAATCTGCTCCAATGGCATGTCCGTCGCTTTCAGGCGCAGCAAAAAAGCGACCCACGCCGCATCGGCATCGCTGTAAACCCGCTGCCCACCCGCATTGCGCGCAGGCCGCAACAGGCCCAGTTTTTCATAATAGCGCAGCGTCTCTGCGCTCACACCAACCTGCTCGGCAAAGGTCTGGATTTTGTACATGGGGCTTGACTTGGAGTGCACTCTAAGTTCTAGCATTGTGCGCATTGTTTTTTCAACACGCAAGGAGAGAACCATGCTGAACGATCACCAGCTCTTGCAACGCGGCTTGACCAAGCTGAACGAAATCGACGGCGAGCAGGGCGACAAAGTGATGCAGGCCCTGGCCGATGTGGCGCCCGACTTGGGGCAATACATCATCGGCTTTGCCTTTGGCGAGATTTACATGCGCCCGCATCTGGATTTGCAACAGCGCGAACTGATCACGCTGGCGGCCTTGGCTGCACAGGGCAGCTGCGAAAAACAGCTGCATGTGCACATCCATGCCGCACTGAATGTGGGCCTGAGCCGCGAGCAGATCATCGAAACCTTCATCCACTGCGTGCCGTATCTGGGCTTTCCCAAGGTGCTGAACGCCGTGTTCGTTGCCAAAGAAGTGTTTGCCCAGCAACAGGCCGAAGCACAGCCCTGAACAAGGCGTGAACAGGCTGGCAGCTCCGCACCCGTTCAAAGGTATTTGCTGGCCTCACGGACGCTGAGTTTGGCCATGCGGCTGCAGTGCTTGTCGATAAACGTGCGCACCCATTGCGGACTGGTTTTGCTGTAGTCGCGCAGCGCCCAGCCAATGACTTTATTGATGAAAAACTCGCTCTGCCCCAGGTTGTTGCAGAGGATTTGCTCCAGCAGATCTGTATCGGTCTGCGCTTTGCGCAGCAGTTGGTGATCAATCGCCACGCGTCGCAGCCAGAGGTTGTCGCTCTGGCTCCAGGTGAGCAATGTTGCATTTACTTCAGGATAGGCCAGTGCGATGCCGCCCACGATGCGGTCGAGGCAATCCGCCGTATCCCACCACGATTTTTCGCTGATGAGCCTTTGCAGGCGCGGAATGTCTTTCGGCGTGAGCTTTTTCTGCACTGCTTGCAGATATTGCAGCGCTGCGTATTGCATCTCGCGCCAGGGGCTGGCCCAGCATTGCTTGATGAATCGCCAGTCCACCTGCTCCGCCACCGCATTTTTAAGAAACGGTTTGCAAATTTTGGCCAACTGTGGCTTGGCAATGCCCAGGTAGTCGAAACGATGCTTCATGTAAGCCGCCATGGGCGCGGCACGTTCGGGGTTAGCGTGGCGCTTCAGTTCGGCCAGCAGTTCATCGGCGTGCATGGTGGTGTTGCTCCTTGATCGGTTTATACAGCCTTGTTCAACGGTCGCATTTCATCCATCAGCACGATGGCGCGCACTTCAAACGGCACCGTGTGGCCGACGTTGCTCATGCCGTTCGCGCATCCACAAAAACAGGGGCAAGGCCAGCGACACGCCCACGCACAGGCCCAGCAGCGCCAGCCAGGCGCGGGGCATGCGCAAACGCCGCCCCTCGTAAAGCACAAAAGCGATCACGGCCAGCGCGGATACCAGCACATCCAGCCAGGCAAAGGCCGACAGGGGCGATGCGGCGATCTGCTGCACCATCAGTGGCGCATTCAAGCCATGTGCTGCCAGCCATGGCACGAATTGGCTCAAGGGCAGCACAGTGCCCGCGATGCACAACAAGAAATAAATGGTTTTCATCTTTGACTTCCTCCTTTGGTTTTTAAAGGCGGAATGGGTTCCATGTCGGTCATGAATCAATGGTGGCCTGCCTGCTTTCCAGATCCAGCCATCCTGTGCTTGCACGCCCGGCTGCCGTCTCAGGCAGGTGCTGTTGCGGATCGGGCAAATCGTGCAGGTTCACAGGTGATGTCATGGCTGTTGCTGGGTTTGCAAAAAGTGGGCAATGCTGTTGGCTGCACGTTTTCCGCCTGCCAACCATTGCGGCAGCCATTCGGTGATGCGCACGCTGCGGCAGTGTTGATAGACGCCGGGCTGCGGCTCGTTGATGTATTCGTGCTGCCGCACCAGCACCACGGGCTCTTCTGCGCCTGCGGTTTGCTCAGCAAACGCCAGCGCCTCTTCGTAAGTGGCAAAGGCGTAGAAATAGTCGCTGCCCTCCGCCTCGTCTGGCGCGCCGCGTTCGGGGTGGCACCACACGCGGTATTCCAGCACTTCATCGTAAAAATAGCCGCCACCCGAAAAGCAATGGGCATCGTATTCGCCGACCCGATGGGGATCAATGGCAGGTGGATAAGCTGAGGCTGGGGGCATGCGGGTTCTCCGGGTTGGGGTGGCAGGCGGCGCGTCCACGGCAAAGCGGGCGATGCGTACTGGCTCACACGCATTGTGAACACGATGGCGCCATTCGCCCAACAGGGCTAACCCTGCTGCTCCAGCATCTTTCTGAAGCGGAACAGGGCATAGCCCAGAAACAGCAGGCCGGTGGCGGCCATCACGGCCAGTTGCGGCCACACCACGTCGATGCCCGCACCGCGCAGCAGCACGCTTTGCGCCAGCGACACGAACTGCGTGGTGGGCCAGTATTCGCTGATCCATTGCGCCGCAGCAGGCATGTTGCTGCGCGGCGAAGACGAGCCCGAAAACATCAGCGCGATGATGTACACGGGCATCATCAGCAAGCTGTACTGCGGCATGGTGGGCGCCAGTGTTGCCAGCATGATGGCCAGCGCCGCCATGGCAAACATGAACACGGCCGCGCCCAGCGCAAACAGCCCCAGCGAACCGGCCAGCGGCACGCCCAGCAGGCCGCCGACCATGAAGCGCATGGACAGCAGCGCCACCGTGCAAATCACCAGGCCGTTGGCCAGGATTTTGGCCAGCACGATCTCGAACGCGCCCACGGGCATGACCAGCAAGTGCTCGATGGTGCCGCGCTCGCGCTCGCGAATCACGGCCGCGCCCACCAGCACGAGCGTGATCATGGCGATCATGTTGTCCACCTCCATGATGGCCATCGGCCACACATCGTTGCCATTGGGGTTGAACTGCAGCTTGATGACCGGCCTCACGGGCGTGAGGCTTTCGATGAGACGCTTTTTCTGCAAGAAATCGACGATCTCGTTCTGAAAAATGCGCCCGATATAAACCTGCCCCTGCCCCGCCTGCGCAATGGTGGTGGCATCGGCCAACAGTTGCACTTGCGGCGCGCGGCCCAGTTCCACATCGCGCTGAAAGTGGGGGGGAAATTCGATCACGAACAGCATCTGGCCCTTGTCCATCAGCGCATCGACTTCTTCGCGCTGAACCGGCACAGGCTTTTGAAAATGCGGTGGCTGCAAGGCCGCCACCATCTGGCGGCTCAGCGGCGATTGATCCAGATCCACCACGCCCACCGGGGCGTTGTGCACGTCGCGGCTCACGCCCGTGGCGGCCGAACACACCAGACCGGTGAAGGCAAACACGATCAGCACGAGCAGCACCGTATCGCCCAACAGGCTGCGCAGTTCTTTGGCGCTCAAGGCCAGGATGTTGTGCAGGCTACGCATGGCGGATCTTTCGCAGTTGTTTCACACTTGGGCGAGTGGGAAAGTGGCCTCAATCCGGGCGATGCAGCATGTGCATCACCAGGCGAATCAGCACTTCTTTTTGCTGCGGGTCGGACTCGGCCACCAGCAGGGTGAGAGCAGCCAGACCGGTATCGTTGATGATGGGTTGGCCGCAGGCATTGAGCAAGCGGCCGTTGCGATTCAGAAAGTCGACAAACAAGAAGGCGCCGCTGCGCTTGTTGCCATCGGTGAAGGGGTGGTTCTTGACCACGAAATACAGTAGATGCGCGGCCTTGCTTTCCACGCTGGGGTAGGCCGCTTCACCAAACACGCTCTGCGCCAGCTCGGCCGCGTTTTGCTGCAAACGCTGGTGGTTGAGGGCATAGCCCTTCAACAAATAGTCTTTGAGGCGGGCAGTGGCCCAGATGCGGAATTGGGTACCCGCCTTGGAGTTGACGCGATAGCCGACGGAAAGGATGGCATCCAGGTTGTAGTACTCGATTTCACGACTCACCTGCCGCTTGCCTTCCATTTGAACTGTTGCATTTTTTGCAACAACTGAATCTCGCTCCAATTCGCCTTCGGCAAAGATGTTTTTCAAGTGGCGGGAGATGACGGATTTGTCGCGCCCGAAGAGGTCGGCCATTTGTTGCAGGCTCAGCCACACCGTCTCCTGCCCGAAGCGCACTTCCACTTGCGCCTGGCCATCGGCGCCCCGGTAGATTTCAATCGGATGTTTCATGGGCTTTCCTTGTTCAATGGGCCTCGTCCAATCAGGGCTTGGCAGAACCTGCGGCGGCTGGCCTGGGCGTTTGGCCGGGCCTGCTTGGCTTGCGCTACATGGTGCTTGGCTCACGACTACTTCTCCTGTTTTTTCAGCAGCAGCGATGCCAGCCCCAGATACAGCAGGCCAAACAGCGCCAGCATGGCGTATTCGGCCACAAAGTCGCCCAGGCCCAGCCCTTTGGCAAAGCCGCCGCTGCTGATGCGCTGAAACCACGAGGCCGGAAAACCCACACCAATCGCGTAGGCGCTGCCTTCCATGCTCGAGAGCGGATGGATGATGCCGGAGAAGTTGAGCGTGGGAATCATGGTGCCCAGCGCGGCGATGAAGAAGGCGGCCGTTTGCGATCGCGTGAATGAGGACACCAAGAGCCCCAGCCCGGTGGAGGCCCCCACCAGCAGCAGCGCGCCCAGCAGCAGCGCCAAGAAAGACCCCTTGAGCGGCACGCCGAACCAGAGCACCACCATCGCGCTCAACATCACGAAGTTGAGCAGCCCCATCGCCAGATAGGGCAGTTGCTTGCCCAGCAGGTATTGCGCCACCGAGGCGGGCGAGGCGTACAGATTAGCGATGGAGCCGATTTCGCGCTCGCGCACAACCGACAGCGCCGTCATGATGGCCGGAATCATCACCAGCACCAGCACCAGGATATTGGGCACCACGCCGTGGGTGCTTTTGAAGTCGGGGTTGTACATGAAGCGCGACTCCAGCGCCGCCAGCGTGGGCAGCTCGATGCCGCGCTCGGCCAGCAACTCGCGCTTGTAGCCTTCCAGCAAGGCCGTGGCATAGCCTGCAGCGGTGTTGGCGTTGAAAGGATCGGTGCCATCGATGTAGATCGCCAGCAGCGGCTGGCGGCCCAGGGCCACATCGCGGCCAAAGCCGGGAGCGATGTCCAGCACCAGATCGGCCTGCCGACCTTGCAAGGCAGCCTCGGCTTCGGCCTGCGATGCCACGGGCGGACCTTCCACAAAATAGGCCGAGCCGCGAAACGATTCGGCCAGACGGCGGCTTTCCGCGCTTTGGTCGCGATCCAGCAGGCTGAAACGCAGATGGCTCACGTCGTAAGAAATGCTCCAGCCCACGGCTGCGAGCATGATGACTGGCCCCATCACGGCAAAGAACAGACGGATGGGATCGCGCAGCAACTCCTTGGTTTCGCGCCGGGCAAAGGTCCAGACCGTGCCCAAACGATCACGCAGGCTGTGCTTGCGGGCAGTCGCAGCCCGCGTGCACAAAGAGGCAGAAGCGCAAACCGCAACAGCAGACATGGCGTTGGGCACTGTTTCGGGCTGTGCTTCAGGCGGCGCATGCATGGCTGTTGATGCCTGGGCTTCATCATCACGCACAGTTTCGGTACCCGCCGCTTCTGCTGCTTCTGCTGCATCCGCTGCGCCTGGCTTATTACTCGCGGCAGCTGCTACACGCTCCGGTCGCTCAGCGCCTGCGTCGATCGTTCTTTCCTTTGCAGCTTCATCCGCTCTGGCGTACACCGTCTCGCCCGCCATCTCGGCCTGCATATCGGCTCTCAGTTCGGCGGCCTCGCGCGCGGCATCTTGCTGCAAGAAGTGGATGAAGGCTTCTTCGGTATTGGGCTGCCCGCTTTGGGCCAGCACTTCGGCTGGCGTGCCCATCACCAGCACGCGCCCGCGGTTCATCAGCGACATGCGGTCGCAACGTTCCACCTCGTTCATGAAGTGGGTGGAAACGAAAATGGTCATGCGATCTTGCCGCGACAGCCGCACCAAGATGCGCCAGAACAAGTCGCGCGCGGCAGGGTCCACACCCGAGGTAGGCTCGTCCAGAATCAGCACCTCGGGCCGGTGCAGACAGGCCGCTGCCAGTTGCAAGCGCTGGCGCATGCCCAGTGGCAGGGCTTCGGGCTTGGTGTCGGCCACATGCTCCAGGTCAAACTGCACCAGCGCATCGCGCACGGCTTGCGCACCGGCCGCGCCCATTTGGTACAGCCGTGCATGCAATTGCAGGTTCTGGCGCACGCTCAGCTCTTCGTACAGCGAAAACGCCTGCGACATATAGCCCACGCGCAGGCGGCTGCTCCTGTCACTGGCATCCACGGGGCGGCCCAGCAATTGAGCGCTGCCCGCGCTCGCATCGAGCAGGCCCGTGAGCATTTTCATGGTGGTGGATTTGCCGCAGCCATTGGCGCCGAGGAAGCCAAAGATCTCGCCCTTTTCGATGCGAAAGCTCACATGGTCCACCGCCGTGAAGCGGCCAAAGCGTTTGGTCAGCCCGTGCGCTTCGATCGCGGGCGGCGATTGCGGGTCGGGCACAAAGGGCGTGATTTCCAGGTGGCCCACGCCCTGGCGTTTTTCGGGCGGCAGCATCTGGATGTAGGCCTCTTCCAGACTGGCAGCTTGGTACTGCGCCAGCACCGCTTGCGTGGGCTGGTTGACGAGCAGCTTGCCATCGTCCATGGCCAGCAAGCGCTCGAACTGCTCGGCCTCGTCGATGTAGGCGGTGGCAACAATCACTGTCATCTGCGCGGTTTGCGCGCGCAGGCTGCGCACCAACGCCCAGAACTGGCGGCGCGAGAGCGGGTCCACGCCCGTGGTGGGCTCATCCAGAATCAGCAAATCGGGCGAGTGCACCAGCGCGCAGCACAGGCTGAGTTTTTGCTTCATGCCGCCCGAGAGCTTGCCCGCTGCCCGCCCGGCAAACGGTGCCAGCCCCGTGGCGGCGAGCAAGTGCCGGATGCGCGCCTTGCGCTCACGCGCCTTCAAACCGAACAGGCGCGCGTGAAAATCCACGTTTTCGTGCACGCTCAGCGTCGGGTACAGATTCTTGCCCAGCCCTTGCGGCATGTAGGCGATGCGGTGCGACAGCTGCTGGCGCACCCGCTTGTTGGCCATATCGCCGCCCAGCACTTCAACCGTTCCGGTCTGAATGCGGCGCACGCCCGCGATCAGGCCCAGCAGCGTGGATTTGCCCACGCCATCTGGCCCGATCAGGCCCACCGTGCCCCCGCGCGGAATGGTGAGTGACACCGCATCCAGCGCCTGTGTTGGCCCGTAGCGGTGAGAGACGGATTGGACAACAACCGCCGGTGCGTGCTGGGCACGGACATGCCCGCTGGCTTTTGTCTGTGCGCCGCCCGATTCAGGATCCCCAGCCCGGTCGGGGTGATCAATCGGGCTGACTGGATGAGCCGCGTCGTTCTTGCTCACTCTGCACTCCATCCTCCGCCCAGAGCCTTGTACAAGGCCACGGCGGCTTGGGCTTGGCTCAGACGCGACTGTGTTAATTGACTGTGCAGATCAGCTTCGTTCAGGCGGGCGCGCAAGGCATCGTCCAGCGTGTGCTGGCCGTGGCGAAAGAGTTGCTCGGCAGCACGCACCTGCCGCTCTGCCTGCTGATGGGCGCTGGCCAGCAGCGTGTTTTGGCGCAGCAGCGCCGCATGGGCCTGGTAGGCGCTATCCACTTCGCCCAGCGCGCGCAGCAGGGTCTGGTCGTATTGCAGCAAGGCGGTTTGCAGGCGCGCATCGGCCGCGGCGATGTTGGCCTGAATGCGCCCGTTGGTGAACAGCGGCACCTGAATACCCAAGCGCAGCAAGCTGCCCCAGCCTTCCAAGTCGGTGGCGCTGTCCACGCCAATGCTGCCCTGCCCCAAAAATTCGATCGAAAAGCGCGGCAGCAAATCGGCCTTGGCGCTGGCCAGTTTGGCCGCGTGGGCCTGTACCTGCGCGGCATGCGCGCGCAGATCGGGGCGGCGCTCCAGCAGGCCCTGCGGAGTAGTGCCAGCGGGCGCTGCGGCTTGCACGGCCAATACATCCACGCCGCTATCGGGCAGGCGAAAGCCCTGTGGCGTTTGCCCCGCCAGCACGGCGATGCTGCGCACGTGTGCGGCGTATTCGGCCCCGATGGTGCTGTGGCGGGCTTGCGCGGCCGCCAGCTGCATGCGCACTTGCTGCACATGGTAGGCATTGACTTGCCCGGCCTGAAAGCGCCCTTGCGCGTATTGCAGCAGGCGTTGCAGCGTGGCGATGTGACGCTCAGAACTGTGCAAGCGGCTTTGCGCGGCGCGGGCCTGAAAGTAGTGCTCGGCCATATCAGCCGCCAGCAGCAATTGCGCACCGTGCAGTTGCTCTTGCACGCCCAGGGCAGCGTGGCGGGCGGCGTCGGCATCGCTGCGTTTTTGGCCAAAAAAGTCGGGCTCCCACGAAGCAGTGAGGCCGCCCGTGAGGCTGCTGCCTTCCAGTTTGAAGCTGTCGCTGCTCAGACTGGAGGCCGCAGGCAATTGCCGCAGGGCCGCACGACTGGAATCCTCCAGCGGGTTGCTGATGCGCCCATCCAAGCGGGACAGCCTGGCATTGGCACCGGCCATGGGGCCTTGATCGGCAAAGGCCAGGCGGCTCTGGGCACGCGCCTCTTGCAGGCGGCTGCGGGCGATGCGCGCGTCGTGGCCGTGCTGCAAGCCCTGCTCGATCAGTTGGCTGAGCACCGGATCGTTCCACTGCTGCCACCAGCGGCTGATATCCAGCGCGGCTTGGGGATTTTTCTGCCCGTTGGCTTGAGATGCTTGCTCAAAGTTTTGCGGCAGCGCCACCTGGCTGCGCAAATCCACCTGGGTGCTGCTGCAAGCCGCCAGCGCCAGTGCAACGGTGCTGGCCAACACGCTGGCGGCCCTGCTGTGTGATGGCGTTTTCATGCGCATGATCCGGCCCCTTCACCTTGATTGCGGCAGCTTCACGGCCAGCTGCGCGGGCCAGGATTGCGCGGCGTCGGTGCGCACATAGCCATTGCCCGTCATGCCGCCTTTGAGCCAGCCCGCGTATTGGCGCGCCACCTCGGGCGGCAGCTTGAGCCGGATCTTGAAAACGAGCTTGGCACGCTCGTTGGCGGTTTCCACGTTTTTGGGCGTGAACTGCGCTTCCGACGCGATGAAGCTGATGCGCGCGGGCCACACGGCGTCCCAGCCATCGAGCACGATGCGCGCCTCGTCCCCTACTTTCAGGCGGCTGGCCTGCGTATTGGGCAGAAAGAGATGCATCGACGCATCGGCCGGATCGAGCAAGCTCACCACCTTGCTGCCTGCGGCGATGACGCTGCCGGCTTCGGCCAGGCGGTATTCCACCCGCCCGTCTTGCGGGCTGCGGATGAGCATGTCGCTGTTGGCTGAGTCCGCCTCGTTCATCTGTGCCTGCGCGGCCTGCACCGCGGCCAGCGATTCGGCCTGGGCCGCGCGCGCGGCCTGCACGGCAGCAGCGGCGCTGTCGCGCTCGGCCCGGCGTTTGCTCACTTCGCTGTCAGACACCAGCTCGTCGCGGCGCAGCTTCAGCGCGTTATCCAACTCCAGCTGCGCCACTTTCAAGCGCTGGCCGTGGGCCTTGATTTCGGCCTCGGCCCGGGCGCTGCTTTCTTGCGCGCGCTGCCTCTGCGCGCGGGCCAGCTCCAAACGGCTGCTGCTCACGTCAGACGACAACTCGGCCAGCACATCGCCGGCTTTGACCTCGCTGCCTTCGTCCACACGCATGGCTTGCACGCGACCGGGGTAGAGGCTGGCCACGTCCAGGCGTTTGAGCTCCAAGCGGCCGTTGGATTGGACAAAGCCCGCAGGCAGCGCCTTGGCACTGTGTGCCTGATGTGCATACCAAGCCGCCCCGGCCAGCGTCAAGGCGGCGGCCAGCATCAGGCCCAGCTTGGGCCGCAAGCGATGTGGATTCATGTTGACCTCCTGACTGTGCTGGCGTGTCGCGTTCGCTGCGTCGCCTGGGGCGCACTCGCCTCTGGACGCGGCCCTGTGGTCTGGGCTGTGGTGCGAACCTTGCTGACGGAGCCGGCGGCCCGGCTGCCCCTTGGGCGTGCTGCCACGCTTGGGCTGGCAGCGCCTTCGCTGGCCCTGCGCGCGGCGGCTGCTCGTGGCGTTGCTGCACGTGCGCCCTCTGAACGTGCGGCTGTTTTTCGCAGGCTTGTCGAATCTTGATCGCTTGCTTCTCGGCTTGTTTGGCGTCCTATTTGACGTTCTGTTTGGCGGCTTGTTTTCCGCCTGCCGGTTTCACCCGGCGCGCGCGCAGCGCCGCGGCCACCCGTCGCTTGCGGCATCAGCAAACGGCGCACCAGCGGCACCAGCACCTCGGCGTGCTTGGCCAGGCTGTCGCTGGATCGGCCCAGCATTTGCACGGCAAAACCGTCGGACATGGCCAACAGCCACATGGCCACGTCTTTCGGCTTCAAGTCCGCCGCGATTTGCCCGGCCGCTTGCCCGCGCCGCACCAAGGCGGCCAGGTCTTTCTGGTAGGCAATCGTGCTGGCCGCCATGACCTGACCGATCTCGTCGTTTGCAGCGGCTTCAGCGGCAATTTCCAGCCACAGCCGGGCATAGAGCGGGTTGCTGCATTGATCCAGCACGGCGCGGGCGATTTTTTCCAAAGCCACAAAAGCATCCGGCTCGGTGCGCAATTCGGCAAAGCGGGCGGCATAGGCCGCGTGCTCGCTTTCAATGATCGCGGCAATCAGCGCCTGCTTGCTCGCAAAGTAATGGAACAGGTTGCCGGGGCTCATGCCCGCTTCGGCGCAAATGGCGTTGGTCGAGGTGCCGTGAAAACCGTTTTTGCCAAAACAGCGTATGGCCGCATCCATGATGTGGCGGCGTTTGGCCTCTTGCTTTTCGGGATCGAGGGTGCGCATAAACACAAAAGCCATTGTTAGACTGAGCGCTCAATCTAACATGGGGCAGCCCTTGCTGGCAAGCAGTTCATGGCTCCATCATCTGCAGGGTTGGGCCAAGTGCGTCGTTGAGCGCGACGTGAAGCGACAGCAGTCACGGAGTGGTCAACAGGCGGCCACAACGCAAGCCCCCCGACTGGCGCTACAAAAGCACCAACTCCTTGCCGGCTCAAGAGCAAGCGGCACGCACGCACAGGGCCAATCGCCCAATCGCCCAATCGCCTAATCGCCCAATTGCCCAGTTGGCCGCTGGCGTTTGATCAAGCCGCTTGCCACATCACCGTGGCGCTTTCCGCATCGTCCTCTGCCGCATCGCTTGCAGCCTCCAGGCGCGCGGCTTCTTCCAGATGGGCATGCAGTGTCTGCCACAGGGCTTGTTGCGTGGGCGTGGGCTGCAAATTGCTGCGGTAAACGGCTTCGGCTGCGGCCAGCAAATCGGCAGGGGCATGCGCGGCCACAGCCAAAGGCAGCAAATAGGCCAACAAATCCTGCTGGCAGGTTTCGGGCAGCGGGCGGCGCAGCAAGCGGCGGTACAGGGCTTGGCCCACGCCGTCGCCCGCCGCACTGGGCGCCACACCGGCGGGCGCCAACAAGGCGTGCAGCAGCAAGGGGGCACGTTCGCCCTTGGCGGCCAGCGCCAGCCAGATGCCCGGCGCGCTGCGGCGCAACAGGCTTTGCCGCCGTGCGTAATCGGGCTGATCTTGCAAGATGCGGGCACGCAAGGCATCGGCCACTTGCATGCGTGCTGCCTCTTGCGCTTGCAGTCCTTGCCAATGGGCTTGCCACTGCGCCTCTTGCTCGGCGCTGGCCCAGGCCTGCTCTTGCCGCTGGCGCGACATGGCCAGCACGCCGGGCGTGGGACGCCGGTCGCTCCAGCTTTGAGCGGCCTGCAATTCTTTTGCCCATTCATGGGCACGCGCGGGGTTGACGCGGCGAATGCGATCGATCAGCTTGGGGTGGGTGGCCGACAAGCCCTCGAAAACACGCGGCAGATCCACGCTGCCGAACATGAAGTGCGCGTATTCGCTGGCGTGCAGCAGGCGCAGGCGGCGCTGGGGCGAAAGGGCAATCTTGTACAAGGCGCCAGCCATGCCTTCGGTTTGGCGGGTGAATTGCACGGCCGAGGCATCGGCCAGGTATTCGCGCTGGCGGCTGATGGCGGCCTGAACCCAACCCGCCAGCAGCGCGCCCAGCCAGCCCAGCACCATGCAGGCCAGCCCCACCACGATCAGCACCCAGCCGCTGGAGCCGCTGCCCGAATCACTGCTGCGCCGCCAGGCGCGGTGGGTGGGGCGGTCGCTCAACAGGTACTGGCCCAGCACGGCGATCATTTGCAGGCCGAACAAATAGCCCGCCAGGCGCATGTTCAGGCGCATGTCGCCGTTGAGGATGTGGCTGAACTCATGCGCCACCACGGCTTGCAATTCGCCGCGGTCGAGCTGTTCGATCGCTCCGCGCGTCAGGCCAATCACGGCATCCTTGCCGTCCATGCCCGCGGCAAAGGCGTTGATGCTCGAATCGGGCAGCACGTACAGCGCCGGGCGGCGCACGCCCGCGGCCAAGGCCATTTCTTCCACCACATTGAGCGCCCGCCGCTCGGCCAGCGTGGCCGTCGGGCCATCTTGCAGCATCTGCCCGCCCAGCGAAAGCGCCACCGCCGCTCCGCCGCCTTGCGACAGCTCGCGCAGGCGATACAGGCTCGCGCCCAATATCACAACAGCAAACGGCACGGCAGTGACCAGCGCATAGCGCAGGCGATCTGCATCGCGCGGAAAAAACCAACTGCACACCCACACCAGCAGCCCCACCGTCAATAACACAGCCAGGACATAGAGCACCAGCAATCGCGCCGTGCCGCGGCGCGCCCGGGTTTGATGTTCAAAAAAACGCATGGTTTTGCCCTGCCTGATTCAAACTTGCCAAATACTCAATATAAGTGTCACGAACGAACACTCAAACGTAGTGAATCAAATACGGCTCAGATTTTCGTTTGTGTTCGAGCATTCATTTTGCTCCTTTTTTATTCAATATTTATTGGTCTTTAATCAATTCAGAATCAGATCACACCATTCATTTACACCCCCATAAAGCCATATAAATGGTGCCAACCTCTCTCAGAAAAGATATTGAGTCAATAAAATTTTTCAAACACTTGAAATTAATCCAATTTAATTGAACTAACAAATAAAAATCCAGGTAATGAAAACCAATTTTTCAACATCAATCTTTGTTTGTGCATCCGATATGAATAGATGCAGCGCGATCCATCTCCAGCATTAACACACATTAAAAGTGGCTTGCACTTGACCAGCCAAATCCAGCAGCAGCCGATCACCTGCGTGCAACAGCCCCACGCCGGCTGGCGTGCCAGTAAACACCACATCTCCTGCGCATAGACCGTAAGTGTCCGCTAACTCTCTCAAAATATCAGGCAGCGAATGGATCATGTGCATACAGCGGCCATGCTGACGCAACTCGCCATTGATGTGCAAAGTGAATTCGCAGTTTTGGGGATCGCTTATTTGCCTGGCCGGTACAAAATCCGAGACGCAAGCTGCGCCGCGAAAACCTTTGGCCTTGGTCCACGGCAAACCCTTTTCTTTCAGGCGTATTTGCACGTCGCGCGCCGTTAAATCCAGCCCCACACCATAAGCAGCAACGCAATCCAGTGGATTTTCAATACTCGCCGCATCTGAATCACGCCCAATCAGCAACAACAATTCACACTCATAATGCACAGATTGGCTGTATGCTGGCAAATGAATGGTGCCACCCGAGGGCAAAAGGCTGTTATTGGGTTTCATGAACACCACGAGCTCTTCGGGCATTTCATTTTTCAATTCAGCAACATGATCCACATAATTGCGGCCGATGCAATAGATATTGTTCACCGGCACGGTTTTATCGCCTGAAACACGATCACGCAATATCACGTTGTGCATAGCCATTTTTTGCCTTCATTCAAATCGGATGTTGAAACGGCCACCTCGTTATTGAAGCCACAAACCCCAGCGCAGTGTACTGCGATGACAGGAAATGAACGAGAACGGACATCATGAACAGCCAATCTGTTCTTGCTGCCAATTGGGGCCAATGTTTTTACGTTTTTCCCATCGTTGTCTGATTGGCGGCCAATGAAAGGTCAGCACTTGTGCCGTTCGTATGGTTCAAAACATCAGCCTCAGCGGCCTGATCTGTTTGTATTGCTGGCCAATGCTTAGAACTCTCTTTCTCTGCACAACCGTTTGTCACAAACCACTACACTTTCACCTTTTGATGATTCCGCCCTGCCCCACGCGCCATGCGCCCGCACTGTTTCACTGCACAGCCCCTTTCTTCATTCAACCATCGCAAACCGCGCATGAGCTGGTGGGCCTGCGTGGCTGCCTCCTGCTTTCTGCACCTGTTGGCCGCATGCAGCGCCAACGCCCCGGCGGGTAACACGGCTTCCAGCGCAACATCTGCCGCGGCAGTGCGCAGTGCATCGGCACCGGCCAGTGCCCCAGCAGCCGCGCAGCACCAGGTGTTTGACGATGCGCCCACGCCCGCTTTGGCCGAGCTGGCTGCCGCCACAGGTGTGCCGCCCGAAGTGACGGCTGCCTTGGCGCGCGCGCGCCTGCCGATCGAGCAGGTGGCCCTGCTGGTGGCCCCGGCCGATGGCGGCGCACCGCTGGTGAACCTGAACACGGGCACGGCGCTGAACCCCGCTTCGGTCATGAAGCTGGTGACCACCGCCGCTGCGCTGGATGTGCTGGGCGCAGCCTACACCTGGCGCACGCCGGTATGGGCCGATGGCAGCCTGCAGCACGACACTTTGCGCGGCAACCTCTACATCCAG
Source organism: Allobrachymonas sp. (assembly GCA_030529505.1). Classification (GTDB taxonomy): domain Bacteria; phylum Pseudomonadota; class Gammaproteobacteria; order Burkholderiales; family Burkholderiaceae_C; genus Brachymonas. Next base: position 107,759 of record JAUMWT010000002.1, on the reverse strand, counting down.
GGCCAGGGCGACCCCAAGCTGGTGGTGGAGCGCTTGTGGCTGCTGCTGCAACAAATCCGCCAGGCGGGCATTCAACACATCGAGGGCGACCTGGTGCTGGACAACACCGCCTTTGCCCTGCCGCCGCACGAGGCGGGCGCCTTTGATGGCGAGCCGCTGCGCCCCTACAACGCCGCGCCTGATGCGCTGCTCGTCAATTTCAAGGCTTTGGTGCTCAACTTCACGCCCGACCCGGCGCAGGGGGTGGCTCGCGTGGGCCTCACGCCGCCGCTGGCGGGCGTCACGGTCACGCCCACCCTGCCCCTGTCAAACAGCGATTGCGGCGCCTGGCACAACAAGCTGGGCGCTGCCGTTGGCAGCAGCCGCACCATCAGCTTCAGCGGCCACTACCCCAGCGCTTGCGGCAGCAAGAGCTGGGCCCTGGCCTATGCCGCGCCCGATGAGTTTGCCGCGCGCGCCATTGCCGGCATGTGGCTGCAACTGGGCGGGCGCATCACGGGCCAGGTGCGCTTTGCCCCCGTGCCCGAAGCGCTGCGCCAGCGCCCGCCGCTGGCCGAGGCCGTCTCGCCTGCGCTCACCGAAGTCATTCGCGACATCAACAAATACAGCAACAACGTGATGGCCAGCCAGGTGTTTTTGAGCATGGGCCTGCACGCCACTGGCCGCGGCAGCTACGACAGCGCCAACGCCACCGTGCAGCAATGGTGGCGCTCGCGCCTGGGCGATGCGCCGCCGCCCACGATCAGCAACGGTTCGGGCCTGTCGCGCACGGATCGCATCAGCGCCTCTTCCATGGGCGCGATGTTGCAGGCAATGTGGAAGTCGCCTTCGATGTCCGAATTCGTCTCATCCATGCCCATTGCGGGCATTGACGGCACCCTGCGCCGCAGCCGCGTGCGCCAGCCCGGCAGCTCGCACCTGAAAACGGGCACGCTCAACAACGCTTCGGCCCTGGCGGGCTATGTGCTGGCCAACAACGGCAAACACTATGTGCTGGTGGCCATGGCCAATGGCGCAGGCGCGGCCGCCGCACGCCCCGCGTTCGAGGCGCTGGTGGACTGGACGATGGAGCGGCCCGCCGACGCTCCTGCTGCCTCCACCGCAGCCTTGCCTGCACCCGCAGCGGCCTTTGCCCCGGCCGGTGACGGGGCCGTACCCAGCATCACCCCCGACATGCCTGCCCACCCGGCCGATGCCGCCCACACAAGCGACGCAGGCAGCGCCAGCCCAAGCACCAGCCGCGCCCTCACCCCGGCCGAGCAAGACCCTTTTGCCACCGCCTTTCCGGGCGCCTACGCGCCGCAGGCCGTGGTGCCTGGTGGCGCATCGGCTGGCGGCGCAGGCCATTAAGCAAAAAAATGCAAGACCCCAGACTGAGCGCATGGACTGAAGCCGCCGGGACGCACTAAGCGCAGTGCTGCATGATTCGTGCGGCCGCTCAGCCGCTCTCTGCCCCATCACGTCAATCCGCAGCCATCACGCAAGCTCCCCGGCCCCACACCATTGCCCCTATCGTCACGCCCCGCTGCAAGCTCTTCTTCCCAGCCCATTCACAATCCGCCGCGCAAGCGCCTTTCTTTTCTTTCTGCCCCCAACCACTAGCCACCCCGCCACCATGTCTTTCACCTTCGATCTGTCATCCCTTTCTCTGCAACCGCTGATCACGCTGCTGGCGCTGGTCAACCCGCTGGCGAGCATCCCCATCTTCATCCACCTGACCAACGGCTTCAGCGATCTGGAGCGCAAGAAGACCATCCGCGCCACCAGCCTGACGGTGCTGGTGGTGCTGCTCGTCTGCGCCCTGCTGGGCCTGCGCATCCTGTCCTTCTTCGGCATTTCGCTGGCAAGCTTTCAGGTCGCCGGCGGCATCCTGCTCATCATGAGCGCGCTGAGCATGCTCAACGCCCAGCCGGTCAAATCCAAAACCAATGTCGAAGAAACCAGCTACGCCGCCAGCCAGGCCAGCATCGCGGTGATTCCGCTGGCCATTCCCATGCTCACGGGGCCGGCCAGCATGTCCACCATGGTGATTTTTGCCAACCGCACGCAAAACTGGCTCGAAATGCTCGTGCTGCTGCTCTACACCGCGCTGGTGGCCGCCTCGGTGTACCTGAGCTATTCCGCCGCGCCGCACATCGCCCGCTTCATGGGGCGCACCGGCATCAATGTGATGACGCGCCTCATGGGCCTGGTGCTGGCCTCGATGAGCGTGGAAGTGATCAGCGAGGGGCTGAAGAAAATGTTCCCCGCCATCATGGGCTGATGGGCCTGCCGGGCTTGATGCGCTTGATGCGCCGGCTCGGCCGCCTCACCGGCCCGTGCAAGCTGCGCCGCGCCTCCCCGGCGCGCGCCGCAAACGCACGCAGAACGCCAGCCAGCCCATAACAAGGGCGCACCCGCCCAAACCAGAGCGCGCCCCTCTGAAAATGGGCCTGAGATTGCCTCTCAATCCCAAGGGTGATACATTCACCCATGTGTCATACAAACTGTCCCCAACATCTCCTCAAAAACCATGACTGCCAGCGCCACCCGACAGGTCAATGCCTTCTGGAATTCACATCTTTGCGTCGATGAATACGACGCGGGCCATGCCGAAGGCATTGGCGTGGAACGCGACGACGCCGTCTGGCGCGAAGAATTCCAACGCTATCTGCCCCCTGCGCCCGTGCAAATCGCCGACATCGGCTGCGGCACGGGCTTTGCCAGCGTATTGCTGGCCGGGCTGGGGCATCGGGTCACGGGGCTGGATCAGGGCGAGAACATGCTCGCCGCCGCCCGCCAGAAAGCCGCGGATCGCCAGCTCGACATCCGCTTCGTGCAAGGCAATGCCATGCAGCCGCAGGCCAGCCTGCCCGCCAATCATTTCGACGTCGTCACCGCCCGCTGGGTGTACTGGACGCTGCCCGACCCGCTGGCCGCCGCGCGCGGCGCGCTGCAACTGCTGCGCCCGGGCGGCATGCTGGCCGTGTTCGATGGCACCTGGTACAAAAACCGCGAGATGTGGCAGCAGCGCGACCCCAGCAAGCCGCGCGACAAGATCTGGCTTGATTCCTACACGCCCGAGGTGCAGGCCAGCCTGCCCCTGATGCACGACAACCCGCCCGAAAAAGTGGCCGCCATCCTGCAAGACGCGGGCTTCGTGGACGTGCAGTTCGAAATGATGGCGCACGCCAACGCCGTCTATCGCCAATACCACAGCCAGGAATGGCCGCAAGACAGCCTGTACGTCGTGCGCGGCTTCAAACCCCAGGAGAAAAAATGAACGCCTCAAACAACGCCAACACCGATTGGGCCGCCCTGCTGGCCTCGTGGGACCGGCAGCAGACCGCCTACATCGAATTTCGCGAAGACCGCTTTGCCGTGATGCAGCAGGCCCTGGCCGACCATGTGGGCACGCAATTCACCTTCATCGACCTGGGCTGCGGCCCGGGTTCGCTCACCCAGCGCATGCTCGATGCCTTTCCGCTGGCCAAGGCCATTGCGGTCGATTCCGACCCCGTGCTGCTGACCATGGCGCGCCATTTTCTGGCGCGTTTTGGCGATCGCGTCACGATCGTGGACGTGGACATGCGCGCGCCCGACTGGACGGCGCAACTGCCCACGCAGCAGATCGACGCGGCCGTTTCCACCACCGCCCTGCACTGGCTGCGGCCCGAGCAGCTCATCAAGGCTTACAGCGACGTTGCCGCCCTCATGCCCGAAGGCGGCATGTTTTTGAATGGCGACCATTTCGCCTACGAGCTGCCCGACCGCGTCTCGCGCCATCTGGCCGAGGCCGACAAAGACCGCGCCCTCAAACGCTCGCTGGCCCAGCCCGACGTGCTGGACTGGGATGCCTGGTGGCAGGCGATGGAGCAGGAAGCCGCGCTCAAGCCCGCCTTTGCCGAGCGCGCCCAGCGCCAGGCCGAGGCCGACAAGCTCTACGGCGACCGCCACACCTCCAAGCTCAACACCCTGAGCCTGCACGCGCTGGCCTTGCGCCAGGCCGGCTGCACCGAAGTCAACACCATCTGGCAACGCTTTGACGACCGCGTGCTCATGGGCATCAAGAGCCGGCCCTTTGTGGAGCAGGGCAAAAATTCCGTTACCGAGCAAATCCTCAATTACTGGAACGACCCCAAACGCTCGCAGGAGTACGACACCGAAGTGCAGCACGCCCCCGGCTACAACCGCGAAGAAGCCGATGCGGCCTGGCGCAAGGAATTCGCCAGCGTGCTGCCGCCCGCGCCCGCCAATGTGCTCGACCTGGGCTGCGGCCCCGGCTTCGTGAGCCTGAACCTGGCGCACATGGGCCATCAGGTGCGCGGCATCGACACCGCCGAAAACATGCTCAAGCGCGCCCGCCAGGACGCGCAGGCGCAGGGCCTGAACAACGTGACGTTTGAACTGGGCAATGCCACCACCCCCACGGGCGAGCCTGCCTCTTACGACGCGGTGGTGAGCCGCTACCTGTTCTGGACCCTGCCCGACCCCATGCGCACCCTCACCGAGGCCAAGAAGCTGCTCAAGCCCGGCGGCGTGCTGGCCGTGTTTGACGGCACCTGGTTCGCCAAGGGCTGGAAGCAAAGCGACTACGTGGGCAAGCCCTGGTACGAGCTGTGGCACGAGGTGTACAACGCCCGCACCCGCAACAACCTGCCGCTGATGCAAGACAACCACGCGCCCAAGGTGGCCGCCCTGCTCGAAGCCGCGGGCTACACCAACGTGCAGTGGCGCTTGCTCGACGAAGTGCACGCCATGAATCTGCGCACCATGGGCAGCGAGCACGACGATGGCGAAACCTACGTCGTTTGGGGCCATGCGCCAAAGGCATGAGCCAGGGGATTGATGATGGTGGCGGCACACTGGCATGGAACCTGGGTTGAACGCGGTCGGAAGCTGCAGCCGGACGCGAGCCGCGCCCGAGCCCCGCAACGGCCTGGCTTGGCGCAAACCGCCCTGCGCGGCTCGCCGCCCTCCAGCCGCCGCAGCCAAGCCGTTATCCCATGCCCAATCACTGCAAGCCGGGGTTGCCGCCGGATTCGCCAGGCCGCTCAAGCCATCGTCCCAAACGGCTCAGGCCCCCGATGCCGGTTCTTTTCAAATTCTTTTCTCTATCCCGCGCTTTGAACGATGGATGCAGCACGGGATGTTTTTTCTGCTTTGTCAGCGCATCCATTGACCCAAAAGAAAGGTGATTTCACAGCCATGCAAACCTCCAAACATTCTTTTGTCAGCCGCCCCTTTGCCTACGGGCTTTCGGCCCTGTCGCTGGCCGTGGCGCTGGTGGCCTGCGGCGAAAAAGCCGCGCCGCCAGCCGCCTCCGCGCCCGGCTCGGCCCCTGCAGCCAGCGCCGCGCCTGCGGGCGACAACGTCCTGCGCATTGCCACGTCCTTCAAAGACAGAGGCACACTGGCCATTGAAGGCGACGCCGCCTACAACCTGATGCAAGCCGGCGCGACCGAAGCCCTGGTGCGCGTCACGCTCGACGGCAAGGCCCATCCCGCCCTGGCCACGCAATGGCGCCGCACTGGCGACACGAGCTGGGAATTCGACCTGCGCACCGACGTGAAATTCCACGACGGCAGCATGCTGGATTCAGAAGCCGTCGTCGCCTCGCTGAGCCACATCATGAAAGCCGCCACGCCGCCGCGCGCCCTCAAAGGCACGGGCCTCGTGGCCGAAGCGGTGGATGCCGACACCGTCAAAATCTCCACCACCAAGCCCGACCCCGTCCTGCCCCTGCGCCTGGGCGGCCCGAGCACCGCCATTCTGGCCAAGGGCGCTTTCGCCAGCGACCCCGTCAACCCCATCGGCTTCAGCAGCGGCCCCTACAAAATCAGCAAACACGAAGCCGGCGTGGGCCTGACGCTGGAACGCTTTGACGACTACTGGGGCGGCAAGCCCCAACTGGCCGGTGTGGAAGTGCGCTTCATCGCTGATGCAGCCGCCCGCTTCAATGCCCTGAAAGTGAGCGAAGTGCACGTGGCCAACTCCATCGCGCCCAACAACGTGCTCGAGGCCAAGAAAGACAGCGCCCTGGTGGCCGACAACATCGAGCTGCCGCGCGCTTCCACGCTCTACGTCAACTTCACCAAGCCCACGCTCAAGAACGAGAAAATCCGCCAGGCCATTGACCTGCTGATCGACCGCGACGCCATCGTGGCCGCCGTGCTCGAAGGCATGGGCGCGCCGGCCGCCGGCTACTTCGGCGGCGTGAGCTGGGCGCCCAAGGCCGCCGCCCGCCCGGCCGACTTTCTGGATCAGGCCAAGAAGCTGATTGCCGAATCCGGCGTCAAGCCCGAAGACCTGAAGCTCAACCTCATGACCTACCCCGGCCGCCCCGAACTGGCCGCCACCGCCAACGTCATCAAAGACAATCTGGAGCAAGGCGGCTTTGCCATCACGCTGGACGTGGTGGACTACAACACCGTGTTCGAGCCCAAGGTCATGGCCAAGGAGCACGATCTGGTGCTGCTCTCGCGCAGCTTCTACACCGACATGCCCGATGCCGCCAGCTTCCTGGCCAGCGACTTCGGCTGCGAAGGTTCCTACAACCTGAACGCCTTCTGCGAAAAAGACTTTGACGCCATCTGGCAAAGCGCGGCCACGGCCGAGAAGCCCGAAGACCGCGCCGCCATCTTCGCCAAGGCCGCGCAATACCTGATCGACCACAAGGTGGGCCTGCCGGTGTACAACGACACCTCGCGCCGCGTCTTCTCCAGCCGCGTGAAAGAGGCCGTGCACGATCCGCTGGACCAGCACCTGGTGACGCATACCACCACGCTGAACCCCTAAGGAAAGCGTGCCATGCTCGCCGTTTTGCTGCGACGACTCGTGGCCGTGCCGCTGGTGCTGTTGGCTTTGTCGGTGTTCGTTTTTGCACTGCCCACGCTCACCGGCACCGATGTGGCGCGCGCCACGCTGCGCGCGCGCATCGCCGAGTCCGAGCCCGACCCGAAGGTGCTGCAAGCCATCCGCGAAGAGCTGGCACTGGATCGCCCCTTGCTGGTGCAGTACGCCAGCTTCACCAAACAATTGCTCAAGGGCGATTTTGGTTACGGCTACGCCAGCCGCAAGCCCGTGCGGCCGGCGGTGATGAAGGCGCTGGGCATCTCGGGCCTGCTCGGCGGCCTGGCCATGGCGCTGGCCGTGATCATGGCCGTGCCGCTGGGCCTGTTCGCCGCGGCGCGGCAAGGCGGCTGGTTCGACCGGGCGCTCAATCTGCTCACGCGCACGGTCATTTCCGTGCCCATGCACGTGCTGGCGCCCTTGCTGATTCTGGTTCTGGCCGTGCAGTTGCGCTGGCTGCCCACGGGCGGCTGGGCAACGCCCAGGCACATGGTGCTGCCGGTCATTGCCACCTCGCTCGTGCCCATGGGCCTGCTGGCCCAACTGGTGCGCAGCGAAACGGTGGACGCGCTCAAGCAATCCTTCATCCGCACGGCGCGCGCCAAGGGCCTGCCGCCGTGGCGCGTGCTCTGGCACGCCGGGCGCGTGTCGCTCACGGGCACGATGGCCATTGGCAGCACCTTTCTGGCCAGCCTGATGGGCGGCAGCGTGGTCACCGAAGTGATCTTCACCATTCCCGGCATGGGCAATCTGCTGTACGACGCCGTGACCAACCTCGACCTGCCCATGCTGCAGGGCGGCCTCTTCGTCACGCTGGTGGCGGGCCTGGGCGTGGGCCTGTTGAGCGACGTGCTGGCCGTGCTGATCGATCCCCGCATCCGCTACCGCTGAGGCTTTGCCGCATTCATTTCCTGCCATGACGACGAGCTGCCCCTCCCCTTCATCCGCCCCCGCTGCTGCGGGCTGCCCGCCCCCTGCGGCGGCTGCGCGCCCGGCGCGGCGCAAAAAACCTTTTCAGTGGCAGTTCTGGCTGCCGCTGGGCGGCCTGCTGGCGCTGGCCCTGCTGTTTGCCGCCGTGCTGCTGTTCAGCCCCTACGACCCCAATCAGGTGGCGCTGGGCAAGCGGCTCTTGCCCGCCTCGCTGCAGCACCCGCTGGGCACCGACCAGTTCGGGCGCGACGTGCTCACGCGGCTGGCGCACGGCGCGGTGCTGTCGGTGGGCGTGGCCGCGCTGTCGCTGGCGGTGAGCTTCATCATCGGCGCGGCCATCGGCATCCTGGCGGCCTGGCGCGGCGGCCTGCTGGCCACCGTCGCGCTCACGCTCAACGACACCCTGGTCATCATCCCCAACATCCTCGTCATGCTGGGCTTCGTGGCCGCCTTTGGCACCGGCACGCTGACGCTGGCCGTGGGCATGACGGCGCTGGGCTGGGTGGTGTTTGCGCGCCTGGCCTACCAGCTCACCACGCGCACGCTGGCCGCCGGTTACGTGGAAGCGGCCATTGCGCTGGGCGCTGGCTCGCGCCGGATTTTGCTGCACCACGTTTGGCCCAATATCGCGCGCCCCCTGCTCACCTACATGGCGCTGCGCCTGCCCAGCAAGCTGCTGGCGTTTTCCGGCCTGTCCTTTCTGGGTCTGGGCCCGCGTCCGCCGCAGGCCGAGTGGGGCGCCATGCTGTCCGAAGCGCGCGGCTTCGCCGACCGCGCCCCGCTGGTGCTGGTGGCCCCGGCGGCCACCATCGTGATCATCAGCATTCTGTTTGCGGCGCTGGGCTCCAACGCCACCGACGTCGAAATCCAATCCAAATGAGCGCCAAGCCCTCGCACCCTGATCTGTTTTCTGCCGAGCCTTCTGCCGCAGCGCACACTGCTGCGGCCGCGCCCGATGCCCCTGCGGCTGCAACGGCAGCGGGCCTGGGCGAGCAAGGCCACCCCAAGCCAGGCAAGCCCAACGGCCCGGCCCGGGAGACGGCGCATGTCCGGGCAGTTGCCGCAAGCGCAGCGGTCACGTCGGCAAATGACACCAGTGGCGCAAATGAAGCAAATGGCACAAGCGGCAACGAGCCGCCCACCCCGGCACCTCATGCCGCGCCGCACGGCGCACAAGCCGGCAGGCCAACGGCGGCAGGGCCAGCCACTGCCGCTGCCACCACTACCTCTGCCCAGCCAGGCGCCTCAACCGCCTCGCCCCCCGCAACGCCGCCTGCTTCTGCATCCACACCGCCCGCCGGGCTGCTGGCAGGCCTGGCGGCGCGCTTTGCCGTGCTGCGCGATTTTTCGGGCCTGCCCACCTATGTGCAGCTGCTGCTGGTCACGCAGCTGTGTTTCAACATCGGCTTTTACATGGTGCTGCCCTATCTGGCCACCTATCTGGGGCAAACGCTGGGCCTGCCCGGCGCCACCATCGGCCTGATTCTGGGCCTGCGCTCGTTCTCGCAACAGGGCCTGTTTGTGCTGGGCGGCACGCTGACTGATCGCTACGGCCCGCGCCAGGTGATTCTGGTAGGCGTGCCCATTCGCATCGCCGGTTTCGTGATGCTGGGCCTGAGCACGCAACTCGCGGGCGTGGTCACCGGGGTGTTGCTGATCGGCTTTGCCGCCGCGCTGTTTTCGCCCGCGGTGGAATCATCCATCGCCCGCGCCGCCGGCGAGGTGGAGCACGACACCGGCCTGCCGCGCACGCAGGTGTTTGCCATGAGTTCGGTCACGCTGCAACTGGGCGCCACGCTCGGCCCCTTGATCGGCACGCTGGTGCTGCTGGTGGATTACCGCTTCGCCTGCCTGGTGGCGGCGGGCATTTTCGTGGGCGTGTGGCTGGCTTATTATTTCCTGTTCCCCGATCTGGCGCCGCTGCACCGGAACGAATCCGTGCTCAAGGGCTGGGGCGAGGTGCTGGGCAACCGCATGTTCCTGTGGTTTGCGCTGGCCAACAGCACCTATCTGCTGGCCTACAACCAGCTCTATCTGGCGCTGCCGGTGGAGCTCACGCGCTCCATGGGCCACGACAAGATGCTGGGCGTGATGATGGCCATCAGCTCGGGCATGGTGATCGTGGGACAGGTCAGCCTCACGGCCTGGGCGCGCCGCACCCTGGGCTGGAAGCGCGCCATTCCGATGGGCTTTTCGATCATGGCTGCGGGCTTTGCCGCCATTGCGCTGGCCAGCCTGCTGCCGCCTTTGGCCAAGCCCTGGGCCGTCGCGCCCGCGCTGGCCATGATCGTGCTGTTCACCCTGGGCAAGATGCTGGCCAACCCCTTCACCAACGATCTGGTGGCGCGCCTGGCGCACGAGCGGCGGCTCGGCTCCTACTACGGCCTGCTCAATTCCTTTGGCGGCCTGGCCGTATTGCTGGGCAGCACGGGCATTGGCGCCCTGCTGAGCAAAGACAGCCACGGCGCACACGTGGCGCTGCCCTGGTTCGTGACGATTCTGCTGCTGGCCTTCAGCGCCGGCATCATCATCCTGCTGATCATGCGCTACCAACTGGGCCGCGATTCATCCACTCCTCCCAAGCCAGCCGCATCCTGACATGCCCGCCACCTGCTCCCACTGCCACCACCCGCCCCAGCACGCGCCGCTGCTGGACGTGCAGCATCTGTCCGTCGCTTTCGACTCCGCCCACGGCGTGGTACATGCCGTCAATGGCGCCAACTGGCAATTGCACGCGGGCGAGTGCCTGGCCATCGTGGGCGAAAGCGGATCGGGCAAATCGATTTCGTCCCTGAGCATCATGGGCCTGCTGCCCCCAACGGCGCACATCAGCGGGCGGGTGCTGCTCGATGGCCGCGACATCCTGCAATTGCCCGAGGCCCAGCGCCGCCAGCTGCGCGGCAAAGACATCGGCATGGTGTTTCAGGATCCGCTCTCGGCCCTGAACCCCGTGCACCGCGTGGGCGAGCAAATCGCCGAGGCCATTCGCTCGCACCGGCGCATGAGCCAGAAAGCCGCGCTGGCCCAGGCCGTGGAGCTGCTGCACGAAGTGGGCATTCCCAACCCGCAAGAGCGCGCCCGCGACTACCCGCACCAGTTCTCGGGCGGCATGCGCCAGCGCGTGGTGATCGCCATGGCCCTGGCCAACAACCCGCGCATCCTCATCGCCGACGAGCCCACCACCGCGCTGGACGTGACCGTGCAGGCGCAAATCATGGAACTGCTCGCGCGCCTGCGCGAGAAGCGCAACACCGCGCTCGTGCTCATCACGCACGATCTGGGCCTGGTGGCCAGCCAGGCCGACCGCGTGCTGGTGATGTACGCCGGGCGCGTGGTCGAAAGCGCCGCGGTCAAAACCCTGTTCAGCGCCCCGCGCCACCACTACACGCACGGCCTGCTCGATTCGCTCACGCGCATCGACGCCCAGCGCCAGCAGCGCCTGCACCCCATCCCGGGGCAGCCGCCTTCGCTCACCGATCTGCCTGCAGGCTGCGCCTTTCACCCGCGCTGCGCGCAAGCCAGCGACACCTGCCGCCACGCCGTTCCCACCCTCCAGGCAGATGATCAAGGCCACGCCACGGCCTGCCACCACCCCAGCCAGTTCTGCAGCGCCAGCATCCGGCACCCCGGCAAGGCGCACGGCTGCGACCACCACCTGCCCTACAGCCACACCCCGCACGCGGACGATGCAAACAACGCGCCCCCCGTGCTGGAAGTGGAGCGTTTGTGCAAAACCTTTCACGGCGGGCGCCCGCTTTTGCCTTGGAAAAAACCGCATGCCGTACACGCCGTGCGCAATGTCAGCCTGCAGGTGCGCGCCGGTGAAACGCTGGGCGTTGTGGGCGAATCGGGCTGCGGCAAATCCAGCCTGAGCCGCTGCATCCTGCGCCTGCACGAGCCCAGCAGCGGCGTTGTGCGCTTCTGCGGGCAAGACCTGCTGCGCATGAACCGCGAGCAGCTGCGCACCGCGCGCCAGCACATGCAGATGGTGTTTCAAGACCCGCACGGCTGCCTCGACCCGCGCTACACCGTGCGCGAATTGCTGAGCGAGCCTTTCATCATCCACGGGCTGCCCATCAGCGCCGAACGCATCGACGAGCTGCTGCGCCGCGTGGGCCTGGCGCCCGAACACGCCAGCCGCTACCCGCACGAGTTTTCGGGCGGGCAGTTGCAGCGCATCGGCATCGCGCGCGCCATTGCGCTCAACCCCAAGCTCGTGATTTGCGACGAGCCGGTGTCCGCGCTCGACGTGTCCATCCGCGCGCAAATCATCAATCTGCTGGGCGATTTGCAGGCTGAACTGGGCATGAGCTACCTCTTCATCGCACACGATCTGTCGGTGGTGCGGCACATCGCCCACCGCGTGGCCGTGATGTACCGCGGCCAGATCGTGGAAACGGCCGAAGTGGAAGATCTCTTTGCCAACCCTCAGCACCCTTACACGCAAGCCCTGCTCTCGGCCGTGCCCGTGCCCGATCCCACGGTCGAGCGCAAGCGTTTCGTACGCTACAACGACGCTCAGAACGGCACGCCCGATGCGGCGGGCAAGCAGCCCGAAACCGCCCTGCTGCCCATCCACCCCGGCAGCAGCCATCTGGTGCGCCGTCCGGTGGCGGCGTAAGCGCCTGTTCACGATCTCATCGCGTGCGCCTGAACATGGAAGCGGGCGGTCTGCTGCGTTGCAAATCTTGTCCATAGCACGGGCCATGCACTGCAATTTGCGCCCTGCATCCCATCCCGCTCCATTTCCAATCACCTCACCATGAGATCGTGAACAGGCTCTAGAGCAATGGGGCAAATGGTAGTGGGCAAAGCCCATCGTGCCAAGCGGCGCATAAGCCCACCGGTAAAAGGCACAGGCTGTTGACGCGACCACTGGTTGCTGGCACCTTGCACGCAATGACCCGCACAACAGCAATCATCCGGCGCAAATCGTTGGCAGCGAAGCAAACGCTGACGTCCAGTGGCTGAAAGCGATCCGTGCTCTGTTTGGCCAATCGCTTACTGCGCGCTCTGCCCGCGCTCTTTCAGGCGCAGTTGCTTGTCGATTTCAACGAGTACGCGCTCCTGGCGGCGCAATTCGATTTCTTGCTTGCGCAAGATGGCGGCTTGCTGTTGGTAGCTTTGCCGGCTTTGGCGCAAGCAGGTGTTGACGAAAAAGCGCTGGTAGCACCCCATCTTTTGCGCTTGCAGGGTTTGCTGCAACTGCGCGCGCTGGGCAGCCACTTTGGCCAGCCATTGGCCGATTTGCGCGTGCGTCATCTGCTGGCCGAGAAAGGGCACTTCTTCTTTCGTGGGGGCCGGGTCTGGAAATGTTGGGGGCGTGCAGGCGGCCAGCAGGCCCGCCAGACTGAGCGCAGCCGTTACGGCAACTGCACGCAAGGCCGAGTGATGGCGCTGGCGGCGTGGATGGCGCAGGGGGCGGTGCGCCACGGATGCATGCAAAGAGGCTTCAGGTGATGGAACTGTCCACATGGCGGTACTCCAGAGCCTGGTATTCGGCCGATTGCATTTCTTGCAGGCGCGAGACGGTGCGCACGAATTCGTGCGCAAGCGTGCCCTCGGTATACAAATCGGGCGCGGGCACTTCGGCCGCGACCACGAGTTTGACGCGCCGGTCGTAGAGCACGTCCACCAGCAGGGTGAAGCGCCGCGCCATCGAGGCCATGGCCGGCCCCATTTTGGGCACGCCCGAGACCATGATGGTCTGGAACAGGCCGGCCAGCTCCAGATAGTCGTTTTGCGACAGGGGCTTGTCGCACAGCTCGCGAAAGTCGAACCAGGCCACATGGCCCGACCGCTTGCGCACGGCAATCTGGCGCGATCCCAGTTCCACATCGTGCTGGGCGCCGGGCGCATCGGCCCCGGTGGCCAGTTGCGCAAAGATGTGCTGCATTTGCTCGTCGGCCTGCGGTTGCGGATCGGTGATGTAGGTGGACAAATATTCCAGCGGGCGCTGGCGGTAGTCCACCCCGTGATCGACGTTGATGACTTCCAGCCGCGCATTGAGCAGATCGATGGCGGGCAGGATGCGATCGCGGTGCAGGCCGTTGGGATAGAGCTCGTCGGGCTTGAAGTTGGAGGTGGTGACGAAGCCCACGCCATTGCTGAACAGGGCTTCGAGCAGGCGATGCAGGATCATGGCGTCGGTCACGTCGGCCACGTGGAATTCGTCGAAGCAGATCAGGCGAAAGCGCTGCGCCATTTTGGCGCCGAGCACTTGCAGGGGGTCGGCCACGCCTTGCAGCTTGCCCAGCTCGCGGTGCACCTCGCGCATGAATTCGTGGAAGTGCAGGCGCGTTTTGAGTTGCACCGGCACGGCCTCGTAAAAGCAATCCATCAAGAAGCTTTTGCCTCGGCCCACGCCGCCGTACATATACACGCCGCGCGGAATGCTGGGCTTGCTGAACAGCTTTTTCAAAAAGCTGGAACGCGCCTGCTCGAACCCGGCCCATTCGCGCACGCAGCGATCCAGCGCAGCCACGGCGTGCAGTTGGGCGGGGTCGCTTTGAAAGCCGCGCGCGGCAATTTCGCGGTGGTAAATCTGTTCAACGGTTTGCATGGTGGTGGCTGGGAGTGGTCAACTTGGGATTAAACGCTTGCAGGCTCGGCTTGGGGCACAGGGCCAATCACAGGGTGAATCGCAGTACAAATGACAAATGGCCGCTGTGCCGCTTGCATTGCTTGCATCAAAACGGCGGGCGCTGCGCTGCATCAACAATCGCATTTGCAAGGCCCATGATAGCGCCCACCCCATTGGGTTGGCGCATGGGCCACGCACGCAGTACTGGCTTTGTACAGGCACGGCGCGCCTGCCGATGCGCTTACTGCCTGCGCCGATCAGAAATTCAATGTGCGCTTGTCCACGGCCAGCGCGGCTTCTTTGGTGGCCTCGCTCAAGCTGGGGTGCGCATGGCAGATGCGGGCAATGTCTTCGCTGCTGGCGCGGAAGGCCATGGCCACGCAGGCTTCGGCAATCAGTTCGCTGGCGCTGGGGCCGATGATGTGCACGCCCAAGATTTCATCCGTGGCCGCATCGGCCAGGAACTTGACCAGGCCCGTGGTATCGCCCAGCGCACGCGCGCGGCCATTGGCCATGAAGGGAAAGGTGCCCGCCTTGTAGGCCAGGCCCTGCGCCTTGAGCTGCTGTTCGGTCTGGCCCACCCAGGCGATTTCGGGGCTGGTGTAGATGACCCAGGGAATCAGCCTGAAATCCACATGCCCGTGCTGGCCCGCGATGCGCTCGGCCACGGCCACGCCTTCTTCTTCGGCCTTGTGCGCGAGCATGGGGCCGCGCACCACGTCACCCACGGCCCACACGCCGGGCAGGCTGGTGCGGCAATCGTCATCCACCACGATGGCGCCGCGCTCGTCCAGCTGCAGGCCCACGGCCTGGGCGTTCAGGCCCTCGGTGTTGGGCACGCGGCCAATGCTGACGATGAGCTTGTCCACCACCAGCTTTTGCTCGGCACCCTGGGCATCGGTATAGGCCACGCTCACTTGCGTGGCTTTGCCTTTTCTGCTGACCTTGACCTCGCCCACTTTCACGCCCAGCGCGATCTTCAGGCCCTGTTTGTCGAAAGCCTTTTTCGCCTCTTTGGCGATCTGCTCGTCCACCGCGCCGAGGAAGGTGGGCTGCCCTTCCAGAATCGTGACTTCGGCCCCCAGCCTGCGCCACACGCTGCCCATTTCCAGCCCGATCACGCCCGAGCCGATCACGCCCAGTTTTTTGGGCACGGCCCCCATGCGCAGGGCCCCCGCGTTGCTGAGAATGGCCTCTTCATCAAACGGCGCGCCCGGCAGCGCGCGCGCACTGGAGCCCGTAGCCACGACCACCTGCTTGGCGGTGAGCGTTTCTTCGCCCGCGCTGCCGCTGACGCGAATTTCGTAGCCGCCCGGCATGGCCTGGGCGAAGCTGCCGCGGCCGTGGAAGAACTGCACCTTGTTCTTTTTGAACAGATAGAGGATGCCG
The DNA here is from genome assembly GCA_030529505.1 of Allobrachymonas sp. GTDB lineage: Bacteria > Pseudomonadota > Gammaproteobacteria > Burkholderiales > Burkholderiaceae_C > Brachymonas. The sequence continues at coordinate 92,026 of JAUMWT010000002.1, read as the reverse complement.
TCGTTGTTCTGCTGCACGACCTGGTCTTTGCGGGCGATCATCTTCGCCACGTCCATCTTCAGGTCTTTGAGGCTGATGCCGTGCTCGCCAAAGTGCTTGGCGGCCTGCTCGTAATGCTCAGAGCTTTGCAGCAGCGCCTTGCTGGGGATGCAGCCCACATTGGTGCAGGTGCCGCCAGGGGCGGGCTTGCCGTTGGCGTTTGTCCAATCGTCAATACAGGCCACGTGCAGGCCCAACTGCGCGGCGCGAATGGCGGCGATGTAGCCGCCGGGGCCCGCGCCGATGACGATGAGGTCGAATGATGGGGTCATGGCCATTTCCTTCGAAAAAATCATGAACGATGAGAACAGTATTTGGCGTAGTGGCTGCGTTCCATTTCACGCACTAGGCAGCTGATTTGCACGGGCTGGCTGGGCGTGATGTGAGCTTTGAGTGTCGCTACCACCGCTTCAGCCAAGCTCTGCCGCACTTCGGGCGGGCGGCCCGCCAGCAAATCAAGCCGGGCGTGGATGAAGCCTTCGGCCTTTTCGGCAGCATCTGCCTGCCCCACGCAGAAAGTGTCCAGCCACAGCAGGCGGCTTTTCACGTCGGCAGCCGCAAACACGCCCGATACCAGCAGGGCCTGGTGCGCCGCTTGCAACAACGTTGTCGCGTTAATGCTTGACCGAAGGTTATTGGTCACTTCAAGGGTGAGATGGGGCATTGCAAACAATCTTTCCTTATTGCGTGAATCAATGCGCCAGCTTGAGCGTGACCACCCCACCCACGATCAGACACACGCCCAGCGTGCGCCAGACGGACAAAGCATCGCCAAAAAACAGTACACCCACCACAAAGGTGCCTGCGCCGCCAATGCCCGTCCACACCGCGTAGGCTGTGCCAATGGGAATGTGCTTTTGCGCCAGCCACAGCAGCCAGCCCGACAAGCCTATGCACACGATGGCGATGAGCCAGCCCCAGAGTTTGAAGGCGGGCTGTTCAGTGAGCTTAAAGCCCAGCGGCCAGCCCATTTCAAACAGGCCAGCCAGCACGAGCAAAAGCCAAGGGCTAGTCACGCAAGCGGCCCCTTCAGATGTCGAACAGCAGGCGGGCGGGGTCTTCGAGCGCTTCTTTCATCGCCACCAGGCCCAGCACGGCTTCGCGCCCGTCGATGATGCGGTGGTCGTAGCTCAGCGCCAGGTAGTTGATGGGGCGAATGACGATCTGGCCGTTTTCGACCACTGGGCGCTCTTTGGTGGCGTGCACGCCCAGAATGGCCGATTGCGGCGGGTTGATGATGGGGGTGGACATCATGGAACCGAACACGCCGCCGTTGCTGATCGAGAAGGTGCCGCCGCTCATCTCTTCAAGGCCCAGCTTGCCGTCGCGCGCTTTGGCGCCCAGTTCGGCAATCTTCTTCTCGATGTCGGCAAAGCGCATCTGGTCGGCGTTGCGCAGAATGGGCACGACCAGGCCGCGCGGGCTGCCCACGGCAATGCCGATGTCGAAGTAGCCGTGATAGACGATGTCGTTGCCGTCCACGCTGGCGTTGAGGATGGGGAATTTTTTCAGCGCGTGCACGGCGGCCTTGACGAAAAAGCTCATGAAGCCAAGCTTGACGCCGTGCTCTTTCTCGAACTGTTCCTGAAACTTCTTGCGCATCTCCATCACCGGCTGCATGTTCACTTCATTGAAGGTGGTGAGGATGGCGTTGCTGGCCTGCGATTGCAGCAGGCGCTCGGCAATGCGCGCGCGCAGGCGGCTCATGGGCACGCGTTCCAGCGGGCGCTCGCCCAGGTCGGGCACGGCCGCGGCCGCTTGCGGCAGGCTGCTGGTGGGCACGCCGGTGGGAATGTGCGCGGCCTTGGGCGCAGCGGTGGCTGCACCGGCTGTGGCTGCCGCAGCGGTGCCTGCTTGCAGCGCGCCCAGCACATCGCCCTTGGTCACGCGGCCGTCTTTGCCCGTGCCCACCACCGAGCCTGCGGGCAGTTGATGATCGGCCATGAGTTTGGCCGCTGCGGGCATGCGCACATCGGCCTTGCTGCCTGCCGCTACAGCTGCCGCACCCGCTGCCTGCGTGGCGTGGCTGATGGCGGCAGCAGCCGTAGGAGTGGGCGCGGCGGCCGGGTGCGGCACAGGGCTGCTCACCACCGCAGCGGGTGAATGAACGGGCGCTGCGGCTGCTGCGCCTGCCCCGGCAGCCGTGTCGATGCGGGCAATGAGCTGGCCCGAGGTAACGGTGGCGCCATCGCCTTGCTCAATGGATGCCAGCACGCCCGCAGCGGGCGCGGGCACTTCGAGCACGACCTTGTCGGTTTCTACATCAACCAGGATTTCATCTGCGGCAACGGCGTCGCCGACTTTTTTCTTCCATTGCAACAGGGTGGCTTCGGCCACGGATTCAGACAGCTGCGGGACTTTGACTTCTACGATGGACATGGGGTGTTTCTCGCAATTTCAGTGAACGGTTCAAAGGGGTAGGCGCTTGGGGGCGTGTGTTTTCGGCGCGATCAACGCTCCAGCGCCCGGCCCTGGATGGGGGCGAAGGCGTCTTCCACCAGATTCTTTTGCTGTTCCTGGTGCAGGCGGATGTAGCCCACCGCAGGCGAGGCTGACGCGGCGCGGCCCGCATAGCCAAGCTTTTGCCCGGGGGCCATGTCTTCGAGCAGCGAGTGCTGCACGAAGAACCAGGCGCCCTGGTTCTTGGGTTCGTCCTGGCACCACAGCACCTCGGTGGCCTTGGGGTATTTCTTCAGCTCGGCGGCAAAAGCCTTGTGCGGGAAGGGGTAGAGCTGCTCGATGCGGATCAGCGCCACATCGTCTGTGCCCAGCTCGTCGCGCTTTTTGGCCAGGTCGTAATAGACCTTGCCCGAGCACACCAGCACGCGCTTGACCTTTTTGGCGTTCTTGACGACGCTGGCTTTCTGCTCGGGGATGACGGTTTGAAAGCCCCCGTGCGTGAACGCTTCCAGCGGCGAGGTGGCGTCTTTGCTGCGCAGCAGGGATTTGGGCGTCATGATGATGAGGGGCTTGCGCAAATCGCGAATCATCTGGCGGCGCAGCACGTGAAAGATCTGGCTGGCCGTGGTGGGCTGCACGATTTGCATGTTGTGGTCGGCCGCAAGCTGCATGAAGCGCTCCAGCCGCGCCGAGCTGTGCTCGGGGCCCTGGCCCTCGTAGCCGTGCGGCAGCATGAGGGTGAGGCCGTTCAAGCGGCCCCACTTCACTTCGCCGCTGGCGATGAACTGGTCGATCACCACCTGCGCGCCATTGGCGAAGTCGCCAAACTGCGCCTCCCAAATCACCAGGGTGCGCGGCGCGTTGGAGGCGTAGCCGTATTCAAAGCCCAGCACGGCCTCTTCCGAAAGGATGGAGTCAATCACCGTGAACTGCGGCTGGTCGGGTTCCAGGTTTTGCAGGGGGATGTAGATGCCCTCATCAAACCTTTCGCGGCGCTGGTCGTGCAGCACGGCGTGGCGGTGGGTGAAGGTGCCGCGGCCGCAGTCCTGTCCCGAGATGCGAATCGGAAAGCCCTCGGCCAGCAGCGTGGCAAAAGCCATGTGCTCGCCCATGCCCCAGTCCACCTGGATGTCGCCGCGGCCCATGGCGGCGCGGTCGTCGAGCACCTTGCGCGCCAGCGGGTGCACGCTGAAATCGGCCGGCACTTGCGTGATGCGCTCGGCCAGACGCTTCCATTCCGCCAGCGGAATGGCGGTGGCGGCCGTGTCCGTCCACGGCTGGTCGAGAAACTGCGCCCAATTGGCGCTGAAGTGGCGCTTGAAGCCCCCTACTACCGGGTCAACGGTGTGGCGGCCTTCATCCAGCGCGCTGCGGTAGGCCTGCACCATGTCGTCGCCCAGGGTGTCGCCCAGGCCCTGCGCGGCCAGCCGGTCGGCATAGAGCTTGCGCGTGCCGGGGTGCTGGCCGATCTTCTTGTACATCAGCGGCTGGGTGAGCATGGGCGTGTCCTGCTCGTTGTGGCCCAGCTTGCGGTAGCAGATGATGTCGATCACCACGTCCTTGTGGAAGGTGGCACGGTATTCCATCGCCCACTGCACGCACAGGGCCACGGCCTCGGGCTCGTCGGCGTTCACATGCAGCACGGGCGCTTCCATCATCTTGACCACGTCGGTGCAGTACAGGGTGGAGCGGCTGTCGCGCGGGTCGCTGGTGGTAAAGCCGATCTGGTTGTTGATGACGATATGCAGCGTGCCGCCGGTGTGATAGCCGCGCGTTTCGGCCAGGGCCAGGGTTTCCATCACCACGCCCTGGCCGGCAAAGGCCGCATCGCCATGCACAAGAAGCGGCAGCACGTGCTTGCCTTCGGGGTCGCCGCGGCGATCCAGCCGCGCTCGCACGCTACCCTGCACCACGGGATCGACAATCTCCAGGTGCGAGGGGTTGAACAGCAGCGTGAGGTGCAGCGGCCCATTGGGCGTGGCCACGTTGGAGCTGAAGCCCTGGTGGTATTTCACGTCGCCGCTGGACAATTTCTCGGGCGCGGTCTGCTCGAATTCGGCAAACAAATCCTTGGGCAGCTTGCCCAGCATGTTCACGAGCACATTCAGCCGCCCGCGGTGGGCCATGCCGATCACCACTTCTTGCAGGCCGCGCTTGCCCGCTTCGCGCACCACTTCGTCCATGGCGACGATGAAGCTCTCGCCGCCCTCAAGCGAAAAGCGCTTTTGCCCCACGTATTTGCTGTGCAGAAAACGCTCCAGCCCTTCAGCCGCAGTCAGGCGATCGAGAATGCGCAGCTTGTGCTCGGCATCCAACACGGGCGTGGCGCGGCTGCTTTCAAGTTTTTGCTGCCACCAGCGCTTCTGGTTGAAATCGCTGGTGTGCATGAATTCCACACCGATGCAGCCCGAATAGGTTTCGCGCAAGGCATTGAGCAGCTCACGCAGCGACATGCGGTCTTTGCCGAAGAAGGTGTTGCTGGTGTTGAACTTGGTTTCCAGATCGGTATCGGTAAAGCCGTAAAAATCCAACTCCAGTTCGGGAATCAGCGGGCGCTCGGCGCGCTTGAGTGGATCGAGATTGGCCCAGCGGCTGCCCGAATTGCGGTAAGCCGCAATCAGCTGCTGCACGGCCGTGCGCTTGCGGCCAATATCCAGGCTGGGGTTGGCGTATTGCACATAGCTGCGGCCCTGCTTGGCACGCTCGGCAAAGGCGTTGACCACGGGCTGGTGTGCCACGTCTTTGCTGTTGCTGCCGTCGGTGGCGGGCAGATGCTGCAAGTTGTCGAAATAGTCGCGCCAGGTTTCGGGCACGCTGGCCGGGTTGGCAAGGTAGTTTTCGTACATCTCCTCCACATACGGGGCGTTGCCGCCAAACAGGTAGGTGTTGGATCGGTAGGTGTCGTATACCGTGGGTTCGCTCATGGTGGGCTCGTGGTTTGCGCCGATACGGGCGCACAGACGGATGGGCAGGTTCTTGCATTCGGGGCTGGCTGGCAAATATCCCGACACCTGCCGCACATACAGGTACGGCAACAGTCAGGCGCAATGCTTAGGCCGCAAGCATCAGGCGCCATTGCCAAAGCCATTGCAGCAACCAACTCCGCTTGCCCGGCCAGCAACGGCCGCACATGCCATGCATACGCCTGCCGCCCCGCACCGGGCAAATGCGACACATTGTGCCACTTTGTATCCAGCCATAACACGCGCTGGCATCAGGGAAAATCTGCTGAAAGCGCCTGCCGCGCAGCTGTTATCTTTCGTTTTGCAAAGCCTTGGCCCACGACCGGGCTCATTCAGCGCCTGTATTGAACTCGCCCTTTCATCCTCCCTATCTTGGCCTGACACCGTGAACCCGCCCCAACGCCCCGATCTGCACTGCCACTCCCTCGTCTCCGACGGCACCTGCACGCCCACCGAACTGGCCGAGCGGGCGCACAGCCGCGGCGTGGATGTGTGGGCGCTGACCGATCACGACGAAGTGGGCGGCGTGGCCGAAGCCGCTGCAGCGGCTGCGCGGCTGGGTGTGGCGTTTGTTTCGGGCGTGGAAGTGTCCGTTACCTGGCGGGAAAAAACCATTCACATCGTGGGCCTGGGCGTGGATGAAAACGATGCTGCCCTGGTTGAGCACTTGCGCCGCAACCGCATGGGCCGCGCCGAGCGGGCGCAGGCCATGTCGCGCAAACTGGCGGCACTAGGCATTGAAGGCGTGTGGCAGGGGGCGCTGCGCTACGTCAGCAACCCCGAACTGATTTCGCGCGCGCATCTGGCGCGTTATCTGGTGGAAAGCGGCGCCTGCCGCAGCATGGGCGAAGTGTTTCAGCGTTATCTGGGCGACGGCCAAGCCGGCTTTGTGCCGCACCAATGGGCCAGCCTGGGCGATGCGCTGCAATGGATTCACGCCGCAGGCGGCCTGGCCGTGGTGGCGCACCCCGCGCGCTACGATTTTTCACCCGCGCAAGAGCAGGCTTTTTTCGACGAATTCATCGCCCTGGGCGGGCAGGCTGTAGAGGTGGTGACCAGCGCGCACAACGCCACCGAAATCGCGCACTACGCCCGGCTGGCACAACAGCGTGAGCTGTACGCCTCGTGCGGCAGCGACTTTCACGACCCGCGCGAAAGCCGCATCGACCTGGGCGCGCTGCCGCCCTTGCCCGCTGGCCTGGTGCCGGTGTGGGAGGCCAGCTCTTTGCAAGCCGCCATTCGGCATTCATGAGCAGCCGCGGCCCACAACCCCATCCCTTGCCCACATGAACGATCTCCCCTTGCCCCCACGCGCCATTGCGTTGAGCAAAACCAAGCTGCTCCTGTTACTGCTGCTAGCCTGTCTGTTTGTGGCAGTGGGTGTTTGGATGGTGCAACTGGATCCGGCAGAAATTGCAGCGCGGGGACGCTACAAGTCTCCCTGGCTGGCGCATGGCGCGGGCATGGGCAGCATCGTATGTTTTGGCGCATTCGCCCTGTTTTTTGTCAAAAAACTGTTCGACACCAAGCCCGGCCTGCTGCTCACCGCCCGAGGCATTGACGAAAACGCCAGCTTGTTGGCAGCGGGGTTTGTACCCTGGTCAGATATTGCCGGGTTTGATGTCTATCACATGCAGGGGCAGAGAGTGCTAGTGGTGATGCTGCACGATCCGAACAAATACATCACGGCCAGCCGCAATCCACTCGTGCGCAAGATGCGTCAAGCCAGCACCCGCATGTGCGGCAGCCCCGTGGCGCTTTCCGCCAACGCCTTGCAGATTGGCTTTGACGAACTGCACGAGCTGTGCCGCCAATACCACAAACAATATGGCGCTGCCCAAGGCCGCACCCATAAGGCACCATTTAGCGGCGTTGCTGGAAACGCCCCGCCCCGCTAAAAAACAGTTGCCTGTGGCCCTGGCTCAAGCCACCCCGTCGTACTGACGCAGCCACTGGGCCGCTTCGATGGCGCTGTAGGTGAGGATGCCGTCGGCACCCGCGCGTTTGAAGGCCAGCAGCGATTCCATCATCACCGCGTCGTGGTCGATCCAGCCGTTTTGCGCAGCGGCCTTGAGCATGGCGTATTCGCCGCTGACCTGATACGCACAGGTGGGCACGCGAAAGGTTTCTTTCACGCGCTGCAGCACGTCCAGATAGGGCAGGCCGGGTTTGACCATGACCATATCCGCGCCTTCGTTGATGTCCAGCGCGACTTCGCGCAGGGCTTCGTCGCTGTTGGCGGGGTCCATCTGATAAGTCTTCTTGTTGCCCTTGGCCAGGTTGGCGGCGCTGCCCACCGCATCGCGAAACGGGCCGTAAAAGCTGCTGGCGTATTTGGCGCTGTAGGCCATGATGCGCGTGTCGATCAGGCCCTGTTCGTCCAGCGCGCGGCGAATGGCGCCGATGCGCCCGTCCATCATGTCGCTGGGGGCCACCATGTCCACCCCGGCCTGGGCCTGGCACAGCGCCTGCTTTTGTAGCTGTTCGATGGTGGCATCGTTGCGCAGGTAGCCGTGCTCGTCGGGGATGCCGTCTTGCCCGTGGCTGGTGTAGGGGTCAAGCGCCACATCGGTGATGATGCCCAGCTCGGGCAGGCGGTGCTTCAAGGCACGCACGGCTGTGGGAATCAAGCCGCGCGGGTTGGCGGCCTCGCTGCCGGTGGCGTCTTTCAGATTGGCGTCGATCACCGGAAACAGCGCGATGTAGGGAATGCCCAGGCTCAGACATTGCTCGGCCACGGGCAGCAGCAAATCCAGCGAGAGGCGCGCCACGCCAGGCATGGAAGGCACCGCTTCGCGCCGCTTGAGGCCATCGATCACGAAAACCGGATAGATCAAATCGTGCGGATGCAGGCGATGTTCGCGCACCAGATTGCGCGTGTACGCATCGCGGCGCAGGCGGCGCGCACGACCCGTGGGAAAAGGGGCGTAAGGCGTGGTATTCATGCGCGAATTGTAAAAGTCTGTTTGCGTTTGATGCCTTGGTAAAGCAGGGGATGACCCGGCCGGAGGCAGGCCCTTTGTGTGCCACCCCTTTGTGCTGCCTTTTGTGCCCCTCTTTGTGCTGCCTTTTTGTGCCGCTCTTTCATCGCTTTCGCCGTCCTTTCCGTCCTTGCATCGCCCGCTGCGGTCACTGACGCTCTTGTCCGCCCGAACGGGTGCGGGCCGAAGCAGGCACGCTTCGTGCCGCTGGCAGAAGGCAGCAGCCTGCACGCGCCAGCCCGCTTGGCTCTCAGGCCGCACGCCAATTAAGGCACCGCGTCACGTGCCGATTCATGCCTGGATCCGTGCGCCGATGAAGCGCACCGATGCACGCCCGCATCGCTTGCATCAAAGACTGCGCAGCGGCTCCAGACTCAGCAGCTGGCGCACAGCGCCCTCAACGGCGGCGGCATCCAGCGCCAGCCATTGCCCGTAGTCGCAAGCGCCATCTTGCGGCCACTGATCGGCCGACGCAGGCAGCGCATGGCCATGTTGCAGCAGCCAGTGCAGCGCGCGCATCACGCCTGCGTGCGTGACCCACACCGCCACGCCTTGCGGCTGCTGCCGCAACCACTGCGCCGTGTGTTGCGCCGCCGCCAGCACCCGTTGCAGCAATTGCGCCAGCGATTCGCCCCCCGTGGGCTGATGCTGGGCAAAGTTGCTCATCCACGCTTGCCAGGCGTGGGCGGGCAAGTCGTTCCAGGCCACGCCTTCCCACGCGCCGAAATGGATTTCGGCCAGGCCCGCATGGGTGTGCAGCGTCCAGCCGAGGGGTGTTGGAGTTGGCTCTGGTGTGGGGGCACGGGTTGACGGTTGAGGCGGTGGCGGCCCCAACTGCCGCAACACTCGCTGCGCCAATTGCTGGCAACGCTGCAGGGGCGAGGCCAGCAACTGCAGCTGTGCGCCCCCAGCTTCAACTTTGCTCGCATGCGCCGCCTGCCAATGCGCAGCAAAGGCCGCCGCAGCCTGGGCTGTGGCTGCCACATCAGCCGCCACATCCAGCTGCCCGTAGCAAACGCCCGGCGCGATCATGGGCTGGGCATGGCGCAGCAGATACCAGCGCGCCGCGCCGCAATCGCTTGCCCAGCAGGGGCGAGTCGCTGCCGGCATGGCCTAGCCCAGATGCAGCAGCACCGTCAGCGCCGTGGCGTAGCAGGCCAGCTCGCACACTTGCTGCGTTGCGCCCAAGCAATCGCCGGTAAAGCCTTGCAAGCGCCGCTTGAACCAATGCCCCATGCCCAGCGCCACCGCGCCTGCGGCCAGGGCGCACAAGCCCGTGGCCAGCAGCAGGCGTGGGCCTTGCGGCAGCCACCAGCAAACGACCACCAACGGCAGGCAGCACAGGGTCGCCGGCCAGAGCTGGATGCGATCAATCACGCCGGCCATCTGCTGCGTTTTGGATTGCCCGGCCAGCCCCACATGCGGCAAGCGGTTGACCAGCAGCAGCGGAAAAAACCGCGACAGCACATGCGCGGCCAGCAGCAGATACAGCGCCGCCTGCACGTTCAACAAAGCCAGCACGGCCAGCAGCGCGGTTTTGAGCAGCAAAGCCAGCACCAGCGCCAGCACGGCGTAGCTGCCCACGCGCGGGTCTTTCATGATCTGCAAGGCGCGCTCGGCATCGGCACTGCCCAACAGGGCATCGGCCACGTCGGCCAGGCCGTCTTCGTGCATGGCGCCGGTCAGGCCGATGGTGGCGGCCGTACTCAGCAGCGCAGCCAGCGCCAGCAGCAGGCCGGGCGCGTGGCGCCACATCCACGGCGTGCCCCACAGTTGCAGAACGGCGGCGAATACGGCAGCCGCCACGCCCCCCACCAGCCAGCCCACGATGGGCATGCAGGCAATGGCCGCGCGCAGGCGCGCAGGCGAAAAATCGGCCCACTGCGCCCAGGCCGCAGGCAGCGGAATGCGGGTGAAAAATTGCAGTGCCAGCAACAGCGTGCGCAAAAGATCGGACATGGCAAACGATCCCGTTTCTTCCGTTTCGTTCTTTCGTTTCAATACGCGGGGCGCAGGCAGCGCAAACGCTTGTGCTTGCAACGTCATCGCCAATGGCCCACTGGGCCAGCCGTGCATCCAGACCCCGCCGCACGCCCCGTGCAAGCGCAGGCCCGCCTTGATGCACCCACGACGGCATGGGCTGCGCCGATGCGCACAGCGGCGCAGACACTCAGGACGCAGGCACACAACCAGCCGCGTATTGTCGCGCACCCATTTTTCAGATCTGTTTTGGGTGCCGTTTGCGCCCCGCCCAGAATCTGCTCGCGCTTCTGCCGCGCGCAGCGATTCGCATGTGAGGCGGAAAAGGATGCCAGACGCATGCCGCAATGGATCATGCGATGCGCAAGATGGGAGAGACCGCAAATCACCCGTCCACGAACCACCCGCCCGCGATTCAAGCGCCCATTAGCAAGCGCCTGTCTGAAGATCGCGAGCCACGGCCCAACATCCCGGCCCCAAGGGTCATTGGCGTCATACGCCTGCCATGCAGATGCAGGAGGAAGACGCAGGAGGAGGAAGGGCCTTCCGCTATGATGGATCGGGCGCAAATCCTTGCGCATTTGCCAGTTCTTTCTGTTTGTTTGGCCTGTCTTGAAAGGAGATTCGCATGAGCCGTGAAGTCGTCGTTGTCAGCGCCCTTCGTACCGCCATTGGCGCCTTTGGCGGCAGCCTGAAAGATGTGCCGCCCACCGAGCTGGCCGCGCTCGTCGTGCGCGAGGCCATTGCCCGCGCGGGCCTTGAGGGCAAAGACGTGGAGCAAGTGTTGTTTGGCCACGTGGTCAATACCGAGCCGAAGGACATGTACCTGTCGCGCTTTGCCGCCATCGAAGGCGGCTGCCCCAAGGAAACGGTGGCGATGAACGTGAACCGCCTGTGCGGCTCGGGCCTGCAAGCGGTGGTGTCGGCCGCGCAAGCGATCTTGCTGGGCGATTGCGATGTGGCCCTGGGCGGCGGCGCCGAGAACATGAGCCGCGGCCCCTACGCCAGCCTGGCCAGCCGCTGGGGCGCACGCATGGGCGACAGCAAGCTGGTGGACATGATGGTGGGCGCGCTCACCGACCCTTTCACCGGCACGCACATGGGCATCACCGCCGAGAACGTGGCGGCCAAATGGCAAATCAGCCGCGAGGATCAGGATGAGCTAGCGTTGCTGAGCCACCAACGCGCCGAGCAAGCCTGGGCCGAAAACCGCTTCAAGGATCAGATCGTGCCCGTAACGATCAAAATCCGCAAGGGCGATATCGTGTTCGACCGCGACGAACACCTGCGTGCAGGCGCCAAGATCGAAGACTTTCAGAAGATGAAGTCCGTGTTCGTGAAAGAAAACGGCACGGTCACGGCGGCCAATGCATCGGGCATCAACGATGCGGCATCGGTCGTGCTGCTGATGGAAGCAGGCGCGGCCAAAGCGCGCGGCATCCAGCCGCTGGCGCGGCTGGTGTCGTACGCACACGCGGGCGTGGAGCCCGAATACATGGGCATTGGCCCCGTGCCCGCCTGCCGCCTGGCGCTGCAAAAAGCGGGCTTGCAATTGGCCGACATCGATGTGATCGAAGCCAACGAAGCCTTTGCCGCACAGGCACTGGCCGTGGCGCGCGAATTGCAGTTCGATCCCGTCAAGCTCAACCCCAACGGATCGGGCATTGGCCTGGGCCACCCCATTGGCGCCACCGGCAACATCCTGACCGTGAAGGCCGTGCACGAACTGCAACGCACGGGCGGGCGCTATGCGCTGGTGACCATGTGCATTGGTGCGGGCCAGGGCATTGCCGCGATTTTCGAGCGCCTGTAAATCACCGGAAATCACCGCAAGCAAACGGGAGCAGCACACAAGCTGCCCCCGTGTGTTTTGTTGGCCTCAAGGGCTGATTGGCCCCAAAGACTGGCCCCACACAACCAACCCAACCCGGTCGGCTTCAGGGAGTTGCCTGCCCCACATCATCCAGGGCGCAAGCCGGGTCTGAGACCGATTGCGCAAAAATCAGGCGGCCCCAAACCAGTCAACAGGCTGTCTTGGCCTGCCCGGCATGGCTGAGCGCGCTACGCCGCCGGGCTGCGATGCTCCACCACATCCACCGCCACGCCATTCGGGTCCAGCACCACGAAGTGGCGATCGCCCCAGGGCTCGTCGCGCAGCGCCACTTCAATCGGCACGCCCAGCGCGCGCAGGCGTTCGTACTGCGCATCCACATCGTCCACGTCCACGCTGATCCACAGGCCCGGCCCTTGCAGGGGCTGGCGAAACAGCGGCGCTTGCGTGGGCAGATCGGGTTGCATCAGGCCCAATTCGCTCTCGCCCAGTTGCAGCAGCACGAACCAGCCGCCTTCGCCTTCGTAAATCACCTCGCAGCCAAACAGCCGCACGTAAAAATCCTTCGATTCCTGCACCTTGGGTGTGACGATGCCTGTCCAGAATTTCATGTTTCGCTCCTGATTCAATGGGATAAGAGCGAGGCATTCTGGGCAGTGAAATGCTGCACGTCTTGTACAAATGCGGCATCCTGGCGCGCCCGCGCGGGTGGCGCTCCGTAAAAACGGGCAAAGGCGCGGCTGAAATGACTTTGATCGGCGTAACCCAGTTCGGCCGCGATTTGCGCCAGCGGCCAATGCGCCTGCGCCAGCAAGGCCAGCGCCCGCTGAAAGCGCAGCACATCGGCAAAACGCTTGGGCGACAGACCCACGGCGTCCAGAAAATGCCTTTCGAATTGACGGCGGCTTTTGCCGTACACATCCACCAGCGGGGCCACGCGCCAGCTGTGTTCGGCCGTGGGCGTGGCTTGCATGTGGCGGATCAATTCATCCATGCGCGTGGGGCGCAATGGGCAGCGGCGCACATGCGCCAGCAGCAGGGCGTCAAGCTGCGCCCAGAGCGGGGCAATGGCTGCGCGGCCTATACCCCCTGACGCATCGCCCGTTGCGATGGCGCTTGCAACAGTGGCGGCAATGCTCGAGACGAAATCTCCACCCGCCTGGCACAGGCCGCGCAGAGAGGGCAGCAGAGCCGCGTCGGCAGCGTGCACCGCATCGGTCAATTCACTGGCTGGCACGTCCAGAAAATGCCGGGCCTGCCCTGGCCGGAAACGGATGCCGAGGTAGTGGCAACCACGCAGCAGCGGCCACAGTGTGCGTGTGCGGCTGGCGCCAAAGACCAGGGCCTGTGGCGGGACGTGCGCTTGCTTGTTGGGATGGCTTGTGTTGCGACCGATGTGCTGGCCAGCGCCATCCGCCAGCGCATCATCCGTTGCGCCCAATGGCCAGACGATGTCCACGGCGCCATCGGGCACGATGGCGCAATGCGCATCGCCGTTGTACAGGCACAACCAATAGTGGCTGATGCAGGCGCGCAAGGGTTCGGCAGGCAGGGCTGTGTGCAGGGGAAGCGCAGCCGCAAGGCCTGTGCGAGCGCCGAGGCCCGCGCCGCGCTTCACCCCATCGGATGTGTCCATTTGGCGCGGCGGCGTGCGTGTGCCAGGGTGCGGATGGCCCAAGCGGCCTCAAGCCGCGCCGCTGGCATCGGCCGGGGCCTGCTGGGCCGATGCTTCGCGCACGGTTTGCGCCAGCGCGGCAATGCCGCGGTCGATTTCTTCGGCGCTGGCGGTGACGAAGCTCAGGCGCAGGGTGCGCACGTCGGGCGTGCTGCTGTAAAAGGCCATGCCCGGCACATAGGCCACGCCGCGCGCCACGGCTTGCGGCAGCAGGGCGGCGCTGTCCAGCCCCGGGGGCAGGCGCAGCCACAGGAACATGCCGCCGCGCGGGGTGTTCCAGGTCACGTTGTCGGGCATGTATTTCTGCAAGGCCGCCAGCATGGCCTGGCACTGCGTTTTGTAGAGCTGGCGGATGCGCGGCAGGTGCGCGTCCAGAAAACCGGGGGTGTTCAGCACCTCGACGGCCAGGCGCTGGTTGAGGCTGGGGCTGTGCAGATCGGCCGCCTGCTTGGCTTGCAGCAGCTGCGGGTAGATGGACGGCGGCGCCACCACAAAGCCCAGGCGCAGGCCCGGCGCCAGCACTTTAGAGAGCGAGCCGATGTAGAGGCTGTTGTCGGGGAAGTAACTGCTCACCGGCGGCGGCGGGGGCTGGTCGAACCAGAGTTCGCCATAGGGGTTGTCTTCCACCACGGGCAGCTGCAGGGCGTTGCAGGTGCGGGCCAGTTGCTCGCGCATTTCGGCCGACAGCGTTTGGCCGGACGGGTTCTGGAAATTGGCCAGCACGTACAAGAAGCGCGCAGCGTGCTGGAGCTGTTCGCGCTCCAGAAGATCGAGTTGCATCTCGCCGCTGTCGGGGTCGTTGGGCACGCTCCAGATTTCGGGGCCATAAACGGCAAAGGCTTGCAGTGCGCCCAGGTAAGACGGGGTTTGCACGGCGATGCGACTGCCTTCGTCGATGAAGAGCTTGCCCACCAGATCCAGCGCCTGCTGCGAGCCGGTGGTGATGAGCACCTGATCGGGCGACACCTCCCAGGGCAGCGATTGCGCCACCCATTCGCGCAGGGGGCCATAGCCTTCGCTGGCGGCGTATTGCAGGGCCTCGCGCGGGTGGCTGCTCATCACCCGCTCGTAAGCGGCGTTGAAGGCCTCGACCGGAAAGGTGTCGGGCGAGGGCAGGCCGCCGGCAAAACTGATGATGTGGGGCTGCTCGGTGATTTTGAGGATGTTGCGCAGCACCGATGGATCCATGCGGTTGGCGCGGGCGGCAAGGTACCAGTCTTTCATGGCGTGTTTCCTTGTGGAATGGTTGGTCATCAATCAGTAGCAGGCGGATCGAAAAGATCCGGGTCGTGGCCGCTGGCTGTCGCTTCGGGCGTATCTGGCGCATGCCGCGCAGGGCCAAGCGCTTGGCGATGCAGCCAGCCCCTCGGGCAGCCACTGCGGCTTCAGGCACATTGTGCCGTTGTTATGCCGCTGCGGAACCGGGCCGGGCGGGCAGATGATGGCATACGGCTTGTGCAGCCCGCTGCCCGCTTGGCTCGGGGCGCAGCCTGCCATCCTAGCCTGCACGCGGCTGGCGCGACACTTGCACGATGCGCCCCGGCACGCCGCCGGGCAGAATCTCGGCCGCAGTGAGCTGCCCGCCCCAGACGCAGCTCGTGTCCAGGCACAGCAGATGCGGGCGCTGCAACAGGCCCAGGGTGGACCAGTGGCCAAACGCCACCGTCGTCAGCGCCGTGCGCCGCCCGGACGCGTCGAACCACGGCAGCAGGCCCTCGCGCGCGCTGCGGGCATCCGAACCGAATTTGTGCGTGAAGTTGATGCGACCCTTGCCATCCAGCATGCGCATGCGCGTGAGGGTGTTCAAGCTGCAGCGCCAGCGGTTCATGCCGCACAGGCTCTCGTCCCAGACATCGGGCTGATTGCCGAACAGGGGCGCCAGGTTGCGCTGCCAATCATCCGCACGCAGCAGCTGGCTGATTTCGTGCGCGCAGGCCAGGGTTTGCGCCACATCCCACTGCGGCTGCACGCCCGCATGCACCATCAGGCACTGGTTGGCGTACAGCGCCAGGGGCTGGCGGCGCAGCCAGTCGAGCATCTGCGGCGCATCGTGGGCTTGCAGCAGGGGGGTGAGCGTGTCTTTGGGATTGAGCTTGCGCGCGCCTGCGGCCACGGCCAGCAGATGCACATCGTGATTGCCCAGCAGGCAGCAGGCGCTGCCTTCCAGGGCCATGAGGCTGCGCACCACACCGGCCGAGTTCGGCCCGCGGTTGACCAGAT
Source organism: Allobrachymonas sp. (assembly GCA_030529505.1). GTDB lineage: Bacteria > Pseudomonadota > Gammaproteobacteria > Burkholderiales > Burkholderiaceae_C > Brachymonas. Next base: position 75,937 of record JAUMWT010000002.1, on the reverse strand, counting down.
CGCCCAGCACGTACAGGGTGTCGCGGCTGGGCGAAAAGTCCAGCGCCTGCAACAAGGCCTGAAACTCGGCGTGGCAGCCATGAATGTCGCCGATGCAGTACATTCCCATGCATGAATTTCCTGTTTACTTGCTGTTTGTGAGCTGTTTTTGTCAAACGCTGTTGACGATTTCAACACCCGAGGCAATCGGCGCTTGAAGATGGACAGGGCCTGCATGCCAGCATTCGGCGCCATCCCGTTGCGCGGCACAGGGTGCACAGCGTCTGGCTGGCAAGCCAGGCACAGGGGCGCACCCCTTGGCCGCCACTTCGTCTCAAGCCCTTCAACCGTGTGCGAAGGTCCCGCCAAGCGCTTTTTGAACGGTGCTTTCGATTCCTGCTGTTTGTTGATGGCAGGCGCTGAGCCTGCTTGGGCTGGCAGCCCGCGCAGCTTGCCAGCCTTGGATTATCTGCGCATGCCATGAACCTGCTTCTGATTCTGTTTCTGACATTGCTCAACGGCCTGTTTGCCATGTCGGAGATGGCGCTGGCCGCCAGCCGCAAAGCCCGGCTCGACGCCCTGGCCAATGCCCAAAAGCCCGGGGCCAGCGCGGCCCTGGCCTTGATGGAGCAGCCCACCAACTTCCTTTCAACCGTGCAGGTGGGCATCACCTCCATCAGCCTGCTCAACGGCATCGTGGGCGATTCGGCCTTCAGCCCCATCGTGGGCGGCTGGCTGCTGCGCGCCGGCCTGCCCGAGCGCATGGCCCACTTCACGGCCACGGCGCTGGTGGTGGCGGCCATCACCTTCGTGACGCTGATTTTTGGCGAGCTGGTGCCCAAGCGCATCGGCCAGCTCTACCCCGAGCAGATCGCCGCCCTCATGGCGCGGCCCATGACCTGGCTGTCGCGCGCGGCGCGGCCCTTTGTGCTGCTGCTCTCGAACACCACGCAGGCGGTGCTGCGCCTGCTGCCCTTTGACACGCAGGCGGCCCGCAGCGTGACGCAGGAAGAAATCGCCGCCAGCCTGGTTGAGGGAGTGGACGCCGGCCTGATCGAAGAACACGAACATCGCATGGTGCGCAATGTGTTCAAGCTCGACGAGCGCGAGCTCTCCTCCATCATGGTGCCGCGCAACGAAGTGCTGTGGCTGGAAGCGCACACCACCGTGGCGCAGGCCCTGCAGAACCTGGCCAGCGGCCACATGCGCGTGCAATCCTGGTACCCGGTGTGCAAAGGCTCGCTCGACGAAGTGGTGGGCATCGTCGGCATCAGCCAATTGCTGCTGCCCGACAACGCCCTGCACGCGCTCGAAGACATTGCCCTGCCCGCCAGCTTCGTGCCCGAAACCATCAGCGGCATGGAATTGCTCGAACAGTTTCGCGGCCGCGCGCACCGCCTGGTTTTCGTCGTGGACGAATATGGCGAGGTGCAGGGCATCCTCACCCCGCGCGATTTGCTCGAAGCCATCACCGGCGAACTGCACGCCCACACCGCCCAGGACGCCTGGGGCACGCGGCAGGACAATGGCTCCTGGCTGTTTGACGGCATGATTCCCGTCAACGAACTCAAGAACAAACTCGATATCGAAGAGGCCCTGCCGCAGGAAGACGAAAACCTCTATAACACCCTGGGCGGCCTCTTGATGTTCGTATCGGGCGAACTGCCCTTTGCCGGGCAGGAAGTGCACTGCGCGGGCTGGCGCTTCGTGATTCAATCACTCGACGGCAAGCGCGCCGAACAAGTTCAGGCGCACAAACTCGCCCAGGCCATGCCCGATTCCCAAGAAAACGGCTGAGCGGCGCCTGTTTTCTCATATCCTGTTTGCCTGAATCAGAAAATGCGGCCCACGCTGCATGGGGTCGGTCCTTGTCGAATCGGCAGCCCCCGCGCATTTTCAGCGCAACGCATCATTCAAAGGAGCGTGAACAGCCCCTGGTGAATGGCATTGCGCCATGCAATGGCCGTGCAGCAATCACACATCCACATGGCACGCATGGCTGACACCTATGCGCCCAATCGATCCGGCAATTAACAACTGCGCGCTTCTCTATTCAATCGCCGATAAATGCGCCAATCCCCTATTCGATAATCAAGAAATAATGGATCGCGCTATAATCTTCCCCGTTTTGTTGTTTTTTTAATCAGGAGTGCATCATGACCGACCTGCAAACCCTGCTGCAAGAGCGTGAATTGCTCGAAAGCAAAATCCGTGAAGCCCGCCGCCAGCAAGTGGATCAAGCCATTGCCACCTGCCGCCGCCTGATCGCCGAACATGAATTGACCGAAAGCGATTTGTTCAGCGGCAAAGGCCGCCGCAAAAAATCGGCCACCGCCGGCACCAAAGTGGCGCCCAAATACCGCAACCCCGCCACTGGCGAAACCTGGACCGGCCGCGGCAAACCGCCCAAGTGGATTCTGGAAAGCGGCGATCGTGAAGCCCTGCTGATCAAATAAAGGCTTTGCCAATTGCCACCCATCCGGGCCGCTGCCTGATTCAGGCAGCGGCTTTTTTCATGGGCAAATGCCCAAACGCCAAGGCCAATGGGGCCGCATGGCACATGCCATGTGAGGCATGAGATATGCACGCTGAAACAAGGCTGAAGCCCCCCGGCGCGACCCGGCCCACATGCCTCGCCGCCAGCGGCTGACACACGACTGGCTTCAGCCGCGCACGCTATTTCCCCTATTTCTTTTGTGCAAACAATCCATTGCCATTTTCTGGCGCATGGTTTTTCTTTTGCACTATAGGGGCCAGAGCTTCGATTGGGCAATCAAACAGGCAAGGCAATCGCCCATGCATATGCCGATCACATCCCCAGCCATCCCAATGGGCCATGGCTGATCCGGCTTGTCTTGAAAACAAATGTTTTCAATCAATAGGCAAATCCAATCCACCCATCTTCCCTCTCATTCGCGGCATTTTTGCGATTCAAGCCCGTTTGCCCGGCGGCACAAAATCTTTCTTTAATTTGAAACAAATAATAGATACATATTGCCGCAAACATTCATGCGTTGTGCTCTCTGCACACGGCCCGCTCAACATCCTTTGACTGCATTGTTTAAAGTCGCTAAAAATCCGCCTCCCGTCATCAGGGCGGCGCATGCTTGCTGCCGATTCAGGCTATCGCCATTGATGCCGCCAAACTGGCAAGCCTGTTTTTGCTGTCTTTCTCTTCCGAGAAGCTGCTCAAAATCTCCTCGCGAGGCGCTTGGAGAGGGCAAGATTGGAATCAGGGCGCAGAGGTTTTTCAAAGCTGTTTTCACCGCATAGGGACAGAGGGCGCAGAGATGCGCAGCGTTCTTTGGATCTCTCTGTGTGATATGAGCACATCGCAATGGCAAACCACTTGAGGCAGGGAAGCAGCCGTTCTGGGCGAGCCAAATCTGTGCTTTTTTGAACATTCAGCGCCTTCTGCGTGGCTTCTGCGATCCCTTTGCGTCTTCTGCGTCCACCAAGCACGTCCGCATCCATATTCAAGCGCCCGTGAGGAGGTTGTGAACAGGCTCTTATGCCTTGTTCGCACACGCCAAAAAAAGAAAAAGCGCGCGTATCAATCGATGCTTGCGTGCTCAAGCCGCAAGAGCGGCCCCAGGCTCATGCGCCGTCGTGGCCCAGGCCGAATAGCGCAGGCAACTGTTTGAGGTCTGCGGCCAGATTCTGCTCGCACCAGGTTTTGACGGAACGGGTCAGCACCTGGCCTTGCGGCAACGTCAGGCCGCTGGCCACGCAGAGCAAGGTACTGGGGCGCAGCACCTGCAGCGCATGCTGCAACAGGGCTTGGTTGCGATAGGGCGTTTCAATCCACCATTGCGATTGGCCGGTGGCGATGGCCGTGCGCTCCAGCTCGTGCAGGCGCTTGGCGCGGGCAGCAGCGTCTTGCGGCAGATAGCCGTGAAAGGCAAAGTGCTGCCCGTTCAAGCCGCTGGCGGCCAGCGCCAGCAGGATGGACGACGGCCCCACCAGCGGCACCACGGGGATACGCAGCGCATGCGCGGCCCGCACCAGCGATGCGCCGGGGTCGGCCACGGCGGGCATGCCCGCTTCGCTGGCCAACGCCATGTCTTGCCCTTGCAGGGCGGGAGCCAGCAAAGCGCGTGCCACGGCCATATCGGGCGCGCCACGGTGGTCGCCCTTTTTGTGCCAGGCGCGGGGGATTTCCTGGATATCCAGGCTTTGCAGGGGCTGCGCCAAAGGCTGCACGGCGTGCACGCGCTTGAGCAAGGCACGCAGCGTGCGCGCGTTTTCGCACACCCAATGCGGTAGGCGCGCCATGTGCTGCAAGGTGGCTTGCGGCAGCACCTCGCTCACGGGCGGCAGGGGGGCGGCGCCGTCACAGCCAAAGTCCAGCGGGGCGGGCGCCAGATAGAGCGTGCCGGGCGTCGTCATGCAGGCTCCTTGGGCGCAAGCACTGAGGGCAACAGTTGCACACCTGCCGCGCGCAGCAAGGTGCAGGTGCGCATCAGCGGCAGGCCGATGAGCGCAGTTGGATCGTCGTTGTCGATGCTGGCCATGAGCACAATGCCCAGCCCTTCGCTCTTGATGCTGCCCGCGCAGTCGTAGGGTTGCTCGGCCTGCAAATAGGCTTCAATGGCGGCGTCGCTCATGCCATCGATCGCGCTGCGAAAGCGGGTGCGAATGGTGGCCATGTCCGTCAGGGCCAGGCCCGCGTCGTGCCGCACCACGGCCACGGCGGTGTGAAACAGCACGGTTTGCCCGCGCTGGCGCTGCAGCTGCGCAAAGGCTTTTTCGTGGCTGTGCGGCTTGCCCAGCGGCTCGCCCTGCAAATCGGCCACCTGATCAGAGCCGATCACGACCGCGCCCGGATGCAAGCGGGCCACGGCTTGCGCCTTGGCCAGCGCCAAACGCTGCGCCAGATCGGCAGGCGCCTCGCCTGGCAGGCGGCTTTCGTCCACCGCCGGGGCCACGCAGCTAAAAGGCAGGCGCAAGCGCGCCAGCAATTCGCGCCGATAGGGCGAGGTGGAAGCTAGAATCAATGGGGGCGAGGATAAAGACGCTGCTGCGCCTGCAGTGGCTGAAACGGAAGAAGACATGGCGCCTGCCAACAAACAATGCAACACAAAGAGGCGCATTGTCGCGCAAGCAGGCCCCGCAACTGCGCACCAAAGCCGCGGAACCCCTTGGCTTGCCTTTGCCACCAAACGGCCGGCTTTGCATCGCGTTTTTGCCTACACTGCTCTCATGAACGCACACACACCACAGCCCCCATCCGCTTCTGAGCACAATCCGCGCCGCCTGCCCATCGCCGCCCTGGCCGATGCGGGCGCTACGCTGCAAGGCCAAACGCCCTTGTGCGAGTTGCCGCGTCTGGCCAGCGCCTGCCCTTCCAGCCCGGCCGACGCAGTCATCAATTGGCAAGCGCAGTGCAGCACACGCCAACCCCCCGGCCAAAGCAAGGCGGTGTGGCTGGACTTGCAAGCCGCAGTGCCGCTCACGCTGGAATGCCAGCGTTGCCTGCAGGCCATGCCCGAGCCTTTGCAGGTGCAGCGCGCCTTTCGCTTCGCGCCGGACGAGGCCACGGCCGCCCGGCTGGATGAAGAGATCGAAGAAGATGTACTCGTGATCAGCCGCCAGTTCGATCTGCTGGAGCTGATCGAAGACGAACTCATCATGGCCCTGCCTTTTGCCCCGCGCCATGCCGACTGCCAGCCCGCCGCCAGCTTGCAAGATCAAAGCGCCCAAGCCGACGCGCAGCCCCATCCCTTTGCCGTGCTGCAACAGCTCAAGCACAAGCCGCCGCAATAACCCCAGCCGCCCGCAGCCGCACCCGTTAAAAGACGGGCAAGGCTTGTTGACTGCGCTTCATGAGCGTGGCACAAGACGATGGGATAGGGCGATGGCACAGGGCGCGAAACGGAAGCGCCGCGCCCGCCGGAACCGCTGTGCCAAGCAGCGCCAAGCGCCCGTATCCACGGGGCCAGCGGCGCACAGGCACAAAGCATGAACAGTCCGCTACGGTTTGGTCGCACAGGCCGCCAGTGCGGCATCGCATGGCATGGCGGGCATCCAGCCAGCCGCACACGAACGGCGCTGGCCAAGCGCGCAGGCCCTGACCGCAAGCCCCCCGCCCCAAGCATGCGCAACAGCGCCTTGTGCCATACTTGCGCCATTCTTTTGCACGCTTTTCAAGCCCCTTTTTCACCCCCAACAACAGGAGGAGAACACGGATGCATGATGCAATGTTTTGGTGGGTTGCCGCCGGCATACTGGTCGGCGCTGAAATGTTCACCGGCACGGTGTATCTGCTGGTGATTGCGCTGGGTGCAGCCGCTGGCGCTGTGGCCGCCCACCTGGGGCTGAACCCGACGCTGCAAATGACCATTGCCTCGGCCGTGGGCGTGGCTGGCGTGCTGATCTGGTATCTGTGGTGCGCCAGAAAAAAACCGGCCAAGCGCGCGGCATTGGCCGCAGCTTCTGCGCCCAACGCCACCCACAACCGGCTGGATATCGGCGGCACCGTGCTGGTGCAAACCTGGATGCGCGATGGCAGCACCAGCGTGTCCTACCGCGGCGCGATCTGGAGCGCCATTGCGGCCGATCCCGCCGCCCCGCAGCAGCCCGGCCGCCACGTGGTGATCGACATTCGCCACAACCAATTGGTGTTGCAGGCTGAAGCGCCACCTGCCCCTTCGGCTTGATGCCTGGCCTGATAGTTTCCGGCCAGATTGATCCGAATGCCCGAACGCAGCAAGGCGCTGTTCACGATCTCAACGCGAGGCGACCGGGGATGGAGCGGGATGGGATGCAAGGCGCACATCAAAGTGCATGAGCGAAGCGCATGGCCCGTGCAACATAGACAAAATGTTGGCAAGATTTGCAACGCTGCAGGCCGCCCGCATCCGTATTCAAGCGCCCGTGAGAAGATTGTGAATAGGCTCCAAGCGTTTTCTTTTTAAAACAAGTTCTCTCTGGAAAGGAGTGGATCACGTGGACTCTCTGTTTTATGTCGTTGTGCTGGCGGTGGTGGTGGTTCTGTTCATCATCAAAACCGTCAAAGTCGTGCCCCAGCAAAGCGCCTGGGTGGTTGAGCGCCTGGGCAAATACCACGCCACGCTCAACCCGGGGCTGAACTTTCTGCTGCCTTTCATCGACAAGGTGGCCTATCGCCACAGCCTGAAAGAAATTCCGCTGGACGTGCCCAGCCAGATCTGCATCACGCGCGACAACACGCAGCTGCAGGTCGATGGCATCTTGTACTTTCAGGTGACGGACGCCATGCGCGCGAGCTACGGCTCCAGCAACTACGTGATGGCGATCACGCAACTGGCGCAGACCACGCTGCGCTCGGTCATCGGCCGCCTGGAACTGGACCGCACTTTTGAAGAGCGCGATTCGATCAACGCGCAAGTCGTCAACGCCATTGACGAAGCCGCGCTCAACTGGGGCGTGAAAGTGCTGCGCTACGAAATCAAGGATTTGACGCCACCGGCCGACATCCTGCGCGCCATGCAGGCGCAGATCACAGCCGAGCGCGAAAAGCGCGCGGTGATTGCCACTTCCGAAGGCAAGCGCCAGGAACAGATCAACCTGGCCGAGGGCCAGAAGCAGGCCGCCATCGCCAAATCCGAAGGCGAGCAGCAGGCGCAAATTAACAACGCGCAAGGTGAAGCCGCCGCCATCCTGGCCGTGGCCGAAGCCACCGCGCAAGCGCTGGAGCGCGTGGGCCAGGCCATTCGCCAACCCGGCGGCGAGCAGGCCGTGCAACTCAAAGTGGCCGAGCGCGCGGTGGAGGCCTACGGCAAGCTCGCGCAAGACGCTTCGACCACGCTGGTGGTGCCGTCGAACATGACGGAAGTCTCGACCCTGATTGCTTCGGCCATGAAGATGGTGCAGGCGCAGCGGCCGAATCTGTGAAGCTGCCCGGTCAAACAGCTGCCGTGTCTTTCAGGCATGCTGCTGAAACTGGCAACAACAGGCGGCTGCAGATGGCCCCCCAACCAGCAAAAACCGCAACCTTGTCATGCAATGGTTGTGCGGCATGGAAGGATGAGCGCACGTGCCAGAGGCCCGCGATCCGCGATGGGGCACATGGTTCGGATGCAGCGGGATGGGCCGCTGCGGCTGGCACCAGCCGCTCAGCGCCGGGCCAGGGGTGATTCAGGCGATGGCAGCCACGGCAGATGCAGGCTGGGCAGCAGGCGTTGCGCCAGGGCATCGAGTGATTCCCGTGCAGCGCTTGCCTTGTCGGCATGGCCAAGCAGATTCGACCCTTTGGGTGCATGCGGCACCAAGCCGAGGCAAGGCGCGCCAAAAGTTTGCTGCAATTGTGTTTGCAGATACTGCACATTGTCGGTTTGGCGCTGCATCGCGGGGTCGATGTGGTTGCCCAGCCAACCGGCCAGCCGCAGCCCGCGCGCGGCAATGGCCTCGGCCGTGAGCAAGGCATGGTTCAGGCAACCCAGACGCAGGCCCACCACCAAAATCACGGGCATCTGCGGGCGTTGCAGGGCGCAGGCCAGGTCGGCGCTGTCCAGCGTGTCGGACAAGGGTGCGCGCCAGCCGCCCACGCCCTCCACCAGCAGCACATCGGCCTGCGCGGCCAGACGCTGGCAGGCAGCGGCGATGACAGCCAGATCGACGGGGCGGCCTTCATCGCGCGCGGCGATGTGGGGCGAAACGGCCGCCTGGTAGAGAAACGGGTTCACATCTTCGGGGGCAGCCGCCACGCTGCTGGCGGCCATCAAGGCCAGCACATCTTCGTTGCGGCCGTGGGCATCCACCCCGGCGGCCACGGGCTTCATGCCCAGGGCGCGCAGGCCCGACAGATGCGCCGTGCGCAGCAGCAAAGCGGTGACGAAGGTTTTGCCAACACCGGTATCGGTGCCGGCGATGAAGTAGGCGTGGGTGCAGGCGTGTGCGTCGGTCATGGCTGGATGCGGGTTGTTGGCGTTGGGGGCGCGGCAGCACCGGCCCGCGCCAGCAGGTAGATCACTTCGTAACTCAAGGGCAGGCCCTTCGGGGTGCGCAGGCGCTCGTAAGCTTGCTCCAGCCGCGCCCAGCCCGCCCGGCCCAGCGGCGTGGTGCGCGCCCCTGGCCCCACGCGGTTGGCGCCTACGGCCTTGAGGGCTTGCAGCACGGCGCGCACGCTGGGGTAATGTGCGGTGAGCGTGGCGCGCTGCACGCGCACGTCCACAAAGCCAGCGGCGGCCAAGGCCGCGCGCAAGCTCACCTCTTCTTCAAAGTGCAATACATGGCGATGGGCATCGACTGCGGCAAAGGCCTGCGCCAATTCATCCAAGGTGCCGGGGCCAAGGGTGGCCACTGCCAGCACGCCGCCAGGGCGCAGCACCCGCCGCGCCTCGGCCAACACCTTGGGCAGATGGCACCACTGCCACGCGAGGCTCGACCAATACAGCCCCACGCTGCCCGCCGCCAAGGGCAGGGCGTGCAAATCAGCGCATATGGCTGCGCAGATGCTGGCCCCGCGCTGCGCACCGCCCGCCAGCGCCCGCTGGCTGCGCTGGCACATGGCCGGGGCGGCGTCCAGTGCCAGCAGGGGCTGAGCTGAACGAGGCGCATGCACATGCGCAGCCCAATATTCACTCAGCAAAGGCAGGGCATAGCCCGTGCCACTGCCCGCATCCAGCACCGGCCCAGCCACGGGCCAAACGCTGGCCAGACCTTGCGTTTGTAGCAGTGCCAGCAAGCCATGCACGGCCTGGCGCTGCACTTGGGCGGCCGCATCGTAGCTGGCGGCGGCGCGGTCGAATGCGGCCTGAATCTGCACACGGGCCGGGCGCGCGGTATCAGGCGCCGAGACGGGCGCCGAAATGATTGCCGTGATGGGCGAAGCCAGGCCAGATGCAGGCGGGGATGCGGAACACATGGTTGCAGGCGCTCGTTTCATGCCTCAACATCCATGGCACCCGCCCAGCGCGCCAGCGCAGCGGCGCATTGGGCGGGGTCGTGCAAGAAAGGAGCGTGTGCGGCGTCAGGCAGGGTCAGCAGCTCGGCCTGCGGCAGATGATCGGCCAGCCATTGGGCCGCGGCCAAGGGCATCAGCCCGTCTTGCCCGCCGTGGATGAGCAGCGTCGGCTGCGTGATGCGGGCAGCTTGTGCGCGCAGATCCAAGGTTTGCAGCCAATCCAGCCCGGCCAGCAGCGCGGCTTGATCGGGCAGCGGCGGCTGGGTCAGCGCCAGCAGCTGGCGATTGATGGCTTTGGCGCGGCTGTCGCCCTGGTTGCTGAGCGTGGCAAAGCGCGGCAGCACGCTGGCGGGCAGGGCACGCACGGCCTTGGCAAAGGCGCTGAGCAAAACGGGCTGCTGGGCGCAAGCAAAGCCCTCGCGCCGCACAAAGCTGGGCGTGCTGCCGACGAGCACCAGGCGGGCGATGCGACTGCTTGGCTGCCCCGACGCTGACCGCACCGCAGCCGAACGCACTGCCGCCAATTGCGCCAGCATGCCACCCAGCGACCAGCCCGCCAGCGTGCAACCGGTCGGCAGTTGCGTGGCCAAGGCGTGCGCCACGGCTTGCGCATCTTCGCCTGCATAGCTGCTGCCGTGGTAGCCGGGCAAATCGGCCAGGCACACGGGCAAGTGCGGCGCGCAGGCTTGCAAGTGGGGCAGCAAGGGTTGCCACACACGGCGATCCAGCCCCCAGCCGTGCAGCAACACCAGCGGTGCGCGCATGCCCGTGCTTGCTTGGCTCACGGCTTCATTCAAGCCAACAGGCGCGGTGGCCGCCGCATGGCCGGAGATGGCCGGCACGCAAGCATCCATCGGTGTAAGAGTCAAACGCATGGCGGGGCCTTGGCCTCTGCTGCCGCTGGCGGCATCAACAAATGGTTGGGATGCTTTGCACCAATCACCGCGCCGCGCGCATCTGCGGACTTGGGCGCTCTGCTTCGTTGCTCGTCCTCGCAATGGCTGGAGCCGTTGCTGCGGCTCGTGCCTCGCATCCCATCCCGATCCGCAGCGACCACTTGGCTACTGGATTCGTGCAGGGCACTCTCAGGCAGGGCAGCCACCAGCCGATCCACATCGGCCAGCGTGTGCGCCGCCGATAAAGAGATGCGCAGCCGCGCCGTGCCCGGCGGCACGGTGGGCGGGCGAATGGCAGGCACCCACAGCCCTTGCTGCATCAGGCGATGTTGCAGCGCCAGCGCGGCATGGTTATCGCCCACATGCAGGGGTTGAATGGCCGTAGCCGATGGCAGCAAGCGCCAGGGCGAATCGGCCAGGGCGCTGCGCAGATGCGCGATCAAGCGCTGCAAATGGGCGCGGCGCGCATCGCCATCGGGGCTGGCCAATACCTCCAGCGCGGCCAGCACGCCGCAAGCCACGGCGGGGCTGGCGGCGGTGGTGAAGATGTAGGTGCGCGCGGTTTGCAGCAGCCATTCGATCACCGGGGCCGATGCGGCGACGAAAGCGCCGCTCACGCCCACAGCCTTGCCCAGCGTGCCCATGAGGATGATGCGCGGCGTTGCTGACAGCCCCAAGTGCGCCAGGCTGCCCCGGCCCTGCGGCCCGAGCACGCCCAGGCCGTGGGCGTCGTCAATCACCAGCCAGGCGTCGAAGCGTTCGGCCAGCGCCAGCAGTTCGCGCAAGGGGGCCAGGTCGCCATCCATGCTGAAAACAGCATCGCTCACAATCAGTTTGCGGCGCGCGGTGGATTGCGCCAATAAACGTTCCAGCGCGACCATGTCCTTGTGGGCGTAGCGCACATGCTCGGCGCGAGAAAGTTGCACCGCATCGATCAGCGAAGCGTGGTTGAGCCGGTCGGCAAACACCGCATCGCCCCGCCCCGCCAACGCGGGCACGATGGCCAGATTGGCCATGTAGCCAGTGGAAAAAAACAGCGCGCGCTCAAAGCCGGTGAAGATCGCGAGCCGCTCTTCAAGCCGATCGAACGGCTCCAGATGGCCCGACACCAAATGCGAAGCGCCGCTGCCCGCGCCCCAACGCTGCGCGCCCTCGGCCACGGCAGCGGCCACGCGCGCATCGGCGGCCAGGCCCAGATAGTCGTTGCTGCAAAAGGAGAGCAGCGCTTGCCCATCCACCACCGCTTGCGGCCCTGCGGGCGATTGCACGGTGCGGCGCGTGCGCAGCAGGCCTTGCGCGCGGCGCTGGGCCAGGGCGGATTCGAGTTCGTTCCAGATCATGGGCGGCCCTTGTTCCGTTTCTTGCGTCACTTCCATTACTTCCATCACGCGGCAAACACGGGCGATGCGGTGGCATTGGGCGCAGCGCCATCATCGGCCAAGGCAGCCTCCAGCGCTTGCATGGCGCGGGTCGCCAAAAATTCCAGCTCATCCAGCGTCGCCACATAGGGCGGCATGAAATAGACCGTGTGCCCCAGCGGGCGCAGCAGCACGCCACGCGCCAGGGCCTCGCGGTAAAAGCGGCGGCCAAAGGCCGCGTCGCTGGTCTGCACATCCAGCGCCCAGATCATGCCGCGCTGGCGCAGGTGGCGCACGCGCGGGTGGGCCGCCAGCGGTCGCAGCATGTCGTTAAACGTCGCGGCCTTAGCGCGGTTGGCAGTCAGCACATCGTCGCTGGCGAAAATGTCGAGCACGGCCAGCGCCGCGCGGCAGGCCAGCGGGTTGCCGGTGTAGGAGTGCGAGTGCAAAAAGCCGCGCGCGAGTTGGTCATCCAAAAACGCTTCGTAAATCGCGTCGCTGGCCAGCACCACCGACAACGGCAGATAGCCGCCCGTGATGCCTTTGGACAAGCACAGCAGATCTGGGCGGATGGGCTTGCCATCCACCACCGCCTGCTCGTGCGCAAAGAAGCTGCCGGTGCGACCAAAGCCCACGGCGATTTCGTCGGCGATGAAATGCACCTGATAACGGTCGCACAGGGCGCGCACCTGCGCCAGATAGGCCGGGTCGTGCATCGCCATGCCGCTGGCGCATTGCACCAGCGGCTCCACAATCAACGCGGCAATCTGTTCGTGCTCGCGTGCCAGCAATTCTTCCAGCGCTTGCGCGGCGCGCCGGGCCACGTCGGCCGCTGTTTCGTCAGGCTGGGCCCGCCGGGCATCGGGGCTGGGCACCACAAAAGCGGGCTGCGTGAGCGGGCCGTAGGCCTCTTTGAACAAGGCCACATCGGTCACGGCCAACGCACCCACCGTTTCACCGTGGTAGCTGCCCGCCACGCACACGTAGCGGCGCTTGGCGCTCTGGCCGCGGTTTTGCCAGTAGTGGAAAGACATCTTGAGCGCAATCTCCACCGCCGATGCGCCATCCGATGCATAAAAGGCATGGCCCAACGCCCCGCCCGTGAGTGCGCTTAAACGCTCGGACAAAGCCACCACCGGCTCGTGCGTGAAGCCCGCGAGCATGACATGCTCCAGCTGATCCAGCTGCGCGCGCAGCGCGACATTGATGCGCGGGTTGGCGTGGCCGAACAGATTCGTCCACCACGAGCTGATGCCGTCCAGCCAACGCTGGCCCGCCTCGCCATACAGCCACACGCCCTGCCCGCGCACGATGGGCAGCAACGGCAAGGCATTGGGGCCTGCGGCCAGATGGTGTTGCATCTGCGTGCAGGGGTGCCACACCGCAGCCAGGCTGCGCTGCAACAGATCGGGGGCGGAAGAAGACAGCAAAGACCTTGAAGACATGGCAAGCAAACAGGCAGACAAGCGCCCCGCGCTGCACGGCCCATGCCCTGTGTGGGCCCAGGCAACGCCGCCGGGGCGTGAAACATGCGCCGAACTGAAGCATTCAGCGGCTGGGGCAACGATTCTAGAACCTGTGCCGGAAACGCCCTGCCGTTTGCTGGCGTGCCAGCGCCATGTGCGGCCAACGCCGCTTTCTGCTCGCAGGCTCATGGAACCCTGCTTGAGCTTGGATCTGGCGGGTTGCGGCATGCGCCGCATTGCACATTCGCAGCAACGGCTTGGGGAGGGCAGTGACTGGCGCACGGTCTGCCTGCGCAAATATGTGGGCCCCAAGCCCCCGTCAAATCCCCGTCAAGCCCCCTACACTTGGCGTCTGCCGCACAGTCGGCGTCGCCTTGGTCCCCCATGTGCCAGCCGTAACGCACGGCCAGCCATGCAGGGAAAAGTGCGGGAAGAAGTGCAGGAAAAAGGCAAGCCGCGGCACCACGCCTTTTGCTTTTGCCAGATGCGCTTGGCCTGCCGCACACATGCTCTGGGCTACTGAAAACACGTCGCAGCCAATGGCAGCAAACAGCGGCGGGTATCGCCTGCGGATACCGGCCAGCGCGGCCTCCAGCACTCCAGCAATGCGCGGCAAAACCAGCATGCATCCTCTGGCATGCTTCGGGCCTGAACGAAGGGGCTGATGCATCTGCCCAGGTTGCCCGCTATGAGGCGCAACCGATTCCATCACCAACGAAAGAAAACCATCCATGCTCAAAGCCATTTTGCGCACCTTGCTCAAAGTCTTGTTCCGGGTAGAGCGCACCGGAGACATGAGCGTTTTCCAGAACGAACGCACGCTCATCGTGGCCAATCACGAGTCGTTTCTCGATGGCCTGCTCATCGGCCTGATGACACCGGCCAATGCGATTTTTGTGGTGCATTCGCAAATCGCCAACCACCCGGTGTTTGCCTTTTTGCTGCGCTTTGTGCCGCATCTGGCCGTGGATTCGACCAGCCCGCTGGCGATGAAGCAAATCGTCAAACTGGTGGAAAGCGGCCAGCCCGTGGTGATTTTTCCCGAAGGGCGCATCACCAAAACCGGCTCGCTGATGAAGATTTACGACGGCGCAGCTTTTGTCGCCGCCAAAACCGGCGCCACCATCGTGCCGATTCGTATTGATGGCGCCAGCCGCAGCTACTTTGGCCGCCTGGCGGGCGTGTATCCGCGCAAGCTGTTTCCCAGGGTGCGCATTGCCGTGCTGCCGCGCCGCCACATTCCCATGCCCGATCTGCCTTCGGCCAAAGAGCGCCGCCGCCGCTCGGGCGAGTTGATGCGCCAGATCCTGCTTGACATGCTGGTGGCCACACGCCCGCAGCGCACGATGTACGAGGCCTTCCTGGACGGGCAGCAAACCTTCGGCCGCGACTACAAGCTGGTGGAAGACATCCGCCTGGTGGAGCAGTCTTACGGCTCGCTGCTGAAAATGGCGCTGGCGCTGTCGCGCGTGCTTGATCGCAAAACCGCGCCCGACGAAATCGTGGGCCTGCTCACGCCCAATGCTGCGCCCACGCTGGGGCTGATCCTCAGCCTGTCGATGCGCCGCCGTGTGCCCGCCCTGCTGAACTACACGGCCGGGGCCGAGGGTTTGCGCGCAGCTTGTACGGCTGCGGGCATCCAACACATCGTGGCTTCGCGCACCTTCATCGAAAAAGCACGGCTTGAAGGTGTGATCGCTCAGCTTGACGGTTTGAGCATTCATTACCTTGAAGACTTCAAGGCCGAAATTGGCTGGGCCGACAAGCTCTGGACGCTGTGGCGCATGCGCTTTCCCGCGCGCGCAGCCGTGGCGCAAACACCTGATGACCCGGCCATTGTGCTTTTCACCTCCGGCTCGGAAGGCAAGCCCAAAGGCGTGGTGCATTCGCACAACTCGGTGCTCTCGAACGTGGCGCAAGTGCGCGCCGTGGCCGACTTCACGCCGCAAGACAAGTTCATGATGGCGCTGCCGCTGTTCCACTCTTTCGGCCTCACCTGCGGCGTGCTGCTGCCGCTGGTATCGGGCTGCAAAGTCTTTCTTTACCCCAGTCCTTTGCATTACCGCATCATCCCCGAGCTGGTGTACGACCGCAACTGCACCGTGCTGTTTGGCACCTCCACCTTCCTCGGCCACTACGGCAAGCACGCCCACCCCTACGACTTTGGACGCCTGCGCTATGTGGTGGCCGGGGCAGAAAAGCTCTCTGAAGACGTGCGCCGCCTGTGGATCGAAAAGTTCGGCATCCGCATTCTGGAGGGCTATGGCGTGACCGAATGCGCGCCTGTGGTGGCCGTGAACGTGCCCATGGCCTGCCAGATCGGCACGGTCGGCCAGTTGCTGCCGGGCATTGAATACGAGCTGGAACCCGTGCCCGGCATCGAACGCGGCGGCGCCCTGTATGTGAAGGGGCCCAATGTGATGAAAGGCTATTTGCTGTTCGACCAGCCTGGCGTGATTCAGCCACCGGCCGCGCGCGGCGAGGGCTGGTACGCCACGGGCGACATCGTCGATATGGACGAGCGCGGCTTCGTCACCATTCTGGGCCGCATCAAGCGCTTTGCCAAGATCGCGGGCGAAATGATTTCGCTGGAAGTGGTAGAGAAAAACGCCACGGTGGCTGCCCCCTCGTTCATGCACGCCGCCTCGACCCGCGCCGATGCCGCCAAGGGCGAGGCGCTGGTGTTGTTCACCACCGCGCCCGCCCTCACGCGCGAGCAATTGGTGGCCGCCGCCCAGAGCCAGGGCCTGCCTGAACTGTCGGTGCCGCGCGTCATCCGCCACGTCGAATCAATCCCGCTGCTGGGTTCGGGCAAGACCGATTACGTGACCCTGAAACGCATGGCCGAGGCGGATGCCAAAGTGCGCGCAGCTGAAGCGCTTGCTGCTTGACGTTTGAGTGACGGTACTCGGCTGCTTTGAACGATCAGCTCACGCCGTCGCACATAGCCAGAACGCGCACCGCTCGCTTTCAGTGCATTCATCGTTGCCTTGCCTTTAACGGCAACGCACTGCACCATCACAGATTTCGCACCAACAAGAAAAGGAGCCGCCCATGAGCTCTCAATTCGGCTTGCTCAAAACCCGCCGCTTCAGCCCGTTTTTCCTCACGCAGTTTCTCGGCGCGTTCAACGACAACCTGTTCAAAAACGCGCTGATCGTGCTGTTGACGTTTCAAACCGCGCAGTGGAGCCGCCTTTCGCCCGCGCTGCTGGCCAATCTGGCGGCGGGCTTGTTCATCCTGCCTTTCTTCCTGTTTTCGGCCACGGCCGGGCAGCTGGCCGACAAGTACGACAAGGCCCTGCTGGCACGTTTGGTCAAGGCGCTGGAAATCGTCATCATGGCGCTGGTGGGCTTGGGCTTTTGGCTACACAGCCTGCCCCTGCTGATGGGCTGCCTGTTTCTGCTGGGCTTGCAATCCACTTTCTTTGGCCCGGTCAAATACGCCATCTTGCCGCAGCACCTGCGTGAAGAAGAACTGGTGGGCGGCAATGCCCTGGTCGAAGCGGGCACCTTCGTCGCCATTCTGGTGGGCACCTTGTGCGGCGGGCTGCTGGCCAGCCTTAAGCAAGGCATGCTCTGGATCACCGTGTGCGGCCTGATCGTGGCCCTGGCCGGTTATGTGGCCAGCCGCGCCATTCCGGCCGCGCCCGCGCCCGATGCGGCGTTGCGCATCAACCCCAACCCGCTGACCGAAACCTGGCGCAACATCCAGTTCGCGCGCGAAAACCGCACCGTCTTCCTCTCGATTCTGGGCATCTCGTGGTTCTGGCTGTTTGGCGCGCTCATGCTGGCGCAATTCCCCGCTTACGCCAAAGACGTGCTGGGCGGCAGCGAAACCAGCGTGACCCTGCTGCTGGGCATCTTCACGCTGGGCATCGGCATCGGCTCGCTGCTGTGCGAGCGGCTCTCGTCCAAACAGGTGGAAATGGGCCTGGTGCCGTTTGGCTCCATCGGCCTGTCGCTCTTCACGCTGGACCTGGCCTTTGCCAGCCCGGCCAGCCTGCCGCCGCAGCCCTTGCCGATGGCGGCCTTGCTGGCCCTGCCATCCACCTGGCATGTGCTGCTGGATCTGTTTGCCATCGGCCTGTTCGGCGGCTTTTTCATCGTGCCGCTGTATGCGCTGATGCAGCTGCGATCCAGCGCCAGCCACCGCGCCCGCATCATCGCGGCCAACAACATCCTCAATGCGCTCTTCATGGTCGTGGGGGCCATTGCCGCCGCGGCCTTGCTGCATGCGGGCCTGTCGATTCCGGCCCTGTTCGGCGTGGCCGCCGTGTGCAACGCCGCCGTGGCGCTCTACATCTACCGCCTGCTGCCCGAATTCTTGCTGCGCTTTGTGGCCTGGCTGCTGGTGCACTCGGTCTTTCGCCTGAAGAAGCAAGGCACGCACACCCTGCCCGAAAGCGGCCCGACCCTGCTCGTGAGCAATCACGCCAGCCACGTCGATACTCTCATCATCGCCAGCGCCTGCCGCCGCCCCGTGCGCTTTGTGGTGGGGCAGAACTTTTTCGATCAGCCCATCATCGGCAGCTTGCTCCGGCAGGGCAAGGCCATTGCCATCCCCACCCACAACGACGAAAACAGCGCGGAAATGCACGCCTGCCAGCAAGCCGTGCAAGCCGCACTGCAAGCGGGTGAGCAAGTGGTGTTTTTCACGCCACGGCCCAGCGCTGAAAGCAATGCCACTGCCTGTCCCTACGGCCGGCCCCTGCCCGCCTGGAGCCAAGAACTGATCGCGCAAACCCCAGCCCCCGTGTTTGAGGTCACGCTCTGCGGCCTGCAGCACAGCCCCTTTGCGCGCTGGCCACTCACGCTGTGGCAACGGCTGGCGCGGCTGCGCCTCATGCAGCCCATTGCGATTGACTTTGCGCCAGCGACGCAAGCAGCCTGAGAATGCTGGCAGCGCTTTGGCGTGAAGCACAAGATGGATGCTTGAGAGCAAGTGGCTGCCCGTGAATGGAGTAAGCAAAAAAAGCGACGCCTCACGCCAACACCGATGCAGGCAGGCGCTGTCAATCGAAGCGCCCGGTATCGGATTCTTTGGGCTGCGCCGTCAGCCCGCTTGCCTGGCCTGATTGTTCTGGCGCAGCTTGTTCACATCCACCACCACATCCTGCAAAGGCTGGCGGCGGATGCGATGCGGCAGCGCCAGCATGGCGGCTTGCTCAATGTCTTCTTTGGCCACCTGTTTTCTTCCCCGGTAAGCGGCGATGGTTTTGGCCGTTTTCAAAATGATGATGTCGCCACGGTGGCCATCCACCCCCACATCCAAGCAATAACGGGCAATTTCCAGCATCAGCTCGCGGCTGATTTCGACCTGCGGCAGGATTTCGCGCACTTTTTCGATCCGCTCCACCAGCTCTTGCGAGGCCTGCTGCCATTGCGCCTCAAAAGCCTCCGGGTCTTGGTCAAACGCGGCGCGCCGTTCCATGATGGTGACGCGGTCTTGCGGCGTAGCAATGCCGCCCACGCTCACGCACAAGCCGAAGCGATCGAGCAGCTGCGGGCGCAGCTCGCCTTCTTCGGGATTCATGGTGCCCACCAGCGTAAATCGCGCGGGGTGGCTGAAGCTCACGCCCTCGCGCTCGATGGTGTTGACGCCCATCGCGGCCGAATCCAGCAGCACGTCTACCACGTGGTCATCCAGCAGGTTGACTTCATCCACATACAAGATGCCGCGGTGGGCCGCTGCCAGCAGGCCCGGCTCAATGCGCTTTTCGCCTTTTTGCAGAGCATGCTCCAGATCCAGGGTGCCCACCACGCGGTCTTCGGTCGCGCCTACGGGCAGTTCCACCACCGGCACGGGGCGCATTTCTGCTTCGGGCACTTGGCCGCTGGCGATTTGTTTCTGGCAGGCCGGGCATGTGCAACCAAGCACCGGTTCTTGCGGCGGCCGATTGAAAGGGCAGCCTTTGGCCACTTCGATTTTTGGCAGGATTTTGGCCAGCGCCCGCACGGCCGTGGATTTGGCCGTGCCCTTTTCACCGCGAATGAGCACACCTGAAAGCGCCGGATTGATGACGTTGAGGATCAGGGCCTGCTTCATCATCTCCTGCCCCACAAGGGCCGTGAAGGGATAGATGGGCCGTTGGCTTTTGGCCGAGGGTGGAATGGATGTCGTCATGAATCAGCTTCCTTGTCTAACAATGTCCAGCAGGGTGGCCGCCTTGAGGTCTTTGATCTGGAAATAGTCGGCCTGCAGGGCGGCAGCGAGTTTCCGGGCCAGGCCGAATTGCAGCAGCCCGTCCGATTCGGTATCCACCACCATGAAGCGGATGCGCTCGTCCAAGGCCAGCTTTTCGGCCAATGCCAGCACTTCCTCTTGCGGCTTGCCATTGCCCAAAGCCACGTTGGATCGGCCATCGGTGATCAACAGGGCAATGGGCCGTGCCGTCGGCTCGCGCGTGAGGTGGTTGCGCAGCACTTCGTAAGACTTGACCAGCGCCGACGCCAAGGGCGTGCGCCCGCCCACGGGCATCTCCCGCAATAGCGTAGCGGCCAGTTCGATGGATGAAGTCGGCGGCAGGTTGAGCACCGCTTCGTCTTTGCGAAAGGTGATCATGGCCACCTGATCGCGCTTTTGGTAAGCATCCAGCAGCAGCGACATGATGGCCCCCTTGGATGCCATCATGCGGCTGCGCGCGCCCATGGAACCACTGGCATCCACCACGAACAGCAGGAAATTGCCCAGGCGCTTCTCGCGGATCTTGCCGCGCAGATCTTGCGGCTTGAGCACAATGGCCAAATCGCTCTCTGCCCTGCGCGCCAGCTGGTAAGGCGCTGCGGCACGCAGGGTGGCATCAATGGCAATGTCGTCGAGATGGCGCCCCATCACGCTTTTGACGTAACAGCCCTGTTTGCCCGCAATGCGGCTGCGCGAGCGCTTGCCCGAGCCGCGGCGGTAGGTGCGGTCTTTAGCCGTGGCAAATTTCTTGACGTTGAAGGTTTCGCCAATATCGAAGATGCGATCCACCACGCGGTCGCCTGCGGCATCGTCTTCTGCAGGATCGGCCTCATCGCCGTCGCGCTCTTCGCTTTCTTCCTGCGCTTGCTGCTCGGGCTCGGGCTGATTGGCATCGTTTGACTCAGGCGGGGGCGGAGTTTGCTCGACTTGCTCGTCCGGATCTTGCTCGGGTGGCGGCTGCTCGCTGTCGTTTTCATGATCGTGATCATGATCGGGCGGCGGCGGAGGTGCAGGCGGCGGTGGAGGCATGGCATCACGCTTGCGGTGCAGCAGCACCATATCGGCCACTTGCTCAATGTCGTCCAGCGTTACGGCCGCACGCTCGCGCAGAGCGGCGTGCGCCCGGGCGGCTTGCTCCAGCACCAGGTCAGCCCGGTGCCCCGCCACGCAGTTGGCCATGCACAGTTCGCTGATGTGCTGGCGCAGATGCTGCGGCATGCGCACCGTTTGGAGCAGATGGCGCGCCGTGATGATTTGCTGCGTTTGGCGCGCATCTTCTGCGGCAAAACGGGCCATGAATTGGCGCGGGTCGGCATCGAACTGTTCGCGCCGCTCCATGAGCACGGTGCGCAAAAACGGATCGGCCTCGGACTGGATTTCTACGCACAACCCGAAACGATCCAGCAGCTGCGGACGCAAATCGCCTTCTTCGGGGTTCATGGTGCCCACCAGCGTGAAATCGCTGTCATGCACAAACGACATGCCCTCGCGTTCGATCACGTTCTGGCCCGAAGCGGCTGCGTCCAGAATGGCATCCACCAGATGATCGTCCAGCAGGTTGACTTCATCCACATACAAAATGCCCCGGTGCGCGGCGGCCAGAAGCCCCGGTTGCAGCGTGCGCCGCCCTTGTTGCACGGCCTGGTTCAAATCGATGCCGCCCACCAAGCGGTCTTCGGTGGCGTTCAACGGCAAGGTCACGATGCGAATGGGCACACGCTCGGCCGGCAAGTGCTCGCGCCCCTGGCAATGCGGGCATTGCGCTTGCGGCGTCTGCGGTGCACAGCGATAGGGGCAACCCTGCACCACATCCATGGCGGGCAAAAGCCTGGCCAACGCCCGCACGGCCGTGGATTTGGCCGTGCCTTTTTCGCCTTTGATCAACACGCCGCCAATGCGCGGGTTGACGGCATTGAGCAAAAGGGCGAGCTTGAGGCGCTCTTGCCCGATGATGGCGCTGAATGGAAAAACGGCCCTGTCCATGATGTGTGAAAGCAGCCCCGCCATCAATTTGCCGTGAGCTTGTAGCCCATGAGCAAAACCAGAAAGATCAAGCGGGAAACAATCGCCAGCGAGGTTGAAGTGGCAGAAATTCTGAACCCCAACCGTGGCCCGAAGAAAGAAACCGTGCGCGCGATGGAGCCGCTGCGAAAACCGTAAAGCGGCAGCAACAGCAGGCTGCCCACCACCACGGTGAGCGCTGCATCGATATCCGTGATCGTGCCGTTGTTGCGCAGCAGGCTGATGGCTGAAGCCCCGGCCACCGGCTTGAAGATGAACACGGCCATCGGCACCGCCACAGCCACCGGCAATTGCAGGGCGCTGCTGATGGGCGCCACCATTTTTTCGAACCACGCGCCCACCCCGGCATGGAAGACGAACAGCACGCCAAAAGTGATGAGCACATAGGTGGTCGCCACTTTCAAAAACTGGCGCAGCTGTTTGCGCATGCTGCTTGATGGCGCCACAAGCACAGCAGACGCAGTAGATGCAGCAGGGGCCGCAGCCTGCTCAGGCGCGCGTTGGCGCTTGGCCCTGCGAGCATGCACCAGCACATAGGCATAGCGCATGACGGCCGCCAGAGAAAAGCATGCCAGGTAGATGCTGCCCGCCTTCCAGCCCAACAGCGGCAGCATGACGGGCAGCTGGTAGGTGAAGATTTCCTTGACGTTGATGGATGCGCCGTTGAGTATCGCACCCAGAAAAGCCTCTTGCTCGCTGAGCTGCTGCTTGCGGTACAGCTCGGCCAGCATGGCATTGGCGCTCAAGGCCGAACCAAACGCCAGCACGGATGCGGCAATGACTGTTTCTGGCAGGCCCATGCGCGCCGTCAACGGCTGGCTGATGCGACTGAGATGGCGCAAAAAGCCTTTGGCAATCAGCATGTGGGTCATGCCCATGGAAAGCAGCATGGTGAGCAAGGTTTTGGGCACAAACTGCGCCATCTGCTGCCAGGTGAGCGTGAGCGCCTCAAGCACCAAGGCGCTGCTCCTCCTGGCTGTCCGCGTCGGCAGTGGGCAACGCACGCAGCACCTGCATATGCAAGCAACCATTGCTGTGACGCACTTCAGCCTCTACGCCATAAACATCGGCCATGGTCTGCGGGGTGATGACGTCCGCAGGCTTGCCTTGGCAAAACACGCGCCCCTGATGCAACATGACGATCTGGTCGCAATAGCGCGCGGCCAGATTCAGATCGTGAATGATGATGAGCACCCCCAAGTCCCGCTCGCGCGCCAGGGCGCGAATGGTGTCGAGAATTTCGAGCTGGTGCCGCACGTCCAGGCTGCTGGTGGGTTCGTCCAGCATCAGATACGGCGTTTCCTGCGCCAGGGCGCGAGCCAGCATTACTTTTTGCGCCTGCCCGCCGCTCAGGCTGGCCATGTCGCGCATGGCCAGGTCTTGCAGATGCAGCTGCCTGAGTTTGTCGGCAGCCAGTTGCAAATCATGCTGGGAAGGCCGCCACCCCATGTGCGGCCGCCGGCCGGCCAAGACCGTTTCGAACACCGTGGCCGGAAACCGCGAAGGAATGTTCTGCGGCACATAGCCCAGCAGGCTGGCCAGCTCGCGGCGCGGCAGCTGGCGGGTGTCCACGCCATCGATGCTGACATGCCCTGCCTGCGGCCTGAAAATGCCCGCCATGCATTTCACCAGCGTGGTTTTGCCTGTGCCATTGGGCCCGGCAATGCACACCATGCGTCCCCTGGGCAAGTCCAGAGAGATGCCGCTGAAAATACGCTGCGTGCCGTAGCCAAAGGCCAGATCGTGAGCTTGCAAGAGCTTGTTCATGATTTTTGCATCGCGCCCGTTGCTGCGCAAAAGTGGTCGCTGCAAGGCGCAAAGCGCAGGCAGGCCAACTGCCCGGCGAGCATTTGCAACACGGCAGATGCCGCCTTTGCGCAGCAAGCCTTCGGGCAAGACAGCCAATGGCCATGCGCCTTGTTACCCCCCTTGCCAAGACAGCCCATATTGGCTGCGGCCCGCGCCGCGGTCTGCGGACGCATGGAAAGGCTGTGAACAGGCTCTGACATCACCAACTGTCCCGCGCGCGGCGCATCAAAAGATAGAAGAAGAAAGGCACGCCAAGCAAGGATGTGACGATGCCGATGGGCACGATCTGCGGCGCCAGCATGCTGCGCCCCACGATATCGGCCATGACCACCAGCAACGCCCCCACCAGGCCGGAAGCTGGCAGCAGGTATTGGTGGTCGTTGCCGATGACCATGCGCGTGATGTGCGGCGCCACCAGGCCCACGAAGCCGATCACGCCGGTGAAGCAGATGGCGCCGGCCGTTGCCAGCGAAGAGATGGCGATGGCCCACAGGCGCAGCCGCTCCACATGCACGCCCGAGGCCTTGGCCGTGTCGTCGCCCATGGCCAGCAAATTGAAGTCCCAGGCCCGCCACAGCAGCAGGGGGGCTGGCAGCAGGATCATGGCGCTGGCCAGGGCGATCTCCGTCCAGCCGGCTTTGGACAGGCTGCCCAAAGACCAGAACACGATGTTGACGAGCTGATCCACCGTGCTGAAGTACTGCCCCAGCGAGGTCAGCGCAGAAAACAGGAACATTTGCGCCACGCCGGTCAGGATCAGCGTTTCGGACGAAGCCCCCTTGACTTTGGCGATGACGAAAATGAAACAGGCCGAGAGCAGGGCGAACGTGAACGCGCCGCTGGCCACCACCAGATTGGAGCTGTCTGCGCCCAGAAACATGATGACGCACACCGCCCCAAAGCCGGATGCCGAAGCCACCCCCAAGGTCGAAGACGAGGCCAGGGGATTGCGCAGCACGGCCTGGAACACGGTGCCCGAAAGGCCCAGGCCAAAACCCACCACGGCGGCGATGGCCGCACGCGGCATGCGCAAGGCCCAGACGATGTCGTGATCCTGCCCCTGGCCGCTCCACAAGGCAGCGAAGGTTTGCGCCACCGACATTTCGCTCGCGCCCAAAGAGATGGAAAGCAGCAGGCCCAGCGCGAGCAGCAAGGCGCTGAGCAGCAAAAACGCCAGGCGGCGGCGGGTGCGCGCCTGGTAGTCGGCAGCGATCGAGTCCACGGTCATGGCGGGGTTCCTCATGGCGCAGCCGCCGCTGGGCTGGTGGAAAAATACACGCCGCGCGCTGGCAGGCGCAAAAAACGCTGCATGTATTGCGCATGCAAGGCATCGGGGTCGATATCGGCCAACTGTTGCGGATGCAGCCACTTGGCCATATAGGCCGCGCCCACCGCGCTGCGCGGCGTGCTGAACAGGGAAGATTCCATCACATGCACCCGGCCGGACTGCACGGCCTGCATGCTGCGCCAGGCCGGGCGCGCCATGATGGCATCGCGCATCTGGTTGTAGGGTGCCGGGCTCGGCAGCTGGTACTCGTCTGAGCGGCTGTACATCTTGAAGATGGCCGCCGGGTTCTCGCGCACGATCCACTCGGGCAGCACCCGTTTCACCCCGGCGGAAAAGTCGCTGGCAATATCCTGGCAGCCCGCATGCCTGCACAGCTGGTGCAGGCCCCCGTCGATGCCGGCCACATGATAGTCGAAATAGCTTTCGAGGTAGGCCGGTGTTTTCTGGGGCAACGCCGCCATGCGCTTTTGCAGGCCCTGCAGAATGCCTGTGTGCCACGCCAGAAAAGCCCGGGCCTGCTCTTGCTTGTGCAGCAGGCGGGCCAGAGCATCAATCTCTTGCGGCATGGTGTTGAGCTTGTACAAATCCAGCCGCAGCACGGCGATGCCAAAGGGCTTGAGCTTGTCTTGTATGTGCAGGGCGCTGCCGGCATAGACGATGACGACGTCCGGCGCAAGCTTGACGATGGCTTCCACATTGGGCTCTTGCCAGGAACCCACCGCCTCCTTGGCGGGCAGACCCATGGCCAGCAGCTCTTTGGCAATGTGCGTGGAAACGCCCAACACCCGGTCTTCGGCGCCCAGAATGCGCGCCATCTCCATGGCGGCCGAGTTGAGGATCACCATTTTCTGCACGGGCGTCTTGACTTCCACCGTGCGCCCGGTGGAATCCGTCACCGCCAATGCCCAGCCGCTCTGCGCCAGGCCCAGCAGGCACGCAGCCAGCATCAGGCGCATGGCGACCCATCGTTTTGCAAAAATCGTCGGCTTGTTCATCTGATTCAGGACGATGCCCTGTTCTGGGCGGGATCCGAAAAATAGCGTCCCTTGAAAGGCACGCGCATGAAGCGTTCAAGATATTCCTGGTGCAAGGCATCCGGATCGATGGATTGCATCTGCTGCGGGTACAGCCAATGCGCGATGTAGGCCACGGCCACGCCCACGCGCGGGCCCGATGTGAGCGAGCCATCCACCACGTGCACCTGGCCGGCGCGCACGGCTTGAATGTGTTGCCAGGCCGGGCGCGCCATCATCTGCTGGCGAATCCGGTTGTATTCGCCAGCGTCTTGCAGCGTATACCCATCCACCTTGCCGTAAACCTTAAGCAGCATGTCGGGCTTGGCCGCCACCACCCATTCGGGCGTGACCTTGGGGTAGGGCGTCTTCAGGCCCGCAGCGATATTGAGGCAGCCGGCCAGATCGCAAAGCTCGTGCAGGCCGGATCCCGGGCCTGCGGCGCTGTAGTCGGAATAGTTTTCCAGATACACCCTGGCCTTGGCAGGCAGGCCCGACAACTGCTGCTGCACCCGCTGCAGAATGCCGCGATGCCAGGCATTGAAGCGCCGGGCCTGCTCTGGCCGCCCCAGCAGTTCGCCCAGCAAGCTCATTTCCTGCTCCAGCGTGTGCACCTTGTAAAAGTCCATGCGCAGCACCTTGATGCCCAGGGGCCGCAGCCGATCTTCCAAATGCGCGCTGCTCTTGTGATAGTGGATCACCACATCGGGCTTCAGCTGGGCAATGGCCTCCACATTGGGCTCGCTCCAGCGCCCCACATGGGGCAGCTTGGCTTTTTCCGGCCACAGGCCCGCCTCGTGCGTGATGCCGGAAAAAACGCCAACGACCCGATCATCGGCCTCCAGCAGGCGCAGGGCTTC
Source organism: Allobrachymonas sp. (assembly GCA_030529505.1). Classification (GTDB taxonomy): domain Bacteria; phylum Pseudomonadota; class Gammaproteobacteria; order Burkholderiales; family Burkholderiaceae_C; genus Brachymonas. The sequence continues at coordinate 49,174 of JAUMWT010000002.1, read as the reverse complement.
CAGGCCGTCGGAGTTCAACACCACGATGCGGCGCACCGGCTGCTGAATGCTGGCCGCCACGGCCCGGCTTCTGGCCATGGCCGACGCCGCCGATCCGGCCGCCGCAGCTGCCGTCTGGCGCTCGGGCCCGGCACCGGCCTGCGCCTGCTGCGCTGCACTGGCGGCAGGCGCTGGCGCAGAGGCCGCCCCTGCCGCTTCTTCAGGGCCCGCCGGGCGGCAGGCCGACAGGCCCAGCAGCGCCGCCAGCCACACGCCCCAGAAAACAGGGGCTATCCGCTTGCTTGGTTTCATGCTCATCTCCATCAGGGTGTTCATGCAAAAGCGCCCGCGAAACAAAAATGCAAAAACGAAAGCGCCAAAGCAAGCCGCCGCTGCTTCACCGCATCTGGCGAGCCGCACATCACGCACGGCACATGGGCCAAACATCAGCCAACGGCCGGCTGCCGCGCCGCCGCCATCTTCTGCTTCACGCCTTGCATCATTTCCCGCCAGTTGCCAACATCTTCGGCCGCCATGACGTCGATGGCGCCGCCCTGGAAATCGCCTTGCACATCGCCCATGCTTTCTTCGATCCAGCCCTCCACTTCAAGATAGCGGTCTTTCAACTGCTCCAGCACCTCGGGGTCGGCCTGCCACAAGCCGCGGCTTTGCGCTTCGAGCAAGCGGCGGCCGATTTCTTCCAGCGCCCAAGGGTTGTTTTCCTTGAAGAACTGGCGGTTTTCGGCATCCAGCACAAAGGTTTTGCTGATGTCGTCAAACACCCAGTCGTCCACTTCCTGGGTGGTGGCCTCCCAACCATAAACGCGGCCCACGCGCTTGGAAATATCGCCCGCGCCTTTGTAGCCGTGGCGCTTCATGCCTTCGATCCATTTGGGGTTGAGCAGCTTGGTGCGCACCACGCGGCGGATTTCGTCGGCCAGATCGTTCACGGCCACGCTTTCCGGCTCGCGCGTATCGCCGTAATAGCCCTTGACCTTGCGGCCCGAGACATTGCGCGCCGCCGCCGTCATGCCGCCGTGGTTGCCAAAGTAGCCGCAGCAGCCGAACAAATCGTATTCATCCGAGACGGCTTTGTTGAAGGTCACGTCCACCGTGCGCAGATTGTTGATGAGCTGGCTTTGCGATTGCGGCCCGAATGCATCTTTGCCATAGGCATAGCCGTTCCAGTACACGAAGATGTCGGCCAGATCGGCTTCGTTCTTCCAGGCCGAAGCGTAGACGGCCAGGTTCACGCCGGCCGCATAGGTGCCGGGCTTGGCCGAGAAGATGCGGAAAGTGGCGCGACGCCACAGCTCGGCCTCGCTGCCGCCGCCTTCTGCCTGCTCGCGCGCGAGGTTTTCCAGCGCGTGCTTGCGCACATAGTTCATCTCCACGGGCTCGTCCAGAGAGGCCACGGCCACGATGGCCTCGTCCACCAGCTCCATGCAGTTGGGGAAGTTGTCGCGCAAGATGCCCGACATGCGGATGGTCACGTCGATGCGCGGCCGACCCAGCTCTTGCAGCGGGATGATCTCGAAACCGTTGACCTTGCCGTTGCCCAGCCATTTGGGGCGCACGCCCAGCAAGGCCATGATCTGCCCCATGCCTTCGCCGTCCGACCACATGATGTCATTGGCCTGCCAGTAAATGGCCACGTTCTCGGGCAGGCGGTCTTCATCCACCATGTGCTTTTCCAGCAGGGCCTTGGCCAGGCGCTCGCCCACGATGGCGGCCGCACGGGTCGGCACGATGCTCGGATCCAGCGAGTAGAAATTGCGCCCCGTGGGCAGCACGTCGTCGCGGCCCCGCATGATCAGGCCCGAAGGCCCGGCCAGCACGTGCCCGCCATCAAAGGCGTGCAGCAGGGCTTCGATTTCTTTCGATTGTTCCAGGCGGCCCGCCAGTTCGAGGATGCGCTCCTGCAGCACGGGCAACTGCTCCAGCGCCGAAACGTCTTGCAGCTTCTGGCCCAGCAGGTCTTTCACCGTCATGGCCAGATCCCTGTCTGGCTCGTACAGCACGGCCTGGATCAGGGCGCGCCCGCACTCGCTGATGCGCTCCAGCAGCTGCCCGCCGCTCAGGCCGAAGGGTTTGAAGATCTGCCCTTGCCCGGCCAGCAAATCACTCAACTGCAGGCCCATGGCCTGGCAAAACATTTTGCGGATGGAGATGGGCTGCCCGGCGTCGTACCGCAGCACGGCGTTGAGAAAGGCCACACGGCGCTCGTCCTGCGGCAAGCTGCCAAACACGTGCATGCCGTCCTGAATTTGCGAGTTGCGCACGCGGCTCAGGCCCTCGTGCGCCTTGCGCAGGGTTTCTTCGATCGGGTCGCTGGGCGAATACTTCATGTCGTTCTTGAAGCTCGATTTTTCGATCGCCTCGATGATGAGGTGCTCCAGCGTATGAGCACGACCCTTGTCGCTCACTTGCGCCTGCTCATGCTCGCCCAGCAGGCGGTCGATTTCTTCCAGCTCTTCGTACAAGCCGCTTTGCTGCATCACGGTTTGCATGTGATCCACCAGCACCGCCAGGCTGCGGCGCTTGGCAATGGCGCCTTCGGGCGGGTTGTCGGAGTTGTAGATGTACAGATGCGGCAGGGTGTTGATGGCCAGATCGGGCATGCAGCCCTGCCCCAGCCCAACGCCCTTGCCGGGCAGGAATTCGATGTTGCCGTGCGTGCCCACATGCACCACCATATTGGCGTTGAAGATGTTTTCCAGATAGCGGTAGGTGGCCATGTACTGGTGCGGCGGCGGCACATCGGGGTCGTGCAGGATCTTGCAGACCTGCCCATCGCAACGGGGGCCTGCGCAGCCGCGCTTGGGCTGCACACACACCACGGCATTGCCGTATTCCACCCCTGTCACCAGAATGGCGCCCTCGTGCACCATGGCGGGCGGAATGTTGTTGGTGAATTCGCCCGGCGGCTTGCCCCAGGCCTCGACCATGCGTTTTTTCGCCGTGTCGGGAAAGTGCTGCCACCATTGCTCGTAGTCGGCAACGGAAACCCGCCCCAGCACGCCGCCTTTGGAGACGATTTCATCCACCGTCGTCCAGCGGAACTCGGCAATGGCCTTGCGCGACATGATGGTGTCGATCAGCTCTTTGCCATCGCTTGGCGGAGTCACGCGGTAACCCGCCGCTTGCATGCGGTGCATGACGTTGGCCAGGCTTTGCAAGGTGTCGAGATGCGCGCCGCCACCGATCGTTGCCTCGAGCGAGGCGCAGGGGTTGTTGTGCAAAATGAAGGCCACCTTGCGCTCGGCCACAGGGGTTTGGCGCAGGCGGATCCACTGCCGCACGCGCTGCGCCAGGCGCTGGCAGCGTTCGGGAATGGCCTGGCGGTGCGAAAAATTCTGATCGGGATCGATGCTGTCCAGACTGCGTGCCGCGGCAATCACCATCGGCTCGATCACGCCTTCGAATTCGGGCATGCTCACCGACCAGGCAATGCCGCTGCCAATGCCCTGGTTGTCGGCCTCCCATTCGGCCAGGGTCTTTTTCTGCGTCACGATGGGGCCGAACACGGGCACATCGAGCTGCTGCAGCAAGCTGACGCTGCCACGGGCGTTTTTGCTGTCCCCGCGGCGGTCGCCTTTTTGCGTGCCCATGAAGAAGCCTTGCAGCTTGACCAGGGCCTGGATGCGCGCGCTGCCGTCGGCTGCCAAAAAGGCATCGCGCACGGCCGCAGCGCTGCCGCGTGCGCCCAGGGCATCGTCTTTCATGCTGTAGGCAAAGATCGGCAGCACGCGCAGGCCCTCGGCCTCAAGCGCGGCGATGACCGCGTCTTCCACCTCCAGGTTCTCGCTGGCCCAATAGCCGCGGCCGATCAGCACGCCCACAACAGGCTGCGCCAACTGCTGCGGCTGCAGATACTGCCCTTCGTACCAGGCCAGGTAATCGCCGATCTGTTCGTAGTGGCGCCGGGGCGCCCCGGGGTGATAAAAGCCTTCCCAGGGCAAAACCTTGGGCTCTTCGAACGCCACCTCCTGCCCCAGGGCCGTGGCGGCGATGTAACGCAGCATATTGACGTAATTGTCTTCGCCGCCATAAACAAAATAATCGTGGCAGCGCGACACCGTTTGCAGGCCCACGTTGGACATTGCCCAGGTCGCCGGATCATGCCCGATGCACACGGTGGGCGGCTGCTTGGGCAGCGCCGCCAGCCATTCCTCCACCTGTGCCCAGAAGCCTTCGGTCGAGCGGTAGCAATACACCCCATCGGCCGCCAGCATCGTCTGCAAGGCTTCTTCGAGCTTGTCGGGCCTGTCTTGCAGCTGCTCGCTGGAATAGACCGCCAAGTCCAGCCAGTCGCATTGGCGCGCGGCGCGCAGCAGCAGCGACAGGTGGTTTTTCCAGGCAATGGCACAGAGCTTGATCTTTTTCATGCAGCCGACTCCTCGAAATACTGCTCAGAACCTGTTCAAAGTTTCAATGTGAGGCGATTGGATAGGGGGCGGAATGGGATGCAAGGCGCACATCAAGGCACATGAGCGAAGTGCATAGCCCGTGCGACATGTGCAAGATGATCGACAAGATTTGCAACGCCGCAGAGCGCCTGCTTCCATTTTCAAGCACCCATGAGGAGACTTCGAGCAGGTTCTCGGATGAGGCGGAAAAGCCGCAACAGCCCGACGGCGGGCCGCTGCGGCGGTTTCGCGCTGAAGGCCATCTTCAACGCGAACGGGCGCTGTTCCGGTTCTCGGAATCTGTTCAAAATCTCAACGGCGAGGCGATTGGACAGCGTGCGGGACGGGCTGCAAGGCGCACATCTTTGTATGTGGCGCAGTGCGTAGCCGTTCGACATCCGCAAAACGGATGACAAGATTGGCAACGCAACAGACCGTCCGCCTCCATCATTCAAACGCCGGTGAAGAGGCATCGAACAGGTTCTCAGAACTTGCCGGACAGCTCCAGGTAGTAAGAACGCCCCGGCGCACGCGCTGTCACGTCGAAGTACTTGCGGTTGAAGGCGTTGTCGATGGCCAGCGAAGCCTTCACGTTTTTCGTGATCTGATAACCCGCCTTGAGGTTGACCAGGGTGTAGGGATCGCGCGAGCCAGAAACCCCGTTGACCACATCGCTGTTCATGTCGTTGGCATGGCGCTTGGAAACGTGCTGCATCCAGGCCGACGCATCGAACGGGCCTTGCTTGAACTCCACGCCCAGATTGGCCATGCGATCGGGCACGAACTGGAACTTCTTGCCTTCGATGGCACGCTTGTTGGGCACATCCAGCATGCGCGTGTGGTTGAAGGTGGCATTGGCCATCACCGTCCAGTTCGGCCCCAGCTTCTGGCGGAAGTCCAGCTCAACGCCCTGCGCCCTGGCCTTGCCTGCGTTGTCCCAGGTTTTCTTCTTCGGCGTGATGTCCTTGCGGAAGATCATGTCGCTCAAGCGGTTCATGAAGTAGGTGGCTTTGACTTCCGCCCCTTCCCAGGGTTTGAAATCGGCGCCAATGTCCCAGCCGATGGCTTTTTCGGGTTTCAGGAAGGGGTTGTTGCCGTATTCGATGGGGTTGGCGCCGCTGCCATACCACACGCGGTACAGGTCATACACGCTGGGGGCGCGAAAAGAGCGGCCCAGGCTGGAGCGCAGCGACAGCTTGTCGTTGACGTGATAGCGCAGGCCCAGCTTGGGGCTGAAGGCGCTGTGCGTGACCGACGGATAGGAAGTGTTGTCTTGATAGCCGCCCGACATGCGGATCTGATCCCAGCGCAGGCCCACGGTGGCGGTCAATTGGTCGGTGAAGCTGATCTCGTCTTGCACGAACAGGCCCAGCAGACGGGTTTTGCCGCCCATGCGCGACACCAGCCCGTTGGTGGAGCCGATATCGCCGTGATTGCGCAGTTTGGAAGTGGTGTTGTCGGCCTTGTTGGCCTGCAGCGATGCGCCCACCACCAACAGATGCTTGTCAAACGGGCTGAAGGTGTATTGCCCGTCCAGATAAGCCATGCGGGTGGGCGTGGAGTTGAGTTCGCCCGGCCCCGTGCCATTGAGCTTGGCGCCCGGCCTGACGATGGTGTACCAGTTGGTGCCCTGCTTGCGCAAGCCGCCGTTCACGCGCAGACGGCCCGCGCCCAGCGCCGTTTCCACGCTGGCCTGCACATTGTCTTCAATGGTTTTGCCCTGGCCATCGGCAAAAGACTGCTCGCTGGGCTTGAAGACCGGCCTGCCGCCCTGACGCAGATAGGTGACAGGGTCGCCGTCATAGGAATAGTGGTACTGATTGCGCATGTAGCTCAGGCGAGCCTCGCCGTTCTGGGGCAAGGCATAGGCCGCGCGCAAGGTCACGCTGCCTTCTTTCCACTCATTGTTGCCACCTTCGCCCAGGATATGGGTGCGCCCGCCCGTGCTGGTTCGTGTGGGCACGGCGCCCGTCGTTCCGGCAGGCACGCGGGTGTTGAGCACATAAGCCGTGCGATAGCCATCCGTGGCAGCGCCGGCAACCGAGGCATAGTACGAGAAGCCGTTGGCCAGGCGGTCGCCAAACGAGACGAAGCCGCGCCGCAGATTTTTCATCGCCAGATCGCTGCCCAGGCCCCCGCCATAGCCCAGCTTGAAATTGAACTCGCGCTGCCTGGGCATGCGGCTGACGAAGTTCACCACCCCGCCCATGGCGTGGTTGCCATACAGGCTGGAAGCCGCGCCCAAAGCCACCTCGGCATTCTGGTAGTTGTCTGCCGCAATGCCGCCCCAGCTCACATTGCCCGTATAAGGGCTGTTCATCGGCATGCCGTCCTGCAGGATCAGGTTGCGCGCCTCGCCCGTCATGCCGCGCATGACGATGCCCGAAGTCGTGTCCATCAAGCCCTTGGAACGTTTGTTGTACACCCCTGGCACGTTGTTGAGCGCCTGATCCAGCGACTGGATGTTGCGCGCCTCCATCTTCTCTTTATTGACGACGAAAACCGCGCCAGGCGCTTCATTGGCCGTCGTGGCCGTGCGGGTTGCCGTGACCACCGTTTCTTCCAGCGTGGCGCTGTCCGTTGCGCCTGCGCCAGCCTGGGCAGATGCCGTCATGCCTGGCTGCTGCGCAAAGCTCGCGCCGTACGCGCAACCCAAAAGCAAAAAAGTGAGTTTGTTCAAACGAAATTTCATATCACATGCCTTTAAAAAAACGACCTTGCTGCCTGCACGCTTAGAGCCTGTTCACGCTCTCAACATAAGGCGATTGAATATGGGGCGACGGGATGCAAGCCGCAAATCCAGGTACATGCATGGCGAAGCGCATCGCCGCCCGCAAGCTTGACCAGGCCGCAAACCGCCCGCCGCCATCATGCCAGCGCCTGCAAGAAGATCGTGAACAGCCTCTGGGCACATGCGCGCCTCCATGTCTGATCTCTGCGCCATGCCAAGGCCGCTTCACAAGCTGCTGGCTGCCGCCATCCCCTACACGCCGTGTTACCGATAAGTGCCTTGAACCAGGCAGCACATCGAAACAGGCGCCACCTTGCACACACGATGCGGACCGTTTCAGTACGCCTTGCCTTCCCGTTACAGGCCGAAAACAAAAACAAGCGTTTGATTTGCAAGAGAAAGTGCTCATTCTCTCTTAAACCAGGTTTTCTTACAAAGGCACTCGGGAATTTTTCTGCCGCTTCAACCTGCGGTTCGACAGAATTCGCTGTTGCAGCCCCACCTGCACATTCCTGACCGACCCCATCCTGGGGCACGCCGGGCACATTGCGTATCCCGATACCCCTTGATGGCGCCAACTTGCAAACAGCTGGCAGCCATTGCCCACTTTCCCGCCAAAAAAAAGCCGCAATCGCTTGATTGCGGCCAAGAGGAGAGCAATGAAAAAAGCGCCTGTCGTTTAGAAGCGGTGACGCAGACCGGCAAAAGCGTAGTCCATGCGGCCTTTCACTTTGCCGAGCAGCGCGCCATTGTTCGCGTTGTAGACAGAAGCGTTCATGGCTTTCTTGCGACCTACGCGCACATAAACATCGGTACGCTTGCTGAAGGCGTAGTTGGCGCCCACAACGAAGTTGGTGCCTGCGCCTTTGACTCTGAAGTCGCCGCCGAAGCCGGATACGGGCTTGGCGTAATCACCCAACACGGCGGTGTTGTTCAGGGCTTTGGCGCGGTTGCGGCCAACTTCTGCCACCAGTGTTGCATTGCCCATCTTGTGCTCTACGCCGAAGTTGGCATGTTCCCAACGGGAATAGGCACCGCTGTGGTAGGGAGAGGCCTTAACCGCCACGTAATGGGTCACGAAGCGCGTGTCGCCCAGCTTGTAGTTGGCAGCCACGCCGTATTCGTCACGGCGAGTGCGCGAATTGCTGGTTTCCACGCCTGTGACTGGATGACGCCCAACTTTACCGCCACGGAACTGCTGCGCTGCGGCGCTGATGGAGAAGGGGCCAGCCGCATACTTGAGGCCCGCACCATAGCCGAACTCCGAGAAGTTGTCTTCGACCTTGATGCCATTGGTATTGGTCTGGCTGTCGCGGTTGTGCGCAGCAAAAGCTTCTACCGACAGGCCACCGAATTTGCCTGTATAGAAAGTGCCAACAGCCTTGCCTGTAACGAAAGACTCGCGGATATTCCCCTGGATATCCATTGCGAAATTGTCAACCGCGGTGTTGTTCAAGCCCAAATTCAGGTGACCAAAAGCACCCTTCAAACCAACGATGGAACGGCGTGTGAAGCCAGTGCTGCCCTTATACGGAGAAGCAAATGCGCCAGTGGTGGAATTGAAGCCCATTTCCAGGTTGAAAGTAGCCGACAAGCCGTTGCCCAGAGGCTCTTCACCGCGGAAGCCCACACGAGGGCCAGCCAGCCCACCGCTCTTCAAGCCTGTTTTCCTGTTTTTAGTGCTTGTGGTGGTTTTTGTTGCTTCCGTATATGTTTCCTGCTTGGTGTTTGTAACCTCGTAGCCCGTATCGACGATACCGTACAGCGTGACCGAGCCGGATTGCGCATAGCTGGCACCCACTGCACTCATCAGGGCAGCAGCAAGCAAAGTTTTTTTCATTTGAGAACTCCAAGGAAAGCCGCGCGCAAACCACTGTGCGGAAAAAACCGCCCCCCGGCCAAAACAGCTTGTTACACGTACAAACACAAGCCAGAAAGCTTCCGCAATGCGCCACGCAGCCAGTCTTTAACAAAAAGAAAACTGTGTAACAGCACCAATTGTATGATGCTTGTCTGGATGAGTCTTAAATTCGATCGCATTTTCTGAACGTTTTTTCTGATCGTGCAAAAAATTTCAATGAAATCAGACAGATAGACGAGTGGATAGGTGTTGTAAATATTCACACATTGCCATGCTTTGCGCAGGGAAAAGACCACTCGGGCCGATCTTTGCATGTTTGCCACTGCATGCATCAGGCAGCGGGCCCGTCTGCGGGCGCGATTCCCTGTCACTACAGCAGCCACCGCTGCCCACATAGAAAAGCGAGAGAGCCGCACGATGAAGTGGAAGTGCGTCCAAACGCAATCCCTCGGCTGCAATGCGGCAATGCGGCTGCCAGCCACAGCCTGCCCAATCAAGGCGTTTGGAGCGGATTGACGGCCGGCACGTTCCAGGCGATGCGCATGCCGGTGTTGTATGCGCGTTGCAGATAGCGCCCATCCTCTTGCACCAGATGCGCTTGCAGATACTGCAACAACAGTTGGCGGCGCGGCGCATCATCCTCTGCCACGGCGTAACGCTTGCCGTATTCCTGCATGGCTTCGTCCAGGCTCTCGAACGCCGTGGTGAACGAGCGCGGCATGGACTTGACGTCCGCATAAATGCCCAGGGTGTAGAGCAGGTTGAAAATCACCTCGGCCTTGGGGATGGGTGTGAATGTTTTGCCGTGCAGCAGGGGCCAGAGCTTGACGGCGTCCACATCCCAGGCTTGCGGGCCGGCATGCCAGTAGAAAATCACGCGCTGGCTGGCCACGGCCAGAATTTTTCGAAGGGTGTCGAGCAAATCCAGCATGCCAAAGGCGAAAGAGATCACGACCAGCTCGTACGGGCCCTGCAAGTCCTGGGCCACATCCACGTCGTCCCAGCGTTTTTGAACGACCGACACATTGCTCAAACCAGCCTGCGCAATGTTTTCGCGCAAGACTTGCGCCATGCCGCTGGCCGGCTCCACGGCCGTGACGTGCGCAGCCTTGCCCGCCAGGGGCAGGGCCAGATTGCCCGGGCCGGCGCCAATGTCCAGCACCCGCCAGTGGGACTGCACCTCGGCCAGCAGTTCGTGCGCGCGTTCATTTTTCTGTTCACTTGCTGATACCCGCTGCCAATACTGCCGGGCGTCGGCCAGATCGTCCCAGTTTTGCCAGCACTCGATGCCGCGCCCCGATGCCCGCGAAGCCTCTTGCGTGCTGCGCCACAGGGCGTTCCAGTATTGCGGCTGCGAGGGATCCCAGGCGGAAAGCGCCTCTTTTACGCTTTGAGGCAAAGGCTGTACCGCAGTCAAGGGGCGTTGAACATGTGCTTGCATCAGACACTCTTTTCACACAGAAAAGAAAAATTATATGCAGCCATGTTCGTGCATCAGAGCTGCATCAAGGCCCAATCCACAAGCGCCTGCGCCGTTTGACGCTCAACCTTTGTTGCTGAAAAGCATGGCGGATCTCTTCGCCTGGCGTCGTTGTACTGAATCTGTGTCTTTTAAACGCCTTGCCACTGTTTGCCATCTCAGCGCGCGTTGATCAGCATGGAGCAGCAGCAAGCACGGCAAGTAACGGCAGGGAGATCAGTTGCGAAAGACACATGCTCCCCAAGCCCATCCATTTTTTACCCAGATGGGCTGCCAGCGACGCAGCCACGCCTTGCGCGCTCGCATTTCCCCGCCCCCTCCTACTACTCCTGCCGCAAAAATCATCTGCCGCTAGGCCGCTGTAGCTGCTAACGATCTCAATCCAGCAACTTATATTCCACCGGAACTTTGATCTGCACCGCCTGCCCCGGCTGGGCCTTGGCCGCTGCGGCACTGGCTGCTTCGGCCACCAGTTGCAGGGCGGCTTCGTCCAGCACGGCAATGCCCGAACTTTCGGCCAGGGTGGCCGAAAGCAGCCGGCCATCGGCCGCAAAGCTGGCTTGCACCTTGACCGTGCCTTCTTGCCGCAGGCGGCGCGCCACTTGCGGATAACGCTTGCGGCTGGAAAGGTAGGCGCGCAGCACGTTTTGCCAATTGGCTTTTGCTTGGCCGGTGCCATCGCCATAGCCCGATCCCACGCCAGACCCCACCCCGGAGCCTACGCCCGAACCTTCGCCTGTGCCCACGCCCGAGCCTTTGCCGGAACCGGTGCCTGTGCCTTCTCCAGAACCCACACCGCCGCCCGAACCGGAGCCGATGCCCGGCCCGGTGCCCGAACCCAGGCCGCCCCCGCTGCCACCGCCCGTGCCCGAGCCTTTGCTCGCACCAATGCCGCTGCCTTCGCCAGAGCCTATGCCGGTACCGCTGCCCGAACCGATGCCTGTGCCCGTACCGCTGCCAATGCCGCCAGTTTGTGCGGCGTCGATGCCAGTTTTTTCCGTGCGCCCATACTGGGCGGCCAATTGCTCGGCCAGCTCGCGCTTTTTGGCCGCGACGATGGCTTCAACATCGGGCGCACTGGCTGCTCGCGCAGGTTTAGCGGGCTTGGCAGATGACTCTGACTTAGGACGATCTTTTTTCGCGGTTGGCTTTTTGCGATCAGCCTGCGGCGCTGACGCGCCAGTATTCACCGCCTCTGCGCGTTGATCGACTGTGCTCGGCGCAGCAGGCGATGCCGTTGGTTCAGAAGTATCACTGGCACCTTGATTGATTTCAGCAGGTTTACGTCCAGCTTTACCAAACAGCTCGGTGCCATCACCACCGCCCCCACCGCCACCCAGGCGGCCATCACCTTCTCCGCCACCGCCGCCGCCCCCTCCGCCGCCCCCGGCCCATTCAATGGGGGTGTCGATGGCGATTTGCTGCGGCGTCGGCTCGCCGCTGCGCGTCAGCCAGGCCAGCGCCGCCAGCACGATGGCATGCAGCGCCAGAGACAGCAACCAGTCTTGCCAAGGGCGCTGTACGCGGGGGGATGAGGCGCGGTGCGCCGCAGATGGGCTCATAAGCAATCAATCACGTGGGCATGGAAAAACAAAAGCAAGGGGCATAAATAAAGGGAAGGAGTGGCCAGCAAGCGACTGATCGGAAACCTTGCTTTCAGCATTGGCTCACCGACGTTTCGGCACAGAACGGTTGAAGGTGAAACAAGATCGGAGATGCAAAAAGCATTCATCACGCTGGCCTCGAACCACATCACGCAGCACATCGCCCGTTCCCATTGACCGAAGCATTTGCCAGATTGAACAAGTTCAAAAAGTCGAGCAGCGGGCGCTTATCGCTTCAAGCGAGCGCAGAAAATTTCCCGCGCGCCTCAAAGCCGCTCCACTTCCAGATTGACCTTGGCAAAACCTTGCTGCTTGATCGCATCCACCGTGCTCACAAAGTCTTGCAGGGCCAGCTTGCCATCGGCCCGCAGCAGCACGGGCGTGTTAGGGTCTTTGCCGGCCAGGCCGCTGGCCAGGTCGGCAATGGGCTGGTCGTTGAGGTAGAGGCTGCGGTCGGCCGCCATCGTCAGCACCAGCGGGGCGGCTTGCGCGGGCGCGGCCGCACTGGACTTGGCCAGATCGACCGGAATGCGCCCGTTGACGACGAAGGTCGCCGTCGTCAACACGATGGTCAGCAGCACCAGCATGATGTCCAGCAGCGGCACGATGTTGATGTTGTCCATTTCCTCGTCCATGACTGACTCCTCGCCGCCTGCACTTACTGGCCGTTGGCCTCGTCGAAAATCGCCAGATGCTCGCGCACCTTGCGCCGCAGGATGTTGTTGAGCGCCACGCAGGGAATCGCCACCGCAATGCCCGCCGCCGTGGCCTTGAGCGCCAGCGACAGCCCCGTCATGATCGACTTCACGTCCATATTGCTGCCCGAACCCAGGGTCTGGAAGGTCATCATGATGCCCAGCACCGTGCCCAACAGGCCGATATAGGGCGCGTTGGCGCCAATGGTGCCGATGAGGTTGAGGCGGCGCGTCAAATCCGCCTCCAGCCGCGCGCGGCTGCTGTAGCGCGTGGCTTGCAGCGTGCGATAAAAACGCAGCCGCTCGAACGTGATGGCCACGGCCATGATGCTCAAGACCAGCAACACGGCAAACACCGCATATTCAACCAAGGGACCAATGCTCTGCATGCCCGCACTCTCCTGAAAATGATTCTCAATAAGACAAGGGGCGCAAGCTTAATGCACAAAGCGCCCGAATGCGACAAAGGCTATGTTGGACTTGAGGTTTCTGCGTTTGCAAATGGTATACGTGCTAACTACTCGTGCGCTGCGTGCCAGCGGAGCAACGATCACTACCTACCCCATCGCCGCTAGGGGGTACTAGCAAGCACGGTACGCGGCCTGTAGCGGCACGCATGCCCGCGAAGGTCGAACAACAAACACAGAGCTATCCCTGCGGCAACACCAGCACGGCAGGCGTTCTCGCGCTTGATGTAGGTCTTGGCTGCCATCGTCGTTACTCCTGTGCGGGTTGAAGTGCGCACATTGCAAGACAGGTCTCCAAGACTCGGTAACGATTTTTGGGCGTGTCGGCGAACGCGAGGCCGTAGCCTCCTGCGAACAGGTCGCTTACTTCGTGGCTTGGTGCGCTTCAACCATGAAGAGAACGGTCGTCGCGGTGAGATTCAACGTATATCGCGCCAAGTATTCTGGCACTGTGACTGGCGCTGCACCCTGCCCGTGACCACCGTTCTTGTTCCGCACTGTTGGCACACCGCTTTCCAGCAGCGAGCGAATGGACGAGAACTGCGAATCGAAGTACGCAGGAAACAAGCCGTTATTCATGCAAGTAGCGATCAAATTCTTCGCCGTGTCCGTTGGCTGTGCCGGCCAACCACGAAGACTACAAATCGTCTTCATGGTACTTTCAAATGCCTTCAGCGCATCAACAAGGGATTCTTTATAGCGCCCATGTCGATAGTGCTCATGGGCTTTCAGGAACTCTTCGTTCGCACCTTTGAAGCTCTTATCGCGCAGAATTGCCAATGTCGGCTTCACCGCCTCCGCGTGCAAGAACTGAGAGTCAACACGAATGATCTCGCCAGACTCGAATTGGTAGCCAACCCCGTGCTCCTTGAAGCGCTCGTTCAACTCGGCGGTGGCATCGTCGGAGTCGATCTTTCTGTTCGTATGGTACTTGTACGACTGATTGTCCGCAATGTGAATCTGGATGATCCTGAAGCACAGCTCCACAACGTCCAGCGCACGTTCGACGGATTCTTCCTGCAAGAAGAAGTTGAAGACGGATTCTTGGTTGGATCTTGGATGTTTGACGAGTTCGAACAGCCCATACTCACGGCAAAGCGATTGCTTTACGAACTCGTACACCTTTGCTGCATAGTCAGAGCCGTAGTTATCAGTGCCAAAGGCGTCGCGAATGATGTGAACGATCTGTACCCGCAGTGGCTGCGGCAGGTCGTCATAGACATAGACATCGGGCATTTCGCCGCGGGCGCGCTTCTGACGCTTAGAGAACAGATCGAAGACTCCCACAACCATCCCTCAAGAGCTACAGAACATCCATGAAATTGGCGGTGGGTCAGGGATTCGAACCCTGGAAGGATGTAAATCCTTGCTGGTTTTCAAGACCAGTGCATTCAACCGCTCTGCCAACCCACCTAATTCTGTGACGTGCTAAGAATCTGCTAAACGACGCTAACGCCGCCACCGAAATATATTTTTTAATATGTTGTTTTACTGATGTTTTTTCGTTCGCGACCGTCTGAACCGCAAGCTTTCAAGACTGGTGCAACCCTGCTGCGCTTGGCGCAAAAGCGGGGATTGTAGCGGCTCTGCCCCTGGCTGCAAGAGCAAGGGCAGACGAGGAAGGCTTCTGGCATCCCCACAAGCGCCCCACCCCCTTGGCCCAACCAAGCCCTCGCCTGCGTCCCATCCCGCAGCACTTGCAGCCACGCCAAACCCCGACCATCAGGCAAGGCACAATCGCGGGCGCACGAACCGCGTTGTGCACACGCCTTGCTGCATCGTTCATTGATTCACCCCTCTGCCGCTCGCCCCTTGCCATGCCCCGCCCCGCTGCCAACGCTCTGCCTGCTTTGCCCGAAGTGCATTTTTCCGAAGACGGCATCAGCCGTTTTCTGCATCTGGATTCGCCCTGGATACAAGGCAGCATGCGGCTGAAAGACCCGCTGGCTCTCGACCTGGAATACATCCAGCGCATGATGGCCTGGCTGCTATTTGTCGATTTCGACACGGTGCCCGAACGCCACGCCATGCAGCTGGGCCTGGGCGCGGCGAGCCTGACCAAGTTCACGAGCAAAAAGCTCAACATGCTCACCAGCTGCGTGGAGCTGAATCCGGCGGTGTACCAGGCCTGCCGCCAGTGGTTTCGCCTGCCCGACAACCATGCGCGCCTGAACGTGATGCTGGGCGATGCCGCCGAGGTGATTCGGCAGCCCGAATGGCAAGGCGCCATCGACGCACTGCAAGTGGATTTGTACGACCACGAAGCGGCCGCACCCGTGCTGGACGATGCCGATTTCTACCGCGCCTGCCGCGCCACCCTCACGCCCGATGGCTGCATGACGGTGAACCTGTTTGGCCGCAGCAGCCGTTTCGATCGCAGCGTGCAGCAGATGGCGCAAGCCTTTGGGGCTGATGCGCTGTGGGCCTTCAAGCCCACGCGCGAGGGCAACACGGTGGTGCTGGCGCAGCGCACGCCCACACGGCCTGCGCGTGATGCGTTGGCGGCGCGCGCCGCCATCATCCAAGCGCGCACGGGCCTGCCCGCGCAGAAATGGCTCAAGGTGTTCAAGCCCTTGGAAGGATGAAGCCAGATACAAGAAACCGCGCTGCATATCGGTTGACGCACCATGGAAGACGAGCGGCCAATCGCTCCCACACCAACAGTTGATCGCCCGGCAATTGATGCCTGACTGATTGCTCAACGCAAGCAGCTTTGCCATCCAACAGCACCGTGCTGGCGCTACAAGTACGCGGCTGGGGCTAAGCCAAGGGATGCGGCGACTCTTGGCCGCAAGTCTGCCCAGCCTTACGCCCGCTCGAACACGGCCATGCTTTCCACATGCGCGGTGTGCGGGAACATATTGACCACGCCCGCCGCTTTGAGGGTGTAGCCCGCTTGGTGCACCAGCAGGCCCGCATCGCGCGCCAGGGTAGCCGGGTTGCAGCTGACGTACACGATGCGTTGCGGCGGCTGCCAATCGGCGGGGGCCACAAAGCTGCCTTCTGACGCATGGCCCAGACGCTGCTGATGAATGTCGGCCAGGGCTTTGCTCAGTGCAAAAGCGCCTTCGCGCGGCGGATCGACCAGCCATTTATCGGCCACGCCGTCGGCCACGAGCATTTCGGGCGTCATCTCGAACAGATTGCGCGCCACGAATTGCATGGGCGCCAGCGCGTGGCCGTGGTGGTTGGGGTTGTTGGCCGCGTGGTTGTCGCGCGCGCGCTGCACCAGGGTTTCGCTGCCTTCAATGCCCAGCACCGATCCGGCGCGGGTGGCCAGCGGCAAGGTGAAGTTGCCCAGGCCGCAAAACCAGTCGATCACGCGCTCGTGCGGGCGCGCATCGAGCAAACGCAGCGCGGTGCTGACCAGCACGCGGTTGATGTGCGGGTTGACCTGGGTGAAATCGGTGGGCCGAAACGGCATGGTGATGCCGAATTCGGGCAGGCTGTAGGCCAGTTGCGGCGTGTGCGGGCTGATGCAGTGCACGGTGTCTGGCCCCTTGGGTTGCAGCCACCATTGCACGCCGGCATGCTGCGCGGCAAAGGCGTGCAGCTTGTCGATGTCGGCCTGGCTCAAGGGTTCCAGATGGCGCAGCACCAGGGCCGTGACGGCGTCGCCGCAGGCCAGCTCGATTTGCGGGCAGGTGTCACGCGCCTCCAGGCTGGCGATGAGCGCGCGCAGCGGCAAGAGCAAGGCGCTGACGTGCGGCGGCAGAATCGCGCAGCTGTGCATGTCGGCGATGTAGCGGCTTTTGCGTTCGTGAAAGCCGATCAGCACCTCGCCCTTTTTCAGCACGTGGCGCACCGACAGGCGCGCGCGCCAGCGATAGCCCCAGGCCGGGCCGTGAATGGCGCGCAGCACCTGCTGCGGGCGGCATTTGCCCAGGTGCCAGAAGTTGTCCTCCAGCACGCGCTGCTTGATGGCCACCTGAGCGGCCGGGTGCAGATGCTGCATCTTGCAGCCGCCGCAAGCGCCTGCGTGCAGGCCGAAGTGATCGCAAGCGGGCTGCACGCGCTGCGACGATTGCTGATGAATCTGCGTGAGCGTGGCCGCTTCCCAATTGTTTTTGCTGCGGCGGCGCTGGGCGCTGACCCATTCGCCCGGCAAAGCGCCTTCGATGAAGACGACTTTGCCATCGGGCTTGTGTGCCACGCCTTGCGCTTCCAGGTCGAGCGATTCCACCCAGAGCCAATCGGGCTGGGCGTGGGGCGGCGGTGTGAGCAGATGCCCGCCTGATGCTTCGCGCTCTGTTGTTGGCGCAGTTTGTTGTGCTTGCTCAGCGGATCGCTCTGTCAACAGAGATGCCGCCGTGGCCGCAGGCGCGGCTTGACAGGTTACGGGGGATTCGGTGGCAGTAACGGCCATGGTGTTGATTAGCCTGGGCGGGCGCGCATCACGCGCACAGCCCAAGCCCTGTTGAGAAAAGAAAAATCAGCGGCCAGCCCAAACGCCTGGAAACACAAGCTGCGCGAGCAGGGCAAGAGCCGCTCATCAAAAAAACACGCCCGCCTTGCGGCGGGCAATGGCCCTGGGCTGCTTCAGCCGCTGGGGAGAAAGCGACTCGCCAGCACGGAAGGCGGCGCTCACTCTTCCGATGCGCGCGCACGAGCGGCTTTTGCATAGCCGCGAGACCCGGCCAGTGACGGGCCCCGCAGCCGACTTGCCGCATGCGCCAACAGCGCGCAAAAACGAGCAATCAGCGCGCAGGCAGATAGCTGAGCGGGTTCACCGTTTTGCCATTGCGGCGCACTTCAAAGTGCAGCTTCACGCGGTCGGCATCGGTTTTGCCCATCGAGGCGATCTGCTGCCCTTTCTTCACGTTCTGGCCTTCTTTCACCAGCAGCGCGCTGTTGTGGGCATACACGGTCAGCAGGGTGTTGTTGTGCTTGATCAGCACCAGATTGCCGTAGCCGCGCAGGCCCGATCCGGCGTACATCACCCGGCCGTCGGCGCTGGCGTAAACCGGGTCGCCTTCCTTGCCCGCAATGGCAATGCCCTTGCTGCGCACGCCGTCGAACGAGGTGACGACACCCGTGTTGCGCGTGGGCCAGGCCAATGCAACGCCGATATGGGGCGCAGCCGCATCGCTGGGCGCAGGCCTTGGAGTGACGGGCACCCTGGGAGCGACAGGTTCGGGCGTGGGCAAAGGGCTTGGGGCAGGATCCGGCTGCACGGGCACAGGCACGGGGCGCGGACGCACCGGCGTTGGAGTAGCTACCGTGCCGCTGCTGCCACTGGGCGGCACCACGCGCAGCACCTGGCCGATTTCAATCACGTCGGGATTGGGAATCCAGGCGCTGTTCCACTGCGCCAGATCGCGCCAATCGATATTGAGCGCGCGCGAGATGCTGCGAATGGTGTCGCCCGGCTGCACAGTGTAGTAACCGGGCCGGCCCGCAAACTCCGCACCCGGCAAGGTGGCCGGATCAACACGCGGCGCCAGCGGGCGGCTGCCGCCGCCACCGAGCGAACGGTTCTCGACCGGCGCGCGCGCGCCGGTAAAGCCGCAGGCCGTCAAAGTCCCGGCTGCGGCCAAGGCCACGGCCACGCGCGTGATGCGCCCTTGGTTCAAAGATGCTCCTGAACGGATCATGGTTTCAACTCCCCCTCGCACGGGCCTGCCGTCCTCTGGCTCCGGCAGGCCCGCATGACATGTCTATCAGTGGGCCGGGCCTTGCTTGCTGCGGCGCATGTGCATGCGCCTGCTTTCATGCCCTGGCCCAAGCCCAATTCCACCATCTGCCCCTGTGCCATCGGCAACGATGCGGCAAGGCCAAACATTCTTCAAAATCCGCAAAGGGCTGAAGCCGCGTTGGGTAAAAGGCCCCGTTTGCTCCTGTCGTTTCATCAAGCAAGCGCCCCAGAAAAAATCCTTGATGGTTTGCGCACTTGGATGAGACCATGCAAGCAGATTTTGAAGAATGCCCTTTCAGGCCATGCCCGATTTTAAGGGGACAAACAAAACCGGCTCAAGCACCGATTGCTGCAAGCCCTGCGGCGTTTTATCGAGTACCACCAGCACCTGGCCTGGCCCCGATGCCAAGGGCGCCACGATGCGCCCGCCCACGGCCAGCTGATCGATCCAGTTTTGCGGTATGGCATGCCCGCCCGCCGCGGCGATGATGCCCGCATAAGGCGCGCCCGGCGCATAGCCCAGCATGCCATCGCCCAGCAGCAGATGCACGTTGGGAATGCGAAAGGGCCGCAAATTGCTGCGCGCCTGCTCGTGCAGGCCGCGCAAACGCTCGATGCTGTACACCTCGTCAGCCACTTGCGACAACACGCTGGCCTGGTAGCCACAACCCGTGCCCACTTCGAGCACGCGGCCCAGGCGCGCATGGGCGGGCTGGGCCTGCATGGCCGGGCTGGCCAGCAGCAGTTCGATCATGCGCGCCACCACGCTGGGTTTGGAGATGGTTTGCTGCAGGCCGATGGGCAGGCTGGTGTCCATATACGCCTGGTTGAGCAGGGCGCTATCCACGAAGCAATGCCGCGGCACGGCCTGCATAGCCGCCAGCACGCGCGCGTCGCCAATGCCGCTGCGCTGCAATTGCTGCACCATGCGCGCGCGCAGGGCATCGGCATTGCCCGCACCGGCACTGCCCACCGTAGTGCGCGTGTGCACCGGCACGATGTGTGGCTGCAAGGCGGCAGGCTGGCCTGCAGGCGACTTGACAGGCGGCTTGGCGAGCGACTGGGGCAGGGGCCAAGCCACGGCCAGCGGCGCGCGTGGCGCAGACGGCTGCGGCTTGGCGGCTGGCTGCGCCTCGCCGCTCCACTGGTTACGGGCCGGGAAAGTGGGACGCGCCACGAATCAGGCCCCTGTCGCCGAGGTTGCAGCAAACAGCGGCTGCCATTGGCTCAGGCCCTTGTAATCGGTCAGGTCCACCTGCAAGGGCGTGACGGCCACGTGGCCGTTATCGGTGGCGTGAAAGTCCGTGCCTTCGGCATCGTCTTTGGCGGCGCCAGCGCGGCCAATCCAGTACATGGTTTGCCCGTGCGGGCTTTGCTGGGTGATGACGTTTTCGGCCGCATGGCGCCGCCCCAGGCGGCACAGCCGCGCGGGCTTGAGCTGATCCAGCGGCAGATTGGGAATGTTCACGTTGAGCAGCCAGGCCGGATGGCCGCCCGGCCCGCTCCCCTCTTGCCGCGAGGCCCGCACCTGCGGGGCCAGTTGCAGCACCAGGTTTTTGGCGGCTTCGGCCGCGGCCTCGATGTGCTCCCACCCCTTGTGAACTTGCGAAAAGGCAATGGCGGGCACGCCAAACAGATAGCCTTCCATCGCCGCGCCCACGGTGCCGGAATAGATCGTGTCGTCGCCCATATTGGCGCCGTTGTTGATGCCCGAAACCACCAGATCGGGCATTTCGCCCAGCAGGCCCGTGAGCGCAATGTGCACGCAGTCGGCCGGGGTGCCGTCGATGTAGCGAAAGCCGTTGCCCGCGCGCTGCACGTACAGCGGCGAATGCAGGGTCAACGCATTGGATTTGGCGCTGTTGTTGAACTCGGGCGCCACCACTTCCACATCGGCCACGCCGCGCAGAGCGGCGTACAGCGCCTCGATGCCTTGCGCCTGGTAACCATCGTCGTTGCACAGCAGAATTTTCATGACCGAAGCAGTGTTTGCCTATGAATTTGCGGATTGCCTGGCTTGCAGAATCAGCGTGCCCCAAGCGCGCCGAAAGCCTGCGCCACAGGCTTGTAAACAAGTCTTTAAAGCTGTCAGCGATTGTAGTGGCATTGCCCTGCCAAACCCTTTGAAACCGCCTGGGCTGGCCCCGATAACAGGCCAGCCGTGAGGGTTGAGGGGTGCATGC
This sequence comes from Allobrachymonas sp., assembly GCA_030529505.1. Classification (GTDB taxonomy): domain Bacteria; phylum Pseudomonadota; class Gammaproteobacteria; order Burkholderiales; family Burkholderiaceae_C; genus Brachymonas. Next base: position 28,130 of record JAUMWT010000002.1, on the reverse strand, counting down.
GCATGCGGCAAAACGGGCTGCCAAAGCCGGTTCACGCATTCACCGCAAGCGCCATCGCTGCTGCAGCAACCGAAGCCAGCACACTTTACGCCGCCGGGCTGCCATCCGCCTGACGTTGCCAGGCCTGGCGCAGCGTTTGCCACGCCGATGTTTGCCGAAAGCCCTGCAAAAATGCCACGGTCGATGGCGGCACGATGGCCGCCTGCTGCCACAGCGCATCGGGGCCGCTTTCAGCGGCCAAATAGCTGGCGCGAATATCGGTGGCGTTGATGCCCGCCACGTTCCCGACCGGCACCCATTGCCAATGCGCAAACAGGCGCAGATAGTAGCTGCTGGCGTCTTTCACATGCCCCACCAGCGCCACGCGCGCAGAGGCGGGATTGGCTCCATCGGCACGCATGCTTGCCTGCACGGCAGCTTCCACCGCGGCCACCCAATCGGCATCGCGCCCGGGCCGGTCTTGCAAACCCAGTACGCGCAGGCGGGTGCGATCCTGTTCGGGCAGGGCCGCCTGCAGCATGGCGGCACGCTCTTGCCAAGTGAAGGGGTTTTTGGGGCTGCGCGCCTGCCCGGCCGAACCCGCCAGCACCACCAGGCGATGCGCCATTTGCAAGCCCGTCTGCAGCAGCGCCACATGGCCCCGGTGCACGGGCTGAAAGCGCCCGATGGCCACGGCGTAGTCGAAGGCAGGGCGGTGCTTGGATGAAGTGCTTGGCGGCATCGATGGCTGCTGGGTGTGTGGCACGGGTTTGTCTTTCTTGCATGGCGATTGACGCCACGCTGCTTGCGCATGGCTTCTGCTTGCATGGCAGCGCAGAGCCGATGGCCGAGAAAGCGCGGGCAAATGACATTACGATACCGGCCAGCATAGCGCGCGCATTGCACCTTGCGCACTTTTCTCTTTGCCTTCACTGAAACCAATCGATGAAACCCCTGCAAAAGGCCATCTTTCCGGTTGCCGGCCTGGGCACCCGCTTTCTGCCCGCGACCAAATCCATTCCCAAGGAAATGCTGACCGTGGTCGATCAGCCCCTGATCCAGTACGCCGTGGACGAAGCGGTGGAAGCGGGCATCGACACCCTCATCTTCGTGACCGGGCGCAGCAAAAACGCCATCGTCGATTACTTCGACCGCAACCCCGAGCTGGAGGCCGAACTCGAAGCCAAGGGCAAGCACGAGGCGCTGGCGCGCGTGCGCAACGTCATCCCGCCGCACGTCAAATGCTTTTACGTGCGCCAGCCCCAGCCCCTGGGCCTGGGCCACGCCGTGCTGTGCGCGGCCGAACTGCTGCAAGACGACGAGCCCTTTGCCGTGCTGCTGCCCGACGATCTGATCGATGCCTCGCCCAAAAGCACGCTGGCGCAAATGGCCGAACTGCACCGCCGCCAGGGGCAGGCCGTGCTGGCGCTGGAAGAAGTGCCGCTGTCGCAAGTGCACCAGTACGGCATCATCCGCCCCGCGCAGGCCGATGCCTGGCCACTGCAAATCGAGGCGATCGTGGAAAAACCCAAGCCCGAAGAAGCCCCTTCCAACTGGAGCGTGGTGGGCCGCTACATCCTCACGCCCGATGTGATGCGCGCGCTCAAAACCCAGCCGCCTGGCGCGGGCGGCGAAATCCAGCTGACCGATGCCATTGCCTCGTGCCTGCACAGCGGCCAGTTCGTGGGCATGCCGCTGCACGGCAAACGTTTCGACTGCGGCAACAAGCGCGGCTTTCTCGAAGCCAATATGCACTTCGGCTTGCGCGACACCTGATCATCGATTAGGCGCTGCGCGCAAACGATGCGCCGCAGCAAACAGTCCGGCTGCGCCAACCCGGCGCAACGGCTGTGCACCGATTGGAATCATGACGGGCTGCATGCCCCCGGCGCAATCCACAGCAGGCGATCCAAGGTGCACACCACATTGATCAGTCAAGCCCACGCATCGGGTCTTGTGCTCCATACGCCCCACTACCAATCACCGCGCGTTGAGCGCATGCACAGGCCCTAAGCACGCTTGCGCGAAATGTCGCGTTTTGAAGAGGCGCGTTTTGTTGAACGCGGCGCGGCTGCTTTGGCGGCAGATGGCGCAGCCGCTGGCGCTGATTTTTGTTGGGAGCGATTGGTCTTTGCACCGCCTGGCTTGGCCGCCGCTGAAACCCTTGGCGCATCTTGTGCTCGCCGAGTAGCCGCAGACTGTGCAGCACGCTGGACTGGCGCAGCGCGCGGCGCAGGTGCCGCAGGGCTTGAGTTGGCACGGGCGCGGGCATCCGCACCGGTTTTGGCGCGTCGCGCTGCTTGTGGCTTTGCGCTTGCCGTGGTCGCTGCGCTTGCAGTGCTGCCCTCGGCAGGCGCTGCTTCCACATCCGGCGCCTGCGGGTCTTGGCCCTGCGCCTGCATGCAGGCGGTTTGCCGCACGATGTGCCCGAAGGTGTGCAAGAGGCTGGCCCACCATTGCCCGGCCTGTGCCATCGCGCCCTGCAAAGCGTCGGCCGATGGGGCCGAAGCGGCGTCGGGCTGCGCATCGGCCGCAGCATGGGTGGCGGCATCCGCAGCGGCGGCCGCAGCCGATTCCGGCGCGGGCGTTGGCACGCCTCCCGCCTGCCCCATCCAGTGGGCCTGCATGTCTTGCAACGCTTGGCAGTTGAGCTGCTGCAGCTCCAGCGCCTGAATGCTGGCCTTGAGCGCCGCGGCATTCTGCTCCAGCCAGAAGAGCACGCTTTTCAACTCCTGAATGCGCCGGGCCGCCTCTTGCGGATCGAGCGTGGGCGTCAGCCATTGCGCCCAGGCGAGGCTGCCGACGGGCATCTGCGCATGCGGTGCTTGTGCATGCGCCTGCGCGGCTTGCTGCCAGGCATCAAAGCCCGGCCCCCACTGCGCAAAGTCGAATCCTGCAGCTTGCCTGCTCATGGGTCGGCTCCTTTTCCCGTTTGAAAATTTCTCTGGCTGAAAAACCTTGTGCGCCCGCGCCATCCAACAAGGATGAGCGGCACCGCCATGCTACAGCGCCTGCATGCGCCGAACGGCTGCAAGCTCCCGGCCGGGCAAGGCCTGCGACCAAGGGCAAACACCGATGCGCCCACGTCTGCTCAGGCGAGCAACGCTTTCTACAATTTTCGTTTTCCGCCAACCCAGAACAGAAAGCCGCCGCATGAACAACCTGGCCCCGATTCGCGAAGAAGAACTGCAATTTCCCATCACCCTGCGCATGAAGCTGCTGGCCCTGGCGCCGCAGTTTTACGTAAGCGACAAGCGCAACCGGCCCATCGCCTACGTCAAGCAAAAGCTGTTCAAGTTCAAGGAAGACATTCGCGTTTACGCCAACGAGCAGCAAGACAAGCAGCTCTACGCCATCCATGCCGACCGCGTGATCGACTTCAACGCCGTGTACCACATGCACGATACGCAAAGCGGCAAAGCCCTGGGCGCGCTCAAGCGCAAGGGCATGCGCTCGCTGTGGAAGGCGGCTTACGAAGTGCACGATGCCAACGACCTGCCGTTGTACACGGTGAGCGAAGAAAGCGCCTTCGTGCGCCTGATGGATGGCCTGTTTTCGGAACTGCCCCTCATCGGCCTGCTTTCGGGCTATGTGTTCAACCCCAGTTACCTGATCAAAGATCAGCAAGGCCGCACCGTCATGCGCATGAAAAAGCAGGCCGCCATGTGGGAAGGCGTGTTCAAGATGGAAGCCCTGGCCCCGCTGCCCGCACTGGAGAAAAAACGCCTGATGCTGAGCCTGTTCATGGTGGTGGTGCTGGAACGCATGCGCGGTTGAGGATCCCCGCCCCCAACAAAAAGCGGCCTGCAACGGGCCGCTTTTCTTTTTCTGCGCCGACGAGGGCCTATTCACCTCCTTTGGGCATGCAAAGTGGCCTGCCAGGGTGGCCAATAAAGGTGTAGCGCACAACACGATGAGGCAGCGCAGACCGGGTGTGTAGCGCAAGAAGCACAACAAAGAGTGACGCACTGGCATCTCGCTGCCCTTCGGGTTGCGCTCAAAAGGCCATCGCCCGCGTTGCCAGCCTGGCCAGCAAGCTTTTGAAGCGCAACGCATCTTTCAAAGGAAGAGGAACAGGCCCTAGCCTTTGTCCACCACGCGGTAGCCGTCATCGGCCTGCGGCTCCAGCACCCAGCGCCGGTTGTGGAAGGCCGCCACGCCCGGGCGGTGCGCCACCGAGAGCAGGCCGCCGCCTTGTGCGCGCACCATGTGCAGCAACGCCTCGTAAAGATGCGCTTCGGTGGCTTCATCCAGCGCGCTGGTGGCCTCGTCGGCCAGCAGCCAGCGCGGCTGTTTCAGCAGGGCGCGCGCCAGCGCCACGCGCTGCTGCTCGCCGCCCGAGAGTTTGTGGCTCCAGTTGCTTTCGGTATCGAGCCAAGCCGCCAGATGCGGCATGCGCACGGTGTGCAGCACCTGCTGCAGGGCGGCATCGTCGTAGGCATCGGGCGGCTGCGGATAGGCCAGCACCGCGCGCAGCGTGCCGTGTGGCAGATAGGGGCGCTGCGGCAAGAACATGCTTTGCGCCGGCAAGGTGACGCTGCCCGCCGCCTGCGGCCAAATGCCGGCCAACGCGCGCAGCAAGGTGGATTTGCCGCTGCCCGATGGGCCCTGCACCAGCACCGCTTCGCCCGGCTGCAGCTGCAATGCATCGGCCTGCACTTGCAATTTGCCTTGCGGCAAGAAGCAGCGCACCTGTTGCAGGCGCAGCACATCGCCCGCTTCCCGATGCTGCCAATCCGTGGCCCCTGGGGCTGCGCGCGATGCCTGGGTGGCATCGGCGGCATCGTGCATCGCCAAGTCGTTCAAGCCGGCCGCCACGCCACGATCGAAGCTGACCAAACGCTCGGTGGTGGCGCGCCAACTGGCCAGTCCCGCATAGCTGTCGATGAACCAGCTCAGCGAATCCTGCACCTTGCCAAAGGCATTGGCGATTTGAATCACATCGCCCAGTTTGATGGCCCCGCTGAAGTAGCGGGGCGCCGCCACCAGAAACGGAAAGATGATGGCGGCTTGCTGAAAAAACGAGGTGAACCAGATCAGCCCTTTTTGCGCCTTGATGAGCCGCAGCATATTGTCCAGCGCCAGGGCAAAGCGCCCCTCCAGATGCTGGCGCGAGGCGGCCTCGCCCCGGTCGAAAGCCACGGCTTCGCTGTATTCGCGCAGGCGCACCAGGCTGTAGCGGAAGTCGGCTTCGCGCCACTCCTGCCAAAAATTCAGGCGAATCAGCCTGCGGCCGATGAAGTGCGCCAGCACGCTGCCCACGATGCAGTAGGCAATGGCGACCCACACCATGTAGCCCGGCACGCTCACCACTTGCGCGCCCAGCGTGAAGCTGATGCTGCCCGACACCGTCCACAAAATGCCGATGAAAGACACGAGCGTGACCGTGGCGTTGAGCAGGCCCATGCTCATGCCCAGCGCGCTGCCGGTGAAGCGGGCGATGTCTTCCTGAATGCGCTGGTCGGGGTTGTCGGGCAGGCTGGAGACGCCGCTTTGGCGCAGCAATTCCAGATGGTAGTAGCGGCAGTTGGCCAGCCATTTGTCCAGATAGTTGCGCGTCATCCAGCCGCGCCAGCGCAGGTCCAGCCGTTGCGTCACGTAAAACTTGTACACCGCCAGCACGATGCCAGTGAAGGCCAGCACGGCAAAACGCTGCATCTGCTGCCAGAAGACGGTGGCGTCCTTTTCCTGCAGCGCGCTGTAGAACACGTTGTACCATCGGTTGAACAGCACGCTCATGTACACCGTGGCCAGGTTCAGCACCAGAATCAGCGCCAGCATCAGGCGGGCGGGCCATTTTTCTTCGGAGTTGAAAAACGGCATGGCCAGGCGCCAGGCGTCGCGCAAGAAACGGCCCCAGCCGCCACGGAAAGGATCGGGTAAAGAGGCAGCAGAAGAAGGGTTGGCAGCCATGCGTCAGGAATCAAGAAAGCGCCCGCACCGCAGGCGCAGAGCTGCTGCCAGGCCACAGCCCGTGCACCAAGAGGCGAGCCGGGCGCAAATGAAGGATTGAAGGATGGATGAAAAACCAGGGCGCGATGCAAGCGCACAGCGCCTGCCGACATCCGCATGACCGAACGCCGCAGCGCGTGCGCGCGGCACACCCGGCAGCCGCTCTGGCAACTGTGTGCGGCGCTTGACGCGCAAGCCATCAAGCCGCTTCGCGCAGCCCCAGCACGTCGAACATGTCGAACAGGCCCGCGCGTTTGCCAGCCAAAAAGCGCACGGCGCGCAGGCTGCCCTGGGCATAGCCCGCGCGGCTGCTGCTTTTGTGGCTGATTTCGATGCGCTCGCCCGTGCCGGCAAAGAGCACGGTGTGGTCGCCCACGATGTCGCCGCCGCGAATGGTGGCAAAACCGATGGTGGACGGATCGCGCTCGCCCGTGTGGCCCACGCGCTCGTACACGGCGCAGTCTTTCAGGTCGCGGCCCAGGGCCTCGGCAATCACCTCGCCCATCTTCAGCGCGGTGCCGCTGGGCGCATCGACCTTGTGGCGGTGGTGGGCTTCGATGATTTCGATGTCGTAGCCCGTGGCCAGCGCCTTGGCCGCCATTTCCAGCAGCTTGAAGGTGACGTTCACGCCCACGCTCATATTGGGCGCCATGACGATGGCGATGTCTTGCGCCGCCGCGGCGATCTCGGCCTTTTGCGCCTCGCTGAAACCCGTGGTGCCAATCACCAGGTTCACGCCCAGGCGGCGGCACACGGCCAGATGCGCCAGCGTGCCTTCGGGCCGGGTGAAGTCGATCAGCGCATGCGCGCCTTGCAGGGTTTGCAGATCGTCAGAGATCAGCACGCCGCTGGGCTGGCCGTTGAACGAACCGGCATCTTTGCCCAGCAAGGGGCTGCCGGGGCGGTCCAGCGCAGCGGCCAATGTGCAATCGGGCGCGGCGGCCACGGCTTCGATCAGCATCTGGCCCATGCGCCCGCTGGCGCCGGCAACGGCCACGCGGTGCTGCGCAGCCGCAGCCAAAGAACGGGTTTCGGGCGAACTCATTGCGGCAGGGGCGGGTAGGCGTTGCTGGCCGGGGCCGTGGGCTGGATGGGCGCGGCCGGGGGCGGGTTGGAGTCGGCAAAGCGCGACAACTGCTCGGGCGTGGCCTGCAAATCGCGCTCCTTGTACTTCTTCTTGCGGCCGATCAGGTTCACGAAGTCCTGGTTAGTGGGCAGCTCGTCAACGCCCTCCACGCGCGCCAGCGCATCGCCTTCAAAAAACACCGTGACCGTGTATTTTTGCGGCTCCACCCCTTTGCGGTGACGCATGGTGAAGACGTAATCCCAGCGGTTGGCGCGGAACATGTCGGTGATGAGCGGCGTGCCCAGAATCTGGCGCACCTGCTCGCGCGGCATGCCCGCCTGCAGGGCCTGCACCTGCTCTTTGGAAATGAAATTGCCCTGCAACACTTCGTGCCGATACACCGCGCAGCCAGACAGGGCCGCAGCCCCCAAGGCCAGCGACAAGACCGCCGCGCGCAGCGCCTTGCGCCCCAAACCAGGGCAACTCAGAGGGGTAGCTTGCATGCCAATGCTCCATCCAGGCAAAACACAATATGATGACGGCGCATCGCCACCCCAAGGCTTGGTGCGCGAGCCTGGCACACTCGCAAAGCACGCGCCTTGGGCAACGGGCCGTTTCGCTGGGCGCATTGTAGCGGCTCGCCCCAAAAACCCTGGCGTCCGCAAGGCGGTGCTGGCGCCCCACTTTCCTGCATCCACAAGGGCCATACGCATATGAGCATTGCCGACGAAATCAAGCAAGCCGGGCTGAAAGCCACTGCCCCCCGCATGAAGATTCTGGAAGTTTTCCAGCAGGCGCAAGAGCACCGCCACATGAGCGCCGAGGATCTTTACCGCATCCTGGCAAAGCAGGGATCAAACATCGGCCTGGCCACCATCTACCGCGTGCTGGGCCAGTTCGAGCAGGCCGGCCTGCTGCGGCGCAACAACTTCTCTACAGACAAGGCCATGTACGAACTGGACAAAGGCTTGCATCACGACCACCTGGTGTGCCTGGACTGCGGCAAGGTCGAAGAGTTTTACGACCCCGAAATCGAGAAACTGCAAAACACCGTGGCCCGCAACAAGGGCTACACCCTGGGCGAACACTCGCTGAGCCTGTACGCGCACTGCAACAAGGTGCGTTGCGAGGGAAAGAAGGACAAGGACGGGAAAGATCCGGGCGAAAAAGACAAGGCGTGAGTCATGCAGGGCCGCTGCCACATGAGCAAGCCTTCATCCACAGCAAGCTGAGCGCCCCTTTTATACGTCAATGGAAATCACCCGCTTACTTGCCCCGCTTGGGCGGCAATTGTGGTGGATCGTTCCCTTTTTGCTTGGCGTGGCCGTGCTGCAGTCGCCCTGGTTCAAGGGGCGATTGGGAGAATGGCTGGTCAAAACCAAAGCCCGCCGCAAGCTGCCTGCCGATACCTATCGCGCTTTTCATGACGTGACCTTGGCAGATGGCACAGGCAGCACGCAAATTGACCACCTGTTTGTTTCACCCTACGGGCTGTTCGTAGTGGAAACGAAAAACTACAAGGGCTGGATTTTTGGCTCGACCCACGGCGCGCAATGGACGCAAACCACTGGCCGCCGCAAACATCGCTTTCAAAACCCGCTGCGGCAAAACTACCGCCACACTTTGGCCCTGAGTCAGTTGCTGAACATCCAGCACGATTGCATCCATTCCCTGGTCGTCTTCACGGGCGATGCCCAATTCAAAACGCCTTTGCCCAGCAAGGTTTGCACGCTGAGCCATTTCGACCGCTACATCCTGGGCTTTCGTGACGTGATTTGGCCAAAGCAAGAGGTACAGCGCATTTGCCAAACCATCGCGGCCAAGCGGCTGACACTGGGCCGCGCCACCAATGCGGCTCACCGCCAGCATCTGCGCAAACGGCATGGACAAGGCCCGCGCGTTTGATGCCTGCTTGCTATTTGATGCATCCGCCTGTCTCATCGCACATGGGCAAAAACGCTTGATGGGCCAGGCGATCATGCAGCCACGCGCCTTGTCTGCAACAGCCAAGCCTTGATGGCTGAAGGGTAGCAAACCTCTTGCCCGCGCTTGCACATGCCTGTCCGCGCTCCCCTACAATCCCGCGCTTGCCGTTTTTGCTCCACACGGCAAGCTTTTTTCACCCGGAGCCATGTAGAGGAACACCATGTACAAAAACCTCGCTGCCACGTTCGTGGCCGCTTTCTCTGTGTTTGCTGCCAGCGCAACATCTGCCCAAACCGCTTCTTCCCCCGCCAAAGCCCCAGCGCCCGCCGCGCCGACCAAGGCCGCATGGATTTACATGTCGCCCATCGTCGAAGCGGGCTGGACGCACCAGCACGAGCTGGCGCGCCAGCAGGTGCAAAAGCAGTTGGGCAACAGCGTCGTCACCAGCCACGTGGCCAATGTGCCCGAAGGGCCGGATGCCGAGCGTGTGCTGCGCGATCTGGCGCAGCAGGGCAACCAGATCATCTTCACCACCAGCTTTGGCTATATGGAACCGGCCATGAAGGTGGCGCGCGAGTTTCCGAACGTGAAGTTCGAAATCCTCACCGGGCTAAAGCGCGCGCCCAATGTGGCCACGGCCAATGCCCGCCATTACGAGGGGCGCTACCTGGCTGGCATCGTGGCCGGGCGCATGAGCAAGAGCCAGACGGTGGGCTATGTGGCGGGCTTTCCCATCCCCGAGGTGCTGCAGGGCATCAATGCTTTCACGTTGGGGCTGCGCTCGGTCAACCCGCAGGCCAAGGTGCGCGTGATTTGGCTCAATGAATGGTTCAATCCCGCGCGCGAGCGTGATGCGGCCATGCTGCTGATGGATCAGGGCGCGGACGTGCTGGCCTTTCACACCGGCACGCCGACGATAGCCAAGGCCGCGCAAGAGCGCGGCAAATACGTGGTGGCCTACCACAGCGATATGCGCAAATTCGCGCCCACGGCGCAGATCGTGGCCGTGACCCACCATTGGGGCGACTACGAAGCGCAGCGCATTCGCGCGCTGCAAGCCGGGCAGTGGCAGAGCCAGGACGCCTGGCTGGGCGTGAAGCACGGCGCCACGCGCGTGGGCCACTTCGGCCCGGCCGTGCCCGCTGCCGTACAAAAAGAGGTGCAGGCCCGCCAGGCCGAGATCGCCGCAGGCAAGCTGCACCCCTTCACCGGCCCGCTGCAAAGTCAGGATGGCAAGTTCAGCCTGCCTGCGGGCCAAACCCTGAGCGATGCGCAAATCCTGCGCATGGACTGGCTGCTGCCCGGCGTGCAGGCCGCACCTTTCAAGCGCTGATCGCGTGAATTCGTTCCTGCGCTGGCATCCAGGACGGATGCCACGCATCAATGGAACGGATGCGTTCGACGCCGCAGCGGCACATGGCCGAGTGACATGGCCGAATGAAACGGGTAGGGTGGCATCATCCGTCTGCCCACCCACCTCTTCGGTGCTTGAACGCCCCCTTCAACGCACCACGAACTGGTCACGCCGCATCACAAACAAGCTCTGCACCACCGCTTGTTGCCATCTACCCGTTACCCCGCAACCGCTGCACCCGCAGCGGTTTCTTTTTGGGTGTGTTGAAACCTGTGAGAAGCTGGTCAAAATCTCAATGTGAGGCGATTGGATATGGAGCGGGATGGGATGCCACATCTTTGTATGTGGCGCAGCACATGGCCCGTGTGACATGCACCAAATGGTTGCCGAGATTGGCAACACAGCAGACCGCCCGCTTCCTTCTATTGGCAAGCGCCCGTGAGAAGACTTTGAACAGGTTCCGAGCATTTCCCGCACAAGAAAAGCAGCGGCCCAAAGGAACCAGATTGGAAGCGCGCAGCGTTTACGTACGCCACGACGCAGAACAATCGCTCACGCTACGGGCACAAAGCTGCGGCTCACCACCACGCCTTGGCGCGCCAGGCGCTTGCGCAGTTTGAGCACTTGTGCGTCTTTGCTCAGCAGCAGCGCGCCATGCGCCACGGCCAGATCGATGAAGCATTGGTCATCGGCATCGCGGCAGACAAAGACGCAGGGCGGGGCGGCCTCCACCGGCCGCACCCACTGGTCGCGCCGCGCCAGAATCTGCTCGGCCGTGGTGCCGTAAAACTGCACGCGCGGGGCGATGTGGGCGTAATCAAGCACGCGGCGCAGCTCTTCGCGCATATGCGCGGTGGCCAGCCACTGCACTTGCCCGGCCTGCAAGGCGGCGCGCAGCGGCTCGGCCTCGGGTGCCTGAAACAGCAGCACATCGAGCACGATATTGGTGTCAAGCACCACGCGCCGGGGCGCGGTCTGCGCATCATCCGCCACGCCGCTTTCCAAGCCTATCGCGGCGTTCGTATCCGGCATGGGGGCAGAAAACGGCAGGGCGCTCATGGCTGTGCGGGCACCGGGCTGGCGCTGCCATCGATTTGCACCAGTTGATCGCCTTGCAGGCGGAACAGTTGCGCCTGCGCGATGGGGCGCAACTGGCCAGGCGCATCCGATACCGCGCCGCTGTAGCGGATTTGCACGTCGGCCGCATCGGCGCGGCCACGCGAGAGGAGGTGCACCTCGCCCAACACCGCATGGCAGCTGTGCGCGGGCGCTTTGGGCGCTGGGGCCGATTGCTGAGCGGCAACAGCCGGGCGTGTGGTGGCCGGCTGGCCGCTGCCTGTTGGCTGGGGCCGCACCGGTGCAGGCCCAGGCGTAGGCATGCGCATTGATGCGTTTGTTGATGCCAGGTTTGATGTGGCGGCCGATGCCGCAGCCGCTGCGGCCGCTCCCCCAGCAGCCACGCCCGTATCAACCCCAGCCTGCGCATGCAACTGGCGCACGCTGGCGGCCAGCGCGTCATCGGTACGCGCCGTCAAGCCCAGCCGCGCCGGGCAATCGGCCCATTGTTGGGCATTGCTGCTGGCCAGGCGGGCGCTGAACACGGCCCGCATCGCTTCGGGCTGCAGCAAGTAGCCCTTGAGCCAACGGCTGCACGAGCCTGCCTGGCACAGGGTTTGCGTGTAGGTGACGAGGTAGCGGCCCGCACTCAGCCGGTACACCTGCACATCGGGCGGGGCGGGGCTTGTCATCAGCGCATCCACATGCGGCACCAGGCGCACGGCGCGCCATTGTTCTGCGGCCGTTTCGTTTTTGTTGCCCGGGCCGCCTTGGGCTGCTGCAGTATCCGCGGCAGCACCGGCATCGGCCCGGAAAAAGACCACGCCAATGTGCGCGGGCGCTGCGCCCGTGACCGATGCACCGGCCGCTGCGGATGTGCTTGCAGCCGCAGGCGCAGCAGCCGGGCCACTGCCTGTTTGGAGCGGCTGGGACAAAGCGGCCAAGGGCAAGGACTCCACCACCAGCGCCACTTGCTCGTCGCTCAAGCGCACCGCTTCGCGCGGGCGGATGAGCGCCGGCCGGTTTTCAACAGCTGCTGATGCGGCAGCAGGCCATGCCTTGGCCGGGCGCGATTTGCCCGCAGGCCGGGCGGCTGCTTTGCCTGCCTGATCTGCCGCAGCAGAGGCTGTTGCCAAGGCCGCTGGCGAGGCGGCTTGCAGCAAAACTTGCGGCAGGGGCAGCAGCGCCTGCCAATACACCTCGCCTGGCACGATGCGCTCGTTTTCCGTGCCAAAGGCGGCATCCATCAAGCTGTTGTAGCGCATGTCCGTGGCCACGCCCTGATGCAGCAGGGGCTGGGGATGTGGCGGCGCGGCGTTATCGGCACAGCCCGCCAGGGCACAGGCCAGCGGCAACAGGCACAGGGCTTGCAGGCTTTTGTGCCAGATGTGCGGGCAGCCACTCCCCTTCTTCCGAAGAGCCACTGCTGGGGAAACGCCGCGCGCGCTGGCAAGGCCAATCCGGCCCAGAAGGCCGCCACTGTTGTTGATGGGGATGCCAAACGCGGGGTCTGTTGCGTTTGCATTGCAATCCTCACTGACTCCGGCGGAGCGTCCATCCGCCGCACCCCCTTCGTTGGGGCTTTGCAAGCGATGCGCTTGGCCAGGTCGCTGCATGCGCTTCATGCGCCAGGGCCTTGAGCAGCAGGGCGGGGCATGGCGCAGGCCGCAGCAGTTGATCCAGATGCGCTGGCCGCTTCCGCCCCTGCGCCTGATTCGCCGCCGCCCACGCACATTGGCCCCTGCTTGGGCAAGCGCCCGGCCACCATGTCGAAGCGGAACAGGCGGCACTCCAGCGGCCCGTTCCACAGGGGCACGCGGCGCGCGGCTTGCAGGCGCATGCGCTGCGGCAGTTTCATGTCGGGGCTGAGCAGCCAGGCCGTCCAGCCCGGGTAGTGCCGCTTCCAGTGCTGCGCCAAGCGTTCGAAAAAGTCGGCCGCGCCGTCGTCTGCCGCCGCACCTGTGATGACGGCGCGCTCGCGCCCTGCGCTGCGAGACGATGCCTGTTGCGCCCGGCGCGCCAGGGCATCGCGCCCGGCCACGCCTGCGGCGGCAATGCGTTCGCCATACGGGGGGTTGAGCAGCAGCACCCCCGGCACCGCGCTGGGCGGCATGCGCTGCAAGGCATCGCCCCCGCGTAGCTGCACGGCTCGCGCCACGCCGGCGCGTTCGGCATTGCGCTGGGCAAAGTCCACCATGCGGTGGGCCACATCGCTGCCGAAAATGGTGACTTCCGGCGGCACGATTTCAGCCGCGAGCGCGGCTTGCAGCAATTGCTGCCACGGCGCAGGCTGGTAGGGCAGCAGGCGCTCGAAGGCAAAGCGGCGCTGCCGACCCGGGGCCATGCGGCAGGCCATTTGCGCCGCTTCGATCACGATGGTGCCGCTGCCACAGCAGGGGTCGTACAGGGGCTGGCCCGAATCGGGCTGCCAGCCGCTGGCGGCTAGCATGGCTGCGGCCAGCGTTTCCTTGAGCGGGGCATCGCCCTTGTCTTCGCGCCAGCCGCGCTTGAACAGGGGCTCGCCCGAGGTGTCGATGTACAGCGTGCAGTGCTGCGCATCCAGATGCGCGTGAATGCGCACGCCCGGGCGCTGCGCATCCACACTGGGGCGGCTGCCCGCCCTGGCGCGAAAGCAGTCGGCTACGGCATCTTTGATGCGCAGCGCCGCAAAGTTCAGGCTCTTGAGCGGGCAGCGCTGCGCGGTGGCGTCGATCTTGAAGGTTTGCTGCACGGCAAACCAGTCTTCCCACGGCACGGCGCTGGCCGCAGCGTACAGATCGTCTTCTTGCACATAGGGCGCATGCGCCACTTGCACCAGCACCCGCTGCGCCAGGCGGCTGTGCAGATTCAGCAGCAAAGCCAGCCGCCACGGCCCCTGCACGCGCACGCCGCCGCGCTGCGCCTGCACGGCAGAGGCAGGCGTTTCATCGGCGCAGTGTTTGGCCCAGTGTTTGGCCAACAGGCCGGCCACTTCATCGGCCAGCAGGCCTTCCACCCCGGCGGCACAGGGCAAAAAGAGCGTGAGCAGATCATTCATGCGCGGCACCTTAGCAGATTCTGGCCCGGCGCACGACCTGGGCGGCAAGCGCAGGCCAGCACCGGGCACTCTGCTCAATAAAAATGGACGCAATTAACGAAAGATGCGCGCACATGGCTGGCAAAGCGCGATTTTCAATGCGCTTGTCGCATCAAGCCACACAAAGGCGATGCCTCATCAGCAGACGCAAGCCACAGCAGGCCCTGCTTGTTGTTCTGAGCGCGTTCCGAGCCAACACCCGCCAAATTTCAACAAGTTGCCGTCAGATAACCGTAAAAAAGAGGCTGTTTGTGACAATTGTTTGCAGGCATTGCCCCTACGGAATCCTTGTTTTTAGCATCTGGGGCACCATATGGCCCGAACCGGCAGCTGCGGCTGCAGGCTCACAGGATGCGAAAACCATCTCTCGCACATCCTTTTTTGCCAGGGCCTCTGCCCTGGCTTTTTTTTGCCCGCATGCTGCGCAGGTCGCTGCGCCGGATGGCCTCGTTGACACCAGGGCCTGTATCAGCACTCGTCTTTTGATGCTGCGACGCAGCCTGCCAGTGCATCAATCAAGACGCAGAGCACGACGAGGGACCAGGCTCCGGCATTGCCGTGACTCTTGAGCCTCTTGAGCCACACAGCCTCGCCGCTTGCACGGCAGGGTCAAAGCCACGGCTGGCTCGTGCAGCACCTCCGTGCTTTACGCCGAGTCTTCAACCAAGAGGAAGCAGCCGAAAATGGTGCGCTCCTCTCACTTGTCGGGCATACTGTGCGTCTGTGCCGCACCCAGCCAATTGCTTGCCTGCATGCAGCAGGTCCAAGACCCGGCGCCCTGGCAGCACAACCAGGGTCAGCCGGTCGCAACGCCAGTCACATGGGCATGCATGGCTGAAGCGGCATTGCCTGTTCGGTTTGTTTTTCTTTTCCAACCTTGCATTCATCAGGAGCTTTTGCCATGTCTCTGATCAACACGACTGTCCTGCCTTTTCATGCCACGGCCTATCACAACGGCCAGTTCGTGGTAGTAACCCAGGACACACTCAAGGGCAAATGGTCGGTCTTCGTGTTCTACCCGGCCGATTTCACCTTCGTTTGCCCCACCGAGCTGGGCGATCTGGCCGACAACTACGCCGAGTTCCAGAAGCTGGGCGCAGAGATTTACAGCGTCTCCACCGACACCCACTTCACCCACAAGGCCTGGCACGATGCGTCCGAAACCATCCAGAAAATCCGCTTCCCCATGCTGGCTGATCCCACCGGCACCATCAGCCGCAACTTCCAGGTGATGATTGAGGAAGAAGGCATGGCGCTGCGCGGCACCTTCATCATCAACCCCGAAGGCCAGATCAAGGCCATGGAAGTAAATGACAACGGCATCGGCCGCGATGCCAAGGATTTGCTGCGCCGCCTCAAAGCCGCCAAATACGTGGCCGAGCACCCCGGCGAAGTCTGCCCCGCCAAGTGGCAGGAGGGCGCGGAAACGCTCAAGCCTTCGCTGGATCTGGTGGGCAAGATCTGAGAAGCTGCTCACGGTCTCAAGGCGAGGCACATGACGAGGCATGGAGGGGCAGGCGCCCTCGCCGCCTGCCATCGCGCCACGCATCGCCCGGCCCCATCATTCAAGCACCGGCAAGGGGATGAGGGAATTTTGAACAACTCCCAAGGTTTCTGGCAGCCACTCCTTGCTGCGCGCACAGCCGCAAAAGCTTCAGGCGCAACCAGGGCCAATTGAGCTTTGAATTGAGCTTTGATCTGTTGCAAAAGCATGGCTTTTCTCCGGCGCTTGCCGCCCAGGCATGCGCCTCGCGCCTGAGAGCCTGTTCACAATCTCCTCACGGGCGCTTGAATACGGAGCCGGGCGATCTGCTACCTTGCCAATCTCGTCCATAGCACGGGCTATGCCCTTCGCTCGTGTACCTTGATGTGCGCCTTGAATCCCATCCGCACCATATCCAATCGCCTCGCGTTGAGATCGTGAACAGGCTCTGACTGCCTGGCCATGATGGAAACGCCATTGCCCCTCACCCATTGATTCGCCAAGGAAACAAACATGCTCGACCAGGAAATGGCCGCCCAATTGCAGCAATATCTGGGCATGCTGCGCCGCCCGCTCACGTTGACGGCCTCGCTGGGCAACGATGCCAAGTCGGCCGAGCTGCACACCCTGCTGCAGCAAATCGCCAGCATGAGCGAGCACATCACGCTGACGGTGGCCGATAACGCCAGCAGCACCACAAGCGCTGCCAGCGATGTGCGCCGGCCATCGTTCACCATTGGCCGGCCAGACGCGCAGCAGCATCTGCGCTTTGCCGCCATCCCGCTGGGGCACGAGTTCACCTCGCTGGTGCTGGCCCTGCTGTGGACGGGCGGGCACCCGCCCAAGGTCGATGCAGCGATCATCGAGCGCATTCAGGCCCTGCCGGGCAGCTACCGTTTCGAAGTCTTCATGAGCCTGAGCTGCCAAAGCTGCCCCGAAGTGGTGCAGGCGCTGGCGCTGATGGCCGTGCACAACCCGCGGGTGCAGGTCACCGTGATCGATGGCGCACTTTTCCAGCCCGAGGTGGAGGCGCGCCAGATCATGGCCGTGCCCACCGTGCTGCTCAACGGCCAGCACTTTGCCAACGGCCGCATGGGCGTGGAAGAGATCCTGGCCAAGCTCAACCCCGATGACGCCACGCAGCAAGCCGCGGCCTTGCAAGACAAAGCGCCTTACGACGTGCTGGTGATCGGCGGCGGGCCGGCCGGTTCGGCCGCGGCCATCTACGCCGCGCGCAAGGGCATTCGCACCGGCTTGCTGGCCGAACGCATGGGCGGGCAGATTCTCGATACGCAGTGCATCGAAAACCTGATCGCCATCCCCGAAACCGACGGCCCGCAACTCGCCGCCGTGCTGCAAAACAATGTGCGCCAAAACGGCGTGGACGTGCTGAGCGGGCAGCAGGCCACGGCACTCAAGCCCGCTGCGCAAGCGGGCGGTCTGGCCGAAGTGGTGCTGGCCAATGGCGCGGTGATCAAGGCCCGCACCGTTGTGCTGGCCACCGGCGCACGCTGGCGCGAGATGAATGTGCCGGGCGAAGCGCAATACAAAACGCGCGGCATTGCTTTTTGCACGCACTGCGACGGGCCGCTGTTCAAAGGCAAGCCCGTGGCCGTGATCGGCGGTGGCAATTCAGGCGTGGAAGCCGCCATCGATCTGGCCGGCATCGTCGAGCACGTCACCCTGCTCGAATACCAGCCGGCCCTCAAGGCCGATGCCGTGTTGCAGCAAAAGCTGCTGACCCTGCCCAATGTGCGCGTGCTGACAAACTCACAAGTCACCGAAGTGATGGGCGACGGCCAGCGCGTCACGGGCCTGCGCTACACTGACCGCAACACCCAGGCCGCGCACGAGCTGCCGCTGGCTGGCGTGTTCGTGCAAATCGGCTTGCTGCCCAACACCCAGTGGCTGGCTGGCGCCGTGACGCTCAACCGTGCTGGCGAAATCGAAATCGACAGCCGCGCCGCCACCAGCGCCCCCGGCGTGTTTGCCGCAGGCGATTGCACCAGCGTGCCCTACAAGCAAATCGTAGTCGCGATGGGTGAAGGGGCCAAGGCGGCCCTATCGGCGTTTGATGAGCTGATTCGCCATGGCGGGCAGAATTAGGGCCTGTTTGCATGCCCTGGGCGAGAAGAAGCGGTCTGCCAGAGTGTTCATCAAGCCGCAAAACACAGCACTGGGGCACTGCGCAGGCCGCGCGCCGGTTTGCGCAAGAAGCGCAACAACAACCGAACGAATGCCACACCAGCGACAGTCTTTCTTCGGATGGCGATGCACCCAGCCATCGCCTGAATTGGCTGGCATAAGGCGCAGGCCAAGCAAGCAATGGCGTGGCCGGCACAGCGCGCAGCCTGACGCTTCGATCTGGCTCGTCGCACCACACCTGGCTGCCAACCCGCAAAAAACCTGAAGCGCAAAAACAGACAGCCTGTGCGCCGGGAGTATTTCCCAGCCCACAGGCTGCTTGGTCCGCCCCATGTCTTGAGGGTATCAGTCGGCCTTTTCACAAGCCAACTGAATCGCCCGCGCACGGAAGCGTTGGGCGATTTTGAGCGCCTCGTTTACTGCACCACGATGCGCGCGTTCACGGGCTGCACCGGGCGGTTGTTCGGGCCGCCCATCACGCGGCTGAACTTGTCGACTTGCGCTTTGCCGATGTGGTCAAAGCTTTTGAGGACCATCCAGCTCACGCCTTCGCTGCAGGGCGGCGTGGTCAGCGAGCCGGAGAAGCGGTAGTAATCCAGCGAAGCGGGCAGCAGGGTGGCAGCGTTGAAGCTTTGCTTCAGCGCGGTTTTGCCGCCGTTCTTTTCAGGCATGGCTTGCCAGATGGGCGCCAGGCGGCTGTTGTCTTTGCCGTTTTCGTACAGCACGCCGATCACGGCCAGATTGCCCTTGGCATCGGCGTGCACGAAGTGCGCTTCCAGCGGGAAGGATTTGCCCTTGATCAGGTTCTCGCTGGGAACGTGGAAGTGGAACTGCTTGAGGGTATAGACCTTGTCGCCCACGCGCAGGGTGTTGTTGCTGTCGGAATAATTGGCCTGGATGGTGTGGCCGTTGTTGATCACTTCCACTTTGGACGGGCGATAGTTCACTTTGAGCGCGGGCAGATCGCCTTCCACTGTTTCGGTGATGTTGATGGGCGATTGGCTCTTGCCTTCGGCGCAGGCGCGGAACTTGGGCGAGAGCTCGCCCCAGGATTCGGGCGAACCGTGGCCGGTGTAGCCCCATTTGGTGTCGTGGTCGCCAGCGGCGTAAGCAGTGGCCGTGGCCAGGCTCAAGGTGGCGACGATCAAGTGGCGTTGAAATTTCATGCTTTCCCCTCTTTCTCTGTTATCAAAATTAATTTCAGGTTTTTTGCTTTTGACGCCGCCCAAGGCCTTTGATTCGAGCCCGCCCTTGGGGGCAGAAAAGACCATGAAGAAACGCTTGCAAAAGCAGGCGGCATTGTCTGCCGCTTGCCTGCGAACAGCGGGTAGCAAGAAGTAAGTCTTGAAAGAGGTCGCCTTTGCCGACAAATGCTGACCTTTGCTTACGCCTTGCGCGCGTTTGCCAGCAAAACCAAGACTTGCTCCTGTTCGAAATCTTCGCATCATGCGCCTTGCTTGGCAAAGGCAGTCACGGCAAGGCGCCAGGCACAGACGCTGGCCTGGCCACCAGGCGAGCATTTGCGACACATCATGGCTTGGGCTGGGTCGACTGGGCTGCTCGCCAGCAAACGGGCATCACCACAAGCGGCCCAAGTGCACGTCCACCACTTGCCAGCCAAACAAGCCCCGCCTGTGCATGAGCAGATAGGGCTCGTCCGCATGTGCGGGCTGGCGCTGAATCACCACGCGGTTCAAACCCTCATAACGCAAGCGCCAGGGCCGCTTGGCTGCTGTGCTGGCGGGCGATGCGGCATCGGCACCAGAGCCGGCTTGCGGCGCGGCTGGCTGACCGGCTGATCCCGGCCGATTCACCTGCCCCTGCGCCGCATCCGCAGGGGGCACAACCGGTGACGGAGCAGGGCGCTGCTCTGCAACCACGGGCGGCGGCACGGCAATGCCCAGGCGGTCAAAGCCGGGCAGGGGGTTTTCGCCATTCATCATGGCCACCAGCCCCTGGGGCGAAGCCAGCACGTGCACCACTGGCTCCAGCGCCGCACCGGCCAGCGCCATGCCCAAGGCGGCCAGCCCTTGCCTGGCGTCGTCGGCTGGCATTTCTTCCTGCAAGCGGGCGAGCCATTGCGCTTTGATGGAGGCACGCACAGCCGCAAAGTCGATATATTGGCTCATGCGATCCGTGCGGCGCGCCTGCGCATCGGCCTTGAGGCGCGCCAAGGCCACCCACGGCGATGCTAGGTAGTAAGCAGCCAACAGCAGGATCAGGCCGATGACCGCAGCAAGGCCCCAGGGTTTTGTTGCTTGCTTTGACGTGCTCATTTGCCTCTCCCAACTTAACTAACAAGGAATGCTCTGCGCCCGTGCCCGCCAGTGTTGCTTCAAGCAGCCAAGGCGTCGTCCCGGTGTGGCTGCACTCACAACGCAAGCGAATCGCCTACCCGGTTTGGAGCCGACGCACCGTTTGTCCCACACTTCATACCTGCTTTTTCATTCCATCGAGCTTGGCGCTGATTGTTCACTGCGCGCCCCAAACAAGCGCCCTGCTGGGCTCAGCACCTGCAGCCAAGCCGAACGACAATCCGGCCATGAAAAAACCGGCGCTCGGCCGGTTTTTTTGGAAAGACGCAGTCGCGCAAACAAGCCGACTGTGCCGCATGCACGCCAGGCGCGCTGTATCAAGCCGTTTCCAGCAGGCTGCGCAGCATCCAGGCGGTTTTTTCGTGCACGTCCATGCGCTGGGTCAACAAGTCGCACGTGGGCTGGTCATTGGCCGCTTCGGCCGCTTCAAACACTTTGCGGGCCGTGCGGGCAGCGGCCTCTTGCGCCAGCACCAGATGCTGCACCATTTCCATGGCGGAAGGCACGCCCTCGACTTCCTGAATCGAAGAAAGTTTGGAAAACTCGCGATAAGTGCCAGGCGCGGCAATGCCCAGCGAGCGGATGCGCTCGGCGATGTCGTCCAGCGCATTCCACTGCTCGGTGTATTGCTCCATGAACATGGCGTGCAGGCTGTTGAAATGCGGCCCGGTCACGTTCCAGTGGAAGTTGTGCGTCATCAGATACAGGGTGTAGCTGTCCGCCAGCAGTGCCGACAGGCCATTGGCGATTTTTTTGCGATCCTTGGCGTCGATCCCGATGTTGACGGAAAGAACTGAAGCAGGAAACTTCTTACGAGACATGGCAAACCCTTTCTTGTTGCGATGAGCTGAAAAACCGGCAGCGCCGGACAATCCGGGGCAGTTTAGCGCAAGCCCATTAACCCGACAAGGCAGTCTGCTGTTGGCCGTCACCAGCTAAGCAATGCGCAACAAATGCACAGCCCCGGATTGGCCGCCCCCGGCAACGCAAGCGGGCGGCCCAAGGCCATCGCTCGGGATTGCCTGCTGTGCCACAAACATCCGCTGGACTGATTCAGGCCTTTTCGCCGAGATGCGGATGATGCGAACGACATGGCCACAAACACGCCCAGCCAGCGCCCGCCTTCATCAAAACGGCGGCACGGCAACCTGCCAGCAGGCCGCGATCCCAGAGCCTATTCAAAGTCTCAACGCGAGGTGATTAGGCATGGAACGGGATGGGGCGCAAGGCACACATCTGTGTATGTGGCCACCGCATAGGCAGCCCATGCCATGGGACAAGATTTGCAACACGGCAAGCGCCCTCTCGCTGCCATCATTCAAGTCAAGTGCGCGTGAGGGGGCTTTGAGCAGGTTCTCAGGGTTATTTCAGGCTCACTTCGGTGGATTGCCCCAGGCCGATGTCGTTCAGCAGATCGGGGCGCATGAGGCGCAGTGCGCTGCCATCGCGCTTGATGGCTTGGTGCAAGGCCAGCACCTGAAAGGCGCGCGTAACGGTTTCGCGGCTGCTGTTGATCATGATGGCCAGTTCCTGATGGGTGGGAATCGGATCAATACCGGGCGCGCCGCCGCCATCCTGGCGCGAGAGTTGCAGCAGCTGCACGCACAGGCGCTGCATGGGGCTGGGCAGGCTCAGCAGGGTGCGTTGCGCCGTGGCCTCGCGCACGCGCTGGGCCAGCCGCAGCATGACGCGCTGCGCCAGCACGGGGGTGGACAAAATCCACTGCCGCGCCACGGCTGCGTCCATCATGGCCACGGAGGATTTGGCCGTGGCGATGATGTGTTCGGCCGGCGCCTGGTGATCGATGACGGAAAGCTCGCCAAAGAAATCCCCGGGGTTGATGAAATACAGGCCGGCGCTTCGCCCATCCACGGTGAAATCCACCCCCTGCAAGCTGCCTTCGATCAAGAAGCCGAAGCCGGCCTGGGCCTGCCCCTTGGCCAGCACCACTTCGCGGCGGGAAAACTGCTTTTCCGTCACTTGCGTGGAAATTCTGAACAGAACTTCTTCCGGCAAAGACTCCAGCAAACCCACGTGAAGGAGCCTCTGAAACGGTATCGGCATAGGGCTGGGAAAAAAAGAAAAGGGGTGGGTCGGAGAAGTGCTGCTTCACTGCGCGGGCGCATGCTGGGCCTGCATGCGCCGGTGCGATTCATGTATCTGCTGGCCCTACTGGCCGACGGCGGGCCGCCCATCTGCAGATTGCAGATGCCCTTGAAGCATCACCCTTGAAGCATCTGCCAGGCCAAAGCGGAACGAAAAAGGCGGAATGAAAAGCGATGTGAAAACCAGCCACAAAAACGCTCAAAAGACGCTGAAAAGCGCGCGGCGCAAGCGCTTGCGCTCATTGTAACGAGCCGTCAACGCGGGTAGAATGTTTTCTTGCTTATACATCCCGATTCCGCTGATACAGCCACCCCTTATCGCCGCCTTCAGGCGCAACGGAGGCCATCATGCCCAGCTCACGCTTTTTGCCCGCTCGCAAGCTCTTGTTCAGCCTGACTCTGGCCTTGGGCAGCCTGCCCGCGCAGGCACTGGCCGCCCAGGTGGTGGGCGAGGTTACCACGGTCATCGGCCAAGCGGCCGTGATCCGCGCCGATGCGCCCGAGGTACGCGGGGCCGTCACGCGCGGCCTGCGCATCCAGGTGGGCGACCGGCTGGAAACGGCCGCTGGCGGCCATGTGCACATCCGCTTTGTCGATGGCGGCCTGGTCAGCGTGCGCCCCTTGAGCCGCCTGCACATTCAGAACTACGCCCACGCCAACAAGGGCAAGGGCGGCAAAAACCACCAAGGCAGCGCCTCGGCAAGCATCCATTTCAATCTGGAGCAAGGCGTGATGCGCTCCATCACCGGCGCCTGGGGTGAGGAAAACCGCGAGCGCTTCCGCCTCAATACCCCGGTGGTGGCCATCGGCATCAAGGGCACCGATTTCGTGGTGCAAACCGAGCCGCAAAAAACCCAGGCGCACGTCGTCACGGGCGCCATCGTCATGACGCCGCTCAACGACTGCCCCGCAGGCAACTGCCAGCCCGACGATGGCGTGCTGCTGAGCGCCAATATGGGCAAGCAAACGCTTGCCTTTGATTCATCGCGCGGCGCCACCAGCCCCCAGATGATTGCCGCGGCTGCGCCTGCGCAGATTCTGGGGCCAAGCACCCTGCTGGCCGCCACGCAGATTCAAGAGGCCACCAAGCTGAGTCCGGCCGAAAGCCAGATCAAGGAAGCATTTGCTAGCCATGCTGCCCCGCTCAGCAGCATCCCTGATGCCCCGCTCCCCGACACCCAGCCATCTCCCCCGGTCGAAATCGCCGCCGACAAGCCCATGCGCTGGCTGCGCAACGCCTTTGGCTGGGGCATTCCTGCCAACAGCATCGCCACGGCGCGGCCCCAGCAGCCCGAGCAGATGGCAGGCATGCAGGCCATTGCGAGCAATTTCGTCACCACCCTTTATCGAGACGGACTCACCCACCCGCACTATCTGGGCGGGCAGGGCCAAGCCAGTTTTGCCATGAAGGAAGGCTCGGCCGCCTACAGCCGCCCCGGCCTGTTCGGGCAGCCCGTGGCGATTCACAACCCGCGCCTGGACGTGAATTTTCAAGCCGGCACTTTTGCCACCCAGCTGGATTTGAGCGGCAGCGAGGTGGGCTCGGCCCGCTTCGCGACCGAAGGCCGCATCGGCCCCGACGGCGCTTTGCTGCCCAAGGCAGCGGCCGGGCAGCACCTGGCCGGCAGCCTGAGCCACGACGCCCGCCAGGCGGGCTATCTGTTCGAGCAGCGCGCAGCCCACGGGCAAATCAGCGGCCTGACCCTGTGGGGGCATTGATTGCAACTGTCGGCGCTGTTCTCGGGCTTCTGGAAGCGCAGCCTCATCGCCCTGGCGTTGGCCGGCCTGATGCTGGCAGGCGTGGGGGCGTGGTTCTCGTCCACGCTCTCCGTTCTTGAGGAACGCTCGACCGACTGGGTCTGGCGCCAAACGGCCTCGCAGCAAACCGAGCGCCGCGTCATCATCATCGACATCGACGAAGCCAGCCTGGCGCAGTTCGGCCCCTGGCCCTGGCCGCGCGAACGCATCGCCCAACTCAGCCAACGCCTGCACGACGAAGGCACCGCCCTGCAGGTTTACGACCTGGTGTTTGCCGACAGCAAAGAAGGCGACGAGGAACTGGCCACCACGCTGGCGCGCAATCAGGCCATCATCTCTCAGGTTTTTGCCATTCACGGTGCGCAACTGCAGCAGGGCCAGCTTAGCGGCGCCATGCCCTGGGCGCATTGCCCGGCCGTGTTTACCGCCACCAACGACTATTTGGGCAACACCGCCAGCTTTGCCGATCTGCCCGCCGGGCACATCACGCCCGAGCTGGCGGCAGACGGCTCGGTGCGCGCCCAGCCCGCCTTCATCTGCCACCACGACAAAGCCTACCCCGCGCTGTTTCTGGCTGCGGCCATGCGCGCCTCGCACAGCATGGATCAAGTGCAATTGCAGCCGGGCAGGGGTCTGCTGGCCCCGGCCTGGCAACTGACGGGCCTGCCTTTGGCCGAGCAGGCGATTGCCGTCAATGCGCGTGGCCATGTGCGGGTGCCCTGGAGCGTGCATCCGCAGGCCTTCGTGTCGATCTCGGCGCGCGATTTGCTGGAGCAGCGCGTGCCCGCCGGCCTGCTCGAAAACGCCTGGGCCGTGGTAGGCAGCACCGCCCTGGGCATGAACGATCGCATCGCCACCCCCTTCAGCAAGCCCGGTTCGGGCGTGCTGGTGCATGCGCAGTTTCTGGTGGGCCTGCTCGATGGCCGCATTCCGCGCGAGCCGCGCTTCAGCCTGATCTGGGGCATGGCGCTGGGCCTGCTGGGCGCCGTGGCGCTGTGCTGCCTGGCGCGCAGGCAGCGCCAATACCGCAGCAGCACTTTGCTGCTGGGCGCATTGGCCGGGGCGCTGCTGCTGTTTGGCCTCAAGGCCATGTTGCTTGCGCAGGCGGCGCTGTGGCTGGCCTGGGTGCCGCCGGCTTTGTTTGTGCTGCTCAGCGCGCTCAATCTGTCGGCGCTCGAATACGCCTGGAGCCGCCATGAGCGCGACCGCATCTACTCGCACCTCTCCAGCTACCTGCCGCGCCCGGTGGCCGCGGCCTTGGCATTGCGCGATCCTTCGGACGCTATCGAGGCCAACCGCTCCGGCATCGTCGCGCTGTATGCCGACATCCGCAACTTCTCGGCCTATTGCGAGCAGCGCCCGCCCGAAGAAAGTGCGGCCGTGCTGCACGCCTTCATCGCCGTGGCCACGGAAATCGTCGAGCAGCACGGCGGCATCATCGAATCCATTCAGGGCGATGCCATTCTGGCCGTTTGGCAAACCCCGGCGCATGCGCCCACAGCCGCCGCAGACATGAAGCGCCTGGCCAGTTCGGCCCTGGCCGCGGGCCTGGCCTTGCTCGATCGGGCCGGCGAGTTTCTGCCGCAACTCAACGACGACCCCGTGCTGCAGCCGCTGGCGCTGGGCGTGGGCCTGGAAAGCGGCCACGCCACGGTCGGCTCCTTCGGCCCGGCGCGGCGCCGCACCCATCTGGCTTTGGGGCATCCTGTCACTCTGGCCATTCGCCTGGAAAAAATGAGCACCGAATTGGCCCACCCCCTGCTGGCGGGCGAAAACCTGGTCGCTGCCCTGGGCGAAGATCACCCCTTCGAATCGCAAGGCGTCTTCTTGCTCGACGGCATGCTCAACCCCTGCCGCATCTACGCCTATCCCCTGCAGCGCCGTGTGCCCCAGGCTGATTAGCTCCCTTTTCACATGGCCTTGCTCCCGTTGATGCCCTCCCCCGCTTGGCGCGGCATTGCGCCACTGGCTGCTTTGGCCCTGTGGGCGCTGCCAGCTGTTGCTGCTTCTGCGCCGGTGAGCGACATTCAGGCCGCCGATTGCGAACTGCCCGCGCCCGCTCTGGTGCAGCAAGAGCTGATCGCCGGCTACACCGACCTCGCCCGCGAAGCGCAATGCAGCAAAAACGCCGATTACCAGCTGCTGCTGGGCCAAGTCCTCAACGCCTTGCAACGCCACACCGAAGCGGCCGAACGGCTGGAGCTGGCCTTGCTGCTGCGCCCGCAGCATGCCGAATCGCGCTTTGAATTCTTCCTCGCCCTGCAAGGCATGGGCGATACGCTGGCCGCGCAATCCCTGTTGCAAGAGCTGGACAGCCAGCCCGACCTGCCAGCGCCCATCCGCCTGGCGCTGGCCCAGGCCACGGCCAGCCCAGCCCCCTCTGCCCCCCTGGCCATGCAGCAAACGGGCTGGCAAAAACAGATCAGCCTCACCCTGGGGCATGACAACAACCTGCTCGCCAGCCCCGTGCGCAGCCAGTTCGAGCTGACCCTGCCCGGCGGGCGTGTGCCCGTGACCCTGATCGAAGGCCCGCGCGCCGGCATGTTCTGGCGCCTGAGCGGCCACGTGCGCTTTCAAAGCCCCGGCCCAGCCCCCGGCCGCATGTGGTATGGCGCGCTATCGGGCAGCCTGCACCAAACACCCGGCGAAAAGCGCGCCAGCTACGCCGTGGCCCGCGGCCTGGTTGAAAACGCCAGCATCCAATCGCACGGCCCCTTCGCACAGGCTTACGTCACCGCGGCCTTCAACAACAAGGGCCATTTCTACCGCGAACTGGGCGGCGCCATCGGCTGGGACATGGACTTGGCCGCCCTGGGCTGCCGCTTGCGCCTGGGCGCGGAAGGCGCCTTGCAACAATTCCCCAGCGGCAGCAACGTCAACAGCCACTACCAAGGCCTGCAAGCGCGCAGCCTGTGTGCCAACTGGCGCGTGGAAGCGCGCGCCGGGCAAGACAGCCCCAGCCATGCCGCCCACCGTGCAGGCGGCAAACAGCAGCAAACCGCCTTGGCCGTCAGCCATTGGCTGCAACGCGGCCGCAACCGTTGGCAGCTGGACTACGAATACGAACACACGCGCGATCAAAACGGCTACAGCCCGCTGCTTGAAAACAAGCGCAAACGCCGCGTGCACAAGCACCTGCTGCGCCTGGAATATGCGCACAAGCTGCCCGAACTGGAAATATTCGCCGGGGCAGAAGCCATCCACCGTCGCGCCAATCTGCAACTGTTCAACACCCGTGCGCAAACGCTCTACCTGGGCCTGCGCAAAACGTGGTAACACATTTGTTTGCAAATTAGGGATTGCACCTATATATCCGACTGCTTTAAGTTGCCTCCACCCGCGCCATGCGGCCGCTTCAGCTCGGAACCTGTTCAAAATCTCAACAGGCGGTTGGATAGGGAATGGGATGCAAGGCGTACATCTTTGCATGTGGCGCAGTGCATCGCCCGTGCAACATGAGTCAGATGATTGACAGATTCGCAACACAGCAAAACACCCGCCTCCATATTCATCAAGCGCCCACGAGGGGATTTTGAACAGGTTCTTAGAACCTGTTCACGATCTTTTGAGGACAAGAGCCAGGAAAGCAAGGTGGATGAACTGCAAGCTGGTGTTCACAAGCCTCTCGCAGTTCTTCCACAGCCTTCTGCTCTTCTCCAGCCAGGCAAAGCTGCGCTCCACAATCCAGCGCTTGGGCATCACCTTGAACGTGTGCAACTCACTGCGCTTGGCTATCTGCACCTTGACGTGCTCGCCCAGAATGTCCTGTACGCCCTGTGCAAAGGGCTTGCCCACATAGCCACTGTCACACAACAACGCTTTGACTTGGCTCAAGCTCTTTGCACTGTGCCACAAAGCTTGCAATGCCCCTTGACGATCGCTCACATTGGCTGTTGTCACCGCGATGGCATGCGG
>JAUMWT010000050.1 GCA_030529505.1 Allobrachymonas sp. | reverse complement strand
TCGCCATGACAGAAAAAACACCTCTGAAGCGCACCTTGATTGGCAAGGTGGTGAGCGACAAGCGCAACAAAACCGTGACGGTGATGATTGAGCGCCGCGTGATGCACCCGATCTACGGCAAGATCATGATCAAGACGAGCAAGTACCACGCCCATGACGAAAAAGGCGAGTACAAGCTCGGCGACATCGTGGAGATCACCGAAGGTCGTCCCATCTCCAAGACCAAGAGCTGGGTCGCTACGCGCCTGGTACAAAAAGCAGCCGTGGTGTAAGCCGCTGCCGCTTTGAACGACGAAGCCCTGCGTTTTTACGCAGGGCTTTTTTGTTGCGCGAGAGGATTGTTCGTCCGAGTGTGCGGGCTTGCTTATCCTTCTGCAAGCCTGTCCAAAGTCTTCGCTCGTGCGCCTTGTTTGGCAAAAGCTGTCGCTGCAAGGCGCGAAGCAAAAACGGGCCGCAAACAGGCTGACCTGACCGCCCAGTGAGCATTTGCAACGCGGCAGATGCTGCTTTTGCCAAGCAAGCTTTTGGGCAAGGCAAAGAATGAGCATGCCCTTTGTTGCACCTCTTGCCAAGATTGGCCACACCTTGGCTGCGGTGTGCGCCGCGATCCCGGTCATTTGTTGGGCCTGCGGACGCATGGAAAGACTTTGAACAAGCTTTGAGCACGCAGCAAGTGTCGGCGTAGTGCTACTTCCCGAAACAGCATTCGCTGCTCGCCGTTCGCTCAGCTCAGCAAGCCGGGGTGCAAATGCAGAAATGGAGGAGTGGATGTGGTTTGGTCGCGGACAGGTTGGGGCGTCAACGTGTCGTTCGCTTGCTTCATTGGCCATCGTGTTTGGCGGCTGTTTGCCTGCCATTGGTTTGTGCATGTGCAGCATGGCTCTCAAGCAAGAGCCTGGATTCGGAGCGCCCGGGCGGGCAGAAAAGAGGGACTAAAAGCACCTAAATGAGAATACATTTCATTGCCAATCTTTTGTTATTCTTGATAGAAAAGCTCGGGAAAAATAAAATTTTCTTAAAACAAAAAATATTTCTTATTAGGAAAATAGCGTAACTTATTGAAAACAAAAGATAAAAAAGAAGAAGAGCAGATGTTGGAGTTGCTGTAAAGCCACATTCCTTTGTTTCTAAAAGAAACAAAGGAAATAAAAAGAAAAATGAAGGGTGTGTAGGATATCTTTCAATACATTTCCTACATAGGAAGTTCATTTATGGATTTCTTACTTTCGGGCTCTTTCCTTGTCTGGACAAACGGCTTGACTGTTGGGTTTGGGCAAGGAGGGGGTTTATGCAACTGGCACGCGAGTGTGCCGTTTTCACAAGGAGTGCAATCATGCATCTGATGCCCAGAGAGATCGAGAAGCTGATGATTTATTCGGCAGGGGAGCTGGCCAAGGCCCGCAAGGCGCGTGGCCTCAAGCTCAATTACATGGAAGCCATGGCCCTGATTTCGGCCGAGTTGATGGAGCGTGCGCGCGATGGCGTGAGCGTGGCCGAGCTGCAGGATGAAAACGCTCCCCCCATTGTCAAAAAAGATGAAGTGATGGAAGGCGTGGCCGAAATGATCGGGCACGTGCTGATTGAAGCGACCTTCCCCGATGGCACCAAGATGGTGACGGTGAACCACCCCATCCGCTGAGCGGGACGGGTTTTGCAACAAAGCATTGAGTTTGAATCGCTCGAACAAGGAGACCAAGATGATTCCAGGAGAAGTCATTTTCAAATCAAGCCCGATCACGATCAATGAGGGCTTGGCCGTCAAGAAGATCACCGCGGTGAACAAGGGCACGCGCCCCATCCAGATCGGCTCGCACATCCACTTTTTCGAAGTGAACGAGTACCTGAGCTTTGACCGGGCCGAGGCCTTTGGCTATCGCCTCGACATCGCCTCGGGCACGGCCGTGCGCTGGGAGCCGGGTGAGAAGAAAGAAGTGCAACTGGTAGAGATCACCGGCAACCGTTTGGTGCTGGGCGCCAATGGTTTGACCAATGGGCAGATCAACGAGAAAACGCTGCTTCAGGCGATGGAGCGCGCAAAAGTTGCCGGCTTTGTTGAGTAAGGAGAATAGAAATGTCTACCAAAATCGAAAGAAAAGAATACGCCTCCATGTTCGGCCCGACCACGGGCGACAAGATCCGCTTGGGCGATACGGAATTGTTCGTCGAGATCGAAAAGGACTACAACGTCTATGGCGAAGAGTCCAAGTTCGGTGGCGGCAAAACCATCCGTGACGGCATGGGGCAAAGCGCACGCGCCGGTCAGGCCAATGCCCTGGACTTGGTGATCACCAATGCGGTCATCATTGATCCGATTCTGGGTGTAGTCAAAGGCGACATCGGCATCAAGGACGGCAAGATCGTCGGCGTGGGCAAAGCGGGCAACCCCGATACGATGAATGGCGTGACTGACCGCTTGATCATCGGCGTGGGAACGGATGTGTTTTCTGCCGACGGCAAGATCGTGACGCCTGCAGGGATTGACTCCCACGTGCACTTCATCAACCCGCACCAGTTCCACACGGCCCTGTTCTCTGGCGTAACCACTTTGATTGGCGGTGGCGCAGGCCCCAACACCGGTTCTTTGGCCACCACTTGTACGCCAGGTCCGTGGAACATCCACAAGATGCTGGAATCGGTCGAGGCCTTCCCCATGAACTTCGGCTTCACGGGCCGCGCCAACTGTACGACCAGCATGCCTTTGGTCGAGCAGATCAAGGCTGGCGCATTGGGTCTGAAGCTGCACGAAGACTGGGGCACCACGCCTGCTGCCATTCGCAGCGCGCTGGATGTGGCCGACGAGTACGACGTGCAAATCACCATCCACACCGATACCCTGAACGAGGCTGGTTATGTGGAAAGCACCCGCCGCGCCATTGGCGGACGCACCATTCACACCTACCACATCGAAGGTGCTGGCGGTGGTCACTCGCCTGACGTGATCTCGCTGGTGGGCGAGCCCAATGTGCTGCCTTCTTCCACCACGCCCACGGTGCCTTACACCAAGAACGTGATGGCCGAGCACATGGCCATGATTGCCGGCTGCCACCACTTGGATCTGAAGCTCGAAGAAGACATCTCCTTCTGTGAGTCTCGCATCCGCAATGGCAGTATGGCTGCGGAAGACGTGCTGCACGACATGGGCGCGATCTCCATGATGTCTTCGGACTCTCAGGCCATGGGGCGTATTGCCGAGATGATCATCCGCACCTGGCAGCTGGCCGACAAGATGAAGAAGCAGCGCGGGCAGTTGCCTGAAGCCAAAGGCGAAGACAACGACAACTTCCGCGTCAAGCGTTACATGGCCAAATACACCATCAACCCGGCCATCACCCACGGTATCTCCGACTACCTGGGTTCGATCGAGCCCGGCAAGATGGCTGACCTGGTAGTTTGGGAGCCCAAGATGTTTGGCGCCAAGCCCCACACGGTCTTCAAGGCCGGCTTCATCGCCGCAGCCAAGATGGGTGATGCCAACGCTTCACTGACCTCTCCACAGCCCGTGATCATGCAAGACATGTTCGGTGCCTATGGCCGCGCAAGAAACCGCATCAGCGCATCCTTTGTCTCCACCGCTGCTTACGAAGATGGCATCAAGGAGAAACTGGAGCTGAATCAGATGGTGCTGCCGGTACGCAATATCCGCACGGTGGGCAAGCGCTGCATGATCCACAACAACCTGGCGCCGAAGATGTCGGTCGATCCCAAGACGATGATCGTCAGTGCAGATGGCGTACCGCTCAAGAGCGAAACGGTGCAAACGTTGCCCTTGGCTCAGCGTTATTTCCTGTTCTGATCTTGTCTTGACAAAACCATCTTAGCCATGTGACGTTTGGCAGTTTGACGTCACTTGCACCTGCCAGACTGCCATCTGGCAGGTGTTTTTTGGCTAAACCGCCAGACCTGCAGCAACGTTTGCATGTGTAGTGTAGCCAAGCCTCCATGCCAACGCAGCCTATCTCCCAAATGCCAGCAAGGGCATTGGGGCGGAGCGGCTGCCGCTTGTTTGCAGGCCGGTCAGCGTCCGTGATGCGTGGCGATGCACGCGGACGTTTGCAAAGCGTGCTGCCGTGGAAAAGAGCCGTACACACACCCATTTACCCACAGCTTCGGTGCCGGAGCTGCTTGCGCAATTGCGGGCAGGCAGGATGATCGTCCTGCTGGACGCTTCTTGGCGCAAGAACGAGGCCAAGCTCGTCTTGCCCGCCGAATGCGCCGGGGCCGAAAGCATCAACTTCATGGCCCGCCATGCCAAGGGCCTGATTTGCCTGGCGCTGACGCGGCAACGCTGCCAGGAACTGGGCCTGCCGCTGCTGCGTCAAGTCGGCGAGGTGCCGCATGATCGGGGGCCGGCATTCACCGCATCCATTGAGGCGGCCGAAGGCGTGAGCACCGGCATATCGGCGGCCGACCGGGCCTTGACCATACAGCGCGCGGCCCTGGGAACGGCGCGCGACATCGTGCAGCCGGGGCATGTTTTTCCGGTGCAGGCAGTCGATGGCGGCGTGCTGATGCGCCCCGGGCACACCGAAGCCGCCTGCGATCTGGCAGTCATGGCTGGCTACCGGCCCGCAGCCGCAGTTTGCGCCATCTTGCGCAGCGATGGCAGCGTGGCATGCGCGGCAGACGGTCGTGCATTTGCCAGGAAACATGGGCTCAAGCTGGGCCATATCGACGATTTGATCGTGCATCGCATGCGCCATGAGGCTTTGGTGCACAAAGTGGCCACCTGCCCGCTGCAGACGCACTATGGCGCCTTCACCGCGCAGGCCTATCGGGAGGCCTACAGCAACCGCTTGCACATGGCGCTGATCAAGGGGCGCTGGCTGGCAGGCGATGCCGTGGAGGTGCGCATACACGACGCCTTGTCGCCGCTGGACATCCTGGGCATCAGCCAGGGGCAAAGCGAAGCAGACAGCTTGCATGCCACCTTGCGCCACATGCAGCGGCAAAGCCGGGGCCTTGCCATCTTGCTCAATTGCCATGAAGACAGTGCACGGGCATTCCAAGGCATGAGCCAGCTGGCCCGCTGCGGTCCGGACAGGCCTTGCGGCACCATGCTGGCCTGGCAAAGGCAGGGCGTGGGTCTGCACATTCTGCGCGATTGCCAAGTCGGCCGACCGCAATTCTCGCGTGAGCGGCTCAGTTTGTGGAAGAAAGGAGAAAACGGTTTAGCAGTTGCAGATAAATACGCGCCTCGTTGATGAAGCCGGTATTCGAATCTGCTTTGAATGAATTTAATGATTGGAGCAGCGCATGGAAAACTTCTATTCAAGGCTGCGGATCATGGCTTGCCGCCCAAATCGGGCGGAGAAGGCATGATGCAGATATTGCCATAACGCACGCCGCGTTCTGCAATGATTTTATTGGCCACATGTTGAACCTGTTCTGTTTTGCCTTTGAGTATCACGTTCTCCATGCAGTGCTTGTAATCCAGATGAATATGCGAATTCACCATGACGATATCGTGCGCGAGATGCTGCATCTCCAGCAGGCGTTCGGTCAGATCACGTTGGCGGTGCTGATAGATGTAAGAGATATTGGCCAAGCAGAAAGGAGCTTGATGACGCTGTAAACGCAATTCCTGAATCTTTGCGCGCAAAAGATCGCGCATGGCTTCCGAGCGATTTTGATAGCCATTGTGTTGAATCAGCTCATCGAATTCCTTGATCAACACTTTGTCAAGTGAAATGGTGATGCGCTCCATATGAAAAAGCCTCCTTTCTGAGTCATCGGAAATTCTTCCGAAGGAGTGTTTCAATATCTTGTTACTAGCTTTCGATGATAAAAGATCTGGATTTGTTTATGGCATGACAGGCATGCTTGTTCATTGAGAGGCTGAAAATGATTTTTGGAGATGAGTAAATGAAGAAAGCTGCGTGGAAAGCTCGGCGCAGTAATACGTTAATTGATAATCATCATATTTCGGATCATTTTTCATATATTTTAGCGGTTTTTTTGGCGGTTTTCGGGGAGGCTGCGAGAAGAGCGGAATGAGGCCCTTGGGCAAAAGCCGCCGGCAGAGTGAAGAAGAGGAGGTCCAAAATGGAATATCGGGGAATGGCTGCCGTGTTTTTGACGGTGCTGGTGGCGGAGCTGGGCGATAAAACCCAGCTGGCGACGATGCTGTTTGCAGCAGATGCCAAGCATGGCAAATGGGCCGTGTTTGTTGCAGCCTCCCTGGCGCTGATTGTGGCCGCGGGCCTGGGCATTCTGGCTGGCAGCTGGGTGGCGCGATACATCAGCCCCCGGCATTTGCAATATCTGGCGGCCATCGGTTTGATTGGCATGGGCTTGTGGACTTTGTTCAGGGCCTGAAAAGCTCTGTGCGCGAGCCCCTCGTGGGCGGCGATTCCGTCGTGGCTGGATTCCTGGAGCAGGCGCTCTGCGGCCTTGGCAATTTGCCGAGAGCCTGTTCAAAGTCTTCGCATCGTGTGCCTTTGCCGAGCAATCCTTGGGGCAAGGCAGCAAATGACCAGGCTCTTTGTTGCACGCCTTGCCAAGACGGCCAGTCTTGGCTGCGGCGTGCGCCGCGATCCTGGCCATTCAGTTGCACGCCCGCACATGGAAAGACTTTGAACAGGCTCTGAGCAAAATCTTTCCCATGCCGCGCAGGTGCTGCCTTGCAGTTCGCATGTCGATGTGCGCCTGAAATTTCATTTCGCCCCTATCCCTTCACCTTGGCTGCAGAGTCGTGAACAGATTGGAAGAGGCCGCTGGGAATCATGCCAGCGCCAGCAGATGGCTTTCTTTTGGGGTCAGAGTTCCTGGCTGGGCCTTGCCGCTGTGCGTTTGATGCTTTCGTTATGGTGCCCGGCCGGGCCGTGTTTGAAATCCGTTTGAACAAGGCGCTGCGCAGACGCCCAAAGTCCAAAGTCCAAAGGCTGTTGCCCCAAGATCACACGGACGAGGAATAAGATATTCTTCATTTTGATTAGGATATAGAATGTCTCTCATTCAAGCTTAGGCTTGGGTACCTCCGGAGGCAGTTTCTCCTCGTATGGCTTGGCGGCTGGTGTCGCCAAGCATTTTTTTCATTGGGACACGAAGATGCGATTGGATGAAGAACGCAAGCAGCGCCTGGGTGCGCACTCTGCAACACGCCGCCTGCCTGCCTGGCTGGGCGGTTGTTTGGCGGCTTTGGTGTTGGCGGCCTGTTCGCAGCAGGCTTCCGCGCCAGCAGCGGGCGCAGCGAGTGCGTCGGGCACACCGGGCGAGCAGCCCGCCGCCGCTGTTGCTGCAGCAACCGGGCCTTCGCGCCTGGTGTTTGCCGCCGCGCGCAATGTGGGGCCGCTGAACCCGCATATGTACTCGCCCAACCAGATGTACGGCCAGAACCTGGTGTACGAGCCGCTGGTCAAGTTCACGAAAGAAGGCAAGGTCATTCCGTGGCTGGCCGAATCGTGGGAGATTGCGCCCGATGGCAAGAGCTACACCTTCAAGCTGCGCACCGACGTGAAGTTTTCCGACGGCAGCCCGTTTGATGCCGAAGCCGTCAAGAAAAACGTGGATGCCGTGCTGGCCAGCCGCAAGCGCCATGATTGGCTGGATCTGATGAATAAGCTGGTGGGCGCCGAGGTGGTGGACGCGCACACGGTGCGCTTCCAGCTCAATGAGGCCTATTACCCCCTGTTGCAAGACATTTCGCTGATACGTCCCCTGCGTTTTGTGGCGCCCGGCTCGATTCCCGAAAGCGGCAACACGGCCGATGGCATCAAGGCGCCGATCGGCACCGGCCCGTGGGCGGTGGCCGAATTGAAAGAGGGCGAATACGATCTGTTCAAGCAGAACCCGCATTACTGGGGCAAAAAGCCCGGGTTCGACGAGGTGATGTTCAAGGTCATCCCCGACACCAATTCGCGCGCGCTGGCGCTGGAATCAGGAGAGGCCGACATCGTGTTTGGCGATGGACCCATCACGCCCGATGCCTACAAGCGTTTCGAGTCGCAAAAAGAGCAGTTCGTGGCCAGTGCTTCGCAGCCCATGGCCACGCGCATGCTGGCGCTCAATTCCAAGCGCTTCCCGACCGATGACCTGGCCGTGCGCAAGGCGATCAATCATGCCGTGGACAAAGACGCCATCATCAAGAACGTGCTGTTCGATATCGAACCCAAGGCCGACACGCTGTTTGCCACCAACGTGCCCTATGCCGATATCGGCCTGAAAGCCTATGCATACGACCCCGAAGCCGCCGCCAAATTGTTGGAAGAGGCCGGTTGGAAGCTGCCCGCGGGCGGCAAGGTGCGCGAGAAAAACGGCAAGAAACTGGCCATTGACCTGAACTTCGTGAGCAGCGATGGCAAGGAGCGCGCCATTGCCGAAGTGCTGCAGGCCGATCTGGGCAAGGCGGGCTTTCAGGTGAACCTGGTTGGCGAGGAAGAAAGCGCCAAGCACGCCCGTGAAATCGACGGCACCTTCCACATGATCTTCAATGCCAGCTGGGGCGCGCCCTACGAGCCGCACGCATTTGCGGCCTCGATGCGCAAGCCCTCGCACGCCGACTACCAAGCCCAGGCGGGCTTGCCCATGAAGGCGGAAATCGACAAGAAGATCACGCAAGTGATGCTGGAGCAGGACGAGGCCAAGCGCGCCGAATTGTGGCGGTGGATTCTCAGCACCCTGCACGAGCAGGCGGTGTATCTGCCCATCTCCAGCCTCAATCTGATCGAGGTGCACAACCCCAAAAAGATCAGCCATGTGGAGTTTGGCGCACTGGCCAATGAAATCCCGGTCGAGCTGATGCAGCCGGCGAAATAAGCGCCTGCAAGCACCCGTTCGCGCCCTTTTTGGATGGGCGCGAACGGGCCGCCGGGCGACTGAATCGGGCGGTTAGTCGGGTGCTTGACTTGGGCCGACCGAGCGGTTGAGCAATTGGGTGTTGGCGATTGAGCGATTCAGAGGGCTTCGTGACATGCGCAAGTACATCATCGGGCGGCTGCTGCTCATCATCCCCATGCTCCTGGGGGCATCGGTCATCGTATTTGTCATGATGCGCGTGGGCGGCGCCGATCCGGCTTTGAACTATCTGCGCCTGTCGCAAATTCCTCCTTCCGAGCAGGCCCTGGCCGAAGCGCGAGAGGTGCTGGGGCTCAACCGCCCCCTGCTCGTGCAGTATCTGGATTGGCTGTGGCGCGCCATGCGCCTGGACTTTGGCCTGTCCTACGTCACGCGCAAGCCCGTGATGCAGGAGTTC
>JAUMWT010000012.1 GCA_030529505.1 Allobrachymonas sp. | reverse complement strand
TCCATCTCGCTTTCCTGGCTCTTGTCCTCAAAAGATCGTGAACAGGTTCTTAGAACACACCAGGGCCTGTTCACGCAAGCTCTTTCATTGGCTCATCACGTTTGCCGCAGCAGCATCTGCCAGCAGCAAAGCGTCAACCCCATACAGCGCAGCCAGCCCGGCCAAACGTGCCGACGGATGCCGCAGCACCCAAGCGCAGCCTTGCTGCCGGGCCGCGCGCAGCAAGGCCAGCAGCAGGGCCAGGGCCGAAGAGTCGAACTGCTGCAAGGCCGCAGCGTCCACTTCGATGCGCTCAAGACCGCCTTTGCCCACACACGCCTTGAGCTGTGCCTGCAATGACTGCAGCAGCGCCCCTGCACGAGCGTGCCCAATCGATTCGGGCAATGTCAAGCGGCAAATCGTCATGGCGTGGCCCCTGCAAACTGCACGTTTTTACTTGCCCGCATTGCTTTTGTTCTGGGCCTCCAGCCGGCTGATCAGGCCATCAATCCCGCTGGAATTGATGACCTGGGCGAACTGCTGGCGGTAGCTTTGAATCATCCAGACATTGCTCACGGACAGGTTGTAGGCCTTCCAGCCCAGACCCTGTCCGGGCGTTTTTTCCAGGCGGTAATCCATCGGCACAGGCTCGCCGCCGCCGACCAATTGCGTTTGCACCAGCACATCGTTGCCGTCGGCTGCACCGCGCATGGGCAGCACCTTCAACTCCTTGTCGTTGGCGAGCTTGAAAGCGCCCGCATAGGTGCGCGCCAACAGGGTTTTGAATTCTTTTTCCAGCCGCTTTTTCTGCTCGGGCGTGGCCGTGCGCCAAGCCGGGCCCACAGCCGTGCCCGTGAGGCGCGTGAAGTTGACGTGCGGCATGACATTGCGATCAACCAAGGTGATGATGTGCGAAACATCGCCCGTTTGCAGCAAAGCATCGGCCTTGATTTGCGCCAGCGTTTCGCCTGCCACTTTCTGTACCATGGCATCGGGCGCCAAATCGGCGGCCTGCGCCTGACCCGCCAGCGCGCAGCAGGCCAACAACACGCCGCCCAAGCATTTGGCGGCCAAAGCAAAAGCGTTTTTCTTCATGAACAGTTCCTCAAAAACAAACCATCAAGCGGCGCAAATCAAATAGCCGCCCGATATCAAACACAAGCCGGATCGCCCATACGCGCCGCGGCCTGATGGCCGGAGCCACGGCCGATCCGCAGCAATGGGCGGATCATACTGCGCCCCTTCACTCCCGGCTTTGGCTTTTTGCATCAAGCCGTAATGCCGCAAGGGCAAGCTGCTCACAGTCCTTGAAGCTAGGGTGCACCGATCGCAGTGAATACGTCGTGACATGCCAGAGCAGCACTGAATTTGCATCCCCGAGGCCACCACCACCCCATGACAGGAAGCTTTTGAAAAACGCTCAGCGTCTGTTCAGTGTTTTGCGGGCACAAGACTGGGCAATGCGCGCCAGGGTCTTTCTGTAGGCCGTGCGGTCGCTGCGGTGAGCGCGCGCAAGCCCCGCAGCACTTCCATAGGTGCGCATGCCACCATCGTACGAGCAGGCGCAAATGCTGCGCAACTGCGCATGGCTGAGACCGGAGCGGCCGCTTTTGCTGTCTGCCGCGCATTGCGCCACGAACTGCTGGCGGCTCATTTGATCGTGATAGCGATGTGACTGGACACCTCCGCGCCCGGCGCAAGCCGTGAGCAGCCCCAGTGCAACAAGGGCGAGGCAAGAGCTGATCTTTCTCATGGTGTTTTGCCTTTCAAGTGGGATGCGGCGCCTATCCAAAACAAAGCCCAAAGGCCAAAAACTACGGGCATGCTGGCCGCAACGGCGCGCACGCCTGCCATCAGGCCCCATGCGCAAGCTCATTCACGCAAACAAACTGCATAAAGGTGCCTTCGGCTCTTTCGTGGTCAACGCCGCCAGAAGCTGCCGCCCAAGCTGCTGGGCGCGACTTCATCCACCCATTTGGGCACCACGGGCCAGTAATGCGGGGTCTGGCCCGAAATGGCCGGCACAACGGGCTGCTGCTCCGGCCCATCGCTGCTGCGCAAGCTGGCCGCAGCATCTTTTTTAGGCAAGGCAAGGGCAGGCTCGGCCTGCACGGCCGCCGGCGGGGTTGGTACAGGCGTTGCAGCACGCTGCCCGCTGGCGGAATCGGTCTGCGGCAACTGATCCACAGCAGCTTCTGCTTTTTGATCGGCCCTGGGCGCACTCGCCTGGTCTGCCGATTGCGGCTGGGCCGGTGCAGTTGCAGGCGCTGTGCCTGCTGCCGGGCCTGTGTCTACAGCAGCCGTTTCATGATCGGGCTCCAGCGGCGGCTCGTAGCCAGCGCCTGCCGCATGGGTGTTGGCACCGGTCGCAGCACCATCCTCCTGCAACGGCGGCTCATAACCCTCCCCACCCGCGGCCTGGCCCGCAGCTTGGTCAGATGCCGTTTGGCCGGCACGCGCATCGCGCTGCTGCAAATAGGCATCACGCAACAGGCTGTAGGGATCCAGCGCGGCCTGATCCAGCAGATCGCTGGCTTGCAGCATCTGGGCGCGGTAATCGACCACGCTCAGGATCGAAAGCCCATTGCGCACGCCTACCGACTCCACCGCGCCAACGGGGTTGCCCTTCATGTCGATAGGCAGGGCCGCCGTATCGCGCACGGTGGATGGCCCCAACAAGGGCAGCACCACATAGGGGCCGGAAGGCACGCCCCAGCGCGCCAGCGTCAGGCCAAAGTCCTGCTTGGATTGCGGGATGCGCGCTTCGCTGGCCACATCAAAAATACCGCCCAGGCCGAAAAGCGTATTCACGGTCAGGCGCGAGAAGCTGTTGGCCGCGTCTTGCCCCCTGAGTTGCAGGATGCTGTTGACGGTGGACCACGCATCGCCCAGGTTGTTGAAGAAATTGCGCACGCCCTTTTGCACGAAGTTGGGCGTGATTTTGGTGTAGGCCGTGGCCGTGGGCTTGAGCACAGCCTTGTCCACCGCATCGTTGAAGCGGTACACGCCACGGTTGAGCGGCTCCATCGGGTCGCGCGGATGGGCGTTGGGCCCGGTGGCGCAACCCGTCAAGCAGCCGCCCAGCAGCACGGCGGCGGCCAGGCACAGGCTGCGGCTGTTGTGTTTCAGGGCTTGCAACAAGGTGGGCATCACGGTTGGCTTCCTGGCTGGGTTTGGGGCTGATCGCCCCCTGTTTCAGGCATGGAGTGGGCATCGTTGGCATCAGCCGCCGAATCGGCTTCGTGGACGGGGGTGTCAGCGTCGGCTCCTGCCAGGGGATCGATGGCTGGCGCGGCGCCTGCTCCAGCGCCCGCATCGGCTCCGGCTGCGGCACCGGTTTGGCTATCGCCCCCTGAGCTGCCGCCCACTTCCAGGGCCTTGCTGTTCATGAATTGCCCGATCAGGTTTTCAAGCACGATGGCCGACTGCGTGTTGGTGACCCGCTCATCGGGCTTCCAGCTCACATCGCCATAACCGGCCTCCACCCCCACGTACTGGTCGCCCAGCAAGCCGCTGGTCATGATCTTGAGCAGGCTGTCGTTGGGAAACTGGTATTTGCCGTCCATATCCAGCACGGCCACGGCCTGATAGGTTTGGTTGTCGAATTCGATGGCCTTGACGCGCCCCACCACCACGCCCGCGCTTTTGACCGCTGCCTTGGGCTTGAGGCCGCCAATGTCCTGAAACACCGCGCGAATCTGGTAGCCCTGCCGCGGCGCAATCGACAGCAGATTGCCCGCCTGCAGCGCCAAAAACAACAGCGCCACGGCGCCGGCCAGCACGAACAGGCCCACCCACACATCCACTTTTGAACGTTGCATTTGCTTGGTTCCCTTGAAAAATTCCGGTCGCGCCGAGCGCACGTGCTCAAACGCTGAACATCATCGCCGTGAGCAAAAAGTCCAGCCCCAGCACGCTGAGCGAAGCCACCACCACCGTGCGCGTGGTGGCGCGCGAAACGCCCTCGGGCGTTGGCCGGCAGGCATAGCCTTGCAGCACGGCGATGAACGTCACCGCCACGCCAAACACCACGCTTTTGATCACGCCGTTGGCAATGTCTTTCCACACATCCACGCCTGCTTGCATCTGGCCCCAGAAAGCGCCCGCATCCAAACCAATGAGCTGCACCGCCACCAGCCAGCCGCCCAGAATGCCCACAGCGCTGAAAATGGCGGCTAGCACGGGCATGGCAATCACCCCGCCCCAAAAGCGCGGGGCCAGAATGCGCTGCACGGGGTCAACGGCCATCATCTCCATGGCAGCCAGTTGCTCGCCCGCCTTCATCAAGCCGATTTCAGCCGTGAGCGATGTGCCCGCCCGCCCGGCAAACAGCAAGCCTGTGACCACCGGCCCCAGCTCGCGCAGCAGGCTCAGGGCCACCAGCAGGCCCACCGATTCGGCCGAACCAAAACTCTTGAGGGTGTAATACCCCTGCAAGCCCAGCACAAAGCCCACAAACAGGCCCGACACCGCGATGATGGACAGCGAATAATTGCCCAGGAAAAAAACCTGGTCGCGAATCAGCCCGAAGCGCGCCCAGCTGGAAAAAGACGTGATCAGCCGCGCAAACAGGCGCGCGCCCGTGCCCAAGCGCAGCACTTGCTGGCGCATGGCGTAGCCAATCTCTGCGGGGTGAAACGGATTCATGCGGCATCCCCCGATGACGTGTTCACCGCTGTACCCTGGCCTGCGCGTTGGGTCTGCTTAACCGCAGTTTCTGCCGCAGGCAGCGTGGCTTTTTGCAAATCCAAATCCGCCGCCAGGCTGGGGCCGGGGTAGTGAAAATGCACGGGGCCTTCAGGCTGGGCATTGACGAACTGCTGCACCAGCGGATCGCTGCTGTGGCGCACCTCATCGGGCGTGCCCTGGGCGGCCACGCGGCCATTGCCCAAAATCACCACCTGATCGGCGATGCGGAAGGTTTCGTCCAGATCGTGCGAAACGATGACACTGGTCAGCCCCATGGCATCGTTCAAATCGCGAATCAGCTGCGCCACCGTGCCCAGCGAGATGGGGTCCAGCCCGGCAAAGGGCTCGTCGTACATCACCAATTCGGGGTCGAGCGCAATGGCGCGCGCCAGGGCCACGCGCCGCGCCATGCCGCCGGAGATTTCGCTGGGCATCAAATCGCGCGCGCCACGCAGGCCCACAGTATGCAGCTTCATCAGCACGATGTCGCGAATCATGCCGGGCGACAAATCGGTGTGCTCGCGCAGCGGAAAAGCCACGTTGTCGAACACATTCATGTCGGTGAACAAGGCGCCGAACTGAAACAGCATGCCCATGCGGCGGCGCGCGGCATAAATCTGCGTTGGCGTGGCCGCGCCCATGTCTTGCCCGTCAAACAACACCTGGCCTTGCGTGGCTTTTTGCTGGCCGCCAATCAGGCGCAGCACCGTCGTTTTGCCGCCGCCCGAAGCGCCCATGATGGCCGTGACCGTGCCGCGCGGCACGGTGAGCGAGAAGTCGTCCAGAATGGCCCGCCCACCCGCGTTGTAGCTGAACTGCACCTGGCGCAGCTCAAGCAATGGCGCAGCCTGCGGGGCAGGCGGCGCAAGCGGGGGCGTATCCGTTCTGTTCATAAGGGGCGCAATGATAACAACAGCTCACATTTCAAGAGCGCACATCAATTGCTCATGTTTGACGGCCTCTATAACAACATAACAACAGGCCCTGACGCACGCTGCAACGCAAGCACTTGGCCGCGAAAGCGTACAAGCCAAGCAGAAGCAAGCGCCTCCCCGTGACGACTGGGTAGAAGCCTTGGCCGCCGATCGCAGAACCCAGTCAAAACCATCATCGCCACACGATGGCGCAAGGAGTGGAGCGAGGCGCCCAATCCCCACCGCTTCCCACGGTAAAGAGATGGCCCACACCCTGCTCCCCGGCACAAACGGTGCAATGTCCGCCTACCTGCCCTGTTGTCACAGCTCACTACAAATTCAGGCTCCCGTGGCAAATGCTCAGGAGGTGGCGCAGTTGCTCAGCCCTTCACCAACACCTCGGCGCGCAGCGAGTGCGGCAGGGCTTCGGTGATGGTCACGTCGATCATCTGCCCAATCAGGCGCTGGCTGTGGGGGCCGCCGTTGAAGTTGACGATGCGGTTGCATTCGGTGCGACCCATCAGCTCGGCCGGGTTCTTGCGCGAGGGGCCTTCCACCAGAATGCGCTGCACGGTGCCCAGGCGCGACTGGCTGATGCGGCGCACGCTCTCGTCCAGCCCGGCTTGCAGGTGCTGCAGGCGCTTGAGCTTGACTTCGTGCGGCGTGTCGTCGTGCAGGTTGGCGGCGGGCGTGCCGGGGCGCGGGCTGAAAATGAAGCTGAACGAGGCGTCGTAGCCCACGTCGTCGATCAGCTTCATCATCTTGGCGAAGTCTTCATCCGTTTCGCCCGGAAAGCCGACAATGAAATCGCTGGAGAGACTGATCTCCGGCCGCACGGCACGCAGCTTGCGGATGATGCTCTTGTATTCCATGGCGGTGTAGCCGCGCTTCATGGCCATGAGGATGCGATCCGAGCCATGCTGCACCGGCAGGTGCAGATGGCTCACCAGCTGCGGCACCTTGCCGTACGCCTCGATCAGGCGCTGGGTGAATTCGTTGGGGTGGCTGGTGGTGTAGCGGATGCGCTCGATGCCCGGAATTTCGGCCACATACTCAATCAGCATGGCAAAGTCGGCGATCTCGTCGGTGCCGCCCATCTGGCCACGGTAGGCGTTGACGTTCTGGCCCAGCAGGGTGATCTCCTTCACGCCCTGGTCGGCCAGGCCGGCGACTTCGGTCAACACGTCCTCGAACGGGCGACTGAACTCTTCGCCGCGCGTGTAAGGCACCACGCAGTAGCTGCAGTATTTGGAGCAGCCTTCCATGATGGAAACGAAGGCGCTGGCCCCCTCGACCCGCGCGGGCGGCAGGTGGTCGAACTTTTCGATTTCGGGGAAGCGAATGTCCACTTGCGGGCGCTGTTCTTCGGCACGCGCAGCCAGCAGCTCGGGCAGGCGGTGCAGGGTCTGCGGGCCAAACACCACGTCCACAAAGGGGGCGCGCTTGATGATCTCTTCACCTTCCTGGCTGGCCACGCAGCCGCCCACGCCGATCAGCACGCCTTTTTCTTTCAGGTGCTTGATGCGGCCCAGGTCGCTGAAGACCTTTTCCTGCGCCTTCTCGCGCACCGAGCAGGTGTTGAACAGGATCAGGTCGGCCTGCTCAGGATCGTCGGTGGGTTCGTAGCCCTCGGCCGCGCCCAGCACATCGCTCATCTTGGCCGAGTCGTACTCATTCATCTGGCAGCCGAAGGTTTTGATGAAGACTTTTTTACGCGGTTTGTCGGAAACGGCAGAGCTCATGGGTCGGCAAGGCAAAACGGCTTTTCGTCGGGGCAAAAAGGGGCAAACAGGCATCGGCCTTGATCACACCCATGCGCACCTTGGGCAATGCCTGGGGCACAAGCAGCCAGGCAACGGCCAAAGGTGGCCCGCACGGAAAAGT
This sequence comes from Allobrachymonas sp., assembly GCA_030529505.1. Taxonomy (GTDB): domain Bacteria; phylum Pseudomonadota; class Gammaproteobacteria; order Burkholderiales; family Burkholderiaceae_C; genus Brachymonas. The sequence continues at coordinate 45,563 of JAUMWT010000012.1, read as the reverse complement.
TCAATCAAAAAAACAAGGAGCCCGGCACGCAGTGTGCGGGGCGCCAGGAAAAAACGATGCAAATGATGGTGCGCCGTGGGGCGCATTATCTTCAACACGCCCCAAGGCGCGCAACGACCATCGATCCCATATCAGGGTCATCAATGGCGAGCCTCAATATTTGGGCTGCTGGTTGTAGGGCAGCATGGGATCGAATTTGTGCCTGGAGGGGTCGTAACCATCCAGGCGCAGCAAATGATCGCGCTTTTGCTTGGGCGAGAGCTGGCTCTTTTCGTAATCGCTCAGGATCCAGATATCGCCCACCTGCTGCATGGCATCGCGCACGTACATCACGTGGGCGGCTTTGCCCTTGAGTTGCGTCATGTGCAGCATCATGTTGCGCTCGTCCCTGATGCGCGCGCCGGGCGAAATGCGCATGCGCACGCCGTCCAGCACGACCTCGGGCGGATCGACAAAGCGCATGTGGCCCTTGTCGGCCGTATCAGGGAAATGCCGCGGCAGCACCTGCTGCACAGGCGGCGCGGGGTCGTTGAACGATTCGGCCGAGCCGGCATGGGCAGCGGCTGCGCAACCCAGCAGCAGGCCCAGACAAGCCGCAGCTTGGTAGAAGAAAGAAGCAAAACGCAAGGGGTGAAGACTCATAGCGACCACTCTGGTTCAAGGCACGTTTATATGAAACACGATGCGAATGTTATACAAATTGCTTCGATAAATACACTTTTTCAGGGCAATGGCCCTTTGCCTGTTACGCGCTGAAGTGAACTCACCACATAGCGCCCGTGCCGCTCTGCCTTGGATCAAACCGCATGAAGCCAAGGCTGGCAAGGCGGCAGCCAGATACATGAAGGCATATGCGTGCAGCAAACCGCTCGGCCAGAACGCCTTTGGTCGCCCAGATGCCAAGCCGCTCATTGGATACGAACACTACAAACAGAAACACTGTGGCACACCCGCACACCGGGTTCAGAGGCGGGTCGGGCGATGGCCCGTTGTAAGCTTGCCTGTTTCATTCACTCTTAATGCCCCTCCATGAGCAGCATCCAGCCCCCACTCATCAATCGCGATTTGAGCATTCTGGCTTTCAACGAAAGGGTGCTGGATTGGGCCGCGCGTGAAGAAGTGCCGCTGCTGGAACGGCTGCGCTACCTCTCGATCGTTTCTTCCAACCTCGACGAATACTTCGAGGTGCGCATGGCCAATCTGCTGGAGGCCGCGCAAGAGCACATTCAAACAGGCGAATTCACCGAGCAGGTCTTTTTGCAGGTGAATGCCAAGGCGCACGCCCTGGTCGAGCGGCAGTACGACATCCTGCACCAACTGCATCTGGCGATGGAGGCGCAGGGCATTCGCATCGTGCCGCATGTGGATCGCACGCCCGAGCAGCGCCGCTGGGTCAGCAACTACTTCCGGCGCGAGGTGATGCCGCTGCTGCTGCCCATCAGCCTGGATCCGGCCCACCCTTTTCCGCAGGTGGCGAACAAATCGCTGAACTTCATCGTCAAGCTCGGCGGGCAAGATGCGCTGGGGCGCTCCAACAGCATCGCCATCATCAAGGTGCCGCGCGTGCTGCCGCGCCTGCTGCATTTGCCGCCGGCCCTGTGCAATGGGCAGAACCTGCTGGTGTCGCTGCCCAGCGTATTGCGCACCCATTTGGCCGAACTCTTTCCCAACCGCAGCATCGAGCAGCTTTCGCAATTCCGCGTCACGCGCCATTCCGACCTGGCGGTGGACGAAGACGATGCCGACAATCTGCTCGCAGCCATGCGCGAGGGCCTGCAACAGCGCCACTATGGCCGCGCGGTGCGCATCGAGGTCTCCTCCAGCTGCTCGGAAGAATTCGCCACCCTGCTCTGCCGCCAGTTCGAAGTGCCGCCGCAAGCCTTGTACCGTGTGCACGGCCCGGTCAACCTGGTGCGCATCGGCATGCTGATCGATCTGGTTAACCGGCCCGAGCTGATGTTCCCGCCCTTCCGGCCCGTGTACCCGCTGGCTCTGCAGGGGCAGCCCTCGCTGTTTGCGCGCATGCGTGAGGGCGATGTGCTGGTGCACCAGCCGTTCGAGAGCTTCGACCCCGTGATCGACCTGCTGCGCGAAGCCGTGAACGATCCGCAAGTCGTTTCCATCAAGCAGACCATTTACCGCACGGGCTCCTCGCCTGTGCTCATCGACTTGCTGAGCGAAGCCTTCCGCCGTGGCAAAGAGGTCACGGCGCTGGTGGAGCTCAAAGCCCGCTTCGACGAAGAAGCCAACATCAACTGGTCGGAACAGCTCGAAGCCGTGGGCGCGCAAGTGGTGTACGGCGTGCTGGGCCTCAAAACCCACGCCAAGATGCTGCTGATCACCCGGCGCGAGGGCCGCCGCCTCAAGCGCTACGGGCATTTGTCCACCGGCAACTACAGCCCGCGCACCGCGCGCATCTACACCGATCTGAGCTACTTCACGGCCAACGACACCCTCACGGGCGACATGCAAAAAGTCTTCGCCCACCTGGCCAGCCAAAGCAACATCCCGCGCCTGTCGCGCCTGCTCATGGCGCCCTATGGCCTGCAAAACACCATGCTGCGCCTCATCCAGCAAGCGGGGCGTGCCGCCGCTGCGGGCCAACGCGGGCGCATCGTGGCCAAGATGAATGCGCTCACCGACGAGGCCCTGATCCGCGCCCTGATCGACGCCGGGCAAAAAGGCGCGCAAATCGACCTCATCGTGCGCGGCGCCTGCATGCTGCCCGCGCAACTGGCGGGCGTCACCCACAACATCCGCGTGCGATCCATCATCGGCCGCCTGCTCGAACATTCGCGCGTGTACTACTTCGACATTGCAGGCACCGAGCACCTGTATCTGTCCAGCGCCGACTGGATGAACCGCAACATGCTGCGCCGCATCGAAGTGGCTTGGCCCGTAACCGACCCTGCCCTGCGCCAGCGCATCATCGACGAATGCCTGCTGGCCTATCTGCACGACGAAGCCCTGGCCTGGCAAATGCAGGCGGGCGAGCCCACCGATGGGCCAGCCGACGGCAATTACCAGCGCCCCACCGCCCCCATCGACTCGCCACGCAATGCGCAACAGGCCCTGATGCTGCGCTACCGCAACATCGATGCGCCGCCTTCTGTTGCTGGATCCGCCGCAGCGACAAGCGCATAGCATGAGCCCGCAGCGACGGGCGGCTCGGCAATGCAGCAGCGCGGCACGGCGGCAAATGCATCCAAGCCGCACAAACAGCTCCATTGCCCAGCCAACATCGCGCACCACTTCGCGGTTTGCCAAACACCATCACTTGTGCAATGGTTCGCAACGGCTGGTCCATTCCCTTGCCCACCCTTTTCACCAGTTTTTGCCCACACCACCGGAGGTTCCCCGCATGGATCTGCTCTTATGGCGCCACGCCCAGGCCGTTGACGTCAACAGCACGCTGGACGACTTGCAGCGTCCCCTCACCCAGCACGGCGAAGCCCAGGCCGAGCGCATGGCCGCGTGGCTCAAGCGCCATCTGCCCGCGCACACCCGCATCCTGTGCAGCCCTGCCCTGCGCACCCGCCAAACGGTGCAGCACCTTACTCACACGGACTACGAAATCTGCCCACGCATCGCCCCCAACGCCAGCGTGCAAGACCTGCTGCAAGCCGCCCAATGGCCCAGCGATGACGCGACTGAAAATCAAGGCATAAACGCCGATGTCGTTGACGATCAAACGCAGCAGGCTCTGGGGAAAATTGAAGCCGAGGCCGAAACCGAGGCAGGGCCAGAAACCGCCGCTGGCAAAAAAACCAAAAACAAACGCGCCGCGCTCATCGTGGGCCACCAACCCACACTGGGCCTCGTCGCCCAGCAACTGCTGCAAATGCAAGCCCCCTGCGCCATCAAAAAAGGCGCGCTCTGGTGGCTGCGCCGCCGCGTACGCAACGGCCAATCGCAAGTAGTATTGGTGGCGGTGCTCAATCCGCAGATGCTGTGAAGGCGGCACACTCGCTCCAAGAGATTTGCAGCACCTCAAGTACTGCCATATGCGTCGGCAGAAAACTTAAGCATGCACGGTGTGCTGGATATGCTCGAGCGCGATACAAAAACGAGCTACCTGAAACCTGTGGAATACAAACACGGCAAACCAAAGCCCGAGCCCTTCGACGAAATCCAGCTCTGCGCCCAAGCCATGTGCTTGGAGGAAATGACCGGGCAAACGGTGGCAGAGGGCGCATTGTGGTAGATGCAAACCCACCACCGCGTGCCAGTAGTGTTTTCAGACGGCCTTAGGGCGCAGACGCTGGACGTTATCCGTCAGGTACGCGAACTTCTGGAAAGCGGCATCACCCCGCCACCGGAATACGGCAAACGTTGTAAAGCCTGTTCGTTGGTGGAGGTTTGCCAGCCGAAGTTGATGGAAAGGGATAGGTCGGTTGGATATGTGGTGGAGCTGTTTGAGCAGTGAAATAAATAATCAATAAATTGAGCAAGTTAGACTAAAAGTCTATGGCCTACAAAATTGAATTTATGTGTTTTTATTGAAATTGGAAAAAATAAAATGCCTATTACTGATTGTCGTGGAGAAAGAACTAGAGAGCAACTGGTTCAAGAATTTGAAATTATCCCTTTAGCTCACGTCAAACTACTTGAAGGACAAACCAAGGAAAGTTGTGCCGGACCAACCCTAGATAGAGAATACTACGTTTTCAGCTACCAAAGCCATAAAAATCAATACGACTCTGGCACTTTTGTTTGCGGAGTAACTGCCGCGAATGATTTTATCGATTTAATAAAACAGCAAAATCCAGCAATAAATCGATTGCCTTTATTTGACCCTTTATCCGGCTTTACTCAAGCCGGAACTCCAAACAGTACCAATAGAGTCAGAGGAAGAGGTGGCCCTGCTCATCAAATGCCAAACTGGAATCCAATTGCAAAAGAACTTTATGATGCAATAGGCATGATATGTATCATGTGGAACTTAAATAACATTGGAGGCGCATTGGCCAATATACTGTTCAACTTAACAAAAAACCCCACACAAACACCTAACAAATCAGATATACGCAGTATCAATACAATTATTTTCAAAAATTTCAAGACTGGAAATCCACCAACACCCAACCTGGCTTTGCGTTTTCAACAATTCATATCCACAAACAATAATATAAAAAATCCGCCATTAATACAATTTCCAAATTTAACAGCCCACTTTAATCAAAATGTCGCCAACGAGTGGAGCCCCAACCCTTACTTTAATTAAAAACGCAGACCGAATAGTTATATCCAACAATTCATTCCCAGCCCTCAAATTATTACAGCAGTTTAAAAAATGTCAAATTTAAGAACTCGATCGACAATATTTTTTAGGCAATCGAAATGCCTATTAAGTCTCAAAAGTTCGCTCAAAAACCAAGGGATTTTGCAATCATGCGCAAAATTCAAAACACGCTCCACAACACCGCTCAAGGCAATTATCAAGAGCAGGAAACGCTGGTAGAGAAGCAGGAGCGCAAGAAGGTGGCGCAGTTGCCGGTGCATGCGATCGGGCATATTTTTTGTTTCGGCAACGTGTTGGTATCGCCTTTTTTTGATGGGGTTTTGCGGCGAAGATTCAGTCAACCAAGCGGGTGTTGCAGCGGCGTTTGCGTAATCATCGCGAGCATGCGGAGGTAACAGCGTTGAAATTTTCTTTGCAGCAGCTCAAGCGGGCAGAGAGTTTGGACAAGGTACGCGGGTTTGAGGGTGATGCGGCGGCGCGTTATTGTGGGGAGTCGGCATTTGCTTTCGGAGAAAAGCGGTTTTAATTTTGACGGTCGCAACCACCGCCCGCCGCGTGATGGGGTGAATGCGCTGTTGCCTTTTCTGTATGCGGTGCTGGATAAAAACAACCCTTATTCCAAGCTGTACTCTACTTAAAAGGCCATTTTCAAAAAGCTTTCGCCGCACTCAACGGCAACTGTTTTCTCTGCTCCATCGCCACTCCCCACCCGATTGGCATTGCAAGCGCAGGGCTTCGGCGCGGGGTTGGGAGGCGAGCAAATCCCAGTCGCTGAGCACCATGCGGCGCAGGGTTTGGCCGTTGTTGGCGGTGCCGGGCAGGTCGTGATCTTGCGGTTTGTGGGTGTGGCCGTGTACCAGCAGGGTGCAGCCCTGCGTTTGCAGCCATTGCACGGCCAGGGGGGCGTCCACATCGGCATAGCCTTCTACCCCCAGTTCGTTTTTGCGCTGGCTGCTTTGTTGGCGCAGTTGTTGAGCCAGGGCCAGGCGCTGTTCCAGCGGCTGCTGCAACAGGGCCTGCTGCCATGCAGGGTTGCGCACTTGCTGGCGAAATTGCATATAGGCCACGTCGTCAATGCACAAGGCATCGCCGTGGCTGAGCAGGATGCGCGGCCCCGCTTCGTTGTTTGGCTCGCTGTTGGGTGCCTCGTTGTTGCTGGCCCCATTGCTTGCTGCCCCGCTGGCTGGTGGTACTGATGGCAACTGCAGCACACAGGGGTCGTTGAGCAGGATCATGCCCGCAGCGGCGCAAAAGTCTGCGCCCACCAGAAAGTCACGGTTGCCGTGCATGAAGTAAAGCGCCTTGTGCTGGCTGGCGGCGTGCAGGGCTTGCACCAGTTGGCGGGGAAAGGCTTGGCTGGGGTGTTGCAAGGCGTCGTCGCCCGCCCAAAGTTCCAGAATGTCGCCCAGCAAGAAGATGGCCTGGGCCGGTGTGTGCTGCAAGTAGTGCGCAAAGGCTTGCCAGGTGGCATCGTCCGTTTGCAAGTGCAGATCGGCCACAAAGTCGATGGTGTGCCAGGCGGCTGGCGCGACCAGTTCAGAAACGGCCTGGCTCGAAAGCTGGGTGGATGCTGGCAAGTTCATGGCAAGAACAATCGTTCAAAAAAGAAGTGTCAAAAAACTGGCTGATTCAAGAGCGTTGGCAACTGTTTTCGGCGCGATCTATTCAGAAGCGGTGCATCTGCTCCGCACAATCTGCCCGATCAAGCCCGAGGCCAAGCAGCAGACAAGCCAGCAGGCGCGCCACACTGGCGCTTCAAGCCCCTGCTTGCGCTGTCCCCAGCCCAGCAAGAATTGTTCGCCTTGCTCGTGCACAGCAATGTGGCTTTGCCGAAATTAGAAGAGGCGCAAGGGGTGCATCTAAGAACCTGTTCAAAATCTTCTCGCGGGCGCTTGAAAATGGAAGCGGGCGGTCTGCTGCGTTGCAAATCTCGTCCATAGCACGGGTATGCACTGCAATTTGCGCCTTGCATCCCATTCCGCTCCATTTCCAATCACTTCACGATGAGATTTTGAACAGGTTCTAAACGAACAACGCAAGTCGCTGATTTGCTGCAGGCAGTGCAACAACAGCACCCCAAGGAGCGGCCAAGGATCGCTGCATGCAGACAACGCTTTTTGAATGTGCCCCCACAAAGAGTTGCACGCCTGCGTGGCAAGCTGCGCAAGTGTCGCATACGGGCTGGTGCTGCTTTTTGCACAGCGGCTTTTCGAACCGCCCACTTTCAACGCAGCGCGCACTTCACACACAACCCGCAACGCCACAAAATGCTCAGCCCAAAAACAAAGCGGCAGGCTGCAAGGCCGTGCCGCTGTGTGGGTTGCCGTGAATCGGCTTTTGCAATGCTTGCGCAGTAGGCTGCGTGCGTCAAGCCTTGATTTCGGCCTTTTCGATCAGCACGTCGTCTTTGGGCACGTCGTCGTGCATGCCGCGGCGGCCGGTGGCAACGCCTGCGATCTGATCAACCACGTCTTGCCCCTCCACCACTTTGCCGAACACGGCATAGCCCCAGCCTTGCGGTGTGGGTGATTTGTGGTTGAGGAAGTCGTTATCGGCCACGTTGATGAAGAACTGGGCGCTGGCCGAATGAGGAGCGCTGGTGCGTGCCATGGCGATGGTGTATTTGTCGTTTTTCAGGCCGTTGTTGGCTTCGTTCTGGATTTCTTTGGCGGTGGGCTTTTGCTCCATGCCGGGTGCAAAGCCGCCGCCCTGGATCATGAAGCCCGGAATCACGCGGTGAAACACGGTGCCGTTGTAGTGGCCGTTGCGCACGTATTCCAGAAAGTTGGCCACGGTGATGGGGGCCTTGCTTTCGTCCAGTTCGATGGTGATGGGGCCACGGTTGGCGATGTGCAGGATGACTTGTGTGCTCATGATGGATGAAGAAAGAAAGGGGATGTTTTTCGTGAAAAAACCTGCCGCGCCTACACAGGCCAGCGGCAGGTTGCCAAGGCGCGCCGAGTTTACTTGATCTGCCGCGCAGACTCGATCAGCACGGTGGTTTTGGGCACGTCGCTGCTGAAGGGGCCAGCCGCGCCCGTGGGCGTGGTGCGGATTTTTTCGATCACGTCCATGCCGCTGATGACCTTGCCAAACACGGTGTAGCCCGCCAGCCCAGGGTGGCGCAGCAATTGCGCGCGCGGCAGGTTGGCATAGGTTTTGCCCTGGTACACAAAGCGCGGCACAGGGTCGCCATCGGGGATGGGGGTGGGGTCGAGAAAAGCGTTGTCTTTCACATTGATGAAGAACTGCGCCGTGGCCGAGTTCATCTCGCTGGTACGTGCCATCGCCAGGCTGCCCACGGTGTTGCGCAGGCCCGCTTGCAGGGCTTGCCGCCCTTCGTGCACCACGGGCGCGCGGGTGGGCTTTTGCGCGAGCTTGGCATCAAAGCCGCCGCCCTGCACCATGAAGTTGCTGATCACGCGGTGAAAGATGGTGCCGTTGTAGTGCCCGCTGTTGACGTATTGCAGAAAGTTCTCAACCGTTTTGGGCGCTGCAGCGGGTTCCAGCTCCACCGTGAATTCGCCCAGATTGGTGCGGAACAGCACCTGCGGCTTGGCCTCGACCATTTTGGTTTTGCTGGCCGCGGCCGCTGCTTTTTTGCGCGGGGCGGCCTGCACGGCGGCCACGCCCAGGCACAGCGCGGCCAGCAGCAGCCATTGCGCGATCTTGCTGCGGCCCAAAGTCAAAGTCTGAATAGACATGGGGTATCTCCTTCCACAAAAACCGAATCGGCTTGCCCAGGGCAGCAAGCCGCGTTACCAACACGGATTCAAAACCGACAACACATCAACGCGCCGCGCGCATGGCTTGTGCTTTCTCTTGCAAAGTGCGGTTGCCGGGCTGCAAGGCCAGCGCCTTGCTGTAGTGCTCGTGCGCCATGCGGCGGTACACATCGCCCAGGTTGTGCAGGGCCACGGCATAGCCGGGGTTGATGCGCACAGCGCTTTCCAAAGCGGTGCGCGCCAAATCCAGTTCACCCGCCTGCGCATAAAGCACAGCAAGGTTGTTATAGGGTTCAGCGATTTCGGGGTATTCCTGCGTGATGGTGAGCAACTGGTTGCGGGCTTCGTCCGTTTTGCCCTGCGCCACCAGCACGCGCGAGCGCAGCAGGCGCATTTGCGGGTCGCGCGGGTTGTTGGCCAGATAAGAATCGGCCTCTTGCAAGGCAGCTGCGTAATTTTTAGTGGTGATGAGCTGATTGACCTTGCGATAGTCTTCGCCCACCAACGCCACCTGCGTAGCTTGTGCGGTTTGCGCCGTCTGCGCCTGGGCCGCCTGGCCACCCAACAAGGCCGCCGTCAGCAGCGTGGCAGCCCCCAAGCGGCCAGCCACTGTTGCCCGCGGACGAAAAAGAGAATGATTCAACATCATGAAAAGCAGGCCACGGGCCAGACCTTATCGAGCGTGGCCCCAGCCCGTGTATCAGCAAAAACGATCCGCGCATTATGCGCTTCTTGCCCGCGGCAGCGCCAACAGCAGCCCTGCGCGGCATGCGGCCATGCCTGCGCCAGCCCTTTGCGGTAGGATGCGCGCTACCCTTGAGGCACCGGGCTTTTATCGGCTCAGCCAGCCCGCTTTTTCATCCAACTTTTTCTTGCCATTTGCATCATGTCTTTGCGCATCTACAACACGCTGGCACGCGAAGTGCAGCCCTTTGTTCCGCTTGAGGCCAACCATGTGCGCATGTACGTTTGCGGCATGACGATTTACGACCTCTGCCACATCGGCCACGCCCGCATGATGATCGCTTTCGACGTGATGCAGAAATGGCTGCGCGCCAGCGGCTACCGCGTGACCTATGTGCGCAACATCACCGACATCGACGACAAGATCATCAAGCGCGCGCTGGAGCGCAACATCCCCATCCGCCAGCTCACCGACGAGATGATCGCCGCCATGCACGAGGACTTTGCCCCGCTGGGCATTGATCGCCCCACGCATGAGCCGCGCGCCACCGAATACGTGCGGCAGATGACCGAGCTGATCCAGCGCCTGCAGCAAAAGGGCCTGGCCTACAAGGTGGAGGCGGGCGAGAGCGCCGGCGACTACATGTACTCGGTGCGCAAGTTTGCGGGCTACGGCAAGCTCAGCGGCAAATCGATTGACGACCTGCGCGCGGGCGAGCGCGTGGCCGTGCAAGACGGCAAGCAAGACCCGCTGGACTTTGTGCTGTGGAAGGCCGCCAAGCCCAGCGAGCCAGCCGATGCCAAGTACGAATCGGCCATCGGCTGCGGGCGGCCGGGCTGGCACATCGAATGCTCGGCCATGAGCATGGCCCTGCTGGGCGAAACGTTTGACATTCACGGCGGTGGCGCCGACCTGCAATTTCCGCACCACGAAAACGAAATCGCCCAAAGCGAAGGCGCCACGGGCAAGCCCTTTGCGCGCTACTGGGTGCACAACGGCTTTTTGCAGGTGGATGGCGAGAAGATGAGCAAATCGCTCAACAACTTTTTCACCATTCGCGACGTGCTCAAAAGCTACGACGGCGAAACGCTGCGCTTTTTCATGCTGCGCGTGCACTATCGCCGCCCCTTCAATTTCAGCGATGCGGGGCTGGACGATGCGCGCACGGGCCTCAAGCGCCTGTACACAGCGCTGTCAACAGTCGATGCCATCGATATGCCCGCCGCTATCGACTGGAGCAACGCCTACGCCAGCCGCTTCAAAGCCGCTATGGACAACGACTTTGGCACACCCGAAGCCGTGGCCGTGCTGTTCGAGCTGGCCAGCGAAGTGAACAAAACCCGCTCGCCCCAGCAGGCCGGCTTGCTCAAGGCGCTGGCAGGCACGCTGGGCCTGCTGCAAAACGACCCTGCCCACTATTTGCAAATCGGCTCGGGCGTGGACGCTGCCCACATCGAAGCGCAAATCGCCGCCCGCGCCCAGGCCAAGGCCGAGAAGAACTGGGCCGAAGCCGACCGCATCCGCCAGGAACTGCTGGCGCAAGGCATTGTGCTCAAAGACTCGGCCCAGGGCACCACATGGGAATGCGCCCATTAAGGCCATTCAAACTCAGGCCATTCAAACGCAATGAAAAGCGCCGCTGCCTTTTCTCACCCGCTTGCGTCCGCACCTGAATCCTTGCCCCATGCACCACCACGCACCCAATGGGCGGTCGGCTGAACTGCATTGAACGGCACCGCCCCAATCCATATGCCCGCCGCCACTTTCCTCACGCCACCTTACTGGGCAGAAGCCTGTGCCCATCTGAGCCAGCGCGACCGCGTGATGAAGCAACTGGTGCAGCAATACGGCAGCGCCCGGCTGGAATCGCGCGGAAACGCCTTCGTTACATTGGCCCGCAGCATCGTGGGCCAGCAAATATCGGTCAAGGCGGCGCAATCGGTATGGGATCGTTTTGCTGCCCTGCCCCATGCGCTGGAACCGCAGGCGGTACTGCAGCTCACACCCCAGACCATGCGCGCAGCGGGCTTGAGCGCCCGCAAGGTCGAATACCTGCATGACCTGGCCCGGCACTTCACCCAGCACGGCTTGCAAAACATCGCCTGGCAAGATCTGGATGACGAAGCCGTGATCGCCACGCTGACCGCCATCCGCGGCATTGGCCGCTGGACGGCCGAAATGTTTTTGATCTTTCACCTCATGCGCCCCAATGTTTTGCCGCTGGACGACATCGGCCTGCAAAAAGGCATCAGCCAACTCTATTTTTCTGGCGAGCCCGTCAGCCGCCACACCTTGCGCGAAGTGGCCCAAGCCTGGCAGCCCTATTGCAGCGTGGGCACCTGGTATGTGTGGCGTTCGCTCGATCCCTTGCCTGTGGCGTATTGATGCGGGTCTGCTCACATAGGCATCGCAGCCTGAAAAAAAACGCTGGCAAGCTCGGCAGCCGCTCGTGCGCCTAACAAAGGTTGGCAAGCGCTCAGATGCGCCTGCTATAGCCCAAAAGCCTTTTATGGCAGCTGCCCCCTACACTGCTCCATGAAGCAAAAACCATGCGCCAGGTGCGGTCGAACAGGCAGCTACAGTTCTTTACAATACGCGCCGAACCCAGTCAGGAGCACAGTGTGAGTAAACGGAATTTTCTGGACTTTGAACAACCCATTGCCGAGCTCGAAAACAAGATCGAAGAACTGCGCTACGTGCAAACCGAATCGGCCGTGGACATTTCGGACGAAATCGAGCAACTGAGCAAGAAAAGCCTCCAGCTCACCAAAGACATTTACGGCACGCTCTCGCCCTGGCAAATCACCAAGATCGCCCGGCACCCCGATCGCCCCTACACGCTGGACTACATCGAAGAAATCTTCACCGACTTTGTGGAGCTGCACGGCGACCGCCACATGGCCGACGACCTTTCCATCATCGGCGGCTTGGCCCGCTTCAACGGCAACCCCTGCATGGTGCTGGGCCATCAAAAAGGCCGCAGCACCAAAATGCGCGCGGCGCGCAACTTCGGCATGAGCAAGCCCGAGGGCTACCGCAAGGCCCTGCGCCTGATGAAAACAGCCGAAAAATTCAAACTGCCCGTCTTCACTTTCGTGGATACGCCAGGCGCCTTTCCCGGCATCGACGCCGAAGAACGCAACCAGAGCGAAGCCATTGGCCGCAACATCTTTGAAATGGCCCAGCTCGAAGTGCCCATCATCGCCACCATCATCGGCGAAGGCGGCTCGGGCGGCGCCTTGGCCATCAGCGTGGCCGACCAGGTGCTGATGCTGCAATACGCGGTGTACTCAGTCATCTCGCCCGAAGGCTGCGCCTCCATCCTCTGGAAAACCGCCGAGCGCGCGCAAGACGCCGCTGAAGCCTTGGGCATCACCGCCCACCGCCTCAAGGCACTGGGCTTGGTGGACAAAATCGTGAGCGAACCCGTGGGTGGCGCACACGCCAACCACAAGCAAATGGCCGCACAACTCAAGCGCGCCCTGGGCGAAGCCCTGCGCCAGGTGAGCGACCTCAAGCCCAAAGAATTGCTGGACCGCCGCTACGAACGCCTGCAAAGCTACGGCCGCTTCAACGATACGCGCGCAACGGACGACTGAGGTTCTACACGCCATACCCCGCGCGCGGCTGCGTGAGTTGCCGCGTGCATGGAGTGTTGAGGGGTAAGCAGCGTGCACGCTTTGGGCGCAGCCTGCTGGATGCAAGCTCCAATGTCTTGCTGCGCTCACTGCACGGCTGTGTGGCTTGGCTGAATGGCACATCGCACCCAAGCGCCCCGCCCCTCCACAGACTCAGATGCCACATGCTCTCTGGAGCATGCAGAGCGAGCCGCCCAAGTCGACATCAAGCACTGAAACGCGCCTGGCGTTCTCGCAACAATTGATGCAGCAAGCAGCGGGCGTAACACAACAAGGCATTGAGCGCCGGCGCAACTCTCTATCTGCTTGCGATGCTGAAGGCAACCCCACCTGTTGCCCGTTTTGCAGTCTTGGCCAAACGTTGCAGAGCGGCGGTTTGTATCCTTGAGCCTTTTGAGGCCGCCTTGCAAAACGTGCAGCACTTTCTCGAATGAGCGCGAACCCAGGCTCCAGCGCCATGCCCAGCAAACCCAACACTCCTTCTGCTCCTGTTGCTTCTGCCCCCGCCGCCACATCCTTCGCGGCCCTGCGCGGTCTCATCCACTGGCCCGCATCCAAGTTGGATGCAACCTTGCAACACTGGTGGCACAAGCTGCCGCAGCCACGCCCGCAGCATCTCGCAGTAGCCTTCAGCGGCGGGGCTGACTCCACCGCCTTGTTGCTGGGCCTCTTGCGTTTGCACCATGCAAGCACTGCAACATCCACTTCTGCCGACCATTCTTCCTCCCTCATCACCGCCTTGCACGTGCACCACGGCCTGCAAGCCTGTGCGGATGACTTTGCCAACTACTGCGCCCTGTTCTGTGCGGCCTTGCAGCCCATCGCCGCATCCATTGGCTGCGACTTGCAGTACCAAAGCTTGCACGTTCACATTGCATTAAAATCGGGCGATAGCCTCGAAGCCTGCGCCCGTGACGCCCGCTACCGCGCCTTGGCCCAAACCGCCCAGTCTGCAGGCGCAGAAACGGTTTTGCTCGGCCAACATGCTGACGACCAGGCCGAAAGCGTGCTCTTGGCCTTGAGCAGAGGCGCTGGCGTAGCCGGATTGGCCGGCATGCCTGCTGCATTCAGCCGCCACGGCACGCGCTTTGCCCGGCCCTTGCTCGCCATCGAACAAAGCGCCATCAAACACTGGCTGCAAACGCAGCACGTGCCTTGGATCGAAGACCCCAGCAACACCGATCTGCGTTTCACCCGCAATCGCTTGCGGCACGCCGTGCTGCCTGCGCTTGAAAAACAGCTTCCTGGCTTTAGCGCCAACCTGATACGCAGCGCCCGACTGGCTGCACAAGCCGACGCCTTGCTGCAAGAACTGGCAGCGATTGATCTGCAACAAATCGGCAACCCGCCGCACATTGCCCAGCTGCAACAGCTTTCGCCACACCGGCAAGCCAACGCCCTGCGACATTGGCTCAAGTCAGAATACAACGTCATCGGCAGCGAAAGCCAAATGCTGACCCTGCTCCAAATCATTGCCGCTTGCCAAACACGCGGGCACCATATCCACATCAAAGTCGGCCCGGGCTACGTTGTGCGCAGCGGCCCCACTTTGCAATGGCAGCCCCAGTAAAACAAGTGCCGCACACTTTTTTCATCTTCTGCTTGCCAAGCGCAAACAAGCACCGCTTGTGGCTATAATCATGCCTTTGTTGGAGACGTGACCGAGAGGCCGAAGGTGCTCCCCTGCTAAGGGAGTATGCGGTGATGAGCTGCATCAAGGGTTCGAATCCCTTCGTCTCCGCCAATTTTGACGCCAATGGCAGCCCATAAGCTCGCGCTTGTGGGCTTTTTTTCTGCCTCGATTTCCGCGATGGCCACAAGCGGATCGACACCGGCCAATTTCGCCAGAAAAGCAGTCTGGACGGGGCTTGGCAGGCTCCTCCCCTTCTTCCAATCACTGACAACAGAGTCACAAGTTTGCAGTTCCACTGCCATTTGACGCTGAGAAAGCAAGCTTTTTTGCTTAGCCTTGTCAATTAGGGTTTTCACTAGCATTTTCAAACACCTCACGTCGAAGTAGATTAAGCAAATTACGAATTTCGTGATTTGCGAATTCCACTTTAGCACATGAGCCAGCTAGCACCCCGATCAACACCCGCCACGCCTGTACTGCAAGCGCAGCTCGTACAGCCTGTTGGGGTCTTTTTTTTCCAGTGGCATGGCCTCATCCAGCTTTTCGCATTCGCGCATCTGGCTGTAAGACAAGTTGTTCGCACTTCTGCGTCTTCTGGCGTCGTACCCCTCCTGAAAGCCAGGCCCACTCTTGGCTCCGCCTCTGACCGTGTAGCTCAGATCACGAAAGGTTCGTTTGATGCTTTCGTTGTGATGAATACGCGGCTTGCCGCTCAAGGTGTCCACGCCTTCCGTGTACGTCGTATCCACAAGCTTTGCACCTGGGCAAGGCTCATGCGAGTAGGTATTGCCGCAACGGTAAACCGGCTGCGCCACCGCACAGCCCACGGCCAGGCACGCAATCAATCCAATCCACTTTTTCATAGCTTCTCCTATGGCTACGCACGCTGAATTGTTCCGCGCAGCCTACGCCTGCGGAATCACCAAAAAAGAACGTCTGCACGTTCAGTATAAGAAACAAGGCACGGGAATCTGCGCCGAAGTCGTCGAATGCTTCGAATGCCGCGGCCAAGAGTGGGGCAAGCTCTGGAACCACCTGGATGGCTACTTTGCCCGCCCAGCCTCTGCTCTTGAAATCTGCCAAGGACACGCTGACGGAATGTGCGCGTGCGCTGAGGGCGCGGTTTCTCGCCTGCATGCGCAGCGCGCGGCGGGCGAGAACTGCGCCCTTAACGCGGCGCAAATTTCCACTGCCATCCCCGAGGTGCATTTTTCTCGTGCGGGCGTGGTAGCACCGCACGAGAGTCCGAACTTTCGGACTCCGGCCCTTTCCCCAACCCTTCCCCAAGGGGCGTAAAAGTGGCCTACGACACCCTGCGCCTGCGCTCCCCGTTTCTGCTCTCCCCGGGCCTGTTTGAACGCATCCAGAACAAGTGCATTCTGCGCCAAGGCACCGACATGGAAAGCGGCGAACTGCTCTATGAGTTGCACACCGGCGAACTTATGGGCAGTTGGGACGCCCGCATCAGCGTGCAGCCCAAAAAGGAAGAGTGGGTGACGGATGGATCTGGCCGCCCGCGTTTGGTCGATTCCCCGCCCTACATAGTGGTTGAGGCATCCATCCACAAAGTGCTCTACGGCCAAAACATTTTTGGCGGTAGCAGCGATATCCAGCACTGTTGCTCCGCCTTTGTGGACGTTCTGCAAAAGCTGCTGGAAGTGCCGCTGCCCGATTACCAGAACTGGCAAGTGCTGAAAGTGGACGTAAGCCACGTCTACGCCTTGCCGCAACCCGCCATCAAGCAGTTCTTCGATGGTCTGCAACTGCTGTCATTCCCACGCCGCACGCGCAAGGCCAGCCGCTACGAAATGGCCGCGCATTTCCCCGGCCGCACCACCACGATCAAGCTGTATCACAAGGGCACCGAGTTCAAAGCCCACGATTACGCACGCCTACGCGGTTTCTTCAAAACCTTTTACGACATCAACCACGGCGCACACGCCGACAACCTGAAAAAAGCCACGCGCAAAGTCGATGCCCTGCACCGCCTGGCCAACAACCGGCTGCGCGTGGAAGTTTCCATCCATTCCGACAAGTTTGTCTACGACCTCGGCAAGCAGCCGCGCGTTAAGGATTTGAACGATGACTACCTGCACAAAGTACACGCAAACGAAGTTGAGCGACTTCTGCGAGAAGGAAAGCAAGCCATGCAAACCGTACGCACCACCCAACAAGTGATGACCCGACTGAACACCGAATACGGCCAGCAAAAAGGCATGCGCCTGTATGGCTTCTGGTCGTCGATGGTGACGCTGGGCGATGAGGCCACCAAGCGCCAATACAGCCGCAGCACCTTTTTCCAGAACCGCCGCGACTTGGAACAAGCAGGCGTGAGTTGGCGCGGCAGTGACGTGCACGTCGTCGCCAACGATGCCCTGCTGCCCGCGGATTTCGCCCCCCTTCCCACCGATTCACGGCTGTGCATCCTGCCCGCCCGCAGCCGTGCCGAGTTCTCTGCGAACTCGCGCATTTTGACCATGGCGGCATGAAGAAATGGAGATTGAAATGAGTACAGCAGCACCCGCCAACCAACCCGCCATCGGCATCAAGCCCATGCAAGTGATGGTGTTTGGCAAGGTTGAAAACGTCCGCAGCTATGACAAGTCGATTTACACCACCGTCATCTGCCCGGCCACCGATCAATACAGCTCGCCCTCGGTCGTCGTCATCAAAAGCAGCAGACGCCTGGGCCAGCGTGACGAAGAAATCCGCCAGCTGTGCAAGCTGGGTGGATACCGCCGTAAACCCTTCAAGTTCACCGACAAGGAAACAGGCGAAATCAGCATGGTGACGCCCGTAGATATCACCTTGGAAGCCATTGCCGATTGAGATCGCAACCACCTACCCAGCGTGCTGGGCAGTGGGGGGCGATTTTTAGGAATAGCCATGTACCTGTTCGAGTGCCAAAACGCAGCAATGCCCTGCCCGCTGGAATTTCAAAACCGGATATTGCTTCTGACTACGGAAAACCTCCAAGCGCTCGGCATCACAGCCGAAAGCATCAGCAAATCCGTTGCGCTGGGCTTTGCAATCGTCATGAGCTTGGGGCTATCGGGTTATGCCGTGGGCATTGCAAAAATAATCATCAGCCAGCTATGAAGTACGAATATGCAATAGCTGCGATTCATGCCATCCATTTTTTGTGTTTATTGATTGAAAGGATTGATTATGTTTTCTTCAATTTCTGATTGGCTTTACGAACGGAAAATAGACAAAATATACGAAGAAGGATATGAGGACGGTTTAGCGGATGCAGAGGAAGTGTTTTTTGATGAGGTTTATGATGCCGGATACGAAGATGGATTTAGCGACATGATGGATTGATTTTTACGATCATTGCTGAAAGAAATTCCAGCCTGAAACCCATTTTGGTGGGTTTTGGGGTGCAATTTCGCACCTTTTGAAAAATTGAACAGAAAGGAACTGTTATGCAAAAAACTCTCGCAAACGTTAAAAGCCGTTATCTGGTGCCCGTCGTGGCTGGTGCTGGCATGCTGGCCAACACCGCCTTTGCCGCTGACCCCGTGACCACGCTGTTGGAAGGCATTGGCTTGAGCGGCGCAGCAACCAAGGTGGCTGCCGTGGGTCTGGTTGTGGTCGGCATCTACTTTGCCATCAAAGCCGTGAGCGTGGCCAAGCGTGTGATCGGCAACATCTAAGCCTCGCTATGCTCACCCTTGCCCTGATTGTATTGATCCACGTGATCTTCGCGCTGATTGGTGCAATCGGGGCATTTTGTTTTCTGTCATTTATCAAATAAGTGAGAAAACAAAATGAAAAAACAAATAACGGCAATTTTTTTGTTTGTGCTTGCTGCGCCAGTTCTTGCTGAAGAAAGTTGTTTTGAATTCAGGCATTCACGTTCTGAGACGTGGTTTGAGTCACACGAGCAGGCGTGTCGGAACTATATGACGTATATACAGTCAAGTTATCAGGGGTTTACACTTTCTTATAAGCGATCGGGTCCTGATACATGTGTTTATATTGTGAATTCTAGAGGGGCTGAGGGTGGAACTTCTCTTTTTAAGAGGGGCTGCAAAAAGAATAAATGCGCCGCCCAAAAAGGCCAAAAACATGGAGACGGCACAGCCAGTGCAACCGTTACTGGAAAAGAGAATGTTGATCGTTTGCTGAGTAGAGGGAAAGGGCCAATATCACTTTGTCAAGATGGCTGTGTCATTAAAGGTTCATTTTCAGTAGACGTTTGCGAAGAAACAAGTTGCACTTTTGGCGTTGAGGGCGTGACTTACACAGGTGGACAATGCAAAGGTGGTGGAGTGTCACTTGATGAAGAGCAAAACCCGCAGCCAGACACCCCAAAACCTCCAAAAGAAGAAATGCCAAAGCCAAAGGAGCCAGAAGAGCCATTGGTCTGTCCTATCAGCAAAAACCAGTGTCCGGGCATTGTTAATGGCAAGCGCGTTTGTGTGCCCTGCGGCGATTCGGGCAGCCCGCCGAAGCCGTCTAACCCTGGTGATTCAAATGATGATGGTTCAGGAAATGGGCAAGGAACCGGCAACGGAAATAGTGGCTCTGGCGACGGTCAAGGAACTGGCAATGGAAACGGCCAAGGCAGCGGCACAGGCCCGGGCAGCGGTGGCGGCTCTGGCGGTGGTTCGGGTGGCGGAAATGGCCCGGGCAAAGGAACAGGCACCGGTCCGGGTTTCGGCAGCGGCTGGGGTGGTGGAAAAGGTGACGGAAAGGGCAAGGGCAAGGGCGATGGCAAAGGCGACAAGGACAAAGGCGAAGACGGCGCTGGCCCATCCTTCGGCAAGCATCCCGGCCTTTATGAGCCACGTTACAAAAACGGCATCAAGGGTGTGTGGGATCAGAAAAAAGGCCAGTTGCAAAACACCAAATTGGGCCAGTTATCCAAACGTTTGATGCCCACAGTGAATAGCGGCACTTGTCCGAAATAGCAGATTGATATGAACTGGGGCAAGGGAATGAATTTTGGATTGCTGAACCTTGCGCCGCCCTGCACCATCTGGCCCATCTTGCGTGCAATCGTGATGGTGTGTGCACTGATTCTTGCTCACAGGATTGTTTTTAGGGCCTAAGCATGGATTGGCTGAAAAAAGCACTCATTGACATGATCCAGTGGTTTGCGGATCTGTTCAAAAACATATTCAAGGCACTTTGGGACATCTTCAAAGACATTTTTGCTTGGCTCTTTGAAAAGTTCTTGGAGATTGGAATAGATGCTTTGAGAGAGATTGATCTTTCCGCTTTGGATGGTGTGACGGGCTGGGGTGAGTTGCCCTCTGAAGTGCTCAACGTGCTGGGTCTTTTGGGTATTGGTCAAGCGGCATCGGTTGTTGTGGCTGCTATCGGTGTTCGCAAAAGTTTGCGTTTCATTCCTTTCATAGGTAGATAAAAAAATGTGGTCTGGAATTGAAGGAATCCCCGGCTCCGGCAAAAGTTATGAGGCCGTGCATTACCACATCCTGCCCGCGCTCAAAGCTGGCCGAAAAGTCATCACCAATCTGCCCCTTCAAATAGATCAGATCAGGGCCATCAACCCGGATTGGGCGGCTCTGATTGAAGTGCGCAAGTTCCCGCAACCAATCAGGGGGACTTGGGACGCTGACGCAGCCAGCCGTGGCGAAATGGCGTTCAGGCTCTTCGAAGATGGTCGCACAGAAAACCCGCCCGATGTACCCGTGTTTGGCCACGTGTGGGACTTCTACGATGAATGGCGTGGCGAGGGCGGCATAGGCCCGCTCTACGTGGTCGATGAGTGTCACAACGCTTGGCCCAAGGGCTTGATGCCGCCCAAGGAATTGAAAGAAGTGATCCAGTGGGCCAAGCTCTCGCGCCACTTCGGCGCAGACGTCACCGGCATCACACAAAGCTGGCGTGATGTGCATGGTTCCTTGAGCATCTTGCTCGCCAGCCTTATCAAGCTCCGAAAAGCTGACATCTTGGGCAAAAAGGGCGAGTACATAAGGCGTGTCCACGGTGGCTACCGTGGTGCGGAATTGAGCAGAGAAACGCGAAAGTATGACCCGACCATCTTCCCCTTCTACAAAAGCCACACGCAAAGCCAGACGGTGCAAGAAGCGGGTTTGTCTGATGTGTCTCCGAAGATCGTCAAGATCAAGCGCGCTGCCTATGCGTTCTTGACGGTAGGCGCCGCCTTCGTGATCTGGGCCTTCTGGCCGAAGCAGGGCTACAGCTTTTGGGGCGTGAAATTGCCCGATGAGCCAAAAGCAAAGCAAACAGTCGAACAAAGCAAAGAGCCGGTGCCCGTGCTGATTTCGGCCGCTCCGCTGCCGCAAGCGCCTGCCTCGCAGCCTGCCGAGCCAGAAAAAAAAGAAGAACCCTTTGAACCACTCATGGGCAAGTTGATCCATCAAGTGGGACACCTGAAGATGGGCGCGAAAGAGTTGACGGCCTTCGTGGTGAGCGAGGGCGGGCAAACGTTCTTCGAGGTTACCGACAAGGATTTAGAGGCTGCGGGTTACACGTGGAAGCGCTTTGCGCATTGCCTCGGTGTGTTGGAGTACCCCGGTGCGAAAAAACGTGCTGTGACTTGCGATCCGCCGCCGCTTGCCAGCGGTGCAGCAGATAGGCCGTTGGTGATGGACAGTGCAACAGG
Source organism: Allobrachymonas sp. (assembly GCA_030529505.1). Classification (GTDB taxonomy): domain Bacteria; phylum Pseudomonadota; class Gammaproteobacteria; order Burkholderiales; family Burkholderiaceae_C; genus Brachymonas. The sequence goes on along the minus strand of JAUMWT010000012.1, from coordinate 24,039 downwards.
TGCCTATTCTGATGATAGACACCTGCGCAGCGTGAACGTTGCCGAGCCAACGCGCCCGCGCACGATCTACATGGAACACACGCCTGCCGTGGTGGCGGAGCGGCGATCAGTGACTACAGGGAAAGAGTGATGTTGATTTTTGCGAGCGTGCTGGCGAGCGAGGGGCCCCACTTGTGGGGATACGCTTCGCCAGCTACGTCGAGCAAATTTCTTATGCAACCATCAACTGCTGTTCAAGCAGTTTGGCAACCTCAATCTTTTCAAACAACTTGGCCGAATACAGATAGTCATCACCTGACTCATCCACCACGCGAACCATGTTCTTGCTTTCGGCCTTGGCATCAGGCAACACCTGATACAGCTTGCGCCGCTCCAAACTTGCTTCGTACCCTTCGTTATTGATGCAAATTACCCAGCTCATAGAAAGTCCTTGATCTTCATTTCAACCTTGCCCACACCGTGCGCCTCGTACCAGTGTAGTTCAGCTTCGCAAATTTCGCCAGACTCCAAGCGCACCCAGCCGAACCCCTTGCGCTTGCGCCAGTTTGAACCGCCATACGCCCGAATCAAGCGCCGAAGCTCCCGGATGGCCGAACCCTTTGCAAACGTTTCAACGTCTTGCAACTCACTCACCAATTCCCAATCGTTCATCTTTTTCCCTTTTAGACACCTTCAGAAAGAAGCTCCCTCGCTCCCCTTTCCTAGGGGAAAGGGGCGGGGGGGATAGGGTGCTCAAATCATCACATAGAAAAACGGGCGAAAGCCCGTAATTTGCACAAACCAGACACCTCCATCAATCGCCCCTCACCCTGGGTGGGGGCTTGATGGAGGTGTGTGCAAATTCGGGCTAGAGCTGTTTTTCGCGCAGCGAACGTTAAAGCCAAAAGACATGCCAGGTTCCGCACAGCGGGTTCTGGCGTGGCTTTTGCAACGTGAGCTAATTTACTACCCAAGGAGCCCAAATGATCTACGGATACGCCCGTGTCAGCAGCATCGAACAAGACACCCAACTGCAACTCGACGCCCTGCAAGAAGCTGGCGCAGAGCACATTTACCACGAAAAAACCAGTAGCGTTGGCGCCCGCCCGGAACTGCAAAAACTCCTCCAAGCGGTCAAGCCCGGCGACACCCTGTTGGTCTACAAACTGGATCGCTTGGCGAGAAGCCTCAAAGACCTGCTGCACATACTGGAAACACTGGAACGCAAAGGCTGCAAATTTCGCAGCCTCACCGAACCCGTTCAAACCGATAACTACTTGGGCCGCTTCATGCTCCAGATATTGGGAGCCGTCGCAGAACTCGAACGCAACCTCATCCGCGAACGCTCCATTGCCGGCCAGCGTGCAGCCGTCGAAAAAGGGGCCAGGCTCAGCGCCGTCCCTGCACCATCCCTGACGACGCTCTGCGCAACATCAAAGCCTTGTATTGGCGAGGAGTCACGAGGCCTGAAATATCGAGAAGGTAGGGTATGACAACCTCTGCCATCAAGCGCTACTTCAAGAAGTACCATGCAGAAATCTTCTCGGCTGCTGACCCTTGAGCACAAAAAAACCAGCAACTTGCTGGCTTTTTGTTGTATTTTTTAACCATACGCAATACTCGGAAACGTTCGTCTCCGTCAGGCTCAATAAAAACGCCCCTTCCAGGGCGTTTTTGTTTTTCAAATTTGAGATTCAATGACTGCCCATCAGCTTGCGCTTGTGGGCTTTTTTCTGCCTCGATTTCTACGTTGATCACGAACAAATCAACGCCCAACGCTCTCTAGGCTCAATCTAACAATCTAAGCTGGTATCTACCTTATCCCCGAATAAGCTTTGCTCCAGCCCCAAGTACATACGCAAAGAGCAAAAGGGTAAAGTCTTGACGCGCACATTTAAGCATGTGTGCGCATCGTCCCGCCAAATGAATGGGCCGATGGTTACGGCACCCGCATTCACTCATACCCAAACGCCCGCACACGGGCGGCATCGTCGGCCCAGCCCGATCGCACCTTGACCCACAGTTCGATAAAGACTTTGGCGTTGAGCAGTTTTTCCAGCTCCTGCCGGGCTTCGGTGCCGATGCGTTTGATGCGTTCACCTTTTTCACCGATGACCATGACCTTGTGCCCCTCACGCTCAACGATGATGGTGGCGGCGATGCGCACCATGCGGGCAGCTTGTTTGCCGGGTTCTTCTTCGAACTGATCGACCACCACGGTGGAGGTGTAGGGCAGTTCATCGCCCGTCAGGCGGAACAGTTTTTCGCGCACGATTTCGGCAGCCAGAAAGCGCTCGCTTTTGTCGGTGAGCTCATCGGCACCGTACCACCACGGCTGCTGCGGCAGGTAGCGCGCCACCACGTCCAGCACGCGCTGCACGTCCTGGCGGTTTTTGGCGGAAATGGGCATCAGCTCGGCAAAGGGGTGGCGCTGCTGCATTTCCAGCAACCAGGGCGGCAGGTTCTGGCGCTGAGGCACGGCATCGAGCTTGCTGGCGATCAAGATCACGGGCACATTGGGCGGCAGCAGTTCCAGCACCTTGACATCTTCCGCGCCAAAGCGTCCGGCCTCAACCACGAACAGCACCAAGTCCACGTCCGATACGGCGCCGGCCACGGCCTTGTTCAAGGATTTGTTGAGCGCATTGCCGTGCCGGGTTTGAAAGCCGGGCGTATCGACAAACACATATTGATAGACGCCACGTGTGCAGATACCCATGATGCGGTGGCGCGTGGTTTGCGCCTTGCGGCTGGTGATGCTGATTTTTTGCCCCACCAACGCATTCAGCAATGTGGATTTGCCCACATTGGGGCGACCCACAATAGCGATCAGGCCGCAGTGTTGTTCAGCTGCTGGCACGCTGGCCACAGCACTTTCTCTTGCAGCTGTCTCGCCCGCACCCGATGACGCACTCCGCCCCAAAATGGCCTGAAGCTGGGCGTTGACTTCGGCAGACAAGGTGCCGTTTTCGGGCGAGGGGTGGGCAGTTTTTTTGGACATGAGCAATGACTTCTTGAAAACAGAAAAACGCTTGCAGCGTACAAAAGAAAATGCGGCTGCGACGACAAACGATCACAAACTTGTTGTGTCTGGTCACAGGCAGTGGCTTGCGTTGGCAGGGTAGGCCACTATGTGGCGACACGAGCGATTCCAACCGTGGCAATCTTTTTGAAGCCTTCAACTGTAGCTTTCACTACACGTACAGAGCCCAACAACAGCGCCACTTGGCAAGGGTTTTTGGCATGGTGTTTCTTCACGGCTTTACACCACAATTTTTTGAAGCTGAAAGCGCCCGACTGACTCGATAAATGAATCGACCGCATGCCATTCAGCCAAGGTTCGCTCGCTATTCATGGCTATGCAGCCATGCATCAAGCCAAACAAACACCCCGTTCCATTCGGCCATTACCAAGCAAGGGGAGCACAACACGCGCATCAAAAAATGGCTTGTGCTTTGCGCACAACCCTCATGGGACCGCCTTGCCCGATGCCGAGCGTAGCGATGCCATTTTGCGCGCCTTGTTGGCCGGTTTTTTGCGGGCAGTTTCGGGCTGCACGTGGTTGGTCTGCAACTGGGCCAGCATTTTGCCGGCGGCGTCTTGCTCGGCCGCGCGGCGCGAACTACCGCTGCCACTTTGCCGAATGCCCAGGGCTGCTACTTCACACACCACCCAGAAGGTTTGCTGGTGCGCCTGCCCGCCCACGTCTGTGACTTGATACTGCGGCACGGCGTATTTGCGCGCTTGCAACCACTCTTGCAAGGCCGTTTTGGCGTCTTTGCCCGAGGCCTGGGCATGTTCTTGCACATCCACATCGGCAAACAGGCGGTGCACCAAGGCTTCGGCCACGGCATAGCCTGCGTCCAGATACACCGCGCCCAAAACGGCTTCGAGTGCGTCGGCCAGGATGGAGGGGCGCTTCAAGCCGCCGGAGCGCAACTCGCCCTCGCCCAGTCGCAAGGCGGGCGACAAATCGAGTTTGAGAGCAATGCGGTGCAAGCTGTCTTGCTTGACCAGATTGGCGCGAATGCGCGAGAGATCGCCTTCTGGCGCTTGCGGCAAACGTTCGTACAAAAGGCTTGAGACGGCGAGGTTGAGCACCGAGTCGCCCAGAAACTCCAGCCGCTCGTTGTGGTCGGCCGAGAAGCTGCGGTGCGTGAGCGCCTGTTGCAGCAAGGCTGGTTGGGCAAACACATGCCCCAACTGGCGCGCCAGCAGCGCGCTGGCTGCGGCCTGATCGGGCGAAGAGGCGCGCGCAGCGCCCGGCGGCTTGCTCAAATCACTTGCCCTTGGTGCTGCCGGAGTAGTGAATCAGCAGCGAAACCGGGCCCATGAGTTTGATCTCTTTGTCGTAGGCAAATTCGATCATGACCTGGCCGTTTTCTTTGGTGATCACCAAATCTTCGGCACGCACGGCGGTGAAATCGTCAATGGCGGCAGCCGCGTTGAAAGAGCGCTCGATTTCAGCCACGGTTTCGTTGTCTTTGGCCTTGTTGATGGCTTTGACGATGGCCTGATATTCGATGACCGTGGGCACCGTTTTGGCTGCCACGATCATCAGGAAGCCGACGATGACGGCCACAAACAAGAGGCCGATGAAAGTGATGCCGCGCTGTTTGTGCGCCAAGCCTGAATGCGACCGCATGGTGAATTCCTTTGCCAATGTCAAGGTATCTGAATTTGCCGGGAGTGATCTTTTTTGATGGATCGAACAAAGCCACTGCTGCTATTGTAGTAACTATTCGTTACCTCATTGCCCGACCACCGTCCAATCTCTGCTCATCGATCAATCAATGCGGCCAATACGCCGCAAATTGCCCAGATTGAGCCACACCACCTCGGCCTTGCCCACGATGTTGCGCTCGGGCACAAAGCCCCAGAAGCGCGAGTCGTAGGAATCGTCACGGTTGTCGCCCAGCACCAGATAGTGCCCTTCGGGGACTTTGCAGGTCACGCCCTCGGGGCTGTAATTACAGCTTTCCTGCTTCGGAAAACTCTCTGCAATGGGAATGCCCGCAGGCCGCTGCGGATCGTTCAAAAGCCGGTGGGTGTGCGTGCCCAGCTGCTCGCGATACTGCTCCAGCTGCACGGGCTCGGCCACGGTTTGGCCGTCAGCGCCGGGTTTTTCTTGCAGGCCAAGGTAATCGGCCATCGGCATTTTTTCGATTTCCTGGCCGTTGATGACGAGCTGCTTGTTCAGGTAGGAAACGGTGTCGCCCGGCAGGCCCACCACGCGCTTGATGTAATCCACGCTGGGCTTGGGCGGGTAGCGAAACACCATCACATCGCCGCGCTGCACGGGGCTGCCCTGGGTGAGCCTGGTATGCACCACAGGCAGGCGCAGGCCCCACTTCCATTTGTTGACCAGAATCAGGTCGCCCACTTCCAGCGTGGGCAGCATGGAACCCGATGGAATCTTGAACGGCTCAAAGGCAAACGAACGCAAGGTGAATACCAGCGCAATCACGGGGAAGAGGCCTGCCGTCCAGTCCAGCCACCAGGGCTGGGCCAGCAAGCGCTTCTTGATGGTTTGCTGCTGCTCGTCGCTAGCGGCTTGAACGGATTGGGCAGCTTGGGCGGACTGTGCCTGCACCGCATCGCTTGCAGCCCCGCTCGTGGCAGGCGCTGTGGCGGCGGTCAGCTGTTGCTCGTAGCGTGCCACCAGGGCGCGGCGCCTGGGCAGAAAGATCAATTTGTCGGCCAGCCAGTACATGCCCGTCACCAGCGTTGCCAGCGACAGCAGCAGGGCCATATTGCCTTCGACGTAACCCAAAAACCAACCGCCCATGTAGGCGACAAAAAGCCCCAGAACCAGTGCTGTGAGGTAGGCCATGCGATTTATTCTTCCACTTGCAAAATGGCCAGGAACGCCTCTTGCGGCACCTCGACCGAACCGATCTGTTTCATGCGCTTCTTGCCGGCCTTCTGTTTTTCCAGCAGCTTGCGCTTGCGCGTGATGTCGCCGCCGTAGCACTTGGCCAGCACGTTCTTGCGCAGGGCCTTGATGTTCTCGCGGGCGATGATGTTGGCGCCAATAGCGGCCTGGATCGCCACGTCGAACTGCTGGCGGCTGATGATCTCGCGCATCTTGGCCGCCACCGCGCGCCCGCGGAACTGCGCCTGGCTGCGGTGCACGATGATGGACAGCGCATCGACCTTTTCGCCGTTGAGCAGCATGTCCACCTTCACCACGTCGGACGGGCGGTATTCCTTGAACTCGTAGTCCATGGACGCATAGCCGCGGCTCACGCTCTTGAGCTTGTCGAAGAAGTCCAGCACGATTTCGCCCAGCGGCATTTCGTAGGTCAGCATCACCTGGCGGCCGTGGTACTGCATGTTGATTTGCACGCCGCGCTTCTGATTGGCCAGCGTCATCACCGGGCCGACGTAATCCTGCGGCATGTACAGGTGCACGGTCACGATCGGCTCGCGCACTTCCTGAATGCGGCCCTGGTCGGGCATCTTGGAGGGGTTTTCAACCTGGATGACCTCGCCATCGGCCTTCTGCACCTCGTACACCACGCTGGGCGCGGTGGTGATGAGGTCCATGTCGAACTCGCGCTCCAGCCGCTCCTGCACGATTTCCATGTGCAGCAGGCCCAGAAAACCGCAGCGAAAGCCAAAGCCCAGCGCCTGGCTCACCTCGGGTTCGAAGTGCAGCGAAGCGTCGTTGAGCTGCAGCTTTTCCAGGCTGTCGCGCAGCGCGTCGTACTGGTTGGCCTCGGTCGGGTACAGGCCGGCAAACACCTGCGGCTGGATCTCCTTGAAGCCGGGCAAGGCTTGCTCGGCCGGGCCCAGGTTGTTGGGCAGCTTTTTCTCCAGCGTGATGGTGTCGCCCACCTTGGCGGCCTTCAGTTCCTTGATGCCGGCGATGACGTAGCCCACCTCGCCCGCTTCCAGTGCATCGCGCGGCTGCTGCGCGGGGGTGAACACGCCCACGTTGTTGGCCTCGTAGGCCGCGCCCGTAGCCATGAGCTTGATGCGCTCGCCCTTTTGCAGGCGGCCATCGACCACGCGCACCAGCATCACCACGCCCACGTAGGCGTCGAACCAGCTGTCGATGATCATGGCGCGCAGCGGGGCATCGGGCTTGCCGCGCGGCGGCGGCACCTTGGCCACGATCTGCTCCAGCACCTCGTCAATGCCCATGCCGGTCTTGGCCGAGATGGCGATGGCCTCGCTCGCGTCGATGCCGATCACGTCCTCGATCTCGGCCTTGGCGTTGTCGGGATCGGCCTGCGGCAAATCCATCTTGTTGAGCACGGGCAGCACTTCCACGCCCAGATCCAGCGCGGTGTAGCAGTTGGCCACGGTTTGCGCTTCCACGCCCTGGCTGGCATCCACCACCAGCAGCGCGCCTTCGCAGGCCGAGAGCGAGCGGCTCACCTCGTAGCTGAAGTCCACGTGGCCGGGCGTGTCGATCAGGTTCAGGTTGTAGACCTTGCCGTCTTGCGCCTTGTATTGCAGCGCGGCCGTCTGCGCCTTGATGGTGATGCCGCGCTCTTTCTCGATGTCCATCGAGTCGAGCACCTGCTCGCTCATCTCGCGTTGCGAAAGACCGCCGCAACGCGCAATCAGGCGGTCGGCCAGGGTGGACTTGCCGTGGTCAATATGCGCAATGATGGAAAAATTTCGGATGTGCTTCATCGCCTGCCAGCAAAGGGGCTGGCTCTTGCATCACGGCCCCGGGCATCGTCACACGGCCCGGGGGATGAAAGAGCGCAAAAGAAAAAAGAAGAAGACCCAACAAAACACGCGCCCGGCGGCGCGCTTGCAATGCCTGAAACCTGCCTGCGAACAGGGCGCCCACGAAGGCGCAAAAGGCGTGCAGCGGGTTGGGCGGCGACATTCTACCCAAGGCCCTGTCCCGATAGGGCGCAACGGCTGAAAGCAGCGGCTGCCGGGCGCTTGAAAAACCGGCCGGTGCCAGCGCCTCTGCCCAGAAAGGAAGCGGGCCGCGGCGCCCAAGCAATCATCACGCAAGACCCAAGCATATGGATGGGGCCCCGGCAATTGACTCAAGTGACCTTGCTTGCCTGGGGCTTTGCCGCTTTCAAACACAGCGCGTTCTGCTTGCCCCCTGCGCGCCCTGCTCTGCTCTAGCGGGCAAAACCGGCCCAAAGCCCGGCAAGGCAGCTGCAGCGCCAGCAAGCGGCCGGGCTTGGCCGGTTCATGCAGCAGAAGCACCATTGAAGCGCTGCTGCAGCGAGCGCCCATAACACAAACCGGCATGGGGTGACGCATGGGGCGGGGCAATAGCGCTGATGAATAGAGGCGTCGTTTTGAACGGGCTTGTTGAGCGGGCGTTTGGAAAAAGACGCCGACCAGCCACAGCACTGGCCTGCTCCCTCTTTCATCCTCACCCCCGCAGCGCTTCGCGGCACGTTGGCAGCCGTGCCGTTTGCCAACAATCACGGGCTGCCCAGCCCAAGCTCGCCCGCCGATCCGCGCATCAACGCATCAACGCATCAACGCGGGCGGATGATGCCGTAATGCGCCATGCCATCGCGCTGGATCAGGATGGCCGTTGGCCGATTGGCCGGCAGCTTGCCGATGGCCGCATTGAGCGTGGCCACGTTTTCCACCGGCTGGTTGCCCAGCGACAGGATCACGTCGCCCGGTTGCAAACCGGCCTGCTCGGCCCGGCTGCCCGCGGCCACGCCACGCACCAGCACACCGCCCTTGATGCGCAACTGATTGCGCTGGGCCGCGCTCAGCTCGGCCACGTCCAGGCCCAGCACATGCGCCGAAGGCGCCTTGCCTTCACCGGGCTGTTGCAGCAAGCCCTGCGCCCGGCGGTCGCCCTCGGCTTTATCGACCGTGACCATCACCTCTTTGCTGCTGCCATTGCGCTGCACGGTGAGTTTGACGCTGCTGCCCGGCTTGATGCCACCAATCATGCGCGGCAGGTCGGCCGTGCTTTCAACGGCTTTGCCGTCCACGTGGGTGATCACGTCGCCCGGTTGCACGCCTGCTTTTTCGGCTGGCGCGCCCGGTTCCACACTGCGCACCAGAGCCCCTTGCTGGTTGGGCAGGCCCAGCGACTCGGCCACCTCTTTGCTCACGGGTGCAATCTGCACGCCGATGCGCCCGCGCGTGACCGTGCCCGATGTGCGCAGCTGATCGGCAATGCGCATAGCCTCGTCAATCGGGATCGAAAAGGAAATGCCCATGTAGCCGCCCGAGCGCGAGTAGATCTGGCTGTTGATGCCCACCACTTCACCGGCCATATTGATCAGCGGCCCGCCCGAGTTGCCGGGGTTGATGGCCACATCGGTCTGGATGAAGGGCAGGTATTCGCCCGTATCGCGCTGCTTGGCGCTGACCACGCCCACGGTGACGCTGTTGGCCAGACCAAAGGGCGAACCGATGGCCATGACCCACTGCCCGACCTTGAGCGATTCCACATTGCCGATGCGCACGGCGGGCAGGTTTTGCGCCTCGACCTTGATCACGGCCACGTCGGTGCGCCGGTCGGTGCCCACCACCTTGGCGCGGAACTCGCGCTTGTCGGCCAGGGTCACATTGAGCGAGTCGGCGTCTTTCACCACATGCGCATTGGTCATGATGTAGCCGTCAGACGAAATGATGAAGCCCGAACCGATACCCGTTGGGCGCTCTTCCTCGATATCGGGCTGCCCCCTGCGCGGCAACTGATCGGGGCGGATGCCGAAGAAGCGACGCAGCAGCTCTTCCATCGGGTCGCCGGAGCCGAAACCATTGAAGCCGCTGCGGGCCACTTTTTCCATCACGCGGATATTGACCACTGATGGCCCCACCTGCTCCACCAGCGGGGTGAAATCGGGCAGGCCGCCCACCAGCGCAGGCTGCGGGGCCTGCGCCACGGGCGCTGGCGCCGATGCCAGCGCAACAGCAGCAGGCGGCTGACTGGCGGCCGCAGAAGCGCCATCCGTGGGCGAAGCCGCCACCTGGTTCTTGCAAGCGGCAAAGCCCAGCACCATCAGGGTGCACAGCACCCCCATCCTCATGCGGCTGCGCCGGTGTTTTGGGGGCGCATCGCTCTGCGCCACGGCACAGCCCCCATTGGCACCGCCCCTGCGGGCGGCAGGCAACAAATCGTTTACTTTCATCAGCATCTCACCTCATCGTTCAAGCCATCAAACACCGCAGCAAACTGCTCCCTGGTAACCGGAGCGCCTCGGCATATTGACACTCTTGGGCCGCCTGGCGCCAGCCAATCAGCTGCGCCATGAACTCAAGCCCCAGCGCGCGGCAACACGGGCATCCGCAGGCATATGTGGCAAACGGCAAAATTTTCAATCCGTTTTTGCATCCGCTTTTTCTGCATCGGGACCAACAGCCAACGGATATGGCTCGCCAAGTGCTGCAGCAAGCATCGATCCTTTCACGGCAAAGTCACCGTGACCAACATGGTTGCCGAGCGGCGCTCGCCCGGGTGCTGCCACTGAACAGCGCTCATGACTCCGCTCCCGCCCCTTCGCGGGAGACTGAAGCCTGTGCCACAGCCCCTGTTGCAGCCGCCTGCCTGCCATGCGCCCACAGCAATGCACAGCGCAGCGCATGCCAGTGCGCGGGGTCTGAAGCGCGGCTGGCCCATACCCAAACGGCCGAAGCGGCTGCATCGTTCCTGGCTTGACGCCAGCCCGACCACCTGCTGCGCGAGGCACGCCCTGCCGCACCCGGCTCTATCCCCTGCCCCAACGGCCCATGCAAGCGCAGCAGCACGGCCCTTTGCAAATCCAGCGCCAGCGCACACGATGCGTATTGCGCCAAAGGCTCACCAGCCCTTTCAAGCCCGGCGCTTTCAAGATTTGGCCCGTGCGAGGCTGATGCTTGACTGGCCTGCTGCGCCAAGGTGGGCAGCAACGGCTCTGGCGCTTGCCATTGCCAGACCTTGCCGTTCCACACCAGCCAGCCACGGGGCAAGGCCCGTGCAGCGCGCCAAGACAAGCGGCTAGCCAGTGCATAAGCCGCGGCCGTGGCTAAGCCAATGACGGCCACGCCCGCTTGCTGCGCCTGGCGCAGGGCCAGCAGCCAAGCCAACAGCACGCCGCCCAAGGCCAAAAGCAGCGCCGCCAGCGCCAAAAGCAAGCCCCCGCCCGATGCCAAGCGGTAGTGCACGGGTGCGGGGGCCAGGGGCTTCATGGTTTTGGGGTGTGATCGGCAGATCTGAATGTAGCGCTTGTCTTCAAGTTCAGGTGGCTAGGGCAGGCCAACAATACGCTTCACCAGACACCAGGCGAGTGCTTTACGGCGACTGGCTTGGCGTTGTTCGAACCCTAGGCAGCCTAAGAACCTGTTCAAAATCTCCTCGCGGGCGCTTGAAAATGGAAGCGGGCGGTCTGCTGCGTTGCAAATCTTGTCCATAGCACGGACTATGCACTGCAATTTGCGCCTTGCATCCCATCCCGCTCCATTTCCAATCACTGCACGATGAGATTTTGAACAGGTTCTAAGCAGCCATTGCGCTTCAAGCCAGAAGGCCCATGCCGAAGTTTCGCCAAAGGCAAGCTGAGGAAGCTCAGCAAAAACATTGGGCACCAGCCGCCGCATCTCGCACCGATCAAGCCATGCGCTTGAAGATCAAGGTGCCATTGGTGCCGCCAAAGCCGAAATTGTTTTTCATGGCGGCATCGATCTTCATGTCGCGTGCGGTGTTGGCGCAATAGTCCAGATCGCACTCGGGGTCTTGATTGAAGAGGTTGATCGTGGGCGGCACTTTTTGCGTGTGCACGGCCAAGACGGTGAACACGCTTTCGATCCCGCCTGCGCCGCCCAGCAAATGGCCGGTCATGGACTTGGTGGAACTCACCACCGTTTTGTACACATGCTCGCCCAACGCGGCCTTGATGGCATGGGTTTCGTTCAAGTCGCCCAGGGGCGTAGAAGTGCCGTGTGCATTCACGTATTGCACTTGATCGGCATTCAGGCCCGCATCGCGCAACGCTGCTTGCATGGCCCGGCGGGGGCCGTCCATATTGGGCGCAGTGATGTGGCCGGCATCGGCACTCATGCCAAAGCCGGCGAGTTCGGCGTAAATCCTGGCGCCGCGCGCCTTGGCGTGCTCGTATTCTTCCAGCACAAGAATGCCTGCGCCTTCGCCCAGCACGAAGCCGTCGCGGTCTTTGTCCCAGGGGCGCGAGGCCGTGGCCGGATCGTCGTTGCGCGTAGAAAGTGCACGCATCGCGGCAAAGCCGCCAATGCCCAGTGGCGACACGGTCGATTCCGCACCGCCGGCAATCACCACGTCAGCGTCGCCATGCGCGATCAAACGCCCGGCCGTACCCACGCAGTGCAGGCCGGTCGAGCAGGCCGTGGCAATGGCCAGATTGGGGCCTTTGAAGCCGAACTTCATCGACACATGGCCTGCGGCCATATTGATGATGGAGGAAGGCACGAAGAAAGGAGAGATGCGGCGCGGGCCGCGCTGGGCGTATTCGGCGCAGGTCTCTTCGATCATGGGCAGGCCGCCAATGCCCGAGCCGATGACGCAGCCGATGCGCTCGGCCAGTTCTTCGCTCAGGGCATCGCCCGTGGGCAGGCCCGCATCGGCCACGGCCTCGGCCGCTGCCACCAGGCCGTATTTGATGAAGGTGTCCATCGTCTTGGCTTCTTTGACCGAAACCACGGCAGACATATCCAGACCCTTGACTTCGCCCGCAATGTGGCAGGCCAGCGCGCTGGCATCGAAACGGGTGATGGCGGTGATGCCCGAGCGCCCGGCCAGCAAGCTGGCCCAGCTTTCGGCAACCGTATTGCCTACGGGGCTGACGCAGCCCAGACCGGTAACAACAACGCGACGATGAGCAGCCATGTTTCTCCTCAAAACAAAAAGCCCGTCAAATCAAGGCGGGCTCGTGAAAACGGTTTCTGCCTCCTCCAGCAACGCCGGGGCGCTGCCGGGGGCGATGCACTGGCGGCATCAGGCTTTGTGATGGGCCTTGGCGTAATCGATGGCGTTCTGAACGGTGGTGATTTTTTCTGCTTCCTCGTCGGGAATCTCGATACCGAATTCATCTTCCAGGGCCATGACCAGCTCCACTGTATCCAGCGAGTCAGCGCCCAGATCGGCGACGAAGGCTTTTTCGTTGCTTACTTGTGCTTCTTCAACGCCAAGCTGTTCGGCAATGATCTTCTTGACGCGTGCTTCAATGTCACTCATGGTTCACTCTATCAGGGTGGTTAAAGAAACCGCATTCTAGCCAATTGCAAGGCCTATTCATGGCACTTTGCTGACAAGCATGCGGCAAGGGAAAAGTGAAAGCTTAACAGGTAATTGGGTTCGCGCTTCAGGCTCAGGCCATGAACATGCCGCCGTTGACGTGCAGCTCCTGCCCCGTGATGTAGTCGGCCTGCGGCGATGCCAGAAAGGCCACGGCCTGCGCCACGTCGTCGGGCTTGCCCAAACGCCCCAGCGGGATTTGCGACAGCAGGGCTTGCTGCTGCGCTTCGGGCAGTTGCGCGGTCATGTCGGTGTCGATGAAGCCCGGCGCCACGCAGTTGACCGTGATGCCGCGGCTGCCCAGCTCGCGCGCCAGCGCACGGCTCATGCCCGCCACGCCGGCCTTGGCCGCTGCGTAGTTGGCCTGCCCGGGGTTGCCGCTGGCGCCCACCACGCTGGTGATGTTGATGATGCGGCCCTGGCGCTGCTTCATCATGGGCTTGATGGCCGCGCGCGCCAGGCGGAAGACGGCTTTGAGATTGGTGTCAAGCACCGCATCCCAGTCTTCGTCTTTCAGGCGCATGGCCAGCGTGTCGCGCGTGATGCCCGCGTTGTTGACCAGAATGTGCAAAGCGCCATGCTCTTGCACGATGGTATCGATCAGGGCCTGGCAAGCAGCGCCATCGGTCACGTTCAGCACCACGCCTTGCATGCCGGCTGCGCTGATTTTTTCCGCGCCGGGCTGCGAAGTGGCCGTACCGATCACGGTCGCGCCCTGCGCCTTGAGGGCTGCGGCAATGGCCGCGCCCAGGCCACGCGTGGCGCCGGTAACCAGCGCGATTTGTCCTGTCAGGGGAAGATTCATCACTGTGCTCCTTTCAAGTTCTTTGTTCATGCCAAGGCAGCCTTGGCGGCTGCCAGTGTTTCCGGATCATAGATCGCCAGCGTTTGCAAGCGATCGTCAATGCGCTTGCTCATGCCCGAAAGCACTTTGCCCGGGCCGCATTCAACGATGTGCGTTGCGCCGCGCGCCGCAATGGCCTGCACACACTCCACCCAGCGCACGGGGCCAAAGGCCTGGCGATACAGCGCTTCTTTGATGGCTTCTGGCTCAGTCTGCACGGCCACGTCGATGTTGTTGACGACGGGAATGCGCGGCGTGGCAAAGGCCGTTTCGGCCAGCTTTTGCTGCAATTTGTCGGCCGCCGGTTTCATCAGGCTGGAGTGGAAAGGAGCCGACACCGGCAACGGCAGCGCGCGCTTGGCCCCTGCGGCCTTGAGCGCCGCACAGGCTTGCTCCACACCGGCCTTGCTGCCCGCAATCACGGTTTGCGTGGGATCGTTGAAGTTCACCGCCTCGGCCACTTCGCCTGTTTCGCGGCTGCATTGCTCGCACACGCTGCGCACGGTGGCCGCGTCCAGCCCCAGAATGGCCGCCATGGCACCGGTGCCCACGGGCACGGCCTCTTGCATGGCCGCAGCGCGAAAGCGCACTAGTGGCGCGGCCTGCGCCAGCGTGAGCGCACCAGCTGCCACCAGCGCCGAATATTCACCCAGCGAATGCCCGGCCAGCATGGCAGGCTCCGCCCCGCCTTCGGCCAGCCACATGCGCCAGGCGGCAATGCCGGCCACCAGCATCACGGGCTGGGTGTTGGTGGTGAGGGCCAATTCCTCTTTGCTGCCTTCGCGGATGAGCTGGCCCACGTCTTGCCCCAACGCATCAGACGCTTCTTGCAAGGTCTCGCGCAGCACGGGGTGATCGCCCCAGGCATCGAGCATGCCGGGCGATTGCGAGCCCTGGCCGGGAAAAACAAATGCGAATGTGCTCATGATGTGATCTCCTTGGGATGGCTTTCGTTGTGATGGCTGTAGAGATGACTGTGAGGACTGCGACAAGGCCCCAGCCGTCTTTCTTCATGCATGGGTATCCATGTCGGTTTGAGGCGCCCCGGGCTGACAGTCAAATTCCTGCTGGCTGCGTGGCGCTTGCGGGCATTGGGCGTCAAGCGAGGCGCGGTAGTGCACGCAGCCGCGCATGAAGCGTTTTGCCTGCAAGATGCGACCGACTTTGCCCGCTTGGCCTGCCCTGCAACGCTTACAACACCAGCAAGGCTGAGCCCCAGGTGAAGCCGCCACCCACGCCTTCGAGCAGCACCTTGTGGCCGCGCTGGATGCGGCCGGCGCGCACGTATTCGTCCAGCGCCAGCGGAATGGAGGCGGCCGAAGTGTTGCCGTGCTCCTGCACCGTCACCACCAGTTTTTCGGGCGGCAAGTTCAGCTTGCGCGCCGTGCCGCGCATGATGCGCAAATTGGCCTGGTGCGGCAGCAGCCAATCCAGCTCTTCGGGTTGCACACCGGCTTTTTGCAGGGTGGTTTGCGCCGTTTGCTCCAGTACTTGCACGGCCAGTTTGAATACGGCCTGCCCGTCCATGCGCAACAAGGGGCTGCCCTGCACCTGCCCGCTGTTCACGTGGCCGGGCACGCACAGGATGTCGTGGTAGCGGCCTTCGGCATGGATGTCGGTGGCCAGGATGCCGGGTGTGTCCGATGCCTCCAGCACCACGGCGCCCGCACCGTCGCCAAACAGCACGCAGGTGCTTCGGTCTTTGAAATCGAGAATGCGCGAAAACACTTCGGAGCCGATCACCAGCGCCCGCCGGGCGGTGCCGGCCTTGATCATGGCGTCGGCCACGCTCAGCGCATAAATGAAGCCGCTGCACACCGCCTGCACGTCAAAGGCCGGGCAGCCGTTGCCCACGCCCAGCTTGTGCTGCACGATGCTGGCGGTGGACGGAAACACCATGTCCGGCGTGCTGGTGGCCACCACGATCAGGTCGATTTGCTCGGGCTTGAGGTCTGCGGCCTCCAGCGCCCGGCGGGCGGCGTGCACGGCCATGTCGCTGCTGAATTCGTCATCAGCGGCGAAGTGGCGCGCCTCGATGCCGGTGCGCTCAACGATCCATTCGTGCGATGTTTCAATGCCGTCGCGAGCCAGCAACTCCACCATGTCGTGGTTGGAAACGCGCTTGGACGGCAAATAGCTGCCTGTGCCCGTGACGCGGGAAAATACTTGGGCCATAGGGCACACCAATCCTTCTGAAAATAGTCTGTCGGCCAAAGGCTGGGTACCAAGCCTTGTCAAGCATTTGTGCTTTGACGTTGGCGCTTTCGCTCCCTGCCAGCCATCAAATGTTTAAGCTGCGCCTAACCAGGCGCTGGCATTGAGCCCATGTTGCAATCAATAAAAGCGGATGATTGTAACTGTGCCCATCTGCCGCGCGGCGGCAAAGGCTGCCCCATCGTCAGATTTCAAGCGCCCCGTCAAATACCGCTGAAGAGTTCAGAAGAAGAGTCAGCCGACATCACGAAAAAACGGCCCCAGGGGCCGCTTCGTCTTGCTGCTTTGCCAAGCCAAATGACCCGGTCAGCCTACACCGCCGCCTGCCAGTGCGCCTGCAACTGCGCTTGCCAGCGCGCAATGTCGGTCGCAGGCGCAAAGCTGGCCGTGAGGCTGTTGTTCAGCAACTGATAAAAGTGGCCGCCATGCAGTTGCGGCAAGGCTTGCAGCATTTGCAGGTAGTTTTCGTTCACGTAGCCGCCGAAGTAGGCCGGGTCGTCGGAATTGACGGTGATGCGCAAACCTGCATCGAGCAGTTGCGGCAGGTTGTGGTGTTTCAGTTCAGGGAAAACGCACAGGCGCACATTCGACAAGGGGCAGACCGTGAGCGGCACCCGCTCTTGCGCCAGCCTTTGCATGAGGGCGGGGTCTTCGCTGGAACGCACGCCGTGGTCGATGCGCTCCGCGCCCAGCACGTCCAGCGCGCTGCGCACGTACTCGGCCGGGCCTTCTTCACCCGCATGGGCCACGCGGCGCAAGCCCAGCTCGGCCGCCTTGGCAAACACGCGGGCGAATTTTTCGGGCGGGTTGCCGCGCTCGGACGAATCCAGCCCCACGCCGATGAAATGCTCGCGCCAGGGCAAAGCGGCCTCCAGCGTCTGCAAGGCCGACTCTTCGGACAAATGCCGCAGAAAGCACATGATCCAGTCGCAGCTCAGGCCCAGTTCCGTTTGCGCCTTTTGCGTGGCGCGGATGAAGCCGGGCATGAACACATCAAAGCCGATGCCGCGCTCGGTGTGGGTTTGCGGATCGAAAAAAGGCTCTGCCCGCACCACGTGGTCGGCCGCTGCGCGCTTGAAATAAGCCCAGGCCAGGTCGAAAAAGTCTTGCTCGGTGCGCAGCACGTTGCAGCCGGCGTAATACAAGTCCAGGAACGATTGCAGATCGGTAAAGGCATAGGCTTGGCGCAGCGCCTGCACGTCCGCATAAGGCAAGGCCACTTGATTGCGCTGGGCCAGTTCGAAGATCAGCTCAGGCTCCAGCGTGCCCTCGATGTGCAGATGCAGCTCGACCTTGGGGCTGCTGGCCACCAGCTGGGGCAAGGCGGCGCGATCGATGTGGGCAAATGAAGCGGTGTTCACGTTGTTCATGGGGGTGGCTTTCTGAGAACCTGTTCACGATCTCCTCACGGGCGCTTGAATGATGGAAGCGGGCGGTCTGCTGCGTTGCAAATCTCGTCCATAGCACGGGCTATGCCCTTCGATTTGCGCCTTGCATTCCATCCCGCACCATATCCAATCGCCTCGCGTTGAGATCGTAAACAGGCTCTGACTGGTTTTGTCGAGCTGGGCTGGTTCACAAGCAAAGGGCTGAAAACGGGCATCTGCCCTGCCCCGCAGGGCAGGCGCTTGAAAAGTGCCACGCATCGGCGCGCATTCTAATGAGCACCCGCCCAAGGGTTTGCCGCCCCGCACGCTTGCTGCCCGCGCCCAAGCGGCATCGGCCCGCCAGCCACACCCCCCCAAAGCAACAACAAATACCTGCTGGCTGCAATCCCCATCGCCCCGCATCCACCGCACAGCTTGCAAACCGGCTGGCGCCATCAGCCCCGCATGCGCCTCATGGATACAGAACACATAAAATCCGCCTTTACGCCCGGGCCGTGCCCATGCACATGCCGCTGGCCCCCTGCCAGCGACCGCCAAGCCAGCCCGCAGCCGCCTTTTTCCACTCTTTTCACCTATTCGCCATGTCGCGCAAGCTTTTCGTCACCACCGCCCTGCCCTACGCCAACGGCACGTTTCATATCGGCCACATCATGGAATACATCCAGGCCGACATCTGGGTGCGCTTCCAGCGCATGCAGGGGCATGAGGTGAACTTCGTCTGCGCCGACGATGCGCACGGCGCGCCCATCATGATCGCGGCCGAAAAGGCCGGCAAAACGCCCGAGCAGTTCGTGGCCGAGATTGCGGCTGGCCGCAAGCAATATCTGGATGGCTTCTACATCAGCCACGACAACTGGTACAGCACGCACAGCCCCGAAAACACGGCCATTTCGCAGGCCATCTACAAAGACCTGAAGGCCGCCGGCCTGATCGAAAGCCGCACCATCGAGCAGTTTTTCGACCCCGAAAAGGGCATGTTCCTGCCCGACCGATTCATCAAGGGCACTTGCCCCAAATGCCAGGCCAAAGACCAATACGGCGACAACTGCGAGGTGTGCAGCGCCGTGTATGCGCCCACCGATTTGATTGAGCCCTACTCGGCTCTTTCGGGCGCCAAGCCTGAGCTGCGCAGCAGTGAACACTTCTTCTTCAAACTGTCCGACTCGCGCTGCGTGGAATTTCTGGAGCAGTGGACGCAAAGCGGCCGCCTGCAGCCCGAAGTCGCCAACAAAATCCGCGAATGGTTCGGGCAAGACGAGAATGGCCAGCCCAAACTCAATGATTGGGACATCAGCCGCGATGCGCCCTACTTCGGCATCGAAATCCCCGATGCGCCGGGCAAATACTTCTACGTCTGGTTGGATGCGCCCATCGGCTATCTGGCCAGCCTCAAGAACCTGCTCGAAAAACGCGGACAAGACTACGAAGCCTACATGGCCCAGCCCGATCTGGAGCAGTACCACTTCATCGGCAAAGACATCATCACCTTCCACACCCTGTTCTGGCCCGCGCTGCTCAAGTTCAGCGGCCGCAAGGTGCCCGATAACGTGTTCGTGCACGGTTTCCTCACCGTCAACAACGGCGAGAAGATGAGCAAAAGCCGCGGCACGGGGCTGGATCCGCTCAAGTATCTGAATTTGAAGATGAACCCCGAATGGCTGCGCTACTACCTGGCCGCCAAACTCTCGGGCAAGAACGAAGACATCGACTTCAATGCCGAAGACTTCATGCTGCGCGTCAATGCCGACTTGATCGGCAAATACGTCAACATCGCCTCGCGCACGGCGGGCTTCATCACCAAACGCTTTGACGGCAAGCTGGGCCCCATCTCGGCTGATGGAAAGCAATTGCTCAGCAGCCTGCGCGATGCCCTGCCCACCCTCACCACGCTGTATGCCGAGCGTGAATTCGGCAAGGTGGTGCGCGAAATCATGGCCCTGGCCGACCGCGTGAATGAATACGTCGATCAAAACAAACCTTGGGAGCTGGCCAAGCAAGACGGCGCCGAGCAGCGCCTGCACGAGGCCTGCTCCACCTGCATCGAGGCTTTCCGCATCCTCACCATCTACTTGAAGCCCATCCTGCCCAAGGTGGCTGCCGAAGTGGCCGTGTTTTTGATGCTGCCGCCCGAGAACTTTGCCGACGTGCACAAGCCGCTGGGCGCTGGCGCGCAAATCGGCAACTACCAGCACCTGATGCAACGCGTGGACGCCAAACAGCTCGAAGCCCTGTTCGAGCCGCCCGCGGCCGCAGCCAACACTGCGAACACCGCAGCCCCCGAAGCCAAAGGCAAAAAAACGCCAGCCGCCTCAGCAGCAGCCCCGGCTGCAGACCCCCATGCCCCTGGCGGCGAGGCCCTGGCTCCCACCATCACCATCGACGACTTTGCTAAGGTGGATTTGCGCATCGCCCGCATCGTGGCCTGCCAAGCGGTGGAAGGCTCCACCAAGCTGCTGCAACTCACGCTGGACGTTGGCGAAAAAGACGAAAACGGCGCGCCCAAGCTGCGCAATGTGTTCAGCGGCATTGCCAACATGTACAAGCCAGAAGACTTGCAAGGCAAGCTCACCGTGCTGGTGGCCAACCTGGCGCCGCGCAAAATGAAGTTCGGCGTGAGCGAAGGCATGGTGCTGGCCGCCAGCCACGCCGATGAAAAAACCGTGCCCGGCATCTACGTGCTGGAACCCTGGCCCGGCGCCCAGCCGGGGATGCGGATTCATTGAGGCGAAAAAGCTCGCATCAAACGCCGGTTGCGCTCCCGCCAAGCGGCACCAAACAAAAGAGGCAAACCCTATCGGGCTTGCCTCTTTTTTCTATCTGGATCGCTGCAAGCGCCTCACAAGCCACGTGCAGATAAGAAGGTGCAAGGCTCATCAGAGCACTGCGGCTGAAGTCGCTCTTTATCGCCCCCAGCTGCGCACGCTGCCGGTATCCACGTGCACGAAGTTTTCGCGCGAGTAAAACCCCACACCGCCGGCCTGCAGCGAAATGGCCGCATCGCGCAAATCGGCCAAAGCCACGCCAGGCAGGCGAATGTCGATGGCCTTGCCGTCCATGTGCAGGCTGCGCTTGGCCACGCCGCCCGCGCGGGTGGTGCGCAAGCGCTCGTTGGTGAAGGGGCTGCGGTAGCCCGAGATCACCTGAAACGGCGAGCCCGCACCCAGCTTGGTGCGCAGGCGATGCAGCAGATCGAACAACTGCGGGTCAATCGCGCCCACGTCGCCCGTGTAGTGGTCACGCAGGAAATGATCCAGCCGCGTTTGTGCCTGCGGCAACACCGCATCCCCCACGGCATAGATCAGAGAAAGTCGCTCGTTGGTGTGCAAATGCTCGAAAGCCAGCAGGCGCGAGCGCCCGCCCGCCACTGCGCCAGAAGCGGAAAAGGCCTGCACAGCCTGGCTGCCCGACGCCAACAAACCACCGACCGCAGCAACTTGCATGACCCGTGCAGACTGCTGCAAAAAAGCACGGCGGGAAGAAGGAAGGGCACGCATGAATCAGCCAACTGAATGAAGCAATAAAAACAGGCTCTGCTACCAGCAAGCAGAGCCTGCGCAATCGATTGGCAAGGATTCTAGGGAGTTGGCTGCGGCAACGCCAGCACTTTTTTGTAATGCCAAGCTGAATTAAGCTGACGAATCAAGGGCTTACGCAGCAGGCGCAAGGCCCATTCCGTGCTGGGCTGGCACGCCCTAGCTGATGATTTGTTGGCGCATCCGAGGAATACAGCGCGTGCACTCCAGATGCGAACGACACGTCATCCGGCGATGCCACCGGCCCACTGACAATCTGGCCGCAAGCCCTTATTGCCTGACCGCGTGGCGTTTGGCCAAGGCGTTTTTCAGGCGCTTGTCTTGCCCATAGACATCGGGCACAAATTTCAGGCGACCATCCTCATCCATCACGGTGGTGAGATAGGTGAGGATGACAGGCAGCGGCTCGGGCACGGCCACGTTGTGGCTGATGCGCTTGTCCATCACGTGGCGGATGCGCTGCTCGGGCCATGCGGGATCGCCTTGCAGCACGAACTGGGCCAGGGCGACGGGGTCTTCCACGCGCACGCAGCCGTGGCTCAGCGCCCG
Organism: Allobrachymonas sp.; assembly: GCA_030529505.1. Classification (GTDB taxonomy): domain Bacteria; phylum Pseudomonadota; class Gammaproteobacteria; order Burkholderiales; family Burkholderiaceae_C; genus Brachymonas. Next base: position 2,328 of record JAUMWT010000012.1, on the reverse strand, counting down.
ATAGTCACGCTTGAACAGGCCCGGGGCCGAGGTGTGGTGCAGATAGATGTTGTCTTTGTTGGGAAAAATGAACTTCACATCGCCCAGCGCATTGCCCCGCCCCGGGCGCTGACGCAGGCGCATGCGGCCGCTGGCCAGCGCGGCCAGGGTTTCTTCATTCACATCAGTCCGCGCGCCACCGGGGCCGATGATTTCGTAGCCGTTGCGGCGCACATAGTCGGGATCGCGATGCAGGCGCGGCACCATCTCCTTGCTGGTGATGGAGTGCGGCACATTCCAGTAAGGGCTGAATTCCACGCGCTCCATGTCTTTGTTGAAAAGCGGCGTGCGCTGGTGGTTGGCCTTGCCCACGATCACATCCATGGCCAGCACATGCAGCACCTGGGCGTTTTCACCCAAGGTGTAGGCACGCAGGCGGTATTCGGGCACGTTCACCACCAGCATGCGCCCGGCTTGGTGCAGCGGCGCCCAGCGCAGGCGCTCCATCGTCTGGGCGATTTGCCCGGCCCGCTGCGCAGGCGGCACATTGAGTTGCGCAACGGTGGCGCGGTCGATGCGCCCCGTTGCTTTCAAGCCGTGCCGCCGCTGGAAGGTTTGCAGCCCAATGGGCAGGCTCGCTTCCAGCGCAGCGGCGTCAGCCACGGCCTCTGGTGGCAAATCACCCAACTGCACCAAGCGCTGGGCCAGGGTTTGCAGCCCAGGCCAATCCTGATAATCCGGATTCAAGGCAGCGCTTTTGCCCTTGGGCGGCAGCGGCAAGGGTTCTGCCCAGGCAGGGTCATCACGCAGTTGCAGATAGCGTTGCAACTCGGCGCGCAGGCCCGCATACATGGGCACTTGCGGCGTAGCGGCCTGCCACACGGGCGCCAAGTCGCCAGCTGGTGCATATTGCGCCAGCAGCGCTTCGGCATCGAAGGGCGGGCGCGCATCTTCGGAATAGTTTTCGCCAATGGTTTTGGGATTGATGCGCCCGTGATGCAGGTCGTTGAGGTAACGCAGCACGGCCTGGTTGATGCGCTGCTCCAGCTGCTCGCCCTCTTCAGCCGACAAGCGCTGGCTGGCTGCGGCCGCCAAAGCCGCTTGCAGTTCGGCCACGTCATAGTCTTGCGGCAGCAAACCTTCGGTCTCGGCAGCGGCCAGCCGCTCAAGGGCCTGCTGCGCTACGGCCAAAGGCTTTTGGCTGCGCGCATCCAGCCAGCGGCGCGGCACCACGGTGCTTTCGGCAGCCGCTGTTTCGGCGGAAGCAGCTGCACTGGCCGTCATGGCTGGGCGGCCAAGCGCTTGCGCAGCCAGATCGTCGGCCTTTTGGGCGCAAGCCGCCAGTGGCGCGAGCCCAATGGCCGCCGCCAGCGCGGCGACCCAGGCCGGGCGCAGCAAGGCTTGGCTGAAGGCAGGTGAAGGGGTATGCAAATTCGGCATGGTTGGGTGTTCCCGGCCCGCCCGCTCAAAAAGCAGGCAGCCCACAAACGCAGAGCAATCGCGGCAATGGTAGCGGGCTTGCCCAGGTCTTGCAGGCCGCTCATCCAGATGCCGCCCGGACACTTGCACAAGCGTTGTTTTTGGGCATGCAGGCTGGATGCAAATCGCCTACTTTCTTCTACTTTTTACGCGCGGGCCTCACCACAACCGCGCAATCCACCCAACCACGTGTACGGCTCTTTGGCCGCCCGGCACTTGCAGTCACCGCCGGCGGGCTTGGCGGTATCCTGCACCCGGCAAACCATGTATATTGCTTGCCAACTGCCGCAGCGCGTATGGGCTGCTTTTTTCTTCTGACGCATCGTTTCAAGGCCCCGTTTCCAATGCCCCTGCCTCCCCCACCCAAAAAACGCGCCAGCCTGCTGGCGCCCGAATCGTTTGTCAGCCGCCCGGCGGTCAAGCCCTCTGCACGCAAAAAAACGGCAGCAACCAGCCAGGCCGTTGCGGCAGAGGCTGTGCCGGCCGCATCCGCCGAACGCAATATGCGCAAAAGCAAGGCCAGCCAAGCCCTGGCCCCCAGCGCCGCGATTGAATCAAGCTCTGCTGCGGCATCTTTAACAGCGCAGCGCCCAGCAAGCACGCGCCTGGCCCAACAGGCTGATGCCATCGCGCCCCAAGCCGCCACAAGCGCCAAGGCAGGCAAAGCCCCCGCCAAAAAAGTGGCCGCGGCCGCACGCAAACTCTTCGTGCTCGATACCAATGTGCTCATGCACGATCCGACCTGCCTGTTCCGTTTTGAAGAGCACGACATCTATCTGGCGCTGATCGTGCTCGAAGAGATGGACAGCCACAAAAAAGGCAGCAACGAAGTGGCGCGCAATGTGCGCCAGGCCAGCCGCATGCTCGATG
>JAUMWT010000049.1 GCA_030529505.1 Allobrachymonas sp. | reverse complement strand
AATCGGCGCGGGCACGCGCATCTGGCACTGGGTGCATGTGTGCGCGGGCGCACGCATTGGGCAGCGTTGTTCGCTCGGGCAAAACGTGTTCGTGGGCAACGATGTGGTGATCGGCCACAACGTCAAGATTCAGAACAATGTGAGCGTGTACGACGCTGTCACGCTCGAGGACGACGTGTTCTGCGGCCCCAGCATGGTCTTTACCAATGTGTACAACCCGCGTGCGGCCGTGGTGCGCAAAGATGAGTACCGCCGCACTCTGGTGAAGCAGGGCGCCAGCATTGGCGCCAACGCTACCATCGTGTGCGGCCACACCATTGGCCGCTACGCCTTTGTGGGCGCGGGCGCGGTGGTGCAAAAAGACGTGCCCGACTTTGCCCTGGTGGTGGGTGTGCCCGCCAAGCAAATCGGCTGGATGAGCCGCTTTGGCGAACGGCTGGATTTGCCTTTGCGCGGCGAGGCCGAAGCCGTTTGCCCGCGCACGGGCGAGCGCTATCGCCTGCAGGGCGGGCAAGTCACGCTGCAAACGGCTGATGCAACAGCCGCTGCAAGCACGCAGCCCAAGGCCGATTGAAGGATTGAGACAAAGGCAGCGCACCGGCATGGATTTCATCGATCTCAAAACCCCCTACGCAGCGCTCAAAGATCGCATCGCCGAGCGCATGCAGCGCGTGCTCGATCACGGCCAATACATCATGGGGCCCGAGGTGGCCGAGCTGGAAGCCGCCTTGGCCGCACGCACCGGCGCGCGGCATTGCATCACCGTGAGCAGCGGCACCGAGGCGCTGCTCATCAGCCTCATGGCGTTGGGCCTGCGCCCGGGCGATGAGGTCATCACCACGCCCTTTACCTTTGCCGCCACGGCCGAAGTGATTGCGTTGCTGGGCGCCACGCCCGTGTGGGTGGATGTGGAGGCCGATACCGGCCTGATCGACGCCACGCAGATTGAAGCGGCCATCACGCCGCGCACGCGTGCCATCCTGCCCGTGAGCTTGTACGGCCAACCGGCGGACATGGCTGCCATCAATGCCATTGCCGAGCGCCACGGCAAGCTAGCGGTGATTGAAGACGCCGCGCAAAGCCTGGGCGCCACCTATCAGGGGCAGTCCAGTTGCAACCTTAGTACTTTCGGTTGCACCAGCTTCTTTCCGAGCAAGCCGCTGGGCTGCTATGGCGATGGCGGGGCCATCTTCACGAGCGACGATGCGCTGGCGCAAGCCTGCCGCGAAATTCGCGTACACGGGCAAAGCCAGCGCTACACCCACACCCGCATCGGCGTGGGCGGTCGCATGGATACCTTGCAATGCGCCATCGTGCTGGCCAAGCTCGAACGCTTCGATTGGGAGGTGCCGCAGCGCCAGCTGCTGGGCGCGCGCTACAACGAGCTGTGCGATGTGGCAGGCATCGCGCGCATGGTGCAACGCAGCGATCGCAGCAGCGTGTTTGCGCAATACACCGTGCGCCTGCCGTCGGGCGCCAACACATCGAGCGCATCGCGCGATCAGGTGCAAGCGCGGTTGAAAGAAGCGGGCATCCCCACCGCCGTGCATTACCCGCTGCCGCTGAACCAGCAGCCCGCCTACGCGGGCCTGTGCGACCGGCCCACGCCCGTGGCGACGCAGTTGGCGCAGCAGGTGATGAGCCTGCCCATGAGCGCCGATCTTTCCCTCCAGCAACAAGACGCCGTGATGCAAGCCTTGCGCGCGGCCTTGGCCTGAGCGCCGTGCGCCAGCCTGTGCTCGCAGCGATCAAGGCCGGGGGTGCCAGCGGCTTGCTGCGTGCGGTGGCCACGCTGCTCATGGGCGGGGCGCTGGCGCAAGTGATTCCGCTGCTGCTGGGGCCTGTGCTCACGCGCCTGTACACGCCCGATGCCTTTGGCGTATTCACCAGCTTTTCAACCGTGGTCGCCACCGTGGCCGTGGTGGCCTGCGCGCGCTACGAATTTGCCTTGCCGCTGGCGCGTGATGCAGGCGAGGCGCGCGCCTTGTTCACGCTGTGCCTGGGTGTTTGTGCCGCGTTGGCGCTGCTGGCCGTGCTCTTGGCCGCCGTGCTGCATGCCACTGGCCATTTGCCCTTGCCGAAGCTGCTGCCGCTGGCTGTGGCTGCTGCGGGCCTGTTGCAACTGCTGGTGATGTGGGCCACGCGCACGCAGGCCTTTCGGGCCTTGGCCATCAGCCGTGTGCTGCAATACGGCGGTGCGGCTGTGTTGCAAGTGCTGCTGGGCGGGTGGCTGTGGCGGCGCGCGCAGCAGCCCGCAGGGGCTGATGCCGCCTGGGGCCTGGTGCTGGCGCAGGTGTGTGCCGTGGCGCTGGCGCTGCTGCCCTTGTTGCCAACTGTGCCTTCGCTTCAATGGCGCAGCGCGTGGCAGGGGCGGCAATCTGCCGCCGCGTTGGGTGAGGCAAGCGATGCCACGGCGGCCCAAGCGGCAAGCGGCTCGGGGCTTGTAGCTGATGCCGCTCATGTGGATGCCGCCAGCCTGCGGCAAGTGGCTTGGCGCTATCGCGACTTTCCCTTGCTCAATACGCCGCACGCCTTTTTGGGCGCTTTGCAAGACGCTGCCGCAGTGGCGATTCTGGTGGCCTATTCGGGCCATGCGGCGGCTGGTTTCTGGGGCCTGGCCCTGCGCTATCTGAAAGCGCCGGCCACGCTCGTGGGCAGTGCCGTGTCGCAGGCGCTGTACCCGCGTTTGGCGCAGGCTACGCCCGATGTGGCGCGGCAAACGGTGCGTCAGGTCATGGCCGTGCTGGGCGTTTTGGCGCTGGGCCTGATGGGGGTGTTGATGCTGGCGGGGCCGTGGTTGTTTGAGCAGGTGTTTGGCCCCGGCTGGCGCGAGGCGGGCCATCTGGCGCGCGCCCTGGCGCCCTACATCGCCGCGCATTTTGTGGCGGCCCCTCTGGCGGTGGTGACGATGGCCTGGCAGGCGCAACGCTGGGCTTTGCGCTGGGCCGTGGTGGGGCAGCTGGCTTTTGTGGCGGCGCTGGCCTTGGGTTTGCGGCAAGGGGGCTTGCTGGCGGGCGCATGGGCCGTGTCGGCCGCCATGCTGCTGTACTTTGGCATCTACTTCTGGCGGCTGGCCTGCTGGCGCGATATTCCAGCGCCGCAATCCGCAGGCGCAGCAGCCGAGCAGGGCAGGGAGGCGCAATCATGAGCCACGCTTCTTTATCGCTGCGGCTGCGCGCAGTCATCAACCGTTGGCGGCGCAAACTGTGGCGCGTGCTGTTCTTTCGCATGCTGTTTGGCGAAGTGGCGCAAGGCGGGCCAGCGGGGCAGGCCTTGCCGCGCACGCGCATTTCGCCCAGCGCCTGCATCGAGCACGAAGAACGCCTCACGCTGGGCGACGATGTCTTCATCGGCCACTTCAACTTCATCGAGGCCAGCAGCGGCGTCACCATTGGCCGTGGCACGCAAATCACCAATTTCATCAGCATCGTCAGCCACAGCACCCACCGCAGCGTGCGCGTGGCCGCGCGTCTTTCGGGCCTCTCGGGCGTGCCTGCGCCCGCAGCCGATGGTTCGCAGCCCAGCGACATCCGCGCGCCCATCGCCATTGGCGCGCATTGCTTCGTCGGCCCGCACAGCGTGATCGAAGCGGGTAGCACGCTGGGCAAAGGCTGTTTGGTCACGGCGGGCAGCCGCGTGCGCGGCAGCTTTGGCGACTTTGCCGTGATCAGCGGCAACCCCGCGCAAGTGGTGGGCGATACGCGCCAGGCCGATGCGCGCTGGCTGGCGGCGCACCCGCAATACCTGCCCGCTTATGAACGTTGGGCGGGGCAGTTGCCAAAAGGATTTGCAGGGTCGGAAGGGCCGAATGAATGAACGCCGAGCCGCAGAACACCAACCAGCGCCTGCGCTACGCCCTGCTGGGCGATGGCCAAAGCCCGCATCTGCTGAAGTGGGCGCGGGCGCTGGCGCCGCTGGTGGATCTGTGGGTGTGCTCCAGCCGGGGCTTTGCGCCCGAGCTGGCTGCGCTTGTGCCGACAGAACAGCGCCTGGCGCTCAACACCCAGCCGGCGCATGGCGGCGGCAATGCGGCCCTGCTGCGGCAACTGCCCACGGTGGCGCGCTGGCTGCGGCAGGTGGATGCCGATTGGATCAACCCGCACTACCTCACCTCGCACGGCACGCTGGTGTTGTTGGCGCACAGGCTGTGGCGCTTGCGCGGGCGGGTGCTGGCGTCGGCCTGGGGCAGCGATGTTTTGGTGACGCCGCAGCGCCATGCGGCCTACCGTTGGCTCACGCAAGCCATTTTGCGGCAGGCCACGCTGTGCAGCAGCGATTCGCAACACATGGCGGCCGTGATGCAGCAACTGGGCGCGCGGCGGGTGCTGACCTTTCCTTTCGGGCTGGATGCTTTGCCGCCCGTGCCCGCACAGCCCAAGCAAGCTTGGCTGTTTTACGCCAACCGTGGGCTGGAACCGATCTACCAGCCCCTACGTGTGCTCGAGTTATTTGCGGCCATCGCGGCCTGGCAGCCGCAGGCGCAATTGGTGGTGGCCAATAGCGGCAGCCAGTTGGCGGCCATGCAAGCCTGGGTGCAGCGCGCTGGGCTGGATGCGCGCGTGCAGTTCGTGGGGCGCTTGGCAGCGGCTGAGCAAGCGCAGTGGTACGCGCGCGCGCAGTGGTTCATCAGCCTGCCGCAAAGCGATTCGGTGGCCGTTTCGGTGCTGGAAGCGATGGCCCACGGCTGCATTCCGCTCTTGAGTGATTTGCCCGCCAACCGCGAGCTGGTGCAGCCCGGCGTCAACGGTGGCATCGTGCCCGATGCGGCACAGGGCCAAGCCCTGCCAGACTGGATGGCCGCCACCTTGCCCGCGCTGCTGGCGCAGGCCGATGCCATTGCCACGGCCAATCGCCAGTGGGTGCAGCAACACGGTTTGTTTGCGCCAGCGGTGCAGCAACTGGTGCAGACTTTGCAAAGCCTATGAACATTCTCTATATCAACCACTACGCAGGCAGCCCGCAGCACGGCATGGAATTTCGCCCCTACTACCTGGCGCGCGAATGGGTGCGCGCGGGCCACGCCGTGCGCATGCTGGCCGCCAGCTACAGCCATGTGCGTGCCGAGCAGCCGGATTTGGCCGCCCTGCGGGCCACAGCGGGTGCGGCGAACAAGGATGCAGAGCACCACCCCTTGCCGGGCGATGTGCTGCACGAAACGATTGAAACGGGCAACCAGGCTGGGCGCGCCACGGCGCAGCACATCGACGGCATCGTCTACCACTGGTACGCCACGCCTGCGTATGTGGGCAATGGCGTGGGGCGCGTGCGAAACATCTGGGCCTTTTTGCGCCAGGTGTGGCTGGATGCGCCGCGGCTGGCGCGTACTTTCGAACCCGATATGGTGATCGCCAGCAGCACTTATCCGATGGACATTTGGGTGGCGCAGCGCATCGCCCAACACGCGCGCAAGCTCGGCAAGCCTTGCCAGCTGGTGTTTGAAGTGCACGATTTGTGGCCGCTTTCGCCCATTGAGCTGGGCGGCATGTCGCCACGCCACCCCTTCATCATGCTCTGCCAGGCGGCCGAGAACTACGCTTACAAGCACGCCGACGTGGTGGTGAGCATGCTGCCCAAAGTGGCCGAGCACATGCAGGCCCACGGCCTGGATTTGCGCAAACTGCACATCGTGCCCAATGGCATCACGCTGGACGAATGGCAGGGCGAGCCCCCCTTGCTGCGCCAGGATGTGGCCAATTACCTCGCCGCGCAAAAATCTGCCGGGCGCAAGATCGTGGGCTATGCCGGCTCGCACGGCACGCCCAATGCGCTGGATGTGTTGCTGCAAGCTGTCGCGCACATGCAGACCGAACCCTTCAGCTTCGTGCTGGTGGGCGACGGCCACGAAAAAGCCGCCCTGCAAGCGCAGGCCGAGGCCTGGGGCCTGCACCATCTGGCGTTTTTCGATCCGATTCCCAAGGCGCAAATACCAGCCTTTCTGGCGCAGCTCGACATTGCCTACATCGGCTGGCAGCGCGTGCCGATTTACCGCTTCGGCATTGCGCCCAACAAACTCATGGATTACATGATGGCGCGCTGCGTGGTGCTGCATTCGGTAGAAGCGGGCAACGACCCCGTGGCCGAAGCCGGCTGCGGCCTGACCGTGCCTGCCGCCGACCCGCAAGCCGTGGCCGAGGGCCTGCGCCAACTGGCGCGGCTGGATGCCGCCACGCGCCAGCGCATGGGCGCGGCGGGCCGCCAATTCGTGCTCGACAATCACACCTACCCGGTGCTGGCGCAGCGCTTTCTGGCGGCTTGCGGTGTGCAATGAGCGCTGTGTTTAAACGCGGCTGAGCGTGTGCGTTCGGCCCCTTTTTGACTTCTGTTTTCTGATTGGCCTCAAGCTCTATGACCGAACCCGCCTTCATCCCTTTTGCCCGCCCCGACATTGGCGAAGCCGAAATCCAGGCCGTGGCCCATGCCATGCGCAGCGGCTGGGTCACCACCGGGCCGGAAACCAAAGCCTTTGAGCTGGAATTCGCCACTTACCTTGGCGGCGGGCTGGAGGCCATTGCCGTCAACAGCGCCACCGCGGGCTTGCACCTGGCGCTGGAGGCTTTGGGCATTGGCCCGGGCGACGAAGTGATCGCGCCCACGCTCACCTTCACTGCCACGGTGGAAGTGGCGCGCTATCTGGGGGCAGATGCCGTGCTGGTAGATATAGATCCCGTCACGCTCAATATCGATCCTGCAGCGATCGAGGCAGCCATCACCCCGCGCACAAAAGCCATCTTGCCCGTGCATTACGGTGGCTTGGCTTGCGAAATGGAGACCATCTTTGCCATCGCGCGCCAGCACGGTCTGCACGTGGTGGAAGATGCGGCCCATGCCTTGCCCACGACCTACCAAGGCAAGCTGGTGGGCCAACTGCCCAGCGATGCGGCCGTGTTCAGCTTTTACGCTAACAAGACCATGACGACGGGTGAAGGCGGCATGGTCGTGACCCCAAACGCCGAGCTGGCCGCGCGCATGAAAGTCATGCGCCTGCATGGCATCAGCCGCGATGCGTTTGACCGCTTCACCAGCCGCACGCCCGCCTGGTATTACGAGATCGTGGCCCCCGGCTTCAAATACAACCTCAGCGACATGGCCGCCGCGCTGGGGCGCGTGCAGCTGCAACGCCTGCCAGCCTTTTGGCAGCGCCGCCAGCAACTGGCCGAGCGTTATCTGCAGGCCTTGCGTGATTTGCCGCTGGTGCTGCCTGCCACCGCGCCAGCGGGCGACCAGCACAGCTGGCACTTGTTCGTGCTGCGCTTGAGCGATGCGGCCACCGTCACGCGCGACGAGGTGATCCAGCAACTGAGCGAGGCAGGCATTGGCGCCAGCGTGCATTACGTGCCGCTGCACCGCCAACCCTATTGGCGCGACCGTTACGGCCTGCGGCCCGAGCAATTCCCCGTGGCCGATGCGGCCTACCAGCGCATGTTCAGCATCCCGCTGTTCACGGCCATGAGCGATGCCGAGCAGGATCGCATCATCGCCGCGCTGCGGCGCATTGTGAAGTGATGGGCATGTGTGCATGGCTGGCGTTTGCTGGGGCCTGGGCCGCCGTGCGCCGGTATTTGCAACTACCAACTGCAGCATGGCGTCCGCTGCATGGGCCGAAGGCGTGGCGCGCCTGGCATGGGCTGTGGGTGGGGCAGGCATGAAGTCACGGATGCAATCGTTGGCGAAATCACTGGCGCTCAAGCGTGCGTTTGATGTGGCCGCCTCGGCTGTGGGCCTGCTGCTGCTTTCGCCTTTGCTGCTGGTGCTGGCGCTGTGGGTCAAACTCGATTCGCCGGGGCCGGTTTTTTTCCGGCAAGAGCGGGTGGGGCGGCAGGGGCGGCTCTTTCGCATCTACAAATTCCGCAGCATGCGGGCGGATCATGCTGGCCCGCCAATCACCGTGGGCGACGATGCCCGCATCACGCGCAGCGGGCGCTTCATTCGCGCCTGCAAATTCGATGAGTTGCCACAGCTCATCAACGTGCTGCTAGGCGACATGAGCCTGGTGGGCCCGCGGCCCGAAGTGCCGCGCTACGTGGCGCTGTACCCGGCCGATGTGCGTGATGAAGTGCTCAGCGTGCGCCCGGGCATCACCGATTGGGCCTCCGTACAATACCGCAGCGAAAGCGCGCTGCTGGCGGCCAGCAGCGATCCGCAAGCCACTTACATCCACGTCATCCTGCCCGCCAAGCTGGCGCTGTGCCAGCGCTACGTGCGCGAGCGCAGCTTGGGGCTCGATTTGCGCATCATCGCCCAGACGCTGGGCATCCTCTTCAAACCCTGATCCTGTTCCGCATGGAGTCGCGCCACTTCAACGCCCGCAATTTGCAGCGCCAGTTTCTGGCCATGAGCATGGACGTGCTCTGCGCCTGGCTGGCGCTGCTGCTGGCCATCAGCCTGCGCGAAGACCGCTGGATAGCGCCGCACGCCGGGCAGGCCCTGGCCTATGTGCTGGCGCCGGCATTGGCGATACCGATCATGGTCAAGTTCGGCCTGTACCGCGCCATCTTCCGCTACACCGGCTTTGCCGCCATGGTCACGACCATGCAGGCCATTGCGGTGTATGGCGGCCTGTTTTTCGTTTACACCGTTTTTCTGGGCAACCCCGGGCACGTGCCGCGCAGCGTGGGCATTTTGCAGCCCCTGCTGTTTTTGCTGCTGGTGGGCGGCAACCGTGCCTTCATCCGCGGCCTGTTCATGTACAGCGGCAGCCACCGTGCGCCCAAGCGGGGCCGCCTGCTGATTTACGGTGCGGGCGAAACGGGCATTCAAACGGCCGCCGCCATCACCAGCGCGCGGCAGTACACGCTCATCGGCTATGTGGATGACGACCCGGCCAAGATCGGGCGCAGCATCAACGGGGCCGAGGTCTGGTCGCCACAAGACTTGCCGCAGGTGGTGCGCGACAGCGAGGTGAGCGATGTGCTGCTGGCCATACCGAGCATGGATCGCGCCCGGCGCAACGCCATCATCCGCAGCATGCGCGATCTGGCCGTGCATGTGCGCAGCGTGCCCGGCATGGCCGACTTGACCAGCGGGCGCGCACAGGTGCAGCAGTTCCGCGAGCTCGATGCCGACGACTTGCTCGGCCGCGATGCCGTGCCGCCCGATGCCGAGCTGATGGCGCGCCACATCCGCGGCCAGGTGGTGATGGTGACAGGCGCGGGCGGCAGCATCGGCAGCGAGCTGTGCCGGCAAATCGTGGCGTCCGGGCCGCAGCGCCTGCTGCTGGTGGAAAACAGCGAGTTTTCGCTCTACAAGATCGAGCAGGAATTGCATGCGCTGGCCGCCACCCAGCCGCAAGCGCCCGAGGTGCTGGCCCTGCTGGGTGACGTGTGCGACTTGCCGCGCATGCGCCAGATCATTGCCAGCTACCGGCCCGCCACGCTGTATCACGCGGCGGCCTACAAGCACGTGCCGATGGTGGAGCACAACCCCGTGCAGGGCGTGCGCAACAACGTCTTCGGCACCTTGAGCGTGGCGCGCGCGGCCATCGAACAGGGCGTGCCGCACTTCGTGCTGATTTCCACCGACAAGGCCGTGCGCCCCACCAAC
>JAUMWT010000048.1 GCA_030529505.1 Allobrachymonas sp. | reverse complement strand
TCAATCAATGATGTTGCTGCAGTTTAACAGCTTCTCGTGACGACATGATCTAGCAGGTGGCGCGATCGTTTGCGCAGGCTTGCGCAGTGGCCAGGCGAGCATGTGCAAGAGCGGGGCAATGCTGCGCCGCACGCATCTGTGCCCAATCATGTCCGCCATGCATGCCGGGGTTGGCACATCCAATCCCAATTCAACTGGATCGCCAAAATGCATGATCGTGGACCTTGCAATGCTTGCCGCCGAACAGGCTCTGAGGCAGCGACCGTGTCACGCCATGCGATCGAAGCGATGCGGCACTGCCGGGTATCGCCGCAAGGTTCTTGCGGCATCGGTGCAGGCTACCTGGCGGATCAAAAGCGCCCGCAAGCACCGGCTTTGCCGAAGATGCAGGCTTGAGCCAAACACATGGGATGGCCTATGTTTGGCCTGCTCAACCTCATGGAGTGGAGCCGCATGCATCTTGAAAAATGGTATGCCGATTGGGTCGACGGCAACGGTCGGCCGCACATCTTGTATCTGGCGCGGTTAGGCATAGGCCCTGTGCGGTTGGGCTACTGCGCGAGCTTGGGGCAGCAGCGGCATGCACGCACGCGCATGGTCTGGCGCGACAAACATATGCCGCTGCCCTGCGTGAAGGCGAATGCCGTGCACTGGCCGCTGGCAGCGGGCCATGGCCATCTGCAATGGAGTGCTTCTGCTCGGCCTGGCCCGCGCGTTTTGTGGCAGCAGCCAGCCGGCCGCGTGGTGTGGGAGCCAGTGGTTTGCAACGGCTTGGTGCGCAATCAAGATGGCCAATGCCTTGGCCGGGGGTACGTGGAGCGTCTGGTGCTGAGTGTGGCGCCGTGGAAGCTGGGCTTGCGCACGCTGCGCTGGGGCCGTTTTTGCGGCACGCATCACAGCCTGATCTGGATCGAATGGCTGGGCCGCCACCCTTTGCGGCTGGCTTTGCTGGATGGTTGTGATGAGGCCTTGCACGGCGTGGATCGTTCGCAGGTACGCACAGCAACCACGCGGCTAGAAATGCACGCCGCGCAGCCCATCGTGCACGATTCCCTGGGTACGGGTGCCTTGAAGCGCTTGGGTGGCTTGCGCCGTCTGGCAAGGCCGGATTTTTTGCAAGGCGTGGAAAGCAAATGGATGGCCCAAGCCCAGTTGCACATGCATGGGCAAGTGGCCGATAGCGGCCATGTGATCTACGAAGAGGTGCAGTGGCCATGAAGACGACCGGAACGATGCTGCGTCAATCGACGCTGGGCAAGTGGGCCTACGGCAGCTTGTTCACGGTGCTGCTGCCAGCGGTGCTGGTGCTGTGGGCGTGGGGCCTGGAAACCGCACTGGGCCTGGCGCTTTGGCCGCTGCCTTTGCCCGCTTGGGCAGGCGGCGGGCTGGCCCTGTTGGGGCTGGGCTTGATGATCGCGGCCATGCGTGATCTGTGGGTGCTGGGCAAGGGGCTGCCCATGAATGCTTTTCCGCCCGAGCGCCTGGTGCATCAGTCCAGCTATGCCTGGCTCAGGCATCCGATTTATGTGGGCTTCGTTTTGCTGGTGGCTGGCGTTTCGGTGCTGGCAGGTTCGCGCGCGGGCTTCTGGATCGTTGCCCCCATGATGGCATTGGCTTGTGCGGCCCTGGTGCTGGGGCACGAGGCGCCAGCCATGCGCCGCCGATTCGGTGCGCAGGTGCAGCGCCCCGTATGGCTGGGCCTGCCGCTGGCGGATGCCGCATCTGCCGGGCGCAGGCCGGGTTTGGCCAGAAGGCTGGCGGCCACCGCTGTGGCCCTGGGGCCGTGGGCCTGTGTGTATGCCTTGTGGGCCCAATTGCCTGCGCCCATCAATGCGCACGCATTGCGCATGCCGTGGGAATTGGTCTTGCACGCCCATCTGCAGGGCGCTGTGTCACAAGCAGCTTGGGTGACGTACGCCATGCACTTGGCGGTGTACGTGTACTCGGCCACTTACGTGCTGGCTGTGGCGGCGCCCGTGTTTTTGCCGTCTGCGCAAGCGCTGCGGCGCTATGTGATCAGCGCCTGGCTGGCCACATCCATCGGATTCGCGTGCATGTTGCTGTGGCCGGGCAGCGCCGCGCTTTTGCCGATGCCGCAAACCGGTGTGGCTGGGTGGCTGGCGCAGATGAATCGCGCGCTGGATGCCGCTTGGCTGGCCTGCCCGTCTTTTCACATGGTGTGGACCACCTTGGCGGTGCTGTGCTTGCGCATGCGTTTTGCGCGCTGTCGCTGGCTGTGGTGGGCGCTGCTGGCGACCACGGGTTTGAGCTGCGTGCTCACGGGTTCGCATGCAGTGGTGGATGTGCCGGCCGGGGTGCTGCTGGCGTGGTTGTGTTGGCAGCACTTGGCGGTTTGGGCGTGGCTGGTGCGGCTGTGCGAACGTCTGGCCAATGCCTGGGATGCGGTGCACATCGGCCCGGTGCGCATCATCAATCACGCCATTTGGTCGGCACTGGCAGCGGGCGTGGGTTTGTTGCTGGTGGCTTGGCTGGTGGGGCCAGGGCTGTTGCCTTGGATTGCAGCCGTGTTTGGGGTGGCTATTCTTGCCGCAGGCGCATGGGGCTATGGGCTGGAAGGCGGCGGCGCGCTGTCTCGGCCTTTTGGCTACTACGGCTTTTTGCTGGGCGCTGCTGCATCCTTGCTGGGCGTGGCGGCATGCGATTGGCACGCAGGCGCGGCCTTGATGGCGGCGTTTGCCTGCGCGGCGCCGCTGGCGCAAGCCATTGGGCGGCTGCGTTGCCTGATGCAAGGCTGCTGCCACGGGCGCCCCGTATTCAGTGCGCTGGGCTTGTGCGTGCGCCATCCGCGCTCGCGCGTGGCCGCGCTGAGCCATTTGCGCGGCGTGCCCATTCACCCCACGCAGCTGTACTCCATTGTGGGTAATATCATCATCTTTGCCGTGTTGTGGCGCATGTGGCAAACCCATGTGCCGGGCACTTGCATTGCCGGCTCGTATCTCATGCTTTCTTCGTTGGCGCGTTTTGTCGAGGAACAATACCGCGGCGAAGTGCAAACGCGCACCTTGGCCGGCCTGGCCGTGTACCAATGGTTGGCTGTGGGCGTGTGGCTGGCGGGCATGGTCGTGAGCGTGCTGCCTGCCGAGCCTGTTTACAAGGCGGCGCAGCTGAGTGCTGCGGGCGTCGCGCTGGCTGTGGCTGGTGGCGCGGTGGCCGCGTTTTTGATGAGCGTGGACTTTCCGCGATCACGCGCCAGATTTTCCCGTTTGACCGTGGACGAAACAGCGTCGTAGCCGTGCACCCCAACTGGTGTGCTTGCGTGATGGCGCTGCGGCACAATCGCCGCAGCGCGGCTGTGCGCCGCGCTTGTTCAGGCTCGCGTATTTTTGTTGACTGTTTGCATTGCACATGTCTACCAACACCCGCTTAGGCGAATTCGAGCTGATCGCCCGCCACTTTCGGCGTCAGCAGCCCCTGCGCCAAGCCGTTTTGGGCGGGGGCGACGATTGCGCCTTGCTGCAGCCCCCGCCCGGCCAGATGCTGGCAATCTCGACCGATACCCTGGTGGCGGGCCGGCATTTTTTTGAAGATGTGGATCCCACCACTTTGGGCCACAAGGCGCTGGCCGTGAACCTGAGCGACCTGGCCGCCAGCGGCGCGCAGCACCTGGCCTGCCTGCTGGCGCTCACCCTGCCTGCGGTGGACGATGCCTGGCTGGCCGCTTTTGCCAGCGGGCTGTACGCCTTGGCCGATGCGCATGGCTGCGAGTTGATTGGTGGCGATACCACGCGCGGGCCGCTTGCGATCACCCTCACCGTTCTGGGTAGCGTGCCGCCGGGGCAGGCCCTGCTGCGCAGCGGCGCGCAGGTGGGCGACGACATTTACGTGAGTCACGGCCCGGGCCAGGGGCTGGGCGATGCGCGCCTGGCCCTGCACCTGCTGCAGGCGCAGCGCGGCTTGCCTGCGGCGCACGCTCTGGCCGTGCTGGATGCGGCGCAGCGCATGACGCTGTTGCAAGCCACGCGGCCGCGGCTGGAGCAGCCCGATCCCCGCATCGCGCTGGGTCTGGCGCTGCGCGGCGTGGCCAGTGCGTGCATGGATCTCAGCGATGGTTTGCAAGGCGATCTGCGCCATATCCTGGCCGCGTCAGGCGTGGGGGCTACGTTGCATGCCGCGTCAGATGCTGGTGGCAAGTCTGTTGATATGAATATTGGCGGTACCGCAGCGTATTCAAGCGAGCCAAATGGCTTGCTCGCCGCATGCAGCCCGGCCGTGCGCAGCCTGGGGGACGAGCAGGCCGTGGCTTATGCCTTGGCTGGGGGCGATGATTACGAGCTGCTGTTCACCGCCCCCGTGCCGCAACGCGCACAGATTCAGTGCATTGCCCGGCAAACGGGCCTGCAACTCACGCGCATTGGTCGCATCGAACAAGAGCCGGGCCTGCGGCTGTTGCAGGCGGATGGTCGCCAAGTGTGCATTCAAGCCAACGGTTTTAACCATTTCGCCGCCTGAGCGGCGGTTGCCGGGCGCATTTTGTTAAAAGTCGTATCAGAAAAGGCTATGATGCCTGCATCACTTCTTGCGAAAAAGGAGAACTTGATATGTACAAAAAAATGCTTCGCTTGAGTTTTTGCACCGCCTTGTTTCTGGCAGGAACAGCCGCCAGCGCAGGCTGCTACAACGTTTACAACGGCCGCGGCAAACTGGTTGAGCGCGATGCCAACCCGCCCGTCAACATGAGCAAACACCTGCGCCACACCGTGCCCGCCAAATACGGCAGCGGCTCCACCATGGTGTTCGAGGCGCCCGTGGGCTCGTCTTGTGATGCGTTTGCGGTGGCGCGCAAAGGCAAAAAGGGCGGCACAACGGTTCAGGATACCGATGCGCTGCTCGACAATCTGGCGCGCCTGCACACCGACCCGCGCGGGCAAACGCAGTACCGCACCGATCAGTGGCTGGCGGATGTGGAATTCAAATAATGCTCTGGGGCTGCCCCGGGCAGCTGCGCAGGCACCCGTTGGCAAAGCCAGTGCAGCCATGCCACAGCGCTCATCCGGCGCAGCCTTTCAGGTGAATCGTCGGCCCAAGGGTTGACGCATGCAACAGACAACATACAAAAAGCGAGAGATGGCACAGCGGCGGCTCCTGATGGAGCCGCTTCTTTTTTGGGTGGATTAAAGAGGCCGGCCTGGCTGAATGGGCGCTCCTGTGCGTGCCAACGGCGCTTTGTTGGCGGCAAAGCGTCGTCGTTGCCCGAACAGGCGTTTTGATGGGGCAGATTGTTGGTACGGATCAGCCAGCGCATTGGTCGCATTACGGGCATCCATCGCCCGCCGATTGTTGCAGGCAGGCCACAAGCCCTGTATCCACTTGCAAGGCAGCTATGGGATAATCGCGCGTTGCGCGGAAAGTATGCCGGATCGGCCGGCACGGCTCCCGCATTGTTTTGAGGAACACATTCCATGAAAGAAGGCATTCACCCCGATTACCGCGAAGTGTGCTTCGTGGACCTGTCCAACGGCTTCCAGTTCGTGACCCGTTCTTGCGTCAACGCCAAAGAAACCATCAAGATGGACGATGGCCGCGAGTTGCCCCTGTTCAAGCTCGATACCTCCAGCGAATCGCATCCGTTCTACACCGGCACGCAGAAGTCGGTGGACAACATGGGCGGCCGCGTTGAGAAGTTCCGCAACCGCTACGCCAGAAAATCGGCTTGAGCGCAGGCGTCGAGCAAGCGCACGCTTCCATCACAAAGCAGCCCGCGGGCTGCTTTGTTTTTATGGGCATTGACTTGGTTGCGTGATGGCGGGGCCTGTGTCGCTTTCATTGGCCCTGCCTGGGAAGCAATCGGCTGGACCATGCCCGATGGCTGAACGCCAGCAGGCAGCAGGCGTCATGGATGGGGGCCTTGAAGCGGCAGTGCTGTGAATCGTGGATCGGGCGCTGGCTTGTGGCGGCGCGTCGTGGCACCTGGCGCTTTGTCTGTGCCTGGATGGCTAGGGCGTGAGCCAAGACATGGGCCCGTCACCCGTGTGGTGAGTTCATCGGTGCCGCGATGGGTCGGCGTTTGGTGTTGCCCCCGCCTGTTTATGATCGGCTGCTGGGCGGCATGATGGCAGCTGCAGCTCTGCCTCGCAATCGTGGCGCATGCGCGTCTACTCTTTCTCTCTCGTCTTTTCATCTTTCGCTTTCGTCGTGAACCAGCCTTCGCCAGCCATCGTTGCCCAAGCGGGCGTGCGCCGTTTGCCGCGCTGGAGCCTGCTGCTCTTCTGCTTGATCTATGCGCTGGCGGGCTTTGTCTGGCGCGATCCGTGGAAGGGTGACGACATCACCAGCTTTGGCTACATGCTGGAACTGGCCCAGGGCCGCGCGCCGTGGCTGGCGCCGGGCCTCTTGGGCGAGCCAGCCAATTTCCATGCCCTGCTGCCCTACTGGCTGGGGGCTTGGGCCATTCGTCTGGCGCCAGCGGGCATGAGCGCTGCGCTGGCGGTGCGCCTGCTGTTCATGGCCGTGCTGCTGCTGGCCCTGCTGTGCAGCTGGTACGCCGTTTATTACCTGGCGCGTTCGCGTGCCGCCCGGCCCGTGAGCTTTGCCTTTGGCGGCGAAGCACGCCCGGCCGATTACGCGCGCGCCATTGCCGATGCGGGCCTGCTGGGCCTGCTGGCTTGTCTGGGCCTGGCCGAAATGGCGCACCAAACCGCGCCTGCGCTGGTGCAACTGTGCTGCGGCACGATGCTGATGCTGGGCCTGGCGGCCTTGCCCTATCGCGCCAAGCGTGCCGCCGTGATTGGCAGTTTGGGCATGGTGGGGCTGACCTTGTCGGGTGCGCCTGCCGTGGCTTTGTTGATGGGCTTGCTGGGTCTGCTCGTGCATGCGCTGGGCCATGCCCATGATTGGCTGATGCCCGAAACCGATTACGAATGCCCGCCTGAAGAATTGCAGCGTTTGCGCCGCCGCCGCTGGTGGAGTGTGGCCGGTCTGGCCTTGGCGCTGCTGGGCTGTGCGGCTCTGGCGCAGGGGCTGGATTTGTGGCGCTGGCGGCTGGAGCCCCTGCCCAGCCGCTGGGTGGGCTGGCGCAACCTGATTCGCATGCAGCTCTGGTTTGCCTGGCCGCTGTGGCCTTTTGCCATCTGGACGCTGTGGCGCTGGCGCCATCAATGGCGCAGCCTGCTGCCCAGCCGCCACCTCGCCCTGCCGCTGGGCCTGGCGCTGATCGGCAGCGTGGGGGCCTTCGTCGTCAAGCAATCCGAAATGCTGCTCTTTCTGGCCCTGCCAGCCTATGCCGCCCTGGCGGCTTTTGCCCTGCCCACTTTCAAGCGCAGTGCGGCGTCTTTGATCGACTGGTTCACGCTGATTCTGTTTTCGCTGGCGGCCATCTACATCTGGTTTGTGTGGGTGGCAGCCATCACCGGTGTGCCACCGCGGCCGGCCGCACGCGTTTATCGTTTGCTGGCGGGCTACACGCCGCGCTTTGAGTGGTGGCCTTTTCTCATCGGCCTGGCGGCCACGCTGGGCTGGCTGGCCCTGGTGCGCTGGCGCACCAGCCGCCTGCCCCCGGCGATCTGGAAGAGCATGATCCTGCCGGCGGGCGGCGTTGTCATGTGCTGGGTGATGCTGACCTCGCTGTGGCTGCCGGCCTTGAACTACGCCCGCAGTTACGAGGCCGTGGCGCGTGGCGTGGCGCAGGTGGTGCGCTCGAGCGGCGAGCCCGATTGCATCCAGCAATACGGGCTGGAAGATGGGCAAATCACCGCCTTGCTGTATTACGAGCAGCTGCCGATCACACGCGACCGCAACGCCAGCCACTGTCCCTGGCTTTTGGCCTACCAAGGCCGCGCGCCCGTGCTGGCGCACGCCATTGACATGCAGCAATGGCAGCACACCACCACGGTGCGCCGTGCGGGCAGCAAGGCCGACGTGATGGCCATCTACGCCAGGCGTTTGCCTGGCCAGGCAGCGGCAAAAGCCGCTCCGTGATCTATTAATCAACTGATGGCCCGAAGTTGGCTACAATCGCCCCTTCAAGCCGGCGTAGCTCAGTTGGTAGAGCAACGCACTCGTAACGCGTAGGTCACCAGTTCGATCCCGGTCGCCGGCACCAAACACCTTTCGAAAAAGCCCGATGGCGCAGCAGCCCTCGGGCTTTTTTTGTACGTACGGTAGACGAACCGAGTGCTGCGTGGCAAGTTGGGCGGTTGCAGAAAGGTTTTGCAGACCACGCCCAGGTTTGCCAGGAGGTGCGCAGGGGTTCAATGGCTTTTTTAGCTTCTGCAATGGGCGGGCTTGGGATCCTTGTTGGCCAGTGGGCGGGGTTGTGCACGCATCACGCCGCAAATGGCCGCGTCCGGCCACAGCTTGCATCCGATTCCTGCATCCAGCTCCTGCGCCCAGTTCCATCAAGGGCTGAGGGCAGGGCGGTAGGCGTGGCCATCATCAATGGCAAGTCATCAGCGACTCGCCTGCAGCCCGTGCGCTTTGGGACGATTCAAACCGCGCAGATCACGCCGCCCATAGCAGGCACAGATGTTGCAGCAGGGCCAGAATCAGCAGGGTACAAAAGGCGGCCACCAGGTCGTCAAACACAATGCCCCAACCGCCGCGCCAGCCACCGCCTTTGAATACGCCATCGGCCCAGCGCACGGGGCCGGGCTTGGCCGCATCGAAAGTGCGGAACAGGGCAAAAGCCGCCGCCTGCCAGCCCCAATGCGCGGTAGAAAAAAGCGGCGTGCCTGCAGGCGGCAGCAGCCACAGCACCCACCAGAAAGCGGCCACCTCGTCCCACACCACGCAGCCGGGGTCGGGCTGCTGCAAATGGCGTGCCGTGAGGGTGCAGGCCCACCAGGCCAAGGCCACGGCGGTGGTCACGGCCACGCCCTGCGCCCACACGGGCAAGGCCCATTGCAGGGGCAAAAACAAAGCCCAGCCGAGCAGCGTGCCCGCCGTGCCCGGCGCCTTGGGCGCCAGGCCCGAGCCAAACCCCAGTCCCAGCACGTGCGCCGGGTGCTGCCAGACGAAAGCCCAGTTGGGCTTGCGTGGTGTGGCCGGGGCAGGTGGCGCAGATGGTGTGGGCAGGGTGTGCATGGTGGAGCCGGATTGTCGCAGAAGGGCTGCAGCCGGACAACGGGCGTCGGTCAGCGGCGGTGCGATGCAGGCGGGCGCGTTGCTGGAGATTGCTGCATCAGCCCAGCTATTGGGGTGTGGGTTTGTGGATGGCTAGACCGGATGCCTTGGGTGGCGTGCGCACCGCCAGAAGATGGATGGCAAACAGGCTGGGTGCGGCGCATGCGCTGTATTTGGGAAATCAATGCTGCTGCCCGATCGTTGGGTTTGCGCTGCGGCCCGTGTCTGCAATCCCTTGTGCGCGATCCCTTGTGCGTGCATGCGCGAAGCAGCCAAGCGCAGCGCAAGCGGCGCATGGTGATGCCATATGGCGGGGTTGTGGGGGCTTTGGGACGTGCCGGGCGACGCAGCGCGCCTGGGCTTGGTGCAAGGGGCGGGCGGCTTTGCTGTGGTCGCTGATGCAGCAGGGCGGTGCGCCGCGCCATATACAAAGGCACGCGACAAAGGCGCGCGCTTGGCCCCCCATCTTGCGCCTTGTTCCATTGCCTCGTCTTCAGCCGTTGAACAGCTGCTCAGCGTCCGTGAAAAGGTGGCGCAAGCCGCTTGCCCATCACCGCAAAAGCACTGGCGCATCGGCCACGGTGTTGTCGCGCGGGGTTTGCGCATTGGCGGGAAAGTGGGCGATCAGCACGTCCGAAATCTGCGCAAGCGCCGTTTGCAGGCCGCTTTCGTACTGCTGCGCGCGCAGGGCCGCGGCCAGTTGCGTGGTGATGGCGCTCCAGGCGCTTTGCTCCATGCAGCGAAACAGGGCGCGG
>JAUMWT010000011.1 GCA_030529505.1 Allobrachymonas sp. | reverse complement strand
GTTCATCCACCTCGCTTTCCTGGCTCTTGTCCTCAAAAGATCGTGAACAGGCTCTAAGAGCCTGTTTAGAGTCTTTCCATGTGCGGGCGTGCAACTGAATGGCCAGGATCGCGGCGCACGCCGCAGCCAAGACTCGCTGTCTTGGCAAGGGGTGCAACAAAGAGCCTGGCCATTTGCTGCCTTGCCCGAAGGGTTGCCTGGCAAAGTCAGCATCTGCTGCGTTGCAAATGCTCGCCGGGCAGACAGCTGCCTGCGCTTTGCGCCTTGCAGCTACTGCCTTTGCCAAGCAAGGCACACGATGCGAAGATTTTGAACAGGCTCTGAAAAGAAACGGGCGGCGAAAGCGTTTGACTTTCACCCCCCGATTTTTGATGCGCAGTCAAAAACTGCCTGGGTACGGTGGGGCTTGGCAAGCACAGCCTTTTGCTAGGCCAGGCATCCCGGTCAAGCCAAGCGCCTTGCAAGCGCAGCCACTTCTGGCCTGAATGCCGTTTCGTGGCAGGTGCCAAGGCAGAGGTATTCGTGGCCTTTGTACTTTGTACGTCTTGGTTAAGCCCGCCTTACTCCTTAGGCAGGCGCAGCACGGAAAGAACGAAGCCGCCCCAGATCACGATCAGGGCAATCAGCATCATCACGATGGCGGTTGTACTCATGTTCTTCAGTCCTTTTCATTGAATTCGTCGAACGGCGCCTCGTTCTTCCAGGGCAGCAGCGAGAGCACCACGGCCAGCACGACCATGCCGATGGACATGCCCCAGCCAAAAATGGCCAGGAAGCCGCTGGGGTAGCCTTCGTAATTCTTGGCCAGCAGCTCACGGGTGTCTTGCAGCAGCATATAGGCCAGCACGGCAATGGTCAGCATGATGCAGGCCGACCAGATGGCGCCCACTTTGAAAGACGAGCGGCTGTTGAGGTGGTCGCGCAGCTTGGGCAGGTTTTTGCTGATCACGATGACGGCCACGTACAGCATGCCGGCGGCGACGATGCCGTAGGTGTTCACGAATTTGTCCATCGTGTCCAGTATGGGCAGGCCGGTGGTGGTGCCGAACAAAATGGTGGAGATCACCATCAGCGGCAGGCCAACGGCCAGGGTGGCAGGCAGGCGGGCCAGCTTCCATTTGTCCTGCACAGCTGCGATCACCACTTCCACCACGGAAATGAGCGAAGTCAGGCCGGCAAACACCAGCGAACCGAAGAACAGCACGCCGATCAGCGCACCACCAAACGGGGCCTGGTTGATGATGGTGGGGAAGGCGATGAAGGCCAGGCCAATGCCGCTTTTGGCGACTTCGCTCACCTCTTGCCCGGCATTTGCCGCCATGAAGCCCAGTGCGGCAAACACGCCGATGCCCGCCAGCACCTCGAAGCTGCTGTTGGCAAAGCCCACCACCATGCCGGTGCTGGTCAGATCGGTTTTGCGGCCCAGGTAAGACGAGTAAGTCACCATGATGCCGAAGCAGATCGACAGCGAGAAGAAAATCTGCCCATAAGCGGCAATCCATACGCCGGGTTCGCGCAGCTTGGCCCAGTTGGGGGTAAATAGCGCATCCAGCCCCTTGGCCGCGCCGGGCAGTGTCAGCGAAATGCCCACCAGCATCACGAACATGATGACCAGCAGCGGCATCAGGATGGTCGAGGCGCGGGCCACGCCTTTTTGCACGCCCAGGGCCATGATGAGCAGGGTCAGCAGCCACACGCCGATCAGCGGACCGACGATGCCACCCACGAAGTCGAAGCCCAGCTTCACCTCACCGGCCATTTGCAGGTAATCCTTGAACAGGAAAGAGGCTGGGTCTTGCCCCCAGGCGCTGTTGAGCGAGAAGTAGGTGTAGCTGGCGGCCCAGCCCAGAATCACGGCGTAGTAAATGCAGATGATGACGTTGGTCAGCACGTTCCACCAGCCAAATGGCTCGAAGGCCTTGTTCAGGCGGCGAAAAGCCAAAGGCGCTGCGCCGCGGTAGCGGTGGCCCAGGGCATAGTCCAGAAACAGCAGTGGAATACCGGCCGTCAGCAGGGCCACCAGATAAGGCACGATGAATGCGCCACCGCCGTTGTCGTAGGTGATGTAGGGGAAACGCCAGATGTTGCCCAAGCCCACGGCCGAGCCAATGGCGGCAAAGATGAAGGCACGGCGGCTGGAAAAGGTCTCGCGCGGTGTGTGGTTGGAGTCAGACAAGATATGCCTCTTCTTCTGTATGGATTCGATGCAAAAGCGTCGCGGCCCTGTGCAGATGGGGGTTGCCATCATTCCAAGGCAGACATGCGCCTGCAGCGAACGATGAATCGCCAAAAAGTCATGCTTGCGGGCAAGTAGGTGGGGTGGAGTTTTGCTCCGGTCCTGCAAAACGATCGATTGCGTGCAATACCTGCCCAGGCAAAGGGGTAAGAGCTGTCCAATATCTCCTTGCGGGCGCTTGAAAAAGGAGGCGGCCGGTCTGCTTCGTTGCCAGTCTTGTCAAGCATCTTGCACATGTCGCACGGGCCATGCACTGCAGCATGTACAAAGATGGGCGCCTTGCATCCCGCTGCGCTCCATATCCAATCGCTTCGCGTTGAGATTTTGAACAGGTTCCAAGGGCCTGCCGGGATTGCTTCATGGACGCTTGAGCAGGGCGCGATCTTTGCAGAACTTGCCGTGGCGGGAGCGTGACCGCTGCCGGGCCATTCTATTCCGGCTCATCTTCAATCGCCTCATGCTGAAATCATCAACAGGCTGCGAAGATTTTATGACGAGAAGTATCAGCTTGTGAGTAGTGGTTTTCTCTATGAATTCCGGATCTGGGCCGCACGTGAAAGTTGTAAGTACAAGAAACAAGCGCCCAGAAGGGCGCTTGCGTGGGAGGGGGAGCAGCAGATGACTCATTGCGCCTGCTGGCTGCTGGGTGGTTGCTGCACCGCAGGGGTGAAGATCTGCAGGGTCTCCACGGGATCGAAGCGGTAGGATTGGCCGCAGAAATTGCAATCCACGTGCACAAAGCCTTGTTCGGCCAGAATGCTTTCGGCTTCGGCCTGCCCCAGGCCGCGCAGCATAGTGATCACGCGCTCGGCGCTGCAATTGCAGTGAAAGTGCGGCTCGGGGTCGCCCGCTTCGGGCGCAAAGCGCAGGATTTTTTCGTTCCAGAACAAGCGATGCAGGATGGTGTCGATGTCCAGCTCCAGCAGCTCTTCGCGCTTGAGGCTTTGCGCCAGGATCGACAGGCGCTGAAAGTGCGACTCTTCGCTTTCATCCGCTGTGTCGTCGGTTGATGCGGCCGTGCCAGCCAGATTGCCGCTGCCTTCCATCGGCAGGCGCTGCAGCAACAGGCCCGCAGCCACTTGCTCGTTGGCTGCCAGCAGCAGGGTGGTGGGCAACTGTTCGCTGCTGCACATATAGCTTTCAATCGCTTGCGCCACGCTGGGCAAAGGCTGGCCCTGTGCATCGGCCAACGGCACGATGCCCTGGTAAGGTTGCTGGCCTTTTTGCCGGTCCAGCGGATCCAGCGTGATGGCGCAGCGCCCCTTGCCGTGGGCGTTGACCAAGGCGGCCAGGTCGGCATCTGCGGGAATTTCGCCGCTGCAAGAGGCCGTGGCGCGCAGGCCCAAGTCGGGCAGCACCTCGGCCACGGCCATTTTCACGGGGCCATCGCCCTGCATTTGCAGCACCAGTGCGCCGTTGAAGCGGATGGACGACTGCAGCAAGACGGAGCCTGCCACCATCTCACCCAGCATGGCCTGCACCGCTGTGGGGTAGGCGCCGCTTTCGGGGTTGCTGGCGCGGCGCTTGAGCACCTCTTGCCAAGGGGCCGTCAAACGTACGATGGAGCCGCGCACAGGCAAGCCATCGAAAAGGAATTTCTGGATTGGAGACATGGTTTTGTGAAAGGAAACAGCCGCGCTTGCGGGGTGCGCGGGCAGCCGGTCGGGCTGTGTTTATCGATGTTTCATTAAATAAGGCCGGGGCAGGGCATTGCAAGGGCTGGCGTGCAGCTGCGCCTGCTTGAAGGGCTTGGGCTGGGGCGATAGAAGAGTATGCACCCTCTAATTGTCTTGCAGCGTTTTGCGCAGGTGCGCAGGCGGGATGCGCAGGGCCTCGCGGTATTTGGCGACCGTGCGCCGTGCGCATTGGATGCCTTGTTCCTGCAGCAGCTCGCACAGGCGGTTGTCGCTCAGCGGTTGTTCGGGCGATTCTTCGGCGATCAGTTGTTGCAGCAGGGCGCGCACGGCGGTGCCGCTGGTGCTGTGCCCGCCTTTGCCCGGCAGGGCAGAGCTGAAAAAGTACTTCAGTTCAAACGTTCCCCAAGGCGTGGCCATGAATTTGCCGCTGGTCACGCGGCTGATGGTGGATTCGTGCAGTTCCAGCGCCTGGGCCACTTCGCGCAGGGCCAGGGGTTGCATGGCTTGCGGGCCTTGGTCGAAAAAGTCTTGCTGCAAGAGCACGATCATTTGCGAGACGCGCAGGATCGTGTCGAAACGCTGCTGCAGGCTTTTGACCATCCAGCGCGCTTCTTGCAGGCGTTGCTGGAGCGGGGCGCTGCTTTCGCCCGGGTGCTGGCGCAGGGCCGAGGCGTAGAGCGCATGCACGCGCACTTTGGGCAGCACGGCGGGGTTGACGTCCACCCGCCAGGCGGGCTGGTTCTTTGGGGCCTCGGGGTCGGGCGTGACGAGCACGTCGGGCACGACGATGTTGTGCTCGGTTTGCGCAAAGCGCCGGCCGGGTTTGGGTTCTAGCGTGGCGATGAGCTGCATGGCCGCCTTGATTTGCGGGGCCGAAAAGGGCGTGAGCTTTTGCAGTTGGCGGATGTCGCGGCGGGCCAGGTATTCCAGCGGCTGCTGGCACAGCTCCAGCGCCACTTCGCGTGCCAGCAGTTGCTGGATGGCGTCGTCGGCAATGGGCAGGGCCTGCAGTTGAAGGCGCAGGCATTCGCCCAGATCGCGCGCGCCCAGGCCCGGCGGATCAAGCGTGCGCAGCAGGCGTAGGGCCACGGTGAGGTGGTGCAAGGCTTCGGAAAAAAGCTCTTCGGCTTCTTCGGCCGAATCATGCAATGCAGGCGCTTGCTGGGCCAGCAGCGACTGGGCCAGTTCGGCCAGCGAGTCTTCGAGGTAGCCGTCCTCATTGAGCGATTCGATCAGGCAATACAGGGCGGCCTGGTCGGTTTCGTTCAGATGCAGGGCCAGGGCCTGTTGGTGCAGGTGGTCGTACAGGGTTTGCGGCTGGGTGTTGGCCTGCGTGGCGTCGCCTGCGTCGTCAAAAGTTGCGGCGGGTTCGTCGCTCCAGGGCGATTCCAGCGCCAGGTCGGTGGCATCGGCTGTGTCGGGTTCTGCCGCATCGCTTTCAGCCGCGCTGGTGTTGCCCTGGTCGGCGGTGTCGCTCCAGTTGTCGCTGTGTTCGTTGACGAGGGCCACGCTGTTTTTGTCATCAGCCAGCAGCGCATAGCTGTCGGGCGGCCAAGCTTCGTCTTCGTTGCTTGATGCGTCTGTGGCGCCGTCGCTAGCTGTATCGGGCAGCGTGGTTTCATCAGCGGCGGGGGCTTCGTAGGCGCCGTCTTCGATTTGCTCCAGAAAAGGGTTGTCGAGCAGCATCTGCTGCAATTCCTGTTGCAGCTCTGCGCTGGAAAGCTGCAACAGGCGAATCGCCTGCTGCAATTGCGGCGCAAGCGTAACGCTGGTGGTGGTGCGCAGTTGCAGGCCGGGTTTCACCGTGGCTTTCCTTTACATGCGGAAGTGTTCACCCAGGTAAACGCGGCGCACTTCGGCGTTGGCGACGATTTCCTGCGGCGAGCCGGCGGCCAGCACGCGGCCTTCGCTGATGATGTAGGCATGGTCGCAAATGCCCAGGGTTTCGCGCACATTGTGATCGGTGATGAGCACGCCGATGCCGCGCTGTTTGAGGAATCTGATGATGCGCTGGATCTCGATCACGGCAATGGGGTCGATGCCGGCAAAGGGTTCATCCAGCAGGATGAAGCGCGGCTGGCTGGCCAGGGCGCGGGCAATTTCCACCCGGCGGCGCTCGCCGCCCGACAAGGCCAAGGCGGGCGTGTCGTGCAGGTGGCTGATGTGCAGGTCTTGCAGCAGTTGTTGCAGACGCTCCTGGATGGCGCTGGCCGAAAGGGGCTTGCCGTGCTCGTCCAGTTGCAGCTCCAGCACGGCCTGGATGTTTTCGGAAACGTTGAGCTTGCGAAAGATCGATGCCTCTTGCGGCAGATAGCTCAGGCCCATGCGCGAGCGTTGATGGATGGGCATGTCTTCCACGCGGCGGCCGTCGATGGTGATACGGCCGCCATCGGCCCGCAGCAGGCCCACGATCATGTAGAACGAAGTGGTTTTGCCCGCGCCGTTGGGACCGAGCAGCCCCACCACCTCGCCGTTGCGCAGGGTGAGCGATACATCCTTTACCACCTTGCGCTTGCCGTAGGACTTTTCCAGATGGCTGGCGATCAGTTCGCTGCGTGGGTTGTTCACGGCAGAAGTGGTTGCGCTTGTGCCAGATGTTGTGGAGCTTGCATCCATCGTTTGCACAGCCGTCTCTGGCGCGGCTGTTTTGGTGTCGGTCAAGGCCGGCTCGCTCATTGGCCGCCCCCGATCTGCGGGCTGGCTTGCAAGGTGGTTGAGCGCCTGGGTGCAGATGAAGGCGCGGTTGCAGGCGCAGGTGCTGTTGCAGACGGGGTGCGCGGCGCAATGGTGGCGCGCACTCGGCCGGATGGCACGCC
The DNA here is from genome assembly GCA_030529505.1 of Allobrachymonas sp. Classification (GTDB taxonomy): domain Bacteria; phylum Pseudomonadota; class Gammaproteobacteria; order Burkholderiales; family Burkholderiaceae_C; genus Brachymonas. Next base: position 47,971 of record JAUMWT010000011.1, on the reverse strand, counting down.
GCTGGGCGAAGTCTGGCCTGCCGCGCCGCTGGTGACGTTGTAGACCTCGGTGGCTTCGTTGTAGACGATGGTTTCGCCCTGCACCTCGTCGGCCAGGGTATTGCCCGCCAGGCGCCGCAGGGATGCTTTGCCGCTCAGCGTGGTGATGAGCGTTTTTTCGTTGCGCTCGGCCCGGTTGGCCTGGGCTTCGTAAAACTCGTTCAGGCCCTCGCGCTTTTGCCGCATGAAGACCTGGTTGCCAGCACTGGCCGTGGCCACCATGAAGTTGTTGCCCTGCGCGTCCTGGCGCACCTCCACCGCATCGGCGCGCAGCAGCAGGGTGCCCTTGGTGGCGATGACGCGGCCCGTGGCATTGGTGATTTTGCCGATGTCGTCGTAGCGCATCGAATCCGCCTCGATGTGCATGGGCTTGGTGCGGTCTGCCAGTTCCGCATGGATTGGGGCCATGCAGAAAAAAGCATACGCGCCCCAAAAAACAAGAAAACGTTTCTTCATAAAACCTACCCACTGCAAGCCAACTGGCTCATAAGAGCATTGTATGCAGAGCCAGCCTTGAAGCGGCGCGCATGGCTGGTGAAATCGTGCGTTTTGCCCGATACGGCATGGTGCGCGGCGCAGGCCGGGTGCGGGCGCATGTCGAGGCTTCAGTTGTTGAGCTGGCCCGCACGCATGCTTGCTTGCAAGTCAAACGGTGGCCGCTCATTGGCCGACGCAGCCCCATGCAACAAGGCCCCGCTGCTTGAGAGCAACAGGGCCTGGATGGTTCACGGGTTAACGCGGGTTCAGTTGAGGCGATCAGCCTTGGCCCTTGGCCTCTTTCAGTGCCAGGTTGGCCGCGATCAACAGGGCGCGATCCAGGCTCTTGGCCAGGGTGCCGCTGCAATAGTATTTGCCGGCCACGCCGAAGGAGGGCACGCCGTCCACTTCGTAATCGGTGGTCAGTTGATTGGCTTGGCTGATGGCCGCTGCCATGCCGAAGCCCTTGTAGGCTTGCTCGAAGTTGCTGTCTTTCAACTCGGGCTGCTGCTTGGCCCATTCGAGGATGGCATCATCGGTGAAGAGCTTGACTTTTTGTTTGTGGATGGTGTCAAACACCTTGAGGTGCAGGGCGTCGAGCTTGTCCAAATCGCGCAAGGCGAAAAACAGGCGCTGCAAGGGTTCGTGGCTGGCGTGACCAAAGTTCACGGGCACCATGTTGAAGATGATTTCGGTCGGAGACTGCTTGCGCCAGGCTTCCAGCGTAGGCGCCAAAGTGGCGCAGTGCGGGCACCAGTAGCCGAAGAATTCGGCCAGCTCGGCCTTGCCCTGAGGGACATCGCTGGCCACGGGCTTGGCCAGCACTTTGTAGTCGATGCCGGCAACCGGCTCGATGGCGGCAGCGTTATTGCCCGATGCGGCAGACGTTGCGGCGGAAGATGCGGAAGATGCGGTCTTGGGCGAGCAGGCGGCCAAGCCCCCCAGCAGGGCGGTGCCGGAGCCAGCGGCCAGCAGGCGGGCAAAGTGGCGGCGATTCATGGTGGTTTGTTGGGACATGGTGGGCCTTTCGGTCATGCATGGAAAGCCCCCGATTGCAAGGGGCAAAGCCGGGAATCTGGAATCAGCGTTGCGGGATCAGCGTTGGACACGCACCAAAGCCGTTTCCAGGCCGCCATTTTCCACGCGCGAGCGGGCGGCGTCGGCCTCGCGTTTGCTCTGGAAGGGGCCCAGGCGCACCTGATACACCGTGCGGCCGGACTGCTGCCGTTCGTTGATGCGTGCGCTCAGGCCCAGCATGGACAGGCGCGCCTTCTGGCTATCGGCCCCATTGGGATCACGAAAAGCGCCCACTTGCACGTAATACACAAAGGCTTCGTTGCTGCCACCACTGCCGCCGGACGGAGCGGGGGCCGCAGGGGCCTTGTTCGTGTTGGCCGCTGCTTGCTGGCGGCTACGCTCTTGCAGCAGGGCGCCAATGGGGTCGCTGGAAGCGTTGATTTCGTCGCGGCGGCGGTCTTCCTCGGCCTTGGCTTTGGCGCGGGCCAATTCTTGCGCGCGCAGATCGGCTTTGAGTTTGGCTTCGGCTTCGGCCTTGGCGCGGGCCAGTTCCTGTTCGCGGTCGCCCAGCACACCCTGGTCGCCATCCGTGCCTTGAGCCGCAGGGGGCAGGGGCTGGTTGGGCGCTTTGGTTATGGCTGGCGGCTGCACTGCAGCGGGCGGCGTGGAGCCGGGCGCGGGCTGCACATGACCACTAGCCGAAGGTGAGGGGGTTTTGCTGGCCAGGGGGCCGTTGGGGTTCCAGGATTTGAGGCGCGCTTCTTCGGCCGCTTGCTCTTCGGCCGTTTTGGCCTTGGATTTGTCGGTGAAGGGCGTGGGCACTTTGGTGATGTACACCGCCACGGCCAGGGCCACGGCCAAACCCACGACGATGCCCACGATGAAACCCAGCAACCCTATGCCGCGTTGATGCCGGCGCTGGGGCAGGGCTGCGGTGCGGCTGCAAGTGTGGCCTTGCGCGGGCGCTGGGTCGATGGAATGCGAAGACAAAAAGGAACTCATACCAACCTTTGTACCAATTACATCTTTTCCGGGGCAGATACGCCCAGCACGGCCAGGCCATTGCGCAGCACCTGGGCCGTGGCTGCCACCAGGGCCAAGCGCGCCTGCTTGATGGCGGGGTCGTCCACCAGAATGCGTTCGGCATCATAGTAGCTGTGGTAGGCCGACGCCAGATCGCGCAGGTAAAAGGTGACGTCGTGCGGGGCAAAGTCGCCAGCGGCCGCGCGCAGCATGTCGGGGTATTGCGCGAGTTTGAGCAGCAGGGTTTGTGCGGCAGGGGTGTCGAGCGCGGACAAATCGGCCTTTGCCAGTTGAGCGGGGTCGCCGCCTTGTGCTTGCCACTGCGCCAGCACCGAGCAGATGCGGGCATGCGCATATTGCACGTAGTAAACGGGGTTTTCGTTGTTCTTCTGCACGGCCAGGTCGATGTCAAAGGTGTATTCGGTATCGGGCTTGCGGCTGAGCAGGAAGAAGCGCACGGCGTCGGCGCTGGTCCACTCGATCAGGTCGCGCAGCGTGACGTAGCTGCCGGCGCGCTTGCTGATCTTGACCTCCTCGCCGCCGCGCACCACGCGCACCATGGTGTGCAGCACGTAGTCGGGGTAGCCTTTGGGGATGCCGGCCTCCAGCCCTTGCAGGCCGGCGCGCACGCGGGCGATGGTGCCGTGGTGGTCGGTGCCCTGGATGTTGATGGCCTTGGCAAAGCCGCGCTCCCACTTGGCCTGGTGGTAGGCCACGTCGGGCACGAAGTAGGTGTAGCCGCCGTCCTGCTTGCGCATGACGCGGTCTTTGTCGTCGCCGAAATCGGTGGTGCGCAGCCACAGCGCGCCGCCTTCTTCGTAGGTGTGGCCTTGGTCGATCAGGCGTTGCACGGTGCGTTCCACGCGCCCGTCTGTATAGAGGCTGCTTTCGAGGTAGTAGTTGTCGAACTTGAGGCGGAAGGCCTGCAAATCCTTGTCTTGCTCGTTGCGCAGATAGGCCACGGCGAACTGGCGGATGTTGTCCAGATCGTTCACGTCGCCGTTGGCAGCAAATTCGCGGTCGTCGGCCTTGACGGATTTTTTCGCCAGAAAGTCGGCTGCAATGTCGGCGATGTAGTCGCCGTTGTAAGCGGCTTCGGGCCAGTCGGCATCGCCGGGTTTGAGGCCCTTGGCCCGCAGCTGCACGCTGTTGGCCAGCGTGGCAATCTGTACGCCCGCGTCGTTGTAATAAAACTCGCGCTTCACATTCCAGCCCTGCGTGGCCAGCAGATGGCAGATGGCATCACCCAGCGCCGCCTGGCGGCCGTGGCCCACGTGCAGGGGGCCGGTGGGGTTGGCGCTGACGAATTCGACCAATACCTGCTGGCCGGTGCTGGCTTGTGTGCCATAGCGCGGCCCGGCGGCCAGCACGTCGCGCACGACTTGCTGCTTGGCCTCGGGCTTGAGGCGAATGTTCAAAAAGCCGGGGCCGGCAATTTCGATGGCGTCAACCCACTGCTGGTAGGCGGGTTGCGCCTCCAGCGCGGCCTTGAGCTGCTCGCCTAGGGCGCGCGGGTTTTGCTTGAGGGGCTTGGCCAGCTGCATGGCGGCGTTGGTGGCCCAGTCGCCATGCGCGGCTTGCTTGGGGGATTCGAACGCGGCTTTTTCACCCGCGCCGAGGCTTAGTTTCTCCAGCTCGGCCGCCAAGGCGGCGAGCAAATCCTGTTTGATTTGTTGCATGGGGGTTTATTGTAAGAGGCTGTCGAAAGCCTGTCTTTTCTGGCGCTGGGGCGCAGGGCGGTGTTGTGTTTGGTTGTGACAGGCTCAGCATGTGCGCAGGGTGTCGGGCGGCAGGCGGTCGATTTCGATCAGCAAATCGGCCAGCGCCCGGCCCGTGGCTTGCAGCAGCGCCTCGCCCCAATCGGCGCGGGCGGCAGCGGCGTTGCCCACGGCGCCCTGGGGGTTGTAGTCTTGCATTTGCCAGGCCAGCTTGGCGCTGCGGCCATTGCCCAGAATGGGAAAAGTGCTGGCGCGCGTTTGCGCGCTGCTGGCAAAGTCTTGCGCCAGGGGCAGACGCACTTGCTCGGGGTGCAGGGCTAGCATCAGGCTGGTTTCGATGGCGCCGGCGTGAATGCCAAAGCGTTGCTCGTGCGCGTCGAACGGGGCCATTGCTTCGCCCAGTGGCAGATTGAACCAGCTGCAGGTGTACACCAGCAAGCCCAGTCGCGCGCGCAGGTCGCGGGCCACCACGTCCAGCAGGCCGACGTTGCCGCCGTGGGTGTTGAAGATCAACAACTTGCGGATGCCGCTGGCGGCCACGCACTGGGCGGCTTCCGTCCAAACGCGCATCACCGTTTCGGCCGAAAGCGTCAAGGTGCCGGCAAAAGCGGCATGTTCGGGGCTATACCCGATGGCCTGCGTGGGCAAGAACAGGGCCGGTAAACTCGCGGGCAGATGCGGCAGGCAGGCGCCGATCATGCCGTCGGCCAGGGCGGCGTCCACATTCAGCGGCAGATGCGGGCCGTGCTGCTCGGTGGCAGCCACGGGCAAGACGGCGATGGCGCGGCTTTTGTCCAGCGCGGCCAGTTCCGCGCTGCTCCATTCATTCCAGTAGCGCGATGGGATTTGATGTGAGGCAGCTGAGGCAGCATCAGTGGCGCGGGCCAGGTCTTGGTCGGGCATGGGTGGTGCGGGTAAAAAAGCAGAAACCGTTTGGCTGAAAGTGGGTGTCAGGTTTTGTGGGCCTGAAACGACACTGGGGGCATTGAGCACGACCCGATCATAGGGCTTGTTGACGATCTCTTCATGTGGGCGCGGATGCTGGTAAAGCGCTTGTCCCGTCGCCTGGCGATCAGATCATCAACACGCGCCTGCAGGTCCGCTGCCAACACGGCTGTGCACGGCCGAAATGGGCAAGCTGGTCAACAAGAACGGGCATCGTGCCGATATGAGCCATTGACCGCATGTTGCGAGGAACCGAATGAATACAGCTTATCGTCTCATCAAACGCTTGTGGATGCTGCTGCTGTGCCTGAGTTTGGCCGGCACCGCGTTTGCACAAGCTCCTGCTTCCAACCCCATATCCGCACCTCAACAAGAGGCGCGCACGGATGAAGTTGCCGCGCGCCTGCTGGCCTGGGCGCCCCAGGGCATTGCGCCCGGGCAAACGCTGTGGCTGGGCGTGCAATTGCAGCACGCACCCGATTGGCACACTTACTGGATCAACCCTGGCCAGGCCGGCATGGCCACCAATTTTGAGTGGAAGCTGCCTGAGGGCTGGATAGCTGGCAACATCGCCTGGCCCACGCCGGTGAAGTTTCCGGTAGGTGATTTGGTCAACCTGGGTTACGACGGCCATGTGCTGCTGGCCGTGCCGGTGCAAATTCCATCGGTGCCGCAGGGCGATACGGTGACGGTGGGCGTGCAAGCCAACTGGCTGGCCTGCCGCACCGAATGTTTGCCGCAGCAAGGCGAGCTGGGCCTGCAATTGCCCCTTGGTCAGCCGATTGTGAGTGACGCCGCTTTGTTCACTGCTACGCAAAAACTCGTGCCTGCTGCCTTGACCGATGGCAGCGTGCAAGCCAGTGTGCAGGCTGATCGCCCCGGCATCGCCATTGAAGTGAAAGGCTTGCCCGCTGCTTGGCAAGGCCAAACGCTGAATGTTTACCCCGAGGCCGAAGGCGCCTTCAACCTGCAAGCGGGCGCCCAGCAGCGTTGGCAGGGGCAAACCCTGCACCTGGATTTGCCGCTGGATATGCAGCGCACGCAAAACCCGGCCGATTTGGCGCTGGTGGTGGCTTTGCAGGATGCTGGCACGGCCAATCAAGCCGTACAGCGCAATGCCCACGAGCAAAGCAGCTACCGCCTGCAAACGCAGGTGCAGGGCCAATGGCCCGCTGCGGCTAACCCCATAGAAAACACAGTTGCAGAAAGCGCAAGCGGAGCTGCCTTGGCCCAAGGCGGGCAGGTTGATAGCGCTTTGGCCGCTGCCGGTGCAGATAGCGCCAATGCCAGCAGCAGCTGGCTGGGTTGGTGGCTGAGCATGGGCGCGGCTCTGCTGGGTGGCCTGCTGCTGAATTTGATGCCTTGCGTCTTTCCTGTGCTGGGCATCAAGGTGCTGGGCTTTTCCCAACATGCCCACAGTGCGCGCGAACTGCGCTTGACCGGCATTCTGTACGCCGTGGGCTGTATCGCCAGCTTTTTGGTGCTGGCGGGCGCCTTGCTGATCTTGCGTGCCGGTGGCGAGCAATTGGGCTGGGGTTTTCAGCTGCAAAACCCGTATGTGGTGGCGGCGCTGGCCATTTTGTTCACTGTGCTGGCGCTGAACTTTCTGGGTCTGTTTGAAGTGGGGCAGTGGCTGCCAGCGGCTTGGCAGGATTCCGGCAGCAACCGCAGCCTGGGCATTCAGGCCTTCTCTTCGGGTGTGCTCTCCGTCTTGGTGGCTTCGCCTTGCTCGGCTCCGTTTGTGGGCGCGGCCTTGGGCTTTGCCCTGAATCTGCCGGCCTGGCAGGCACTGGCGGTGTTTGCCTGCCTGGGGCTGGGCCTGTCTTTGCCGGTGCTGCTTGCCAGCTTTGTGCCTGCCTTGCTGCGCTGGTTGCCCAAGCCGGGCCAGTGGATGATCGTGCTGCGTCAGTGGATGGCGTTCCCGATGTTTGTCACCGTCGTTTGGTTGGCGTGGGTGCTGGGCCAACAGCGCGGTGTGGGCAGCATGGCCGTGTTGCTGGGTTTGCTGGTGTTGCTGGCTGGTTTGCTCTGGGCTTGGCAGCTGCAAGGCACCGCCCGCCGTGTGAGTGTGGCCATCTTCGCTCTGGCGCTGTTGGGCGTGGGTAATTTGCACAGGCAGCAACTGGCCGTGGCCGCACCCGTTGAAACCGCAGCTGCTGCAGAAACGGGTTGGCAGCCCTGGTCGCCCGAGCGGGCGCAGGCTGCCCTACAGGCAGGCCAGCCCGTGCTGGTGAATTACCACGCAGCGTGGTGCATCACTTGCCAGTTCAACAAGAAAAACGTGTTCGAGCAGGCAAGCTTTGCGCAACTGGCACGCCAGCACAATGTGGCCTTGCTCAGCGCAGACTGGACGCGCAGCGACCCTGCCATCACCAAATCGCTGCGTAGTTTGGGGCGAGCCGCTGTGCCGACTTATGCGATCTATCACCCCGGCCAGGCTGACAAGCCGCAAATCCTCACGGAATTGCTCACGCTGGAACAGATTGAGCAAGCTCTGAAAAAATTCTGATGCACATGCGCTGAAAATCGTTCAGGGTCTCCAAGTTCGTGTGAGGAGATCCTGCGCAAACCACAGCCATTAGCCCTTGGCACAGCGCCACGCACGTAGCGCTCGCCAGGGGCCTTTTTGTGCCTGATGCATCATCCTGACAACATTTGATGCAAATACCCCTACAGCCAGGCCGACAAGGGGTGGAACACAGAGGCGATCCAGCATAATGCGCTCGTACTCTTTCTTACTTTATGCAACAAGTAAGCGTAGGGTGCGGGAATGCGGTGCTTCTTTGCGTGATGGCATGAGTTGTTTGTTTTGCGTTTTATCCCCAACGGACATCGCTTTTGGTTTTGTTTTTTGGAGAAAGTCCTTTCATGGGCAACAAACTTTACGTCGGCAATTTGCCGTACTCGGTCAGAGACAACGATCTGCAACAGCATTTTGCGCAGTACGGCAACGTCAGCAGTGCCAAAGTGATGATGGAACGCGACACCGGTCGTTCCAAAGGATTCGGCTTCGTTGAAATGGGCAGCGATGCCGAAGCGCAAGCGGCCATTGCTGGTCTGCATGGTCAAGACATGGGCGGCCGTGCACTGGTCGTGAACGAAGCACGCCCCATGGAGCCCCGCCCGCCCCGCACCGGAGGCTTTGGCCGCCGCGAAGGCGGTTTTGGCGGTGTCGGCAATGGTGAAGGCTTCCGCAGCCCTTATGGCAACAGCGCCCGCCGCGATGGCGCAACCCGTCGTTACGACGAAGATGCGTATTGAACCTCGCATTGAATCAGCGCGAATAAGCAACTAATTCTCGAAAAATGATCAAGGGCTGCAACAGAAATGTTGTGGCCCTTGTTTTATAAGACTTAAAGATAACGTTTGCTTGACTATAAATCCATTTTCTTTTTGGTGCAAATTATTTTTTGTGATTTGATATTGAATTGATGATGGTTGGAGTTTTTTATTCCGGATAAATTTCATTTCCTGGTGATCTAAAATCGCAGGCCACATCAATCCTTTTCAGAGTGTGGTTCCGGCTAGAGCTCATTTCCCAGTGATCTAAAATCCCAACGTGATGGTGGAGCACGAGGACGGCGTTCCGGCTAGAGCTCATTTCCCAGTGATCTAAAATTGGCCGGCAGCGAAAGTGCGCCGCATTCATGTTCCGGCTAGAGCTCATTTCCCAGTGATCTAAAATCAAGGCGGCGGGCGCTGGCAACAACCACACGTTCCGGCTAGAGCTCATTTCCCAGTGATCTAAAATCAAGCCCGGAAAGGTTTGCCCCACGTCGCTGTTCCGGCTAGAGCTCATTTCCCAGTGATCTAAAATGTGAACTCGTTGTGCTTGTCAACGCGTTTTGTTCCGGCTAGAGCTCATTTCCCAGTGATCTAAAATCGCAGAGGTGCGCCATTGCGTCGCACACTCGTTCCGGCTAGAGCTCATTTCCCAGTGATCTAAAATTGATGCTGTGGTGACTATCAATAAGTTTTTGTTCCGGCTAGAGCTCATTTCCCAGTGATCTAAAATTAGTGTGGTTGTCACACCTGATGACCCTACGTTCCGGCTAGAGCTCATTTCCCAGTGATCTAAAATGATGCGGCATTTGCTGAGTATGCCAGTATGGTTCCGGCTAGAGCTCATTTCCCAGTGATCTAAAATTTGTTCATGCTGAAGAAGGAAGAAGGTGGGGTTCCGGCTAGAGCTCATTTCCCAGTGATCTAAAATATATCGCTAAAGTTATTGATGAAAAATTTGGTTCCGGCTAGAGCTCATTTCCCAGTGATCTAAAATTTGTCGAAACTTTTTAAGGAAATTTGATCAGTTCCGGCTAGAGCTCATTTCCCAGTGATCTAAAATCGCGCCTACGTAATCTTTACCCATCGCCGAGTTCCGGCTAGAGCTCATTTCCCAGTGATCTAAAATCGGTGTCGAAACTTTGCGCTTCTTTAGATTGTTCCGGCTAGAGCTCATTTCCCAGTGATCTAAAATCCACACGGTTTGCAATTGCTGTCAGACTGAGTTCCGGCTAGAGCTCATTTCCCAGTGATCTAAAATACTTTCTCAACGTTATTCAAAAGCCCCAGAGTTCCGGCTAGAGCTCATTTCCCAGTGATCTAAAATATCGGGCACATGTTGGGCCTGGCTTGCGTGGTTCCGGCTAGAGCTCATTTCCCAGTGATCTAAAATTGCGCCCAGGCGCTGGCCGGACTGCCACACGTTCCGGCTAGAGCTCATTTCCCAGTGATCTAAAATCAGCCCAATCAGCACATCAGACAAGCAGCGGTTCCGGCTAGAGCTCATTTCCCAGTGATCTAAAATCCTGGGCATCAACGATGGCATGCCCCAGCGGTTCCGGCTAGAGCTCATTTCCCAGTGATCTAAAATCGCGATGCAAAGGCCAACCTTGGCTCATACGTTCCGGCTAGAGCTCATTTCCCAGTGATCTAAAATCGCTCTGCTTGCATTTCAAAACTGCAAGCAGTTCCGGCTAGAGCTCATTTCCCAGTGATCTAAAATCGGGCCTGCACCACCCCGCGGGCAGGCCGTGTTCCGGCTAGAGCTCATTTCCCAGTGATCTAAAATCATTCATAGGCAATGGAACATCTTGACGGTGTTCCGGCTAGAGCTCATTTCCCAGTGATTTAAAATCTGTGGACATATGGACTCCTTTGGTCGATAGTTCCGGCTAGAGCTCATTTCCCAGTGATCTAAAATAAAGCCGCGCAGTGCAGTGGGCAGGCGGGGGTTCCGGCTAGAGCTCATTTCCCAGTGATCTAAAATGCTCATCAATGACGCTGGCATCCTTGAACTGTTCCGGCTAGAGCTCATTTCCCAGTGATCTAAAATCGAAAGAACCTATAACCGCAGTGCAAGAGGGTTCCGGCTAGAGCTCATTTCCCAGTGATCTAAAATTATAATGTTTTTGAGCACGAAAATGCCCAAGTTCCGGCTAGAGCTCATTTCCCAGTGATCTAAAATTGCGGTTTTGCGTTCGTACATGAATGCGCAGTTCCGGCTAGAGCTCATTTCCCAGTGATCTAAAATTGCAGAGCATTTATTTTCTTCGCATTTTCTGTTCCGGCTAGAGCTCATTTCCCAGTGATCTAAAATCAATCAACTGCGGATGCTGGGTGATGAGCAGTTCCGGCTAGAGCTCATTTCCCAGTGATCTAAAATATCGCCGTCGCTCGTGTCATGGTTGTGCACGTTCCGGCTAGAGCTCATTTCCCAGTGATCTAAAATTCTACGTGCAACTGATTCCCAGCAGCCGCAGTTCCGGCTAGAGCTCATTTCCCAGTGATCTAAAATATACGTTGGTTCAAATCCAACCTCATCCACGTTCCGGCTAGAGCTCATTTCCCAGTGATCTAAAATAGTAATACCAGCAATAGACATGGCAAGCTCGTTCCGGCTAGAGCTCATTTCCCAGTGATCTAAAATATTTCAGCGGCGGATATGGGTTCTCGTGCTGTTCCGGCTAGAGCTCATTTCCCAGTGATCTAAAATATGATGCGGCAAAGGATGCCTTGATGATGTGTTCCGGCTAGAGCTCATTTCCCAGTGATCTAAAATGCTACGAAATACCACCCCAGTAGCAACCCCGTTCCGGCTAGAGCTCATTTCCCAGTGATCTAAAATGTCCGTGGCGCTGTTTATCGACAAAAGGCTGTTCCGGCTAGAGCTCATTTCCCAGTGATCTAAAATCCACAGGCGAATATATGTTCAACGCCTCGGGTTCCGGCTAGAGCTCATTTCCCAGTGATCTAAAATGAGGTTTTCTTCCATCCGATCCACTTCATCGTTCCGGCTAGAGCTCATTTCCCAGTGATCTAAAATAGGCCCTTACGGGCCTCCCACTCGGGCCGCGTTCCGGCTAGAGCTCATTTCCCAGTGATCTAAAATCCAAGCCCTCGACAAGAGAACCGCCCCAGTAGTTCCGGCTAGAGCTCATTTCCCAGTGATCTAAAATGTGTCGCTGGACGTGTACGACCCGACCACGGTTCCGGCTAGAGCTCATTTCCCAGTGATCTAAAATAGTATGTGGAACAAGCCCGTGCAGCGATTGGTTCCGGCTAGAGCTCATTTCCCAGTGATCTAAAATGGCTATCAGTTCCTTGGTTTGCTCTAACCGGTTCCGGCTAGAGCTCATTTCCCAGTGATCTAAAATGAAGGCCGCCTGGCTGGTGATCCCGTTGAGGTTCCGGCTAGAGCTCATTTCCCAGTGATCTAAAATCACCCGCCCCGCTGCATCCTCGCGCGTGTCGTTCCGGCTAGAGCTCATTTCCCAGTGATCTAAAATCCCTGCGCTGCACACAGCCTACAAGCGATCGTTCCGGCTAGAGCTCATTTCCCAGTGATCTAAAATTTGGCCGGTGTGCCCGTGCGCGTCAACCCCGTTCCGGCTAGAGCTCATTTCCCAGTGATCTAAAATTAAAGCTTTGTCCTAGCGTTGAAAATACATGTTCCGGCTAGAGCTCATTTCCCAGTGATCTAAAATAAAACCTTTACTGGCAATATTAATGACATGGTTCCGGCTAGAGCTCATTTCCCAGTGATCTAAAATCCCCGCCGGGTTCACCACCCGCCAACTGGGGTTCCGGCTAGAGCTCATTTCCCAGTGATCTAAAATTCTGGGATGTAAGTCATAGCGCAAATCTACGTTCCGGCTAGAGCTCATTTCCCAGTGATCTAAAATCAGCCCCCAGGTAGGCCAGGCAGGCCGCAGGTTCCGGCTAGAGCTCATTTCCCAGTGATCTAAAATCTAGGCGGGTCAAGTATGCACCTTCACCTGTTCCGGCTAGAGCTCATTTCCCAGTGATCTAAAATAGGTGCTTATCAGTCATGGCTTTCTCCGTTGTTCCGGCTAGAGCTCATTTCCCAGTGATCTAAAATATTGGTTCCGAGACAATTGGAGTCGCTACGGTTCCGGCTAGAGCTCATTTCCCAGTGATCTAAAATGGCTCAGGTTCCTTATATGGGGCGCTTTGCGTTCCGGCTAGAGCTCATTTCCCAGTGATCTAAAATTTCTTCACCCTGCACATGTCCAAGCGCCCTGTTCCGGCTAGAGCTCATTTCCCAGTGATCTAAAATCACGGCCTCGCCAATGGCAAAGGGGTATCCGTTCCGGCTAGAGCTCATTTCCCAGTGATCTAAAATCGGGCCTGCGTCACCCCGCGGGCAGGCCGTGTTCCGGCTAGAGCTCATTTCCCAGTGATCTAAAATACAAGCAGACCGCCGATGATTACGACGAGGGTTCCGGCTAGAGCTCATTTCCCAGTGATCTAAAATGGCGCGAAGGAAGTTTTTGCAAAATGGCTAGTTCCGGCTAGAGCTCATTTCCCAGTGATCTAAAATTGTGCCAAATTGGTATCCCTGCGCCATTTTGTTCCGGCTAGAGCTCATTTCCCAGTGATCTAAAATCGGTGGACATATGGACTCCTTTGGTCGATAGTTCCGGCTAGAGCTCATTTCCCAGTGATCTAAAATAGGTGCGCGCGGCGTTTGCCGCGTTTGAGGGTTCCGGCTAGAGCTCATTTCCCAGTGATCTAAAATCTAACGGGCCAACGGCTTTCATGGCCCAAGGTTCCGGCTAGAGCTCATTTCCCAGTGATCTAAAATCATTCATAGGCAATGGAACATCTTGACGCTGTTCCGGCTAGAGCTCATTTCCCAGTGATCTAAAATTTTGCGCCCCACAATGCGCCGCAGACCTCAGTTCCGGCTAGAGCTCATTTCCCAGTGATCTAAAATTGCGCCCAGGCGTTGGCCGAACTGCCACGCGTTCCGGCTAGAGCTCATTTCCCAGTGATCTAAAATCTAACGGGCCAACGGCTTTCATGGCCCAAGGTTCCGGCTAGAGCTCATTTCCCAGTGATCTAAAATCGCGATGCAGATACCTTGCTTGCTCTGGGGGTTCCGGCTAGAGCTCATTTCCCAGTGATCTAAAATCAGGCCGCAGTGGCCGTGTTGCAGGCGCAAGTTCCGGCTAGAGCTCATTTCCCAGTGATCTAAAATATTTACCGGGTGAACCTGCCTCACAACCCTGTTCCGGCTAGAGCTCATTTCCCAGTGATCTAAAATGCTGTTGACGCTCAGGTCATCCATCGCCTGGTTCCGGCTAGAGCTCATTTCCCAGTGATCTAAAATTCCGGCTGCCTATAAAGGGCCGCCGGTTTAGTTCCGGCTAGAGCTCATTTCCCAGTGATCTAAAATATCATGGCCGGAGCGATTGCCGTGAAGCTCGGTTCCGGCTAGAGCTCATTTCCCAGTGATCTAAAATACGACAAACCTACGCCCAGCAGCAAGGCTGGTTCCGGCTAGAGCTCATTTCCCAGTGATCTAAAATGACTCCTTTAAGTCGATAAACAAAACATCAGTTCCGGCTAGAGCTCATTTCCCAGTGATCTAAAATCTGCACCAAACAGAATGCCTAAACCCTGCCGTTCCGGCTAGAGCTCATTTCCCAGTGATCTAAAATCCAACATGGCCGCAGGCGTGCGCCTGAACCGTTCCGGCTAGAGCTCATTTCCCAGTGATCTAAAATCGTGATTGACCACAACAAGCGCCGCAACGTGTTCCGGCTAGAGCTCATTTCCCAGTGATCTAAAATTTGGCCGGGGAGCTGGAAGCGAGCAAGGGGGTTCCGGCTAGAGCTCATTTCCCAGTGATCTAAAATGAAAAAAATGGACGAATGGTATTCGAATAAGTTCCGGCTAGAGCTCATTTCCCAGTGATCTAAAATTTCGTGCGGGCAGCCAACCCGACGGGGATCGTTCCGGCTAGAGCTCATTTCCCAGTGATCTAAAATGCGCGGCATGGCCGATGCCTTCGATGCGGCGTTCCGGCTAGAGCTCATTTCCCAGTGATCTAAAATGAATCAGCCAGAAACAAGCCAACACCAGAAGTTCCGGCTAGAGCTCATTTCCCAGTGATCTAAAATATAGCCACGGTCGCATGCTCAAAAACGCGAGTTCCGGCTAGAGCTCATTTCCCAGTGATCTAAAATAAATTACCTGAACAGGTATAATCATGCAGAGTTCCGGCTAGAGCTCATTTCCCAGTGATCTAAAATTCCAGACCACATTTCAAGACCCCAATCTCGGTTCCGGCTAGAGCTCATTTCCCAGTGATCTAAAATTAATCCAAAGATGGAGCGCGTGGCGTTAAGGTTCCGGCTAGAGCTCATTTCCCAGTGATCTAAAATAGAAAGGAACTGTTATGAAAGCAACTCTCGGTTCCGGCTAGAGCTCATTTCCCAGTGATCTAAAATCGCTTCTGCCGCTCGTAACCGACGACGTAGGTTCCGGCTAGAGCTCATTTCCCAGTGATCTAAAATTTCAAGCTGATCGACCTGGGCACGCAGCCGTTCCGGCTAGAGCTCATTTCCCAGTGATCTAAAATGCTAAATATGGACAAGCGCACACAACATCGGTTCCGGCTAGAGCTCATTTCCCAGTGATCTAAAATCGCGATCACGGCGCAGAAAGAGGCCATCCGGTTCCGGCTAGAGCTCATTTCCCAGTGATCTAAAATCAAAAGAAGCATCAACCAGCGGGGCTTCGTGTTCCGGCTAGAGCTCATTTCCCAGTGATCTAAAATACACCGGCCCGCATCTGGATGCAGCCCGCGGTTCCGGCTAGAGCTCATTTCCCAGTGATCTAAAATGGGCAGCGTGGTCAAAGGGCTGGACGCCGAGTTCCGGCTAGAGCTCATTTCCCAGTGATCTAAAATGCGAGGGGCGCAGGTCATTCAGCCCCCGATGTTCCGGCTAGAGCTCATTTCCCAGTGATCTAAAATGGGGAACGGATGCGGCGCAGGTATGCCGCGGTTCCGGCTAGAGCTCATTTCCCAGTGATCTAAAATGGCGCGGCGCTGGTTAAAGCTGCGCTGGCGGTTCCGGCTAGAGCTCATTTCCCAGTGATCTAAAATGGCCCTGATTGAAACGATGGCCGCAGACGGGTTCCGGCTAGAGCTCATTTCCCAGTGATCTAAAATCACATTTATTATCATCAGAGCAATCACGGCGTTCCGGCTAGAGCTCATTTCCCAGTGATCTAAAATACGTTCTTGCCGAAGGGGTTGGACGTGCTGGTTCCGGCTAGAGCTCATTTCCCAGTGATCTAAAATATATGGGCGAGGCACCGCAAGATGTGGAGCGTTCCGGCTAGAGCTCATTTCCCAGTGATCTAAAATCGCTCGATGAGGCGGGGAAGTTGAACGCCAGTTCCGGCTAGAGCTCATTTCCCAGTGATCTAAAATCCGATCGCGGCAACCCCTTGATTTTCAAGGGGTTTTCCGTTTCTGGGCTCAAGAAAAAGCATGATTTTTCTCAGAAAAGATCGAACTGATCGGGTGTTTTCAGGGCGGGTTGCTTGGCCTTGCCGTGGAAAGTGATGATGCGTTCGTACTGCTTGTCGGTGAACTGCATCACGTTCACTTTGCCACCGGGTGGCAGCACAGCCTCAACGTATTTGGCATAGGTGTCCAGCTGAGTTTGGCTGGTGCAAAAGCGCATGTAGACGCTGAGTTGGCTCATCTCGAACCCCATGTCGAGCAGGGCTTTGCGAAAGTCGGTAGCGGCTTTGCGCTCGGCTTTTTCCAGAACGGGCAGGTCGAACATCACCAGCATCCACATGAGTCTGTATCCCGAAAGCATGGCGTATGCCCAACACTGTCTAATTGCTATCGAAGCCGTTGAGCAGTGCCAAAGGCAGGCCCGGCAGGGGCAGGTCCAGTTTCTCGCGTTCCCCCAAGTAGACCTGCGCCAGCGAAACAGCCAGTTTTTGCATGCAAACCATGACGGGCGTGGCACCTGCGCTGCTTTGCATATCGTCGTAGAGTGTGCGTACAAGGGCACGTTTGGTATCGGGCGTGATGTGGCTTTCGCCCGCGCGTTGCAGTTGCCACACCTTCAAATCGATGATGGGGCGAAAGGGTTCCATCAAATCATCGACCAAGCGCATGGCATTGCCGTCGTTGCTGTGGTGCAGGCCAATGCTGGGATGCAGGCCGGCAGCCACCACGGCGCGGGCGGTGGCCGAGCGCAGGATGGTGTAGCCGTAGTTGAGCAGGGCGTTGAGGCCGCTGGCGTTCTGGTCGCGGCGGAAGTCCTTGCCGAACAGCAGGCCCCAGTAGCGCCGCGCGCCTTGGCCTTCGACGTTTTCCGGATCACCGCTTTTGACCTTGCGCACCAATGCAGTCAAGGGCGCGGTGGGCGCGCCTGCAGCTTCCAGCGCGGCGGCTTGCTGCTCCAGCTTGGATTTGACGATGGCCGCCCACAGCCGTTTGTGCGTGGGCAGGCTGGCGGCGATTTGCGCCTCGATGCGCTTGGCCTGCACGTGGTGGCCGTCCAGCGTCAGCAGCATGCCCACGGCATTGTGATTGGCCGCGCACAGCACGAAGGGCGCGCCGCGCTCGGCCAGGGCCACCAGCAGGTTGTTGGTGTAGCTGATGCCGTGGGCATTGGCGATGAGGGCGGCGATGTCGTCCAGCGGCACCTGGCCCAGTTCCTTGCGCTCGCCTTCGGTATCGCGCACCACCATGAAGCCGCGATTGACGAAGAGATGCCGACGGTCGTCTGCGATTTCGACAATGCGGCCGATCATGCTGCGCCCTGTTTAACCCTTGAAGCCTGGGTCGCGCAGTTCGCCGATGGGCGAGATGGTGACGCTGCGGGCTTTGGCCTCCAGCAAACTCCCTGCGGAAAAAGCCTTTTGAAAAAACACGTCGTTCAATGCAGCCTCATCAAAGAACTTGCCGGCCTTCTGGTCTTTTTGCGCTGCAAGTTTTGCCAGATAGCGTGCGCTGATATTGGTTTCGTTGGGTTTGATGAAGGTGACTGAGCCGGAACTGTTGATTTTCAGAACTTGCAGCACTTCTCTTTCTTTTCCTTGACCAATGGCTATGCAGTCTCCCTTGCATAAACGCATGACCAAAGGTTTGCCGTCGGAGGATTCGTGATCGCCGATAAGATCAAGCAAGGGAAGTGAGCTGGCATTTTTTCCATGCTTATTTCTATAGGCACGTAGCAGCTCTCTTTCAATCTTGTAGGCATCAAAGGTTGAAATAACTTTTCCTTCCCAGTCGCGCTTTTCGTTGCGTGTGATTTCAATACAGTAGTTGCTATTGCTCAGCAAGCCTTTGTAGGGCTTGGGAGCGTTGTTTTTGTCACGATAACGACTCAAGTGTGCATGTTCCGATCGTGCATGGAACGGTAGAACTTTCCTGTCTTTCGCAGCCATCCGGCTTTGACCGGATGCGTTATAGATCGTCGCATCAAACATTTCTCCCTCATGCCCATGATCGGGTTTGTGGCTGACCCAGATGTTTTGTACGGCGCGCTCTACATGCGCACGGTAGCTTTCCCAGGGCAGGGGCATGTCGTCCACGAGTTTTTCCAGACCTTGTTGGCGTGCTGTGGCGCTGGCTTGCGCAAAGCGTTGCAACAGGCCTTGATCGGTAACGCCAATCACGCAGGCATCCACGGCATGGTGGCGGTGGTCGTTGCGGTTTTTTTCGCCATTCAGGCCGAGCACATCATTCAAGCCGAATTTGCCGCGCAGCAGAGCCGTCATTTGCCCGGGTATCACCCGTGTGCCCTGCGGGCACAGCAGTTGCAAATAGGTTTTGGCCACGCGCGAGAGATAGCGCGTGTCGTTCAGCGCGCGGGCCAGAAAATCCTGGTCTTCTTTGAGCCAGCGTTCGTAACCATCGGGCGCGAAGCGGTAGCGTTTGGCGCGGGGCATGCGTTCGGCGCGTTGCAGCATGCCTTCGTACGACCACCCCTGTGCCTCGAAGTCCTGCCGCGCCTGCCAAGGTGTGCGGTTGCCTTTGACACGGTTGGCTTGCCGCATGGAAACGGTTTTGTTGTTCAGGCTGTCATCCAGCGTTTGCGAGAAGGGCAGGATGTGCTCAATCTCCACTTGCTCGGATAACAGCATGGCCGCGCTGATCTGTACGCCGCTGTAGGGGCAGCGGCGGTCCGCCGCGTCAAAGCTCAGTTCTTCCCACAAGATCCATTTCTGGATGTCGGCGTGCTTTACCCGATCTTCGCTGATGCCCAGCATGGGCACGATTTCTGCACGGATGCGTGCATTGCGCTTTTGGTTGTCGGCTTGTTTGCGTTGCGTTTCCAGCTTTTGCTCGCGGCTTTGCTTCAAGTCACGCGCCAACTCCACCACGATTTCAGTTGGTCGGCCATAGCGGCGAACCAACGCATTGGCGACTTTGCGCACCTGGTTCAGGCCGATGTGTACCGTGGGGTTGGCGATTTTGCCGTAGCGTTTTTCTTCCGGGTCTTTGGGATTGCCGCTGCCAAAGGCCACGTGGCGTTGCAGGGCACGGCCGTAGTAAGGCAGTTGCTTGAAGGCAAGTACCGGCTTGATTTCCCCCGTGGATGCAATGATGCGCTCGCCAATTAGCGTCACCTCGTCATCGTCATGCTCAAAGCCAAAGCACAGGTCGCTGTGGTGGGCAAAGCCAGCGGCCTGCACGGCCTTGTCGTAGGTGATGACCTCGGCCCGCAGCGTGGGCACGATGCACGCCAGTGCCTTGCGGCTGAGGCTGCCGTAGCCTTCAGGCAGGCCAGCATTGGCAATGGCTGTGGCGCGCGCTTCGTCCACGCCAGTGTTTTCCATCAGCCATTGCACCAAGGCGGCTTCGCTCTCTTCAGTGACCAGGCGCAGCACGATGTCGTCTTGCAAGCTTTCGTCAAAGCCTTGCCATGCGGCGCCGAACAGCTCTTTTTTCGACAGCGCCGCCGTGGTGGCGTTGCCCTTTAGCTCGCTGCGCTTGGTGTCTTCCAGGTTGAATTGCACCGTATCGCCCAGCTTGAGCTTTTTGCGCATGGCCTTGAACGTGACCTTGCCGCTGCTTTCCAGCATGTTCACGATGGCATCGCGCTGTGCGAGCGTCAGCGGTTCTTCGCGCATGCCGGACTGAGGCAAGCGCAGGTGATTCACTTCTTGCAGGATGCGGAAGCGTTGGGTGCTGGGTAGCGCCAGCGGGGCGCGCTCTTCCTCGGGCAGCAAGGTGCAGCGCCCCGGCTTGACTGGGCGCAACGGGCGTTGGTGCAACAGGGTGTCGCGCAACTCGGCGCGCGCCTGCTCATGAAACAGGGCAGGATTGAAGCCCGCCTGCGCAGCCCATAGCGCATCGAACTCGTCCGCCACCATCTGGCGATCAACGTAGAGGTCGTAGCTCTTGTCGATCTTGCTCTTTCCCTCTTCGGTGGTGATGCGCGTTTCGCGGTAGCGGGCGCGTGTGCCCTGGCCAGCTTGCAGGCGCTGCCACAACCATTCGCCTACCGTGCGGGCGTTTTCGTTTTGCAGTTGCTGGCGCAGCTGGCCGATGGCGGTTTTGAGAGCACCGCTGTCGTTGTCTTTCTTGTCGGTCTTGCGGTTGCTCTTGAAGCCCCGGCGTTGGTTGATGTGGAACAGCGCGCGGGCGAATTCGCCGGGTGTCAAAGCCTGATTCAAGCCCTTGGCGCGCAACTGGTAGGGATTGAGCGATTCGAGCGCTTTGCGCGCGGCCTCATCCTGAGGAAAGAAACCGTGCGCGATCAGCTTGTCCAGCATGCGCGCCTTGCGCTTGAGCAGGCGATCGCGCCGGCGGCGCATGGCGCGTGCGGCGCGGCGGGTCACGGCCAGCGAAGAGCCGTCCTTGGGATTGCGGCCATCGCTGAAGATGCGCACGCCTGCTTTGATGATGGCTGTGGGCTCGTTGTGCGCATTCAGGCGCAAAACGGCCCAGCCCAGAGACGTTGTGCCCAGATCAAGTGCCAAGCGGTAAGGTGCTGGGGTGTTGATGACGGTACTCATTCTTTTGACTCTTGCCTTGGTTAAATCTTGTTGCAAAAATTTCAAAATGGTTCACATGATAGCTTGTTGTGAGGAAATGAGAAAATTTTTGCAAAAAGTGAGTAAGTCCATGACGAATTGAGTACAATGAGCGCACTCAGAGCACTGGGAAATGAGCTCTAGCCGCTAACAAGCTGATTGCTTTAAAGCTAGATGCACCAAATGGAAAGCCGGGTAACCTGCAAGGGATCCCGGCTTTCGCTTTTTGAGTGATGCTGGTGAGGAGGCATCACGCATCAATGGAAAGTAGAGCGTTTACCGCCCACTTTGCCCCCGCAGCGCACGCAGCAACTTTTGCCCGCCGCGGCCATTCACCGGCATGTTCAGCCGAGCCTGTTCGGTGCGGATGGCGGCGCGGGTTTTGGCGCCGATCAGGCCGTCGGGTTGGCCGATGTCGTGACCGCGGGCCAGCAGCAGGGTTTGCAGTTCGCGGTTTTCGGCGCGTGACAGGCCCGGGTCGTCCGTCGGCCAGGGGGTGGCAAAGCCGACATGCTTGCTGCCGCTCACGATCAGGTTCGACAGGTGGGCAATGGCCAGTGCGTAGTTTTCGCTGGCGTTGTAGCTGTAGAAGGTGTCGAAGTTTTTGCCGACGAGAAAAGCCGGGCCGCGCGGGCCTGCGGGCAGCAGCAGTCCCAGGCTCGCGGGGCTGCCGGGCAGGGGCTGTCCGTTGGGCAGGGTCACGCCTTGTGCTGCCCAGGCATCCACGCTGCGACGTTTGCGGCGGCCGGCCTGGCTGGCGTCAAAGCCTGCGGGCAGCTTCACTTCGTAGCCCCAGGGTTGGCCCGCCACATAGCCTGCCTTGCGCAAAAAGTTGGCGGTGGAGGCGAGTGCATCGGGCACGTTGTCGATCAAATCGCGCCGGCCGTCGCCGTCAAAATCCACTGCGGTGCGCAAAAAGGTGCTGGGCATGAATTGGGTTTGGCCAAAGGCGCCGGCCCACGATCCCTTGAGCTTGTCGGCGCTGATGCTGCCTTCTTGCACGATGCGCAAGGCGCTGGCAAATTCGGTGCGGAAGTAGGTTTGCCGCCGCCCAAAGCACGAAAGTGTGCCCAGCGATTGCAGCAGGGGCCGCCCGCCGGTGATGCGGCCGAAGTTGCTTTCCACCCCCCACACGCCCAGCACCACGGCGGGCTCCACGCCATAGCGTTGCTGGATTTGGCGCAGCACGGGCAGCCATTGCTGGTAGGCGGCGCGCCCGTCGGCCACGCGCTCCGGGTCAACGAGCACGGCCAGGTAATCCCATGCGGGCAGGCTGAACTCGGGCTGCTTGTTCAGCAAGGGCAATACGCTGGCGTCGGGCGTGAGGCCAGCTACGTGCTGCTGCCAGGTGTGATGGCTGATGTGGGCAAAGGCCGGGCTGCTGCGCAGGCTGCTCAGGCAGTACTCGAAAGCAGCCTGGTCTAAGGAGGGGGGCGCTTCTTGCGCCTGGCCGGAAGCCGCAGCCAAGGTAAACAGGCAGGCCAGGGCGGTGGATCGGATGGAAAAACGCATGGCAAAACTCGAATGGCACAAGAACATGAAATAGGGGCGGTAAGGGGTGCGATGATAGAGGGATGATGGCTCGATCAGTACATGCAGCGGCCAAAAGTTGACGAGTGCATTGCAGGCCGTGCTGGGTGTTCGCAGGCGATCGGGCAGCGGCTATTCAAGCAGCTGACGCCCTGTGGATGGGAGACGAACCTTGCCCTCTATTTCAATCTCTATTGGATCACCGCGTGCCAAGCTCATAAATAACTGACCTAGGCGTAAGGGCCGTACGGGCCCCGAAAAAGATGCCGCTATCATCCCAGAAATTGCGCCTGCCACAGCGGGCGCTTTTTTTGCATTTGCTCTTTCCAGCTCGTTTCTAGTTTGTATCGCTTATGTCGTCACGTCCCACCTTGCCCGCGCCCTTGCTCGCTGCAGCCACCCAACCCTATCGGGCGGCGGGGCGCTTTGCCTGGCATTTTGCGCGTGGCAAATTGAGCATGGATCCGATGTTTGCGGGCATCCTCGCCAATGGCTGGATACCAGCCGACGCGCGCGTGTTGGACTTGGGCTGCGGCCAAGGTCTGCTGGCGAGCTTGCTGCTGGCCGTGGACGAAGTGGCCGCCGCAGGCGCGTGGCCGGTGCAGTGGCAGCCGCCCCCAGTGGGCTGCCGTGTGCATGGGCTGGAACTGATGCCGCGTGATGTGGAACGCGCCCGCGCTGCCTTGGCGGCCTACCCCGATCGTGCACGGGTCGAGCAAGCCGACATTGCCCGCACGGAATTTGCCGAAAGTGACATCGTCACGATTCTGGACGTGCTGCACTACATTCCCTACGCTGCGCAAGAGCAAGTGCTGTCGCGCGTGTACGCTTGCCTGGTCGATGGTGGCACGCTGCTGCTGCGCGTGGGCGACAAGGCAGGCGGCTTGCCGTTTCGCTTCAGCAATTGGGTGGATGCGCTGGTTTTCAAAGTGCGCGGGCACGCATCGGTAGCCATGTACTGCCGCACCGTGGTGCAGTGGCGGGCGCTGCTTGAAGGCATTGGCTTTGTTTGCGAGGTCTACCCCATGCACGCAGGCACCCCCTTTGCCAGCATGATGTTGCGTGCGAAAAAACATTTGCGATTGGGTGTGCAATAGGGGCAGGATGAGCGAGCCTGCTGCCCCTGTTGCTGTGCAAACAAGTGGGGTGATGAAGAAGCCAGGGCCTTGGGCCAGCTTGAATCCGCCCTGCGCCCATTCGCTCCGCAGCTTTTGCCTGCGCTGGATAGCTGCTCAAACAGCACGCCTTGTTCAGTTGGCAGGCGCATGCCGTGCAATCGTGATCGCGATCGTTGTGAGCAGGGCGGCCAAGCCGATCCAGTGGTTGTGCTTGAAGGCGGTGAAGCAGGCTGCGCGTTCGCGCTTGTGAATCAGCCACAGGTGCCAGGCTACTTGCGCCAGCACGGCCAGCAGTCCTGCCGTCCAGGCAGCGCGCCCCCAGGGGCTGGGGGGCGCAGCCAGCCAAAGCAGGCCCCACCAAATGCCCACGTACAGCGCGTAGCAGATGGCCACGGCGGCCACGTCCCAGCGGCCAAAGGCAATGGCCGAGGTTTTGATGCCGATTCTCAAATCATCGTCGCGATCGACCATGGCGTACTCGGTGTCGTACGCCAGCACCCAGAACAGATTGCCCAGCAGCAGCCACAGCGCCTGGGCGGGCACGCGCGCTTGCACGGCGGCGTAGGCCATCGGTATGCCCCAGCTGAAAGCCAAGCCGAGTACCGCTTGCGGAATGGAAACAAATCGCTTGGCGTAGGGGTAGGCCACGCTGATGAGCAGGGCCGGAACTGCATACAGCACGGTGATCCGGTTGGTGCTGAGCACCAGCAAGAATGCAACAAAAGCCAAGGCTGCGCCTACGGCCAGTGCCTCTTTCACGCTGATGCGGCCGCTGGTCACAGGGCGCTTGGCTGTGCGTTTGACGTGGCGGTCAAACTCGCGGTCGGCCACATCGTTAATACAGCAGCCCGCGCTGCGCATGAGGATGGTGCCCAGCGTGAACACGGCCAGCAAATGCCAGCCCGGAAAGCCGCCTGCCGCCAGCCACAGCGCTGCCAGCGTGGGCCACAGCAGCAAGAGCCAACCGGCGGGCCGGTCCCAACGGATCAAGTCCAGATACAGGCGCAGGCGGGGCAAGAAGGATGAGCAGGGCGGCCGATGAGGCGGTGTGCGGGCAGCAGACATGGCGGGCATTGTAGAAGGGGCTGGCTCTGCAAGGGGTGGATCCAAGCCGGGAGCCGGGAGCAGGCAAAAGGCATCCAGAAAGAGGCCGAAGATGTTGGCCTGTCATATTGAATTTTGCAAAACGCGGCCTAATTGACGGAAGGTTGAAGCCGTGGATTGGGCCGATTCAACGGGGTGTAGGGGGTAAATTGCCAGGCAGAAAAGCGGCACGGCGGCTTCGCCTGCACAGCGCATGTTTGTGGCGCACACTGATGCGGTGCAGTTGGCCCCTTGCCATCATCTGCGCTGCGTTTGGCCTGGTGGCTGGGATGCGCGGCCGTGTGGGCTGCCCCCAAACGGCCCTGCAGCGATTGCTGGCTGCACGTCCCGCTCAACAATTCGTTCGACTGGGGCGCATGAATATCAAAAAGGAGTAGACATTGCCATGATGCAAATAGTGGTCAAGTGGAGTTTGTCGGCTGTAGCCTTGATGTTTCTGGCGTATTTGCTGCCGGGCATTGCGGTCAAGAGTTTTGGCTCGGCCTTGCTGGCTGCGGCCATCATCGCTTTGCTCAACAGCCTGGTGCGGCCGGTGCTGATCGTGCTGACTCTGCCCGTAACGGTCATTACGCTGGGATTGTTTTTGCTGGTCATCAACGCCTGGATGTTCCGGCTGGCGGGCAGTATCCTGTCGGGCTTCGTGGTCAACAGCTTTTGGTGGGCCTTGGCTGGGGCCATCATCTATTCCTTCTTGAGCATGCTGATCGATTCGGCCATGCAGCAAGTTTTTCGCTGATAAGGCGCAGTACTTTGTGTAGCATGCGGGGCCTGCCATTGCGGGCCCCGTATTTTTTCGACTTGCCAACACATGAAGCGCATCACCCACGAGCCAGCCTATGTGCTGCACAGCTACGACTGGAGCGAGAGCAGCCTGATTCTGGAAGTGCTCACGCGCCATCATGGCCGCACGGCGTTGGTTGCCAAAGGGGCCAAGCGGCCCAGCTCGGGTTTTCGGCCCGTGTTGTTGCCCTTGCAGCCCCTGCACCTGAGCTATGCGGGCGATGCGGAAATTCGTACCCTCAAAAGCGCAGAGTGGATGGGTGGGCACGTCATGCCGTCGGGCGATGCCTTGCTGGCGGGTTACTACATCAACGAACTGATGATTCGCTTGCTCGCGCGCGATGATCCGCACCCGGCCCTGTTCGATGCCTATGCCGCCACCGTGGCCTGGCTGGCTACGCACGCCGGGCAGGGTGAAAACCTGCAAGCCGTGCTGCGCGCCTTTGAACTGGTGCTGCTGCGCGAGGCGGGCCTGCTGCCCGCGCTGGATGTGCAGACCTTGAGCTACCAGCCCCTGCAAGCCGATGCGGCCTATGCGCTCACGCCTGAAAGCGGCCTGCTGGCCGTTGCCTTGGCATCTGAGCCCGCCCATGCCCCGCCAGCGCGCACGCTGAGCGGCCAGCACTGGCTGGCGCTGCAAGCCGCCATGGACGATGCCGCGCCCTTGCGCGCGCTGCTGTCGATGTGCCTGGCGCAGCGCGAGGTGGTGCTGGCCCTCAAGCCCCAGTTGCGCGAACTGCTGTATTACCATTGCGGCGTCGCGCGCCTGCGCACGCGGCAACTGCTGGTGGATTTGCACAATCTGTGAACCTCTGCAGCTGCTTGCTGCTTGGTGCGCAAAGGCGCAGCGCCGATCTTGGCGCCAACGATGCCGCCTTTGTTCAAGCGCGCTGCGTGCGCGTTGTGGCCAGGATCGCTTGTTTTTAACTCAAGTTGCTTGGAGGCGGTTGCATGCAGCTTCGGGCGCTTGATTGGATGGCGTGCGTGTACTCCGCCCAGCTTTTTGCAAGGCCTATGCATCTGCTGCCAGTTTGCAAGGCGGCGTGATGCAGCATGCAGCAGTAGTCCCCATCTCCCCGAGGCATGTCTGGAACATGCGCTTTTGATCTGAACTGAAAGGGGGTTTGCCATGCAGCCCATACCATCTGATTCGTCCCATCTCTCTGATGCTTCGCGCACCCTTTTGCGTACGCATTTGTCGGTCAACGTCAACAAGGTGGCCTTGGTGCGCAATACGCGCCACATCGGCATCCCCAGCGTCACGCGCGCAGCCACGCTCTGCTTGCAGGCCGGGGCCGATGGCATCACCGTGCACCCTCGGCCAGACGAGCGCCATATCCGCGCGCACGACGTGTACGAACTGGCCGCCCTGATGCAAGGCTGGCCCGGGCGCGAATACAACATCGAAGGCAACCCCTTGCAAAACCTGATGGGCTTTGTGCGCGAGCTGGCTGCCCGCCACATGCCGCCGCAGCAAGCCACCTTCGTGCCCGATAGCGAAGACCAATTCACCAGCGACCACGGCTTTGACTTGGCCGACGCTGCGACTTGCCAGCGCCTGCAACCCTTGATCGATGAATGCCATGCGCTGGGCGTGCGCGTGAGCCTGTTCATGGATCCGCTGCCCGAGCAAATGCCCTTGGCGCGCGAACTGGGCGCTGACCGCGTGGAGCTCTACACCGAACCCTATGCCGCTGCCTGGGCCAGTGGCGATGCCGCCCGCATCCGAATGGAGCTGGCCCGCTATGCCACTGCAGCCCAAGCCGCGCAGGCTGCGGGCTTGCAAGTCAACGCCGGGCACGATTTGAACCAGGACAATCTGCCGGCCTTTTTGCAAGCCGTGCCGGGCGTGGCCGAAGTGTCCATCGGCCACGCCTTCATGGCCGATGCGCTGGAGGCGGGTTACGCCGCCACCGTGCGCAACTATTTGACGTGCATGGCGGGCGCTGCAAGCGCCGAAACGCAGGCGGCTTGAAACACAGCCAGGCAAGCACAGCATGATCTACGGCATCGGCACCGATATTTGCGATATTCGCCGCATTCGCGCGGCGCTGGATCGGCGCGGCGAGCGTTTTGCAGAAACGGTGCTGGGTGACGCGGAGTTGGCCATTTACCGCGAGCGGCAAGCGCGCTGGCCGGATCGGGCCGTGCGCTATCTGGCCACGCGCTTCTCGGCCAAAGAGGCGTTAAGCAAAGCCATCGGCCTGGGCATTCACCTGCCGATGACGTGGCGGCATTGCGAAATCCTCAACCGCGCCAGCGGGCAGCCGCATATCGTGTTGCATCATGACTTGGCGCAATGGTTTGCGCAGCGCCGCTTGCAGGCGCACATCACCTTGAGTGACGAGTCGGAATACGCTGCGAGCTTTTGCGTGGTGGAGCAGTTGCCTGAATGACTGGCGTGCAGCCTGGCATCAAGTGCGTGTTTGAATGTGATGCGTGACGGAGCAATCGTGTGCGCTGGAGGAGTGCAGCTTTTGCTCATGTTGGCGGCATTCGCTTGGCCAGCCATGTGCTGTGGGCGTTAAAGCCCTGTGCAGCATGAAGCAGCGGGGCGATAAGCGAATCAGGTCGTTGAACAAAAAAGAAAAAGCTGCATGCAAATGGTGTTGCATGCAGCTTGTGTGCAGTGTGTGAGTTGCGCTGAAGCGGACTTGCACGGTTCGGGAAGGCTGGGCCTTCAAACCCATCGAACCGATTCAAGCCGCGCCACGCGGCGGGCTGCGTCTTGGTTCAGTCGAAAGCTCAATCGAAATTGGGCGATTCCACGCCCAGCACCTTGTGCAGTTTGGGGCTGGTGGTGGTGTATTGCAAAAACACTTTCTTCTCGGGGGTGATGATGTCCATGGCGGCAAAGGCGGCCAAGGCGCATTCGTGAAAGCCCGAGAGGATGAGCTTTTTCTTGCCGGGGTAGGTGTTGATGTCGCCCACGGCAAAAATGCCTGGCACGCTGGTGGAGAATTTTTCGGTGTCCACCACCAATTGCTTGCGTTCGATCTCCAGCCCCCAATTGGCAATGGGGCCGAGCTTGGGCGATAGGCCAAAGAACACCAGCAGCACGTCCAGCGGCACTTGGCGCGTCACGCCATCAGCCCCGGTGACTTTCACGGCGGCCAGCTTGCCATCGCGGCTTTCGTAACCGGTGATTTGGCCGACCATGAATTGCATTTCGTAGTCGTCGCACAGCTGCTTCATTTTGGCCACGCTCGTAGGCGCGGCCCTGAAGCCGTCGCGGCGGTGCACGAGGATGACGCTTTCGGCCTTGTTGGGCCCTTCGGCGGTGAAATTGAGTGTCCAGTCCAGCGCCGAATCGCCGCCGCCCACAATCACCAGGTTTTTGCCGGCAAAGTCGGCCGGGTTTTTCACGCGGTAAAAGAGTTGCGAGCCTTCGAATTGCTCCAAGCCATCGACCTTGAGCGTACGCGGCTGGAAAGCGCCCACGCCCGCAGCGATGAAGATGGTTTTGCTCAGAAACTGCGTGCCCTTGCTGGTTTCCACATAGAAGCGGCCATCAGGCTGCTGCTCAACCACGGTGACTTCTTGCCCGAGGTGGTAGGTGGCGCCAAACGGCTCGGTCTGCTTGAGCAGGGCATCGGTCAGCTCCTTGCCAGTGCAGACAGGGATGGCGGGAATGTCGTAAATCGGCTTGTCGGGGAACAGCTCGATGGGCTGGCCGCCGGGGTAGGGCAGCGAGTCGATGATGTGGGCTTTGACTTCGAGCAGGCCCAGTTCAAAAATCTGGAACAAACCGACGGGGCCTGCGCCGACGATGACGGCATCGGTTTCAATGGCTTGGGTGAAGTCGCGTGAGGTAGTCATAAGCCGAATAACAAGGAAGAGAAACAATCAACGCGGCGTGAGCCGCGACGGGTTGAAACAGTGAAAGAAGAAACGGTCAAGGAGTGCAATGAAAGAAAAAAGCCCTGCCTTCAGTGGCTGAAGCGCAGGGGACAGAAGGTTGGATGGCTGTGGGAGCTTGGCATGCAATCAGCGTGGGGGTGTGGGGATTGCCATCCATCCAGCAGTCGTGCAGCCAAAGATCAACGGATCTGGTCAAGGCATGCCATCAGCGGATCAACTCACCCAGCTTGCCGGTTTTGTCTTTCCATTCCTCGGCGTCGGGCAGAGAGGGCTTGCGGCGGGTGATGGTCTTCCAGGTGGGCAGTTTGGAAAGCTCTCCGTTCAGGGCAATCATGTGCTGCTGATCGGCAGGCACATCTTCTTCGGCGTAGATGGCGCCGACCGGGCATTCGGGCACGCACACGGCGCAGTCGATGCATTCGTCCGGGTCAATCGCCAGGAAATTGGGCCCCTCACGGAAACAGTCCACCGGGCAAACGTCCACGCAATCGGTGTATTTGCAACGGATACAGGCTTCGGTTACTACGTGAGTCATGGTGGGCGATTCCCGAGTCGGGGAGCAAAGTCAGTTATTCAACAGGTTGGGCATTCTAGCGTGCGCCTTGTAATGGCGGGCGCTTTAGGCCCATGCATTGTGTGTGAACAAAATGCCGAAGCAGGCTTTGAATGGCGCGTTGGGGCGGCGGGCAATCGGCTCGTGCGGGAGTTTGCTGCCTATAATTTTTCACGGCTTGGCGGCTCGGCTCGGGATTTTGGGGCATTCGAAAAAACAGGGCCATCGAAGGTTTTTTCTGGCGTGAGGGCGTGAAAGTGTCTGGCTCGGAAACAGCGTTGCTCGGGCTCGCCCCCATGAAAAAGCTGAAAAAAGCCAGAGCGTGCCAGGAAAACTGCCCCTTTGTCGCCAGGATATGAGGCAGGAGAGCAGCCGGGCTGCGATCCGGCGCTTTGCAATGAAAGAGGTGTGAAACATGAAAACGGGAAATGTCACGGGCCTGGTTGGCTGGCGCGGCATGGTGGGTTCGGTGCTGATGGGGCGCATGATCGAAGAAAAAGACTTCGATCTGATCGAACCCATCTTCTTCTCCACCAGCAACGCTGGCGGCGCCGCGCCCGCGATGGCGAAGAACGAAAAAACACTGAAGGACGCGCACGACATCGACGCGCTGAAGCGGTGCGACGTCATCGTCACCTGCCAGGGCGGTGATTACACGAGCGAAGTCTTTCCCAAGCTGCGCGCTGCCGGCTGGAAGGGCCACTGGATCGACGCGGCCAGCACCCTGCGCATGAATGAGGACGCGGTGATCGTGCTCGACCCCGTGAACATGCCCGTGATCGAACGCGCGCTGGCCCAGGGCGGCAACAACTGGGTGGGCGGCAACTGCACCGTGAGCTGCATGCTGATGGGCGTGGGCGCGCTCTACAAGGCCGGGCTGGTTGAGTGGATGAGCACGCAGACCTACCAGGCCGCCAGCGGCGGCGGCGCGCAGCACATGCGCGAGCTGCTCAAGCAATACGGCACGCTCCATGCCGAGGTGAAAGACCTGCTCGATGACCCCAAGAGCGCCATCCTCGAAATTGATCGCCAGGTCATCGCCAAGCAGCGCGCGCTGTCGGGCGATGAAGTGGCCCATTTCGGCGTGCCGCTGGGCGGCTCGCTCATCCCCTGGATCGACAAGGACCTGGGCAATGGCATGAGCCGCGAGGAATGGAAGGGCATGGCAGAAACCAACAAGATCATGGGCTTTGACCCGGCTGTGCCCATTGATGGCTTTTGCGTGCGCGTGGGGGCCATGCGCTGCCATAGTCAGGCGCTGACCTTCAAGCTCAAGAAAGACGTGCCGCTGGCCGACATCGAAGCCATGATCGCCGCCGACAACGAATGGGTCAAAGTCGTGCCCAACACGCGCGAGGCCACCCTGCAAGACCTGACGCCCGTGGCCGTGACCGGCACCATGACCATTCCCGTGGGCCGCATCCGCAAACTGGCCATGGGGCCTGAATACGTGGGCGCCTTCACCATCGGCGACCAGTTGCTGTGGGGCGCGGCCGAGCCGCTGCGGCGCATGCTGCGCATCTTGCTCGCACAAGGCTGATAAGGCTGATCGCTAAAATGCGCTGTGTACTTTTTCGCGCATGAAGCATGTTCGTCACGCAGAGAAAAGGGCTTCATGCGCGGGCGTTCCGGCGGTCTTTCGGTGGCGCCGGGATGCCGGTTTTCCGGGGTGGTGCAGTCACAATGTGTCGTTTAATGACAACGGAAAGCAAATGTTTTTAATGCCAAGGCATCAGGTTTGCATAACATGATGCTAAGTTCTAAGTATTCGCAATAACTATAGATCCCACAATGAAAAACCGCAGCAAATCAGCCAAGGGTATCTTGGCACAGCCTCGTCTTTCCATGGTGGCAGCGTTGGTGGCGGCCTGCATCGGCACCGAAGCGCAGGCTTTGGGTTTTGGGCGCATGAAGGTTCAATCGGCCTTGGGCCAGCCCCTGCGCGCCGAGATAGAGTTGATCGACGCCAAGTCCGGCAATCTGCGCGCAGGCATGGCAGCGCCTTCGGTGTACGTTCAAAAAGGCTTGGAGTATGGCCAAACGGTCAAGGGCATTCGCGCCAGCGTGCGCAAAATGCCCAATGGGCGTGCCGTGCTGGTCTTGAGCAGCGATGCGCCCATCAACGATCCGTTTGTTGACGTGGTGCTGCAGGCCAGCGATGGCACAGGCAGCGTCACGCGCGATTTTTCCTTGTTGCTTGATCCGCCCAGCGCGCCAGCGCCGGTCAACGTAGTCGAGCCAGCCACACCGCGTGCGCTGGCTGAAGCCAAACCGGTCCGGCGGGCCGAGCGCATGGCTTTGCCGCCCGCAGAGGGTGAAGCAGGCACTGAAGCACAAGCGCCTGCTCGCAGAAAAAGAGCGGCTGCGGCTTCGCGCGGGCGCACACGCTCCGGTGCCGTCAGGGTGCGCCGTGGCGATACGGCCGGGCAAATCGCCGCCAGAAACCGGCCAGCCCGCGTTTCGCTGGACCAGATGCTCGTGGCCTTGCAGCGTGCCAACTCGCACGCCTTCATCAATGGCAACGTCAACCTGCTCAAGTCGGGCGTTGTGCTGAAAATGCCCAGCGCGGCCGAAGTGCGTGCCGTGCCCGCTGCCGAAGCACGCGCCATCATCGTGGCGCAAAGCGAAGATTTCCGCGCCTATCGCGGTCAACTGGCGCGCGCGCCCATGGTGCAAGCTGCGCCCAGCGCCCAGCAAAGCAGCGGCAAGATCCACAGCCGCATCGAGGACAGCAAAACCTCTGCCGCTGCCGCGCCCGATACGCTGACGATTTCCAAGGCAGAAGTCAAGCCCAACAGCGCAACAGAACAGCGCATGGCCGAAGCCCTGCAAAAACGCGACAACGTCAATCGCGCAGACGAGCTCAACAAGAACCTGAGCGATTTGAAGAACATCAGTGCCGAAGTGGCAGCCAGCGCCCAGCCGGGCACGCCTCCTGCCGTGGTGCCGCCAACAACCGCTGCGGCCGAGACGCCGGCGATGGGCGCATCGGGCGTTGTCGCCCCAATCATTGCGCCCGTGGAGGCAGCCGCTTCGCAGGCGGCCGCCGCTGCCGGTGAGGCCGCCAGTGCCGCCGTCATGGCTGCTTCTGATGCGGCAGCAGCGGTAGAGCAAGTGGCTTCCGAGGCGGCCAGCGCCGCTTCGGAGGCCGAATCGGCAGCTGTTACGCCGAGCAAGAAACCGGTGGCACCGCCTCCGCCTCCGCCGCCTGTGGAAGAGCCGAGCTTCTTCGAAGGCCTGACTGGCAACCCGCTGCTGCTCGGTGGCGTGGGCTTGGCCGCACTGGGCGGTTTGGCCTATGCCTTCATGCGCCGCCGCAGACAGAACCAGGAGCAGGATGACGGTTCGGGTAGCTCCTTCTTCGAAAGCAACTATGCGCCGGATTCCTTCTTCCACGTTTCCGGCGGCAAGGATGTCGATACATCCGAAGCGACCACCACCAGCGGTGCCAGCAGCGTGAACCAGTCTTCCATGCTGTATTCGCCCAGCCAGCTGGATGCGGATGCCGATGTGGATCCCGTGGCCGAGGCCGATGTTTATCTGGCATATGGGCGAGACATTCAGGCCGAGGAAATCCTCAAGGATGCCTTGCTGAAGCAACCCGACAATGTCTCCGTGCACGCCAAACTGCTGGAAGTGTACGCCCGTCGCCGCGACGTGAAAGCCTATGCGCAAGCTGCAACCGAATTCAAGCGCCTGACGCAAGGCGAAGGCACGGAATGGGACATCGTGCGTGCCAAGGGCGCTGAAATCGACCCGGGCAATGCGCTGTATGCCGAGTCGGCCTCTGGCGGCCAAGGCGCTGCGCCTGCAAGCGCCCAAGCTGCTGCTGTTGGGGCCGCCGCGGCAACTGCAGCCGCTGCTTCTGCCATGCAAGCGGCGACGGTTGCGCCCATTTCGCAACAACCTGCTGAAGCGCCCAAGCCTGCTTTTGCGCCTGCGCAGCCGAATCAGGACTTTGATTTGAAGAACCTGTCGCCCGCAACGGTGCCGGTGGCCACACGTGCCTCGCTGATCAATCGCGACAGCGAGCAGGCCCCGGCCCTGGACTTGTCGCTCGATATGGATATGTCCGAGCCTGCACGGCCCGCTGCGCCCGCTGCCGAGGCGCTGGCGCCATCCAGCCAAGGCCTGGAGTTCAGCATGAGCGGCCTTTCGCTGGATTCGGAACAGCCTGCAGAAGCTGTCGATTCCCAAGGCTCGGATCCTCTGGCCACCAAACTGGCCTTGGCGCGCGAGTTCATGGGCATTGGCGATAACGAAGGCGCACGCATCATGGCGCAGGAAGTGGCGCAAAACGCCACCGGCGGCCTGAAGGCGCAAGCCGAAGCCCTGCTGGAAAGCCTGCGCTAAGCGCTAGGCCCTTGCCTGGCATACAAGACGCAGGCAAGACAATGAAACCGCAGCTTTGCACAAGGCTGCGGTTTTTTTATGGAGCGCGGTGCTGGATAGGGCTGTGATGTCATGCAGGCGCAGGCCCGCAAGTGATGCTTGCGCCGATGGCGCTTGTAGCCAGAGTGCCGTTTGCTCCCTTTTGGGAATGCCAGACAGGCAAAAATCAAATGGCGAGCGACTTCTTGGCTTGTGTTCAAGGATCATGCCTGTCTTGTCGTCTGGCTTGGTGTTGTTGGAACCTGTTCAAAATCTCCTCGCAGGTGCTCGAAAATGGAAGCGGGCGGTCTGCTGTGTTGCAAATCTTGTCCATAGCACGGGCTGTGCACTGCAATTTGCGCCTGGCATCCCATCCCGTACTTTGTCCAATCACTTCACGATGAGATTTTGAACAGGCTCTTAGGTGATGGCTTGGTGAACAGGCCGCCGCCCATAAACTTTGCTTTTGGGCAGTTGCAGCTTGTTGCATGGGGCGGCAATAAGCGATGCAAACAGGATGCATGAATTGGTCGAGCCTTTGAATGCAATAAGCGCAAAAGTGGCTGGGCGATAGCAATGGAGAGCGATGAATGCGTTGGGCAATGGGTGTGAGTTATCAGGGTTCGGCCTATCAGGGCTGGCAAAGCCAGCCTTCGGGCCAAACCGTGCAAGACAGGCTGGAGCAGGCGCTGGCCCGCTTTGCGGATGCGCCCATTCATACCTTGTGCGCCGGGCGCACCGATGCCGGTGTGCATGCGCTGATGCAGGTGGTGCATTTCGATTGCGCGCTCAATCGCACAGACACGGCCTGGGTGCGCGGCACCAATACCTATCTGCCCTCTGACATTGCCGTGCAATGGGCGCGGCCCGTGCCCGATGCCTTTCATGCCCGGGCCAGCGCCCAGGCGCGCCGTTATGTGTACGTGCTGCTGCAATCGGCCGTGCGCCCCAGCCTGGAAGCGGGCCGGGTGGGCTGGACGTTTCGTCCGCTGGAGGGTGATGCCATGCGCGATGCGGCCAGCCGCTTGCTGGGCGAGCATGATTTCTCCAGCTTTCGGGCGGCGCAGTGCCAGGCGCTCAGCCCCGTCAAGCACATGCAGCGCATTGCCATTGCGCGGCATGGCCCTTACTGGCGCTTTGAATTTCAGGCCAATGCCTTTTTGCACCACATGATTCGCAACATCATGGGCTGCCTGGTGCAAGTGGGACAGGGGCTGCGCCCGCCGCAGTGGATGGATGAAGTGCTGGCAGCCAAAAGCCGCGATGCCGCTGCGCCCACCTTTGCGGCAGAGGGCTTGTACTTTGCCGGGCCTGTGTACGAGCCGCATTGGGGCCTGCCTGAAAAAACGCCCGCCTTCGATTTTTTGCCCGGCAGCTGCGTTGCCGCTAGCGATTGATGCCCACTGCTACGCGGCATTGACGTTCAGATGCCGGATACGGCGCATCAGTGATGCTGGCAGTGCCCGCTGCACACATGGCCCCACAGCAGCAGGCAATCGCGCCCGTGCAGTTGCAGGTCAACGCTGGCGCCTACGGGGAGCAGCACCTTGGTCGGTACGTGGCCGTGCGGCAGGCCAGTGATGATGGGCGTGCGGGTTTGGCTGCGCAGCCATTGCACCACGGCCGCAAGGTTGAAGCCCTTGTCGTGCGGGCTTTTTTCGTATTCGGTGAATTGCCCCAGCACAATGGCCTGCTGTTTGTCGAGCACACCGGCGTGCAGCAGTTGGGTGAGCATGCGTTCGATGCGGTAGGGGTGTTCGGCCACGTCTTCCAGAAAAAGCACGCCTTTGTCGATGGCCGGGAAATAAGGCGTGCCCAGCAGGCTGGTGAGCACGCACAGGTTGCCGCCCCAAAGCATGGCGTTTTTGATGGGCCTTTTCTGCAACTGCGCTTGCAAGGCAGGCAGCTCGTTTTTGGGCACGA
Source organism: Allobrachymonas sp. (assembly GCA_030529505.1). Lineage (GTDB taxonomy): Bacteria > Pseudomonadota > Gammaproteobacteria > Burkholderiales > Burkholderiaceae_C > Brachymonas. Next base: position 12,188 of record JAUMWT010000011.1, on the reverse strand, counting down.
GCCAGCCCGCGCCTTCGCTTTCGCCCGCCAACAGGTCGTTGAAGCAGGCTTCGGTGATTTCGTCTGGTTCGCTGCTTTGGCCCCAGTCGTCAATCAGCAGATTGCCCGCCCAGGTGATGGCTGGCTGCGGCAGGGTTTGGGCCAGCAGAGCGGTTTGCAGGGCAGTGAAATCGCTCAAGCCCACGAATTGCGTGCCCTTTTCGATGGCGCGGCTGATTTTTTTCCACGGCAGCTGCGGCAGGATGCGCGTGAGTCCATAGCCGCCGCGCGTGAGCAGGGCCACGTCGGCGCCGCTTGCTGCCGCGCGCGTGATGGCGGCGATGCGCGTGGCGTCGTCACCGGCGAAGCGCTGATGGGTGCTGAGGGCGTCGGGATCAATCTCTACCGTGTGGCCGCATTGCTGCAAGCGTTTGATGGCGCGGCGAAAACCGGCCACGTCGCGCACTGCGCCAGAGGGGGAGTAGATGTAGAGATGCGCCATGATGGGATTGCTTGTGAAAAGTGAAGATGGGTGATGCGAATGCGGTGGTGCGGGTCAGGCCGTCAGGCGGTGAAGCTGTGGCTCAAGGCAGGGGCAAGGTTTGCTTGGACGCGGATGTTGATGGTGCTTGCGGGCCGGGGCGGTGGGCCTGCAATTGCTGAATCAAGTCGTTGCCGTGCTGCTGCAACCAGTGCCTGAAAGCTGCGCCACCAGACGGTACGGTGAAGGTTTGCATCCGCGCTGGCGGCTGCACGACCCCTGCGGCCGCAGCGATTGTGCCATGCGCGCCATCATCGGGGGCGGGCGGCTCGGCCGCGGTGCGGGTGTGGTGAACAGAGGCATTGGCAGATGGTGATTGCCGCCATGCCAAATCATCTGCTGGCATGGCTGGGCCTTGCGCTTCTTGCATTGCTTGCGCCCACTGCGGCCATTGCAAAGCGGCGCGGTGGCCCGCATCGGGCCAGGGGGTTGACCAGTAGCGGCCTGCTGCTTCTGCCGGGCCGAGCGCCCAGTGCGCATCCAGATCAAAGCGCGGGCGCAGGCGGCAGGCTTCGCGCCAAGGCGTGGTGTGCGCAGCATCTGCATCGGGCAGCAAGGCTAGGGCGTGCGTGAAGCTGATAGGGGTTGAACAGCCGCTGGTTTGCTCAGGCACAGGAGCCGAATTGGATCGGTTGGTGTGCGCAGCTTGCTTGCTTGCGTGCGCGGCGGCGGGTTCGGGCCATGCGTTTAACAGGCCGATGGCGCTATCGTGCAGCACGGCGGCGCGGTGGTGGTGCCGATCAAAGTGGGCTTGCGCCAGCCATTGCTGCAGCAGGGCCGCATGCCACTTCAAGCTGTGGCATTGCACTTTTTTGGGCTTGTCGCTTTGCCCATGCCCCAGCAGATCGGGGGCCAGCACACGCCAGCCTGCTGCATGCAGCGGGGCGATCAGCTCGGCCCACAGCAGGCCGTAGCTGGCATAGCCGTGCAGCAGCAGTATGGCCGGGCGGGTGGTGTCGTGCGGGGCCGTATCCCACACATGCATGCGCCAAGGAGGGCCGGCGGGCTGATCGGGGTCGCGCAGCAAAACGAATTGGCTCCAGCGCTGCAAGGCTTGCAGGGGCGCAATGTGGTCAAAGTGCTGGGGCGGCGGGCGCAGGGCGTCTTCTCTCAGGGGGGCGTGCAGGGGCTGCTGGCGCAGGGCGGTTTGCGCTTGGCGGCGGGCCTGAAAAAAGGTTTGCAAAATGGCCGCGCATTGCTCGCGCAGGGCGGTGCCTGCAGCGTCTTGCGGGGCGAAGGGCAGGCAAACCGTTTGGTGGTTGAGGGCGCTGTGCGCAAACAGATTCAGCACCGAACCGGCTGCGCCCGTTTTGGGATCCGCCACGGCATAGACCACGCGGGCCAGCCGGGCATGCAGCAGCGCGCCGCTGCACATGGCGCAGGGTTCGAGCGTGACGTAGAGCGTGCAACCTTCCAGCCGGTGGTTGGTGGTGGTTTGCGCCGCTGCGCGCAGGGCCTGGATTTCGGCATGGGCGCTGGGGTCGTGATCGGAAAGGGTGCGGTTGTGCCCTTGCCCCAACACCTGGCCAGTGGCCGATACCACCACGGCGCCCACGGGCACTTCGCCCGCCTGCGCGGCCAGCTGAGCTTGTGCCAGTGCCAGTTGCAGGTAGTGCGCATCGTCGAAAAGAGCGGAGGCGTTGGCAGGCATGGAGTGGTTTATCAAAAACAGTGGCGGCGCAGTGTGGATGCAGCCCTGTGTTACCAGCAACCCTTACCAAAGAAGCGGCAGTGCTTGCATGGCTGAATGGCGCATCAATAGGCCGACCTTGGCACAATGCCCAGCATGTGTTTCATGCGTAAATGGCAAGGAGGGCAAGGGCGTTTATGGTAATGGCTCCTTCAAACAAAGTGAAAGTGGCGGGCTTGGCTGCACAGGCCACAGATGAGCTGGTGGCCAACGATCAAGGCGCTCCAGCGGACTGGATCGTGCCGCAGTGGCCAGCGCCTGCCTGGGTGCGGGCGCTGGTCAGCAGCCGGGCAGGGGGCGTGTCGCTGCCGCCGTATGCCAGCATGAACCTGGGCGACCATGTGCAAGATGACTCGCCTGCAGTGGCTCGCAACCGGCAGATCTGGCAGCAGGCCACGGGCGTGCCCAGCGTGTTTTTGCAGCAGGTGCACGGGGTGGAGGTGGCCGAGTTGAGCGCATCGTCTGCTCAAGGCGAGCAGCCTCTTGTGGCCGATGCCAGTTGCACGCAAACGCCAGGCGTGGCCTGCACCATTCTGGTGGCAGATTGCCTGCCGGTGTTGATCTGCCATGCACAGCAGCGCGTGGTGGGCGCGGCCCATGCGGGCTGGCGCAGCCTGGCCGGGCAGCAGGGGCGGGGCGTGCTGGAGCAATTGCTGCAACATTTGCGCGCGCTGTGCCCTGCTGCCAGTGCCGACGGGTGGCTGGCCTGGCTGGGGCCGTGCATTGGCCCGCGTGCGTTTGAAGTGGGAAACGAGGTACGCGCCGCTTTTGTTGAAACGCAGCCCGAGGCAGCCACCTGCTTTGTTGCGCAGCCTGCAACGGGTAGCGCGGATCAGCCAAGCAAATGGCTGGCTGATCTGGCGGGCTTGGCACGCCTGCGTTTGGCCGCGCTGGGCGTGCCAGCGGTGTATGGCAACGACGGCAGCGCAGATTGGTGCACCTTCAGCCAAGCACAGCGTTTTTTCTCCTACCGGCGCGATGGGGCAAGCGGCCGCATGGCCGCCAGCATTTGGCTGGTGGATTGAAGCGGCCCTGATGCAGCCTGTCGGCTGGATGCAAGCGGCGGTCGGGCAGCTTTGCCCATCACGGCAGATGGGGCGGTCGCATTCTGTCATTCGGAATGCTGCAAATGCTTGGGGTGTGGCGGCACAAACAGCAAAGGCGCCTGCATCAAAAGGGCGCAAAACCGATTGCACGCCCAGCAAGTGCCGCAGCTGCACAAAAGCGCCCCCGTACAATTCCACACCGCATCATGCGCTCGCCCAAAAAATCGGCAATGCAGGTTTGGCCGTGCGCATCATCCACAGCATTGCTCAAGATTTTCAAGACTTTCAAGACTGTTCAAAGGGGGGGGCTGCATGAGTGCCAGCAAAGCCAATAAATCCGTACCGGGCGGCAAATTGCCCGCCACGTATGAAGCAGCCCTTGCAGAGCTGGAAAGCCTGGTGCAAAACCTCGAATCGGGCCAGGTGCCGCTGGATGAGTTGCTGGCGGGCTACCAGCGCGGCGCAGCTTTGCTGGCGCTGTGCAAAGACAAACTGGCCGCGGTAGAGGATCAGATCAAACTGCTTGAAGCCAGCCAGCAGGGCGCTTTGATCACCAAACCCTGGGAGGACGGCGAAGCATGAGCACGGCAGCACTGGGGGGGGATGCAGCCGCCAGCGCCAGCGGCGGAGCAATGCGCCATGAAGCGGCCGATGGGTTTGCGGCGTGGAGCGAACGGCAACTGGCCGTTGTGGAACAGGCCTTGTCTGATTGGGTGGGCGCGCATGCGCCGCCAACGCTGGCGCAGGCCATGCGCTACGCCGTGCTCGATGGCGGCAAGCGCCTGCGCCCCTTGCTGGTGCTGGCCGCTTGCGAGGCGGTGGGCGGGCATCCTGCGGCGGCGCTGCGTGCGGCTTGCGCGGTGGAGTTGATTCATGCCTATTCGCTTGTGCACGACGACATGCCCTGCATGGACAACGACGTGCTGCGCCGCGGCAAGCCCACCGTGCACGTGCAGTTTGGCGAGGCGGATGCCTTGCTCGCGGGCGATGCCTTGCAGGCCCTGGCCTTCGAGCTGCTTGTGCCGGAAGACAGCACACAAATTCCGGCGGTGATGCAGGCCGAGTTGTGCCGTTTGCTGGCCCGCGCAGCGGGCGGCGAGGGCATGGCTGGTGGCCAGGCCATCGACCTGGCCAGCGTGGGCAAACGGCTGGATCGCGAGCAGTTGCAGCGCATGCATCAACTCAAGACCGGGGCCTTGCTGCAAGCCAGCGTCAGCATGGGGGCGGCTTGTGGCGCGGCCGAAGGCGCCGCGCGCACCGCCCTGGCCCAATACGGCGCAGCCATTGGCCTGGCCTTTCAGGTGGTGGATGACATTCTCGACGTGGTGGCTGATTCAGCCACCTTGGGCAAAACGGCAGGCAAGGACGCCGAGAACGACAAGCCCACCTACGTCTCGCTGCTGGGCCTGCAAGCCGCGCAGGAATATGCCCGCAACCTGCATCAGGAAGCCCTGCAGGCGCTGCACGCCAGCGGCTTGCCCGATGCGCGCACGGCGCTGCTGCGGGCCTTGGCCGACAAGGTGGTGCAACGCGGCAGTTGAGAATTTGTTCCAGATTTCCTCGCGGGCACTTGAATGATGGAAGCGGGCGGTCGGCAGCCTCGCAGAGCGCCTTGTACTCCATCCTGCTTTCTGTCCAGTCGCTCCACCTTGGGATTTTGAACAACTTCTTGTGACGGAGCACAGAGCGAGCGAAGCAAGTCGGCCGGATCGCTCTGCCGACTTCACATGCTGCCGACTTCACATGCGTTGTGTAACGGGTACGGCATGCAAGGGATAGGGCCAGCTAGGCCTTGGCAAGCTGGGCGTTGGGGCGATGCGCCGAAACGCAGTGTGTTAATGCCTGTATCGCATCGCCCTGGCAGCCGTTAGCAGGCGCTGCAGCCCCGGCAGGCGGCTGGCGCAATTAATCTTCGATCCCCCGCTGGGATGGTATGCCTGCGTCAAAGGCGTGTTTGATCGGCTGCATGTCGGTCACGGTGTCGGCGATGTCGATGATTTCTTGCGGACAGCGGCGGCCGGTCAGGCACACGTGCACGTGTTTGGGGCGTTGGCGCAGGGTGTTGATTACGTCTTGCAGATCGAGCCAGCCAAAGGCCAGAGGGTAGGTGATTTCGTCGCAGATGACCAGGAAATATTCGCCGCCCAGAATGGCGGCCTTGGCTTTTTCCCAGCCGTCGCGCGCGAGCTGGGCCGAGCGTTCCAGGTCTTTGCTGTCCCAGCTGAAGCCGTCGCCCAGCCCTTCGATCGGGTTGCCTAATTGTTCGAACATGCGGTGTTCGCCGAAGCGGGCCGAGGGCACTTTCATGAACTGGTAGATCTTGACCGCTTTGCCGCGCCCGGTGGCGCGCAGCGCCAGGCCAAAGGCGGCCGTGCTCTTGCCTTTGCCGTCGCCCGTGTTGACGATGAGGATGCCGCGGCGTTCGCCCTCGGGCGTTTCGAAGGGCTTCTCGGTTGGGGGGGCGGTGATTTGCATGGGTGGGCTCCTAGGGACGTTTCAGGCCCAGGGGCAGGCCCGCAGCCATGAAAGTGACGTGGCTGCAAGCTGCAGCCACGCGCTGGTTCAACAAACCCAGCGCATCAACGAAGCGGCGTGTTTCGGGCGTGGGAGCCACCACGCCCAGGCCCACTTCGTTGCTGACGATGAAGAGGTTGGCGCGGCAGTGGGTGATGGCGTGCAGCAGGGCGTCGGTGCGCTGGGCCTGCTCTTCTGCACTGGCAGGAGCCGCTTGCCAGGGCATGTGCAGATGGGTGAGCCACAGCGTGAGGCAATCGACCACGATGGCTGTGTCGGCATGGCTGTGCGACAGCAGTTTGGCGGCCACGTCTGTGCTTTCAATGGTCTGGATGCCAGGCAGGCGTTGGGCGCGGTCTTGCTGGTGCTGTGTGATGCGTTGGCGCATCTCGTCGTCATGCGCTTGTGCGGTGGCCAGAAAAATGGCGCGGTGCGTGGGCCGCTGGGCCAGCCACTGGGCGGTGAGTTGTTCGGCGCGGGCCGATTTGCCGCTGCGTTGCCCGCCCAGAATCAGCTCTTTGCTGGGGGTGTTTGTTGTGCCTGGCATGAAGAGCCTCCTGATTGGCCGGTGCAGCTTCAAGTTCAAGCAAAGGCTGTGGCTGCGGGGCAAGAAACAAGGCCCATCTCGTTTGCAGGAAGAAGGCAGACCTTGAAAATGCTGGCGATTCTGCCGCCATGCATGTGTCTTGGCTATCAGGCAAAACACCAAGAAAAAGCCCGCTTAATCAAACATAGGACAAGAAGCACCGAGTCAGGATCGGGGCAGGAGGTATCAAGACGAATGCAGGCGAACAATGCCCCTGCAAAGATGAGCAGGGATGGAGGAGGATGAAACTTTGTTCACGATTTCGACGGCTGGGCCGAGTCTTTCAGGCAAGCTGGATGAGGCGCGAACAACCTTTTGGAACAGGCTCTTAGGGGCAATGACGCTTGGATCAGATCGGAATCAAGCAAGGCGCGTTGGCACACAGCGCCGCGGCATTGTGTAAGAGAAAGCATATATCCGTGCAGACCGAGGATGAGGTGAGAGAATGCGCCGCATGCCTTGAGGGGCTTGGAGAGTCTGTTTGACGTCTTGATTCCACTTGTTTGTGGCGCTCCTGCGTTTGGCTGCATGCTTGCCCTGTTGCGCCAACGATTCAAAAAAGTGCAAAGACCCCGAACAGGCTCTTATCGTGATCGCCCCCGCTGCGGATTGCTGATGCCGGTTGCTGTGCCGATGGCGGTCGGGCCGGGGGTGTTGGATGCATTGCTGGATGAATTGCGAGGTGCTGCCGTGTCACTCGTCAAACGCTTTTCTGCTGTTGCTCAAGCAACTGAACCCGTTGACCTCGATGAACCTGCTGCGCGCGGCGCAGCGTTGCGGGCAGTGCCTGCCCAACAACAGCGGGGGCAGCGCCTGGCCAAGCGGCAGGGGCTGTTGTGGGGCAGCGCCTTGCTTATCGCCAGCGTGCTGGCCGGTTGCGCCAGCCGCAAGCCAGCACCCGCAATACCGGCCGATCCCCCGGCGCTGGGTTCGCCCATCACGCGCGAAAAAAGCCGCTGGGTGCCCGTGCCGTGGTCAACGCTGCCAGGCATCACGGCCGATGCCGTGGGCGAAGCCTGGCCAGCCTGGTTGCAAAGCTGCCGCAAGCCCGGCCCCGTGTTTGCGCATGTGTGCCCCGAGGTGCAGCGCATGGCCCACGCCAGCGACGAAGACAAGCGCCGCTGGCTGATGCAGCGCTTCCAGCCCTACCGCATCGAAAGCCATGCCGGGCAAATCGAAGGGCTGCTCACCGGTTATTACGAGCCCGTGCTGCAAGCGCGCCGTCAACCCGGCGCGGGCTACAACGTGCCGCTGTACGCACCACCTGCCGGGGGCGCGCCGCGCAGCGCCTGGTACACCCGCCGCCAGATCGATACCGACCCCGCCGCGCGCGCCGCCTTGCAAGGGCGGGCGCTGGTGTATCTGGCCGACCCCATCGACGCCATGATCCTGCACGTGCAGGGCAGTGGCCGCGTGCAGGTGCAAGAGCCAGACGGTAGCCAGCGCATGGTGCGCATGGCCTTTGCAGGCACCAACAATCATCCTTTCCGCAGCCCGTCGAGCTGGGTCGTGTCGCAAGGCGGGCGCGGCGGCAGCTGGGAAGCCATGCGCCAATGGGTGGCGCAAAACCCCGGCCGTGCGCAAGAGGCCATGTGGAGCAATCCGCGCTACGTTTTCTTCCGAGAAGAGGCCATCAGCAGCAACGAAGCCGTGAGTGGCCCGCGCGGTGCGCAGGGCGTACCGCTCACGCCGGGCCGGTCGATTGCCGTGGATCGCGGCAGCATCCCCTACGGCGTGCCGGTGTGGCTTTCCACCCAAGGGGCGGCGGCCCACCTCAACCGCTTGGTGCTGGCGCAGGATACGGGCAACGCCATTGTGGGCGCCGTGCGGGCCGACTACTTTGCAGGCTGGTCGCCCGAAGCAGCCGCCTTGGCCCACCGCATGAAGCAGCCGCTGTGGCTGTGGGCCATCTGGCCGCGGTGAAACCAGGCTGCGTGAAGCGGCGGCTTTGAAGGGGGTTGATTGGCTGCAAGCGGTTGAGCAGGTGGCGAGCAAGGCAAGGGCGCATGCAGCGCCCTTTCTTTTTGGATGGAGATCTTTGTTTGCTGGTGCTGGGGGCATCAAGCGAGCATGAAGCAGCAGCCATCCAGTGAGATCTGCAAACGATGCAGTGGGCGGGCGCTATGGCTCGAACGTCAACTCGCGCACGAAGCGGCTTTCGCGCAGGTGCACGGTGTGCGGGCCAGCGGCAGGCGGCGCGGACTGCACGGATCGCTGGCTGCACCAGTCGCCATTGAAGTGAGTGTGAGGTGCTGGCAGTTGCACTTGCAGCTTCCATGTGTAGTTGAGCTTGCCACGGCTGCACCCTTCGCTGTAGCCGCGTGCGGTGATGTGGGCGCTGGCGGCCTGGCGTGTGTGCGGCATCAGGCTGAGCCAGGCGATGTTGTGGGCGAAAAAAGCGCTGTAGGCTGCGCCAATGCACAGCAAAATAGCCGCCAGTTTCAGGTAATACAAGGCTTCTGCTGCCGCGTGGCCCCCGGCGCTGCGCCGCCAATGGTGGTAATCGGGCAAATTCATGAAGCGAAAATGGCGCAAGGGGCGTGCAGTCCAAACACCTATGGGCCATGTGGCGGCTGCCCCCGCAAGAGCCCCCCAATACCAGGCAGCGGGTAGCAATTGCATCGACCAGAAAACGTGCAGCATGTCTTGAACGATTGCGATACCGACAGCCGGCACCAAAACAAGCAGGGCGTAAGCGTGGCGCAGTTGCCGCTGCTGCTGGCTGAGCTGTGCGGTTTCTACCTGGGCATGTTGTTGTTCTTGAGCAAAACGATGCACTGCGCCCAGCGCCTTGCTGAAAGTTACAGGTTGGACACACAAACTCAGTGAAAAACGCTGCAAGCGGCCACCGGGAAACTCCACCAACAAGGTGGCAGGTCTTTTGTCTTTGCTTGTGCCTGTGCCGTAATAAAAACGGGCGGCATTCAGGCGGCAATGCAAGCGTGTTCGCCCAAATGCGCCGTACACCATCAGCTCGTCGTGGCTGATAGTGGCAAAGCGGCGGCAAGTCAGGCCGAACCAGAGGCTTTCGGTTGCACGCAGAAACAACAGCGCAAACAAGCCAACGGCCACAAAAGGCGTGTAGTGGCCGTTCAAATATGTTTGAGCCAGCACGAGCACTGCCACGGACGAGACGTAGCCACACAAGGTCAGCAGACCGGACTGCAGCAGACTGTGTATCCACGAGCAATAAAAGGTCTGCGGCTGTTGAGCTGGATGTGCAGTGGATGCGGGCAAGGTCGTCATGGTGCCATCGTTGGCGCTTGGTTTGTGATGCGCGCCCCAAGGTGTAGCAACTGCGCGGATCATGGGCTTTTAGCTTTTCTCAAGCCTGCTTGTAAAAACGCTTGCAGGTAGTGCCGTGCAGACTGCGAGCGCTGGCGCGGTGGCTGATGGAGCTTGGCTTGGGCGCATAAACCCGGGTATCAACCCTGGGTGTTTTCGCAGCGGGTCAGCCCTCGGTGTAGCGGCAGGCGGGCAGAAAGTCGTCTATGTCCGCGATGTCGGGGCTGCTGCACTGCCAGTCGGGGTAGGTGTCTTGATGGAGGCGGATTTCATACACCAGGCTGCCTTTGATGTGCGCGTTGTCCAGCACGATGCGCACGCGGTTTTGCTCAAAAAGCACGGCATGGATTTTGGGGCTGGGCGTCCAGTGGGCGGGCAGATCCATTTCGGTCAGGCTTTTGGGCAGCCGGCCATGGTTGGCGTGGTATTCGGCGGTGATGAGTTTCAGACTTTGCGCCGCGTTTTGCGCGGCCATCAGCGATTCGGCGATCAGCGCCTTTTGCTTGAACTTTTCTTGGCGCTCGCGGTCGGCGTCTTCAATGGCCTGCCGGGTGTGGGCAATGGCTTCTTCCACGGCGGCTTTTTGCCGGGTTTCTATTTCGGCCTGTTTGGCGGCCAGCGCCTGTTGCTTGGCCTCCAGCTCGGCCAGCAGGCGTTGCTGGGCCGGGCGGTCAAACGCCAAGTAATAAATGCCCAGCCCTGCCGCCACGCATAGCAGGCTGACTACCCAGATGGGTGCGGTGTTGCTTTTCATGGCGGGGGCTGGCCCGGCGCTGTCAGACGCCTGCCGCGCGTTTGGCCAGTATTTCAAAGGCGGGCAGGGTTTTGCCTTCCAGCACTTCCAGGAAGGCGCCGCCGCCGGTCGAGATGTAGCTCACGTCTTTGTCGATGCCGTATTTGGCAATGGCGGCCAGTGTGTCGCCACCACCGGCGATGCTGAAGGCGGGGCTGGCCGCAATGGCGTGGGCGATGGTTTCGGTTCCTTTGGCGAATTGCTCAAATTCGAACACGCCCACGGGGCCGTTCCAGACGATGGTGCCTGCGGTTTTGAGCTTTTCGGCCAGCAGGGCGGCGGTTTGGGGGCCGATGTCGAGAATCATGTCGTCTTCGGCCACGTCTTGCGCGGCTTTGACTGTGGCGGGGGCATCGGCCCCAAACGATTTGGCCACCACCACGTCCACGGGAATGGGCACTTCGGCGCTGCGCGCTTTCATCTTGGCGATGACTTTTTTGGCTTCGTCCACCAGGTCAGCCTCGGCCAGCGATTGGCCGATGTGCAACCCTTCGGCCAGCATGAAGGTGTTGGCGATGCCGCCGCCCACGATCAGGCCGTCCACCTTGTCGGCCAGGCTTTGCAGGATGGTGAGCTTGGTGCTGACCTTGCTGCCCGCCACGATGGCAATCAGCGGGCGCTTGGGGTTGGCCAGTGCTTGCGAGATGGCGTCCATCTCGGCCGCGAGCAAGGGGCCCGCACAGGCAATGGGCGCGTATTGGGCAATGCCGTAGGTGGTGCCCTCGGCGCGGTGGGCGGTGCCAAAGGCATCGTGCACGAAGATGTCGCACAGCGCGGCCATTTGCCTGGTCAGCTCGGCACTGCTCTTTTTCTCGCCCACGTTCAGGCGGCAGTTTTCAAGCAGCACCACCTGGCCGGGCTGCACGTCCACGCCGTCCACCCAGCCGCTGATCAGGGGCACCTCACAGCCCAGCAATTCGGCCAGGCGCTTGGCCACGGGCGCGAGCGAGTTTTCGGGGTTGAACTCGCCTTCAACCGGGCGGCCCAGGTGCGAGGTGACCATCACCGCCGCCCCGGCCTTGAGCGCCATTTGAATCGCGGGCAGCGAAGCACGGATGCGGGTGTCTTCAGTGATGTTGCCGGCATCGTCTTGCGGCACGTTGAGATCGGCGCGGATGAAAACCCGTTTGCCTTGAACCTGACCCTTGGCGCACAAATCGGAAAAGCGGATGAATTGCATGGGAGACGACACCTTGATAGAGAGCGTTGAAAGAAAGCATGGCCGGGCTGCCAGGGCACGGCCATGCGGCCATTGGAAAAATCGGGAAAGGCTTTTTTCGGTAAAGCCAACGGCTCCTTCGAGTATATGTATTTGTTGGGCGCAGCTTGCTGGCCTGCGGTGGGTACGGGGGTTCTTTTCACCTTGCTTTATTGCGGCGTGCGGGGCGCATATGCCCTGAGCATGTGTATCAAGCCTGAGCCAAAAGTCGTATTGGATGCGGATGTGCTGGCTCGGCGCAGCTTGAGGGTGGTGTGTGTTCACAGGATGCACCATGCCAGCGGGCCAAGGGAGGCGCAAGTCGGCGGGAAACGCGGGAAGCAAAAACATGAACAGAAAAGCACGGCCAGACAGAAATTCCCTTTATGAGAGGGGGAAATTAATTTATGATTGCAGGCGTTTGTAGCTTTTGTATCGGCTTGTTGGGGTGAGCAGGAAAGAAAGCTTGTTCAGATCGTCAAGTCCGGCAAGAGTCAACCCTTGAAAGGAATGGAAAAGTGAAGACCTTGAAAAAACGATGCCTGGCCCTGGTGCT
>JAUMWT010000010.1 GCA_030529505.1 Allobrachymonas sp. | reverse complement strand
CTCAAATCCGTTGTTTGATGTTGTGGCTCAATATCTCATGACGACGCTGTCTAGGGCCTGCGCATCATCCCGCTGCAAGGAGTTGGCCTGGAGTTGCAATGCGCACGCCGAAATGCATCACCTCGGTCATACGCAAGACGAACCAGGCCGGGCTTGTTCACGACAAGGCGATCACAACAGTCAAAGGCTGCGCCGGGCAAGCAGGCAGGCAACGATTCGCCGCTGTATTTTCCGCAGCTCTCCACATCCTTTTTCTGCGCCTCTTTCACGTGCGCGGGCACCGGGCCCTGGCCAATAAATATTCAATCCGCCCAAGCAGCGAACGTGCAACTGTCACAGCCCCAGTTCATCGCACAGGGCCTGGGCGCGCGCTTGCACGCCGGCGTCCATCACGATGGGGCGGCCCCATTCGCGCTGCGTTTCGCCCGGCCATTTGTTGGTGGCGTCCAGCCCCATTTTGCTGCCCAGGCCGCTCACGGGCGAGGCAAAGTCCAGGTAATCGATCGGCGTGTGCTCCATGATGACAGTGTCGCGCGCGGGGTCCATGCGCGTGCTCATGGCCCAAACCACGTCGCCCCAGTCGCGCGCGTTCACATCTTCATCCACCACCACGATGAACTTGGTGTACATGAACTGGCGCAAAAAGCTCCACACACCCATCATCACGCGCCGCGCGTGGCCCGCATATTCCTTGCGGATTTGCACCACGGCCATGCGGTAGCTGCAGGCCTCGGGCGGCAGGTAAAAGTCGGTGATTTCGGGGTATTGCTGCTGCAGCAGCGGCACGAACAATTCGTTCATCGCTACGCCCAGCACGGCTGGTTCGTCCAGCGGTTTGCCGGTGTAGGTGGAGTGGTAAATCGGCTGGCGACGCAGCGTGATGCGATCGACGGTGAAGACAGGAAACTCCGCCTGCTCGTTGTAGTAGCCGGTGTGGTCGCCAAAGGGGCCTTCCAGCGCGTGGGCGTAGCCGCTGGGGTGATTCGCATCGGGCTGGATGTGGCCTTCGAGCACCATTTCGGCATGTGCGGGCACATGCAGCGGCACCCCCAGGGCCGGTGCAATATCCGTGCGGTGGCCGCGCAGCAGGCCGGCAAATTGGTATTCAGACAAGGTATCGGGCACAGGCGTGACCGCACCCAGCATGGTGGCAGGGTCTGCGCCAATGGCTACCGCAATGGGAAAGGGCTGCCCAGAGTGGGCCAGCGCATGGTCGCGAAAGTCCAGCGCGCCGCCGCGGTGCGGCAACCAGCGCATGACGAGCCGATTGCGCGAAAGCAATTGCTGCCGGTAGATGCCCAGGTTTTGCCGCTTTTTGCGCGGGCCGCGCGTAATGACCAGCCCCCAGGTGATGAGCGGCGCCACATCGCCCGGCCAGCAGTGCTGAATGGGCAGGCGGTGCAGGTCCACATCAGCCCCTTCCCACACCTGCTCTTGGCAAGGCGCGCTGCGCACGGTGTGCGGCGACATTTGCCACAGTTTTTTGAGCAGGCCGCCCATGCCCAGCACATCGCGCATGCTGCCGGGTGCGGGCGGCGCTTTCAACGTTGCCAGCACCCGGCCCAGTTCGCGCAGGTTTTGCAAATCGGCCATGCCCATGGCTTGCGCCACGCGCTGGGTGGTGCCAAACAGATTGCCCAGCACCGGCATGCTGTGCCCGGCCACCTGCTCGAACAACAAGGCTGGCCCCTGGTGGCGCAACACATGGTCGCACACGGCTGTCATCTCCAGCACGGGAGAAACGCTTTGTGCCACGCGCTGCAATTGGCCCGCCGCTTCGAGCTGAGCCATGAATTCACGCAAATCTTTGTAGGCCATGTTGATGCTGGATAGAAGCTGGGTTATGGCTTGGCCGACGCCGCCACGGCAGAGGCTGCGTGCTCTGCTGGCGACGCAGAAATTGCGGGCGCACGCTGCGCGGTCAGCCCCTGCCATTGCCAAGCGGCTGCGTCAGGTGCAGGTGCCTCGTCAGCCGCACCCAATGCACCCGCCCCCAGCCCCAGCAGATGCAGCACACGCTGGGCAGTGTGCAGTGTCGCTTCTTGCAGGGTTTGCGGCTGGCGGTAATACGCTGGTACGGGCGGAAAGATGATGCCGCCCATTTCCGTCACGGCCAGCATATTGCGAAGGTGCGCCAGGTTCAGCGGCGCTTCGCGCGCCAACAGCACCAGCGGGCGGCGTTCTTTCAGCGTCACGTCTGCCGCGCGGGTGAGCAGGTTATCGGCCAGGCCGTGCGCCACCGCCGCGAGGCTGCGCATGGAGCAAGGCGCGATCACCATGCCGCCCGTGACGAAGGAGCCACTGGCAATGGCCGCGCCAATTTCAGCGCAACCGTAGTGGCGGTGCGCCAAGGCGATGAGCTCTTGTCGGCTCAGATCCGTTTCGTGTCGCAGGGTGAGCCAGCCTGCGTCTGACACGACCAGATGACTTTCCACTCCTGGCAGATCGCGCAGCAGGCGCAGCAACTGCACACCCAGCAGGGCGCCGCTGGCACCGGTGATGCCCACCACAATGCGGCGCGGCTGACCCTGCACTGGCATGTGTGCTGATTGCAGTGCCTGGAGAGTTTCGGGATGCGGCTGGGGCGTGATGACGGCCATATTCATGCGCGGCCCTTTACGGTTGCGGTTCGCGGCCGCGTGGTTTGGGGCCAAAAGGTTTGCCCCCAAACGGCCCTGCTGGCAAAAGCGACCAGGCCGATGACAGCAGCGGCAGAGCCTGCCACAAGCTGTTTGCCACCGCGCGCGGCGCAGGCAGGCGCCAGTGGCGGGGGTCAAACACGGGCAAGTCGATGGCGTCGATCATGTTCTTTACCATCAGGCCCAGTTCGGTGTCGCCTTCCATCACCAAACGGCGGGCAAAGAACAAGGTGTCGGGGTCTTGCTCACGCCGCGCCAGCGCCCAAAAATCGGCGGCTGTGGCGGCAATGGTCAAATCAGGTGTTTTCAAGTCAGGTGTCTGATTGGCCTGGTCGGTGTAGAGCGTAAAGGCTTGCCCGTTCCAGCACACATCAAAAGCCAGGCGCGCATCACGCACCTGCACGCGCAAGTGGCGCTGGCGCAGCGCCTCGCCCACATCGGCCGGAATGTGCGGGGCCAGCAGCAAATTCAAGCCACTGGCAAAAGCCACGCTGCCCGGCGCCGCGGGCAGCACAGACAAGGCTGCCGCCACGGGTGCGGGAATGGTAAAAGCAGCATCCGCGCGGCCTGCGCCATCAGCCGCGCCTTGGGATGTTGCCTGGAACGATTGTTGAAAAGAGCGCTGTGTGTGCATCATGCGTGTACCTGTTTCATGCCTGCCGTGCCGTGCCAATAGCCGTTGCACGATGGCGCCACCAGCAGCGGTTGCAGGCAGCGGGCGGCCTCGGCGGGGGTGATTGTGCCTTGCAGGGCATCGCGCCAAGTGGCGATGATCTCTGCCATGTGGCTGGATTGGGGGCTGAGCCGCAGCACCTCCACGCCCATCTGCCGCAACGCAGGCAGCTCGTGGATGAGGTTGCACAGCCGCGCCGATTGGGTCTGGATGCCGTTGAGCACCAGAAAGTCCTCCCCCTCGCGGGTTTTGAGCAACAGGCCATCAGGGTGCTTGATGCAGCTGAAGCCGCATTCATCCTTGCGCAGATTGCGCTGCCGCGCCGTGAAGCAGCGCGCCGAAAACGCCAGCGGCATGCGCCCCAGCGCAAACACCTCGGTCTGCACGTCGGCCGGGCGCTGTGCTTGCAGCAGGGCCAGGTCGCTGTGCCGCATCTCCAGCGGGGCCACCCAACGCTGCGCGCCCTGTTCGGCCAGCCAGTTGAGCGACAAGCGGTTGTACACATTCAGATGCGGCCCGGCCACAAAGGGCTGGCCGCTGCTGGCCAGCACCTGCACCGCGCCCATGTCGTTGGCCTCCACCACAAAGTCGCCATTGCCCGCAATGCGCCGCATGGTGCTGGCGTCTGGCCCCGATTCCACCAGCACCTGCGTGGACAGCACCACGGTTTTGCCCGCCTGGCGCAAATCCTGCGCCAGCGCCAGCCAATCGGGCAGGCGCATCTCATGGCGGCGCGAGCACACCACCTCGCCCAGATAGATCACGTCCACCGCCGTGGCGGCCATCTGCTCGTAAAAGTGCAGCACCGCGTCACGCGACCAGTAGTACAGAAGGGGGCCCAGAGCGAGTTGCATGGTGGTTCTTTCCGTGGTTGCCATTGAAAGTTGTTGCGTGAAAAAAGTGGAATCGCTTGGAAGCTTTTTAAGTGATGGCTTGAAGGGCGCAGGCTGGCGGGCGTTGCCGCTTCGGCTTGGGTTTCAGCCTCAACGAGCCTCAACAACCACCCACTTTTTTCCACGCCCTGATTTTGCTGCGAAAGGTTTTGAACGGCGCCACGGTGTTGATGTGTATCCAGCGCGCCAGCGGCCATTGGGGTTTGTCGCCCGTCCAGCGGCGGTAGCCCTGCTGAAAGAGTTGCGCCTGCGTCAAACCACCAATCCACGCCTGATAGCGCGCCAGCAGCGCCGCAAACTCGGCACGCATTTGCGCCAGCGTCCAATGCGCGTGGGCCGCGTAAAAGTGTTGGTACAGCGGCCCCAATGCATTCCATTTGAAGCCAGGCGCTGGCATCACTGGCTGGCGGCCTGCGGCTTCTTCCGCATCCCAAGCCAGCACCAGTTTCATCCAGCCCAACTGATACGCCAACATCTGCGCCGGTGTGCGGTCGGCCGTGGGGCGCAAGCTGTCTTTGTCCGCTTCGGCCACCGCATCAAACTCGGCGATGAACAGGTCGGCGCGCTTGCCCAGCTCAGCCAAGAAAGCCGCCTTGTCGGCATAGGGGTAGCTCATGACTGTTCCTCTGTTTTTTCTGCTGTTGATGCCCAACAAGGCCAATGCCCAAAGCAAGCCGCCCAGCAACGCCGCCCTCACTTCCACGGCCGGTGGTAAGCGCCCAGCGTTTGCTGCTGCCCTTCCGAGAGTTGGCCCAGCGCCTGCATCCAGTCTGTGCGGGGCTGGTAGCGATCGGGCTGGGCGTGGCAGGCATCAATGGCCTGGCGCCAGACTTGCGTGACTTGTTTGACGTAGGCCGGGCTGCGCTGGCGGCCTTCGATCTTGATGGCGCTGATGCCGATACGCATCAGTTCCGGCAATATTTCCAAGGTGTTGAGACTGGTGGGTTCTTCGATGGCGTAGTAGCCATCTTGGCCGCACACCTCCCCCACGTCAAAGCGGCCCTTGCACAGCGTGGGGTAGCCGGCGTTTTCGTTGGGGCGGTAGCGGTCGATCAGCACGCCGCCCAGGCGTGCCTCCAGCCCTTTTGGGGTTTCTTGCCAGCGCACGGCCTTGGCTGGCGAGCACACGCCGTGGGTGTTGGGCGATTCGCCCGTGGCGTAAGACGACAAGGCGCAACGCCCTTCGGCCATGACGCACAAGCTGCCAAAGCCGAACACTTCCAATTCGACTGCCGTTTTGCCCGCAAGCTGGCGCACCTGCTCCAGCGAGAGTACGCGCGGCAGCACGGCGCGCGCGATGTTGAATTGCTCGTGATAAAGCTGAATGGCCGCCGCATGCGTGGCCGATGCCTGCACCGACAAGTGCAGGCGCAGATTCGGGTGCCGCTGCTTGGCATAGGCCATGAGGCCGGGGTCGGCCAGAATCACCGCGTCGATGCCCAATTCAGCCGCGCGGTCGATGGCGCTTTGCCACACCTGCTCGCGCCCGGCCTGCGGATAGGTGTTAAGCGCCAGCAGCACCTTGCAGCCCCGCGCGTGGGCGTATTGCAAGCCGCTGGCGATGGCGGCGACATCAAAGTTCAGGCCCGCGAAATTGCGCGCATTGGTCGCATCGCGAAAGCCCAGATAGACGCAATCGGCCCCATGATCGACCGCCGCCTTGAGCGCAGGCAGGCTGCCTGCGGGGCAGACCAGCTCGGGCTTGCGCCAAGGAGTGGTGTGCGTATCGGTTGAGGTGTGAGGAGTTGGCATAAGCAATTGATCTGTTCAATCCATCTGTTGATTTTCTTGAGACGGCGCGGGAAAGCTCTCACGCTCTTCGCTGCTACAAAGCACCAGCGCCATCTGCTCGATCAAGGCGGTCACTCGTATCAGACGGCCTTCACACTCAAGCGCAAACGCTCGTTAAACGCTTTTTCATCCAACTGCTGCAAAGCATCCAGCAAATGCACAGCCATGCTGCCAATGCCTGCGTGTTGGGCTTTTTCAAAGGCGATTTCGCCCGCAATGCCCATCCAGGCCATGCCGGCGATGGTGGCGCGCCAGTGGTCGCCGCTTGCGCCATGTTTGTTTTGCACGCTGCACAGGGCGGCGATCAGGGCCGTCAGCGCACAGCCCACGCCGGTGATGCGCGTGAGCCATTCGTGCCCGTTGCGCAGGCTGGCGTGGCGCCCATCGGCGTGCAGGATGTGATCGGCCTCGCCACTCACGCACACCGTGCCTTGTATGCGCTGGGCCAGCGCCTGGGCGGCGCCCAAGGCATCGTCGGCATGCGCCGTGCTTTCTACCCCGCGCGAAGTCACGGCGATGTGCGCCATGCTCATCACTTCAGAGGCATTGCCGCGAATCACGCTGGGCCGCCCGGTATGCAGCAGCTCTTCAAGCGCCTGATTGCGGTAGGGCGTGGCGCCTGCGCCCACGGGGTCAAGCACAACGGGCGTGCCCTTGGCCTGCGCGGCGGCCAAGGCCAGCTTCATGCTTTGCACCCAGTAGGGGTCGAGCGTGCCGATGTTGAGCAGCAGGCCCTGGGCGATGCCTGCCATGTCGGCCACCTCTTCATGCGCGTGGGCCATGACTGGTGCTGCGCCTGCGGCCAGCAGCACGTTGGCGGTGAAATTGCTCACCACCAGGTTGGTGATGCAGTGCACCAGCGGCTTGTGCTGGCGCACGGCCTGGATGTCGGCCCAGAGGGATTGGGCGTCAAGAGATGATGGATTGGCGTTCATGCTGTTTCCTTGCTTGTTAAAAAAGCTTGTCAAAAAAATCTGCACTGTGCGACGCCTGCCATCTTGCCGCCACGCCAACCGTTTCGGCTGGCCTTGGCAACAGGCATTCATGGCATCCAAGCAAGCGCAGCGGGGTCAGCCCGCCACTTGCAGCGTGCTCAAGTTTGCCGCCTTGCGCAGCAGGGCTTGCGAGTGGGCATCCAGATTGGCGAGCAGCAGCGTTTTGCCCACGGCCTGGTATTTGCGCTGCATTTTGTTGAGGGATTCGAGCGCGCCCATGTCGCCGATGCGGCTGTGCTGCAAATCGATCAAGACGTGCGCGGGATCATGCCGCACATCCAGCGCCTGCTCGAAATCGCTGATTGAGCCGAAGAACAAATCGCCGTGCAGCACGTAGCGCTTGCGGCCATCGGCATCGGTGCGTGCCTCCACGCGCAGGCCGATGGCTTTTTTCCATGCGAAGGCCAGCGCCGAAATGATGATGCCCACCAGCACCGCCAGCGCCAGGTTGTGCCAGATGATGGTAATGGCCGTGACGATGATCATCACCAGCACATCGGGCAGCGGCATTTTGTTGAGGATCTTGAAGCTCTTCCAGTTGAAGGTGAAGAAAGACACCACCATCATCACCCCCGTGAGCGCAGCCATGGGTATGCGCTCGATTACCGGCGCGCCCACCAGCACGATGCCGATGATGGCCAGCGCGGCCACCACGCCCGCCACGCGGCTGCGCGCGCCCGCATTCAGATTCACCAAGGTTTGCGCAATCATGGGGCAGCCGCCCATGCCGGTGAAAAAGCCATTGAGCATGTTGGATGCGCCCTGCGCCAGCGCCTCGCGCGAGCCGTTGCCTTTGGTTTCGGTGATCTCGTCCACCAGGTTCAGCGTGAGCAGCCCTTCGGTCAGGCCCACGGCAGCCACCACGGCCGAATAGGGTAGGATCAGCTTGAACGTTTCCCAAGTGAAGGGCACGGCAGGAACATGAAACGGCGGCAGCGAGCCGCTGATGGGCGAAATATCGCCCACCGTTTTGGTATCAATGCCGAAGATCAGCACGATGGCAAACACCACGATGATGGCCGCCAGCGAAGCCGGAAACTTCTTGGTGATTTTGGGGAACAGGAAAGTAATCGCCACCGTAATGGCCACCAGCACCGCCATGGTGGTGAGCGCACTGCCTTGCAGCAGCACCTTTTGCCCGCTGGCATCGGTCGTGAAAAACTGCTGAATCTGCGCGCTGAAAATAATCACCGCCAGACCGTTCACAAAGCCGTACATCACGCTTTCGGGCACCAGGCGAATGTATTTGGCCCATTTGCAAATGCCAATGATGACTTGAATCACTCCCGCCAGCGCCACGGCGGCAAAGGCATATTCCAGCCCATGCGACTGGATGAGCGCAATGAGCGTGACCACCGTGGCCCCGGCCCCGCCCGAAATCAGGCCCGGACGCCCGCCAAACAAGGCCGCCACCAGCCCGGCGATAAAGGCCGCGTACAGGCCCGAGAGCGGCGGAAAGCCCGCCAGGATGGCAAACGACAGCGATTCGGGAATCATCGTCATCGCCACGGCCAGGCCCGCCAGCACCTCGGTGCGCCAGGCGATGGGCTGATCCAGATCGAAAAACGCCTTGAGCTTGTTCAACATGCTGTGCCTTTCTTTTCGTCAACCTCTCTTGACAAACGCTGACCCCATCCGTCCAATCAAGGTGACATCAATATGATGAAATTGTATGGTTTGCAACTTTTGGTGACCTAACTCCTTGCGCAGAAAGAATGCCCCTATCCATGGAAAACATGAAGCCAACCAAGCTGGCAGTTTTGATTGATGCCGACAACACTTCGGCATCGGTTGCTCAATACCTGTTTGAAGAAATCGCCAAATACGGTATCGCCAGCGTCAAGCGCATTTACGGCGACTGGAGCAGCCACACACTCAATGGCTGGCGGGACATTTTGCTGAAACATGCGCTCACCCCCATCCAGCAATTTGCCTACACCAAAGGCAAAGACGCTACGTACATGAGCCTCATCATCGACGCGATGGATTTGCTCTACAGCGGCAATTTCGATGGTTTTTGCCTGGTTTCCAGCGACAGCGACTTCACGCCGCTGGCTTCGCGCATTCGCGCTTCTGGCCTGGTGGTATATGGTTTTGGCCGGCAGAAAACGCCCGAGGCTTTCCGCCAGGCTTGCGATCGCTTTTTCTACGTTGAGAACCTGGGGGAGCCCGAAAAGAACGAAGCCCGCACAACAGAGTCCGGCCCATCGCCCGCCACCAATGGCAATGCGACAGAAAAGCCTATCGCTTCCCGGCCAGCCATTGCCCGGCAAATGGACACGGCCACAAAAAACCTGCTCTACAAAGCCATCAAGGACGCCACGGACGAAGACACCGGCTGGGCCTTTGTAGGGAAGATCGGCAACCTCATCAGCCAGACGCGGCCTGACTTTGATTCACGCAGCCACGGGTATGCCAAGCTCTCGGGCATGTTGCGCGATTTGCGCGGTTTGCAATTTCGCACCAATGAAGCGAGCCAAATGTTTTGCCGAAAAATTCCGTTTGGCGATTTGGTCAAGCTTCTGAATGAAGCCTTCAACAAATTCAAAAGCGCCAAAGGCTGGGCCAACGTCAATGTCGTAGAAAAATACGTGAAGCCCCGCTGGAACTGGCAAGAATATGGATTTGAGTCATTTGGCGATCTGCTCGAAAAAGTCGATCACGTTGAACTCTCCCCTGAAGGTATGCGCATGCCAGCCGCCCTAACAAAAGATCCATAACACTCAACACCCGCCGATACAACTTGCACTCAGCCGCATACCCAGTGCGCCATGTAAAGGCAGGCCGTTTGCATTGTGTCGTTCAGCCTTCGCACCTCACCCACACACCACCATGTCTATCAAACAACCATCTGCTACACAGCCCAGCTCACCCGCCCTTCACATCCGCCGCGTGGATTACAACAACGCACACGATGCGGCTGCATTGGTGCAACTGCTCAACGCTTATGCGCAAGATCCGATGGGCGGGCAAGAACCCCTGCTGACCGACGTACAAGCCACGCTGTGTCAGAGATTGGCGGCTTTCCCTGGTGCGGCCAGTTGGATCGCCTGGGCAGACGGAGCTGAACCAGTGGGCCTGCTCAACAGTTTTTTGGGCTTTTCCACCTTCAAGGCGCAGCCTTTACTCAATGTGCACGACATCGCCGTGCTGCCCGCCTGGCGCGGCCAGGGTGTTGCCCAACAACTGCTGGCTGCGGCCGAGGCCCACGCCCGCGAACAAGGCTGTTGCAAGCTGACGCTGGAAGTGCTCTCCAACAACACCCGCGCCCAAGGCGCTTACCAACGTTTCGGTTTTGAGCTGTACACGCTGGATGCGACGCACGGACATGCGCTTTTCATGCAAAAGTGGCTCTAAGCCCTGCCCCATTGCGGGCTGGGTCAGCTTGCCCCATCGCACAAACAGCGACGTGGATGAATAGTGACGGCTGATGAGGATGGTGGTGCGATGTGACCACCTTGCCCGCTGGTTATTAGGGGGAATCAATTAGTGGTGTTGCGCGCTTCAAGCGCGTGCCACCCACGTTCACCCGCGCCTCAACCTGCATCAAAAACGCTGCAAATCGGCCTTTGCTGTATTGCACCTTCTCGCTTTGGCAAAGATGGCACGGCCACTTGCCTGAGTATGGATCAGCCCCATCATTGCTCAGCCGTGTAAAAACCCAGCGCATCACTGGAGCAAACAGGCTTTTCGCCCAGTAGGCAAGCCCTTTTTCATTAAAATGCGAAACGGCATGTTCAAGCCTTTTTGGACACAGCCCATCTGCCCCGCCCATGCGGTTTTCTGGCCGCAGTGCCGTTCTTTCTTCACCCGATACGCATGACCCTGCTGATCTTGCTGGCGTTGCCTTTCATCGGCAGCGTCGGGGCGGCGCTGCTGCCCACCCATGCCCGCAACACCGCCGCCAGCTGGGCTGCCCTGGTGGCCTTTGCCTGTTTGGCGCTGGTGGGCTGGACGTGGCCCGATTTGCAAGCCGGCCAGGTCTTGCATTACGAACAGCGCTGGCTGCCCGGCGTGGGCCTGAACTTCACCCTGCGGTTTGACGGCTTTGCCTGGCTCTTTGCCTTGCTGATCACCGGCATCGGCCTGCTGGTGAGCGTTTATGCACGCTACTACATGTCGCGCGAAGATCCGGTGCCGCGCTTCTTTTCCTTCCTGCTCGCCTTCATGGGCGCGATGATTGGCGTGGTCACGGCGGGCAATCTGGTGCAGCTGGTGTTTTTCTGGGAGCTGACCAGCCTGTTCTCTTTCATGCTGATCGGCTACTGGCACCACCGCAAGGATGCGCGCCGCGGCGCGCGCACGGCGCTGACGGTAACCGGCGCGGGCGGCCTGGCCATGCTGGGCGGCATCGTGCTGCTGGGCCACATCGCCGGCAGCTACGAGCTGGATGCGGTGCTCAAAGCCGGTGAAGTGGTGCGCGCCAGCCCGCTGTACCGGCCCATGCTGGTGTTGATTCTGCTGGGGGCACTCACCAAAAGCGCGCAGTTTCCTTTCCACTTCTGGCTGCCGCGCGCCATGGCCGCGCCCACGCCGGTTTCGAGCTATCTGCACTCGGCCACCATGGTCAAGGCCGGGGTGTTTTTGCTGGCGCGCTTCTGGCCCGTGCTGGCGGGCACGCAGGAATGGTTCTGGATCGTGAGCAGCCTGGGCCTGATCACGCTGGTGATTGGCGCCTACTTCGCCATGCTGCAGTACGACTTGAAGGGCCTGCTGGCCTATTCCACCATCAGCCACCTGGGCCTGATCACCCTGCTGCTGGGCATGAACAGCCGCATGGCGGCGGTGGCGGCGGTGTTTCACATCCTGAACCACGCCACTTTCAAGGCCTCGCTTTTCATGGCCGCAGGCATCATCGACCACGAAACCGGCACGCGCGACATTCGCCGCTTGAGCGGCCTGATGCGCGACATGCCCATCACCGGCACTCTGGCGCTGGTGGCCAGCGCGGCCATGGCGGGCGTGCCGCTGCTCAACGGCTTTTTGTCCAAGGAGATGTTCTTTGCCGAAACGGTGTATCTGCAATCGCAACGCTGGGTCGAGATCGTGCTGCCCGTGGCATCACTCACCGCTTCGATGTTTGCCACGGCTTATTCCCTGCGCTTCACGGTGGATGTGTTTTTCGGCCCGCGCTCAGACAATCTGCCGCGCAGCCCGCACGAGCCCGTGCGCTGGATGCGCCTGCCCATCGAAATGCTGGTGCTGCTCTGCCTGGCCGTGGGGATGGCACCGCAATGGACAGTGGGCGCGCTGCTGAACATGGCCGCCAACCCGGTGGTGAACGGAGACATGCCCAGCTACAGCCTGGCGGTTTGGCATGGGATCAACAAACCGCTCGTCATGAGCGTGCTGGCCATGAGCGGCGGCGCGGCGCTGTATGCCCTGCTGCGCCGGGCGCTGGCCGAAGAGCGCATCCAGGCCTACTTCCCGCAGCGCCTGCAGCTCGATGCGCAGCAAACCTTCAACGGCGTGCTGGCCCGTGTCTCGCTGGCGGCGCGCTGGCTGCAGCAGCGCCTGCACACCCTGCGCTTGCAGCCGCAAGTGTTTTTGTTTCTGCTGGCCAGCCTGGCGGTGGCCGCCGCTTCGCTGTGGCAGTCGGGCCTGAGCTGGGGCACGCGCGCGCCGGTTGCAGCCAGCCGGGAATTTGCCCTGATCTGGATCGTGGGCGCGGTGTGCGCCGTGGCCGCGGCCTGGCAGGCCAAGTTCCACCGCCTGGCCGCGCTCATCCTGCTCAGCGGCACGGGGCTGGCCACGGCCATGACCTTCGTCTGGTTCTCGGCCCCCGATCTGGCGCTGACGCAGCTCACGGTGGAAATCGTCACCACCGTCCTCTTTCTGCTGGGACTGCGCTGGCTGCCCAAACGCCAGCCCATGCCCGATGCCCCCCTGCCGCTGCGCGCACGGCTGCGGCGCGGGCGCGATTTGCTGCTCTCGCTCGGCGTGGGACTGGGCATGGCGGCGCTGTCGTACGCGCTGATGACGCGCAACCAAACGCCGCAAAGCATTTCGGGCTTTTTTCTGGAACGTTCGCTGCCGCAGGGCGGTGGCATCAATGTGGTGAACGTAATGCTGGTGGACTTTCGCGGCTTTGACACCATGGGCGAAGTCACCGTGCTGGGCATCGTGGCGCTCACCGTCTATGCGCTGCTGCGGCGCTTCCGCCCGCCGCTTGAAAGCATGGACGCCCCGCGCCAGCAGCTCATCCTCGCCTCCGATCTGCAAACCGGTCTGGAGCGCCCGCGCACCGCATCCGACACGGCCGTGGGCTACCTCATGGTGCCTGCGGTGCTGGTGCGCCTGCTGCTGCCGGTGATGGCGCTGGTGGCCGTGCACCTGTTTCTGCGCGGGCACAACGCACCGGGCGGCGGCTTTGTGGCCGGGCTGGTGCTGGCCATTGGCCTGATCGCGCAATATATCGTGGCGGGCACGCAGTGGGTGGAGGCGCACTTTGCGCTGGAGCTGCGCCGCTGGATCGCCGTGGGCCTGATCGCCGCGGGCCTGACGGGCGTGGGCGCCATGGCGATGGGCTACCCCTTCATGACGGCGCACACCGCCCACCTTCACCTGCCCTGGTTGGGCGAGGTGCACGTACCCAGCGCCATGTTCCTGGACGTGGGCGTGTTTGCCCTGGTGGTGGGCTCTACCCTGCTGATTCTCACGGCGCTGGCTCACCAGTCGATCCGCCGCCAGCGCAAGCCCGTGCGCGAAGAAGGCGCCACCTCCGAATCGGTGGCGCATGCCGCCGAAGTGGCCCAAGCCAACGAGCCGTCTGGCAATGAGCCTGGCAACGAAATGCACAGCAACAACACACAGGGTGACACAAGCCTTGCGGAGGAAACCAGCTGATGGAAACAATCATGGCCATCGCCATCGGCGTGCTGGCGGCATCCGGCACCTGGCTGCTGCTGCGCCCACGCACCTTTCAGGTCATCATCGGCCTGTCGCTCCTGGCCTATGCGGTCAATCTCTTCATCTTCGTATCGGGCAGCCTCAACATCGCGCGCGAGCCGATTCTGCTGCGCTGGCTGCGCCCCACGCTCGACAATTACACCGACCCCATGCCGCAGTTTCTGGTGCTCACGGCCATCGTGATCGGCTTTGCCACCACAGCCCTCTTCCTGGTGGTACTGCTGGCCGCGCGCGGCCTGTCTGACAACGACCATGTGGACGGCAAGACCGACGCCGAAGGGGACGCCCATGATTGACTGGATCGCCCCCCTGATGCCGCACGTGCTGATCGTGCCCGTGCTGCTGCCCATGCTCATGGCCGCAGGCATGCTGCTGCTGGGCGAGCGCGCCGTGGCCATCAAGGGGCTGCTGGGCATGCTGGCCTGCCTGCTCAATCTGGCCGTGGCCGTGGCGCTGGTGCTGTGGGTGCGCAAAGGCAGCGGCAGCGCCGCGGTGGCCGTGTACCTGCCGGGCAACTGGGCCACACCGTTCGGCATTGCACTGGCGGTGGACCGCCTCTCGGCCATGATGCTGCTCGTCACCGCCATCGTGGGCCTGGCCGCGCTGCTGTTTTCACGCGCGGGCTGGGATCGCGCGGGCGTGCACTTTCACTCGCTGCTGCAATTGCAGCTCATGGGCATCAACGGGGCTTTTCTCACCACCGATTTGTTCAACCTTTTCGTGTTTTTCGAGATCATGCTCACGGCCTCCTACGGCCTGCTGCTGCATGGCACGGGCTGGTCGCGCGTACGCTCGGCCCTGCATTACATCGCCATCAACCTGCTGGCTTCGGCCATGTTCCTGCTGGGCATGGCGGTGCTGTTTGGCGTGACCGGCACGCTCAGCATGGCCGATATGGCGGAAAAGATCACCCTGGTGCCCGCGCATGACCGCGGCCTGCTGCACGCAGGCGCAGCCCTGCTGGCCATGGCCTTTCTGGGCAAGGCCGCCATCTGGCCGCTGAACTTCTGGCTGCCGCCAGCCTACTCTGCCGCCAGCCCGCCGGTTGCGGCCCTCTTTACCGTGATGACCAAGGTCGGCCTGTACGCCGTGCTGCGGCTGTGGACGCTGCTCTTTCCCGCCAGCGCCACCGGCTCGGAACTGTTCGGCAACGGGGTGCTGATCTGGGGCGGCCTGCTCACGCTGCTGCTTGCCAGCATCGGCATGCTGGCTTCGCAAAACCTGGGGCGGCTGGCGGGCTTTTCGGTGCTGGCCTCGTCGGGCACGCTGCTGGCGGCCTTTGGCTTTGGGCAGGCGCACCTCACCGGCGGGGCGCTGTACTACCTCATCAGCTCCACCCTGGCCTTGTGCGCATTGTTTCTGGTCACCGACCTGATCGCTCGCTCGCGCCAAGAAGAAGAAAAAGTGCCGCTCATGCCCTTTGGCAAAGAGGCGCAGCTTTTCTTTCACGAGCCCGGCCTGCCCGCAGCGGATGCCGAAACCAACCTCGACGACAGCGAACGCCCCCTGTTCGGCCAGCCCATTGCCGCCGCGCTGGCCGTGCTGGGCCTGGCCTTTACCGCCTGCGCGCTGCTGGTGGCGGGCCTGCCGCCGCTGTCGGGCTTCGTGGGCAAAGTCACCATGATGACGGCCCTGCTCAACCCCGGCGGCCTGGGCGCATCCAGCTACATGCCGCGCTTTTCGGCCTGGGTGCTGCTGGCGCTCTTCATCCTTTCAGGCCTATTCGCCACCATCGCCTACTCGCGCGCGGGCATCCGCTTTTTCTGGGCGCCGCGCGGGCGGCCCGCCCCGCATCTGAAAGTGATCGAGGTGCTGCCCATCGGCCTGCTGCTGGCGCTGTGCCTGCTGCTGACGGTGCGCGCCGGCCCGGTGCTGCGCTACACCGAGCGCACGGCCTTTTTGCTGCACACCCCGCATGCCTATGTGGATGCCGTCATGAAAGCGCCAGTCAAGCCCGGCCCCACCGATCCGCCCGCGCAGCCACCCGCACCCGCGCCGGCCCCTTATCCGCAGCCAGGGCCACTGCCCGCTTCACAAACGGCTGCACCAGGAGAACGGCCATGATGCGCAAACTCTTTCCCGCCCCGCTGCTCTCGGCCAGCCTGGTAGCCATGTGGCTGGTGCTGAGCGAATCGCTCTCAACCGGGCACGTGCTGCTGGCCCTGCTGCTGGGCTGGCTGCTGCCCTTGCTGTTTGCCGGCCTGCGCCCACAGCGCCCGCGCATCCGCAAACCCTGGCGCATTCTGCGCTTCATCCTAGCCGTGGGCTACGACGTACTCAAGTCCAACCTCGAAGTAGCCTGGGGCCTGCTGCGCCTGCACCGGCGAGCACCGCGCTTTGCCTTCGTTACCATCCCGCTGGATGTGCGCGACCCCAGCGCCCTGGCCGCCCTGGCCATGATCACCACCGTGGTGCCCGGCACCGTGTGGTGCGAGCTGGCGCGCGACAGCAGCGCCGTGACGCTGCACGTTTGGGATCTGGATGACGAAGCCGCCTTCATCCGGCACTACAAGCAGTGCTACGAGGCCCCCTTACTGGAGATTTTCCAAGCATGACTTCCGCCCTTCACCCCTGGCTGCAAGCAGCCCTGAGCTTTGCCCTGCTCTGCTACGGCCTGGCAGGCCTGCCCGCCCTGTGGCGCCTGATTCACGGCCCGGCCGCGCAAGACCGCGTGCTGGCCCTGGATTTTTTGTATGCCCTGAGCCTGCTCATGACTCTGGCCTTGGGCATTCGCAACAGCAGCGAAATGTATTTTGAAGCCGCCCTGCTGATCGCCCTCACGGGCTTCGTCGGCTCGGTGGCCCTGGGCAAATTCCTGCTGCGCGGCGAGGTGATCGAATGAGCATGCCCAATATGCCGAACATGCCCGCGGCACCCCTTTGGGCCCAGGCCCTGGTTGGCATTCTGCTGGTCGCCAGCGGCTTGTTTGCGCTACTGGCAGGCTACGGCCTGATGCGCCTGCCAGACTGCTTTCAGCGCATGCACCCGCCTTCGCTCGTCACCACAGGGGCGGCCTGGTGCACCAGCCTGGCGGCCATCGTGTACTTTTCCGCGCTGCACAGCCGCCTCTCGCTCAAAACCTGGCTCATCATCATCCTGCTGGCCATCACCGTGCCCATCAGCACGCTGATACTGGCGCGCGCCGCCCTGTTTCGCCGCAGCCAATCGCAAGACCCCACCATGCCCGCCCCGTTGGCTACGCACGGCCAAGAGCCAACGCCAGGGCCGCCCGGCAATTCACCCGTCGATCAATGAAGCCGGTTTGGCACGTCGGCTCGTGCTCCCGGCACAAGCCAATCAGGAAAATACATACGCGTGTTGACCACGATTGCCACTGCTGTTTATGGCAGCAAGCGTTCGGCTGACACGTAATGCTGGCGGAACTCTTCAAACGGCAGCTTGTCATCGGCCTCGATCTGGCGCTGCGCTTCAAACGATTGCTGAGCCATCTGCGCAAAACGCGCCTGCTGCTCGGCTGGCAAGGGCAAGGCGCGCAGGCGCTGCTGCGCCTGCAAAGAGCAATGCCTGATGAAGCTGATGAAGCAGTCATCGTGCTCGCGCACGCTGCTCAGCACCCGGGCCGAGGGCAGGTTTTCGGGGCATTGCAAACGCTCGCGCCCCAGCGCCACGGCCTGGGCGTAGGCGTGCCCACCTGACAAGGCATCCATGCGCTCAGCCACGGGCTGCATGCCATCGAGCACGGCCTGCGCCCACGCCAGCAGCGGCACGGGCTGGCCCTTGCACGTCAGTTCCAGCCCCGGCTCGCGGCCGCGGCTGGCCACCAGGTGCTGGTTGTGCGCCAGCGCAGCGATTTCTTCGGGCGTATCGGGCGGGCTGGGCATGAGCAGGGCATGCAGCAAGAACACGTCCAGAAAACGGATCGTGGCCTCATCAATGCCGATGTCGATGAAGGGGTTCAAATCCATCAGGCGCACTTCCACATATTCCACGCCGCGCTGGCGCAGGGCGTGCAGCGGGCGCTCGCCCCGCCGGGTGAGGCGCTTGGGCCGAATGGTGCTGTAGAACTCGTTTTCAATTTGCAGCAAGGTGGTGGAGAGCTGGTTGTAATCGCCGCCCAGATTGCGGATGCCCAGCGCCTCGTAAGGCGGATAAGGCTCGGTCAGCGCCCCATAGAGCGAGGCGGTGTAGCCTTCCAGATCGTTGTAGCTCACAGCCAGCGAAGCCTGCGCATCGCTTTGATAGCCCAGCCGCCCCATGCGCAAGGAGGTGGCATGGGGCAGATACATGGCCCCCTTGCCCAGCGGCTGCAGGCCATGCTCGCGCCCCTGCACGAAACTGCTGCACACTGCAGGCGATGCACCGAACAGATACAGCAGCAAAAAGGCATGGCGGCGGAAATTGCGAATCAGCCCCAGATACTGGTCGCTGCTCACTCCCGGCAGCGACCAGTTGTAGTGAATGCCCGAAATGGTTTGCATGCGCCGCCCGTAGCGGTGGCCCAGCCCCATGCGGTACACGCTCTTGGCCCGCCCGATGTTGGAGGTGCCGTACATGCCGATCGGTATCGTCTCGTCTGTCGGCAGCCCGCAGGGCATGCTCGACACCCACAGCATTTCATTGCCTTGGGCCGCCAGCTCCTGATACACCACCTGATGGATCAGGGTCAGCTCGTTCAAACAGTCCTCCACCCGCGCATGCACGCCCGTGACCAGCTCAGGCTGCGACTCGCTGAAATCAGTGGTGATGTGCGGATGCGTGAGTGCCGAACCCAGCGCCTTGGGGTGTGGCGTGAGCGCCAGGCTGCCATCGGGCTGCACGCGCAGGCTCTCTTTTTCCAGCCCACGGCGCATGCCAGCCAACTGCCCGGCCGTCAGCGCCTGCACATTGGCCCTGGCCCAGGCACCGGAAACGCCTGCGGCGGAATCGTTCAAGGCGGTCTTGCCCATCGTCACAACCTTCCTGTCAAAAATATGTTCTTTTGGCGATGGGCGCATTCTCGGGCAAAACACATGCCCTTGAAGCACAGGGGCTGAGCCCGGCCTATCTTCTTTTGAGCGGGTCTGCAAAGAGCTGCGCCATGCCATTTTCCTCCTGCGCCACAGCACCCGTCACGAGAAATATCTGCTGAAACAGCACGCTTAGAACCTGTTCAGGCCAGTTTCAATGCTGCAAAGCGGTCTGCCAGAGCCTCAGCTGATGCGTGCGCCAAATCGCAGACTGGTCTCTGCGCAAGAAGCTCAATGATGATTGAGGCCCTGGCAGACTGCCTTCCTTCAGGCTGCTCTCGGAACCTGTTCACGATCTCAACGCGAGGCGATTGGAGATGGTGCGGGATGGGATGGAAGGCGCAAATCGAAGTGCATAGCCCGTGCCATGAACAAGATTTGCAACGCAGCAGACCGCCCGCATCCATTTTCAAGCGTCCGCGAGGAGATCGTGAACAGGCTCTCAAAAGGCCTGCCTGCGTTGCCAGCTTGACCAAGCCTCGCATGGCAGCAGCTGGCTCCTTGGCGAATGTGCTTTTGAAGCGCAACGCATCTTTCAAAGGCACGTGAACAGACCCTGGTTTTACCGTGCCCGCAAGCACGGACTTTGAAGCAAATGGCAAGCCCTCTGTATCATCACGCTGTTTGATGCCCATTTGTTGGGCGCCCACTTGCGATGGCCGGCTGCTGGCGCACCGAGCCATGTTTTTGAAGGAGCTTTTGCCATGCACCGGTCTTTTTCCATCCCGCCGTCCGCCCCGCGCCGCCGTTGGCCCGGCCTGTTGCGCACCCTGGTGCTGAGCGGCGTTTTGGCCGGCAGCCTGAGTGCCTGCGTGCCGCTGGTGGTGACCGGCGTTGTCGGGGGCATTCTGCTGGCGACCGACCGCCGCAGCTCCGGCGCGCAACTGGATGACGAAGCCATTGAGCTGCGTGGCAGCAGCCGCATCAGCTCGGCGCTGCAAAACCGTGGCTCAGTCAGCATCACCAGTTACAACCGTGTGGTGCTGCTTACTGGACAAGTTTTTTCGCAAGCCGACCGCGACTTGGTGGAAGCCACCGCCAAAACCCTGCCCAATGTGCGCTACATCGTCAATGAAGTGGCCGTGGGCCCGGTTTACCCCAGCGGCACGGTGGATGCCCTGACCAGCACGCGCGTGAAAACCGCGCTGGTGGGCAGCCGCAATGTGCGTTCCAACGCCGTGAAGGTGACGACGGAAAACGGCGTGGTTTACCTCATGGGCATCGTCACGCAGCAAGAAAGCGACCGCGCCGCCGAAGTGGCCAGCGGCGTGAGCGGCGTGCGCAAGGTGGTGAAAGTGTTCGAGATCGTGAACGATGCCGCCATCAACAGCCCGCTGCCCAGCAGCACCGTGCCAGCCAACGCCACGCCGGTTGCCCCGGGCGGGGCCTATGCGCCCTATGTACCGGGTGCGTCCTATACGCCGTATGCTCCCGCCGCGCCTTATGCCCCGGCACCGGGCACGCCTTACTACGCACCAGGCGCGGCTGGTGTTCCAATTGGTGCGCCGATCGGTTCACCCGCCGCACCCACAGCTCCGGGCATGACCACGCCGTAAGCCTGGCCAGCCTTGTGCTGCTCGCTGCCTTGGCAGGGCATGCCGACTGGCTGGCAAGGCAGCCGTATCGGCCGAGCCCAGCCACCAGCCTAAACGGCTCATGGCAGGCATCCTTGGCAGCCTACTCAAACAAAACAAAACGCCCCGCTGTCCAAACACAACGGGGCGTTTTCTTTTCTATGGCCAACTCCTGACTGGCGGCGGCCAGCCAGGCAAGCGCCGCTCACGAAGCCATCGCAAAGAAAGCATGAGCGGCTTCTTTGCTTTTTAGCGCCTGTTCACGATCTCCTCTCGGGCGCTTGAAAATGGAAGCGGGCGGTCTGAGGCCAATCGAACGGCTGGGTGGACGCGGAAACCGCAAAGGGGGCGCAGAAGTCACGCAGAGGGCACAGAAGTTGGTGCGCCAAGAACGGCTGCTTTCGTGCCTCATTCGTTTGCCATACTGCGATGCGCTCACGTCACACAGAGACATCAAAAGAGCTCTGCGCCCTCTGTGTCTCTGCGGTGAAAACAGCTTTGAAAACTTCTGCGGCTTTGGCGAAAACTCTGCGCCTTCTGCGTCCTGATTCAAGCCTTGCGAGATCCAAGCGCCTTGCCTTGAGATTTTGAACAGGCTCTTACATGCGATGAAAGGTCGCCTTGCCCGTTTCTTTTTCCCAGCGGGATTTGCAGTTCACGCAATGCGAGGTTTGCGGCTCCAGTTGCAGGCGGGCAAAGCCGATGTCTTCGCCGCATTCGTCGCACAAGCCATAGGTGCCCACAGCCATGCGATCCAGCGCCACCTGGATGCGACCCAAGTCGAACGCGCCCAAGTCGCTCAGGGCCATGTCCACCTCGCGATCCGAGCTGCGCTGGGGCGCGTCGTCACCGTCTTGCAAGAGCACGGCGCGGGCGTGTTCGGCACGCGTTTTGCCTTCGTGCACCTCTTGCAGGCGCTGCTCGATATCGGCTTTGCGCTGCAGCAGCACGGCTTGCAATTCGGCCAATTGGGTCGCATTCAAACGGGTGGGCATGGATCAGTCCTCCGGCCATAGCGGCATTGGTGATGAAACAAAACGTCACTAGCCCCATTGTGCTGTACCTGCCCTTTGCAGGCAAGTGTTTGGGCGAGCAAATTGGACGGGTAAAGGCCCCTTTGCATCCGCGGCCAATGGCCTCTTTGCCCGCCGGCCCGAATGGGTTTGCATCGCCCGTTTGTTTAAAATTTAGGCAAGTACAATAGCGCCCTTTTTGCCTTGCGCCCACCCATGCAGATTGGCCCCATTCCTCTTGAAAACAGGCTCTTCGTCGCCCCCATGGCCGGGGTGACGGATCGGCCGTTTCGGCAACTGTGCCGCCAGTTCGGCGCAGGCTATGCCGTGAGCGAAATGGTGACTTCGCGCCGCGATTTGTGGGACAGCCTCAAAACCTCGCGCCGCACCGACCACACGGGCGAGCCCGGCCCCATCGCCGTGCAGATTGCAGGCGTGGATCCCGCCGAAATGGCCGAAGCCGCGCGCTACAACATCGACCGCGGCGCACAGATCATCGACATCAATATGGGCTGCCCGGCCAAAAAAGTGTGCAAGAAATGGGCCGGCTCGGCCCTGATGCAAAACGAGGCGCTGGCCCTGCAGATCATCGAAGCGGTGGTGGCCGCCTGCGCGCCGCAAGGCGTGCCCGTCACGCTCAAGATGCGCACAGGCTGGGCCGCGCACAGCCGCAACGCCGTGCAACTGGCGCAAAAGGCCGAGCAGGCGGGCATCGTCATGCTCACGGTGCATGGCCGCACGCGCGAGCAAGGCTACAAGGCGCAAGCCGAGTACGCCACCATCGCCGCCGTCAAGGCTGCGGTGAAGATTCCCGTGGTGGCCAATGGCGACATCGACAGCCCGCAAAAAGCCGCCTGGGTGCTGGCCCACACGGGGGCCGATGCGCTGATGGTGGGGCGCGCCGCGATGGGGCGGCCCTGGCTGTTTCGCGAAATCGCCCACCACCTGCAAACCGGCGGCTTTTTGCCGCCGCCCACGGTGGCCGAAGTGCGCACGGCCCTGCGCGCCCATTTGCAAGACCATTACGCCCTGTATGGCGAGTACACCGGCGTGCGCAGCGCGCGCAAGCACATCGGCTGGTACGCCGCCAGCCTGCCCGGTGGCAGCGCCCTGCGCGCGCAAATCAACGGCATGGAAGCGGCCGCCGCGCAAATGCAGGCGGTGGACGATTTTTTTGCCCGCCTGCAAGACGCGCAGCCCCGCCTGCCCGAACCGCCGCAGAGCTTCTGCCCCGATCATCGGGCCTGGTTAATGGCGGCTTGATGCCGGGCCGCTGATGTTGGGCCAAGCAAGCGCCCAGCACCCCGCCCCATCGCCCCCAAACCCGCTTTTCTTTTTTGGATTCACCCTATTCACGAACTTCAGGAACGAAAGACTTCTCTCATGGCTCACGAACAACTCCAGGCCTGCGTCCGCCACAGCCTGCAAACCTATCTGGACGATTTGCAGGGCCAAGAGCCTTCGGGCATGTACGACATGGTGCTGCGCGTGATCGAAAAGCCCTTGCTCGAGCTGGTGATGCAGCACACCCGCGGCAACCAGAGCAAAGCCGCGCAGTGGCTGGGCATCAACCGCAACACGCTGCGCAAGCTTTTGCTGCAACATGGCTTGCTCGCACCCGGTCGTGCCAGTCGCTGATCGCGGCTAACGCGCTGCGCACACCAACCCGATTCACTTCATCGTTCTGCTTTGATTTCCCCACCTTCAAGGATTGCCCCTCATGACCCAGCTGACCGCCCTGCTTTCCGTTTCCGACAAAACCGGCATCGTCAATCTGGCCAAAGACTTGCACGCTCTGGGCGTGAAGCTGCTCTCCACCGGCGGCACAGCCAAGCTGCTGGCCGACAGCGGCCTGCCCGTGACCGAGGTGGCCGATCACACCGGCTTTCCTGAAATGCTCGATGGCCGCGTCAAGACCCTGCACCCGCGCATCCACGGCGGCCTGCTGGCGCGGCGCGACCTGCCTGCGCACATGGCCGCGCTGACCGAACACGCCATCCCCACCATCAACATCCTGTGCGTGAACCTCTACCCGTTCGAAGCCACCGTGGCCAAACCCGGCTGCACGCTGGCCGATGCGATCGAAAACATCGACATCGGCGGCCCGGCCATGGTGCGATCGGGCGCCAAGAACTGGAAAGACGTGGCCGTGCTGACCGATGCCAGCCAATACGCGCAAGTGGTGAGCGAACTCAAGGCCCAAGGCCGCGTGAGCCTGGCGACGAAATTCGCGCTGTCGGTCGCGGCCTTCAACCGCGTGGCCCAGTACGACGCCGCGATCAGCGACTACCTCTCGTCCATCACCTTTGACGAAAAGCAAATCAATGGCACACCTGCGCGCGCACTGTTTCCGGCACAAAGCAATGGCTGCTTCATCAAGGTGCAAGACCTGCGCTACGGCGAAAACGCCCACCAGCAAGCCGCGCTGTACCGCGACCCGCAGCCCGTGCCCAGCAGCATCGTCACCGGCCAGCAGTTGCAGGGCAAGGAACTGAGCTACAACAACATCGCCGATGCCGACGCCGCCTGGGAATGCGTGAAGCAATTCGATGCGCCGGCCTGCGTCATCGTCAAGCACGCCAACCCCTGCGGCGTGGCCGTGGGCCAAGATGCGGCCGAGGCCTACGCCAAGGCCTTCCAGACCGACCCGACCAGTGCCTTTGGCGGCATCATCGCGCTCAATCGCCCGCTGGACGGCGCTGCCGCCGAGCAGATCGCCCGGCAGTTCGTCGAGGTGCTGATGGCGCCCGCCTTCACGCCCGAAGCGCTGGAAATCTTCAAGCCCAAAACCAATGTGCGCCTGCTGCAGATTGCGCTGCCCGAGGACGCGCCGGCCTGCGCCAACCGGCTGGAATACAAGCGCGTGGGCTCGGGCCTGCTGCTGCAAACGGCCGACAACCACGCGCTGGCGCTGGCCGATCTGAAGGTCGTGACACACAAGCAACCCACGCCCGAGCAGCTGCAAGACCTGCTGTTCGCGTGGAAAGTGGCCAAGTTCGTCAAGAGCAATGCCATCGTCTTCTGCAAAGACGGACAAACGCGCGGCGTGGGCGCGGGCCAGATGAGCCGCCTGGATTCGGCGCGCATCGCCAGCATCAAGGCCGAGCACGCCAAGCTCAGCCTGCAAGGCACGGCGGTGGCCAGCGACGCCTTCTTCCCTTTCCGCGATGGGCTGGATGTGGTCATCGATCACGGCGCGACTTGCGTCATCCAACCCGGTGGCAGCATGCGCGACCAGGAGGTGATCGACGCGGCCAACGAGCGCGGCGTGGTCATGGTCTTCAGCGGCGTGCGCCACTTCAGACACTGATGCGGCATGGATGCCTCGCCGATGGCCTGATGCCACAGCCGCCCAATCAGAGCTGCGCTGTTTGCGAGCTGAGGCGCAAAAAACGGACTGGCATTCCAGTCCGTTTTTATTTGCCCACTCCGACACGCGCCGATGGGTTTCGCCCACTTCCTCCCGCTTGCCTGCTACGCTCTCGGCCGCGAACACCCACTGCATGCAGGCGATTCGTGAGGGCGTACTTAGTTACCACGCTTACAGACCTGTCGCCATCAATCCACCCTGCGCGGTATCCACCACACCGCAATCGCCAGCCCCAGCAATTGGGCAGCAGCCAGCACCCACACCGTGGCAGGCCACTGGCCGCGCGCATAGGCCAGGCCGCACAGCCAGGCACCGATGAATCCGCCGCTGTAATAGGCCATGTAATACAGGCCGCTGGCGAGCGACCGCCCCTGCGACACCGCATGCGCGACGAAGCTGATCGTGGCCGACTGGGTGACGAACACCCCGCTGGACATGATCGCCAGCGCACCAATCACCGCAGGCACGCTGGGCAGCAACGTCAGCAACAAGCCGCACAGCGACACACACAACGCCAGCAGCATGGTGGCGCGAAACCCCAGCCGCCCCAGCAACTTGCCCGCCAGTGGCGTGATCAGCACCCCCAGCAGATACACGGCAAACACATTGCCCAACTGCGCTGTGCTCAGGCGGTAGGGCGCTGCCGCCAGGTGCAAGTTCACGAAGGTGAAGCAGCCCACCAGTGAAAACAGCACGCACAGGCCCAGCGCACACGCCGCGCGCACTGCCGGGTTGCGCAGGTGCTGGGCCAGCATCTGCAAGCCCGATTGGAAGTTGGGGTTGGGCACAAAGCGGCGCGATGCGGGCAGCACCCAGGCCACCCACAAGGCCCCCAGCAGATTGGGTAAGGCCAGCAGCAAAAAGGCCTGCCGCCAAGGCAAGCCAACGCTCAAATGCCCCATCATGAAGCGGCCCAGAAAGCCGCCCAGCACCGTGCCGGCCACG
This sequence comes from Allobrachymonas sp., assembly GCA_030529505.1. GTDB lineage: Bacteria > Pseudomonadota > Gammaproteobacteria > Burkholderiales > Burkholderiaceae_C > Brachymonas. Next base: position 29,989 of record JAUMWT010000010.1, on the reverse strand, counting down.
TAGAAAGACATGGCGCGCGTCATGCTGCGGCCTTGAAACTCTTCGCCCAGATAGGCAATCAGCACCACGCTGATGCCCGGCACCGCCAGCCCCTGCAAAAAACGCAGCAGCACCAGTTGCCGCACACTGCCCGCCAAACTCAGGGCCGCCGTTGCCAAGCCGAGAAAAAAAACCGAGGCCACGATCAAACGCTTGCGGCCCACTGCGTCTGAGCACATGCCCATGAAAGGCGACACCAGCGCCACCGCAAGCACCGTGGCCCCCACCATGTAGCCGCCCTGCACCACCGTGGCCCGCAAATCGCGCAGCAGCAGCGGCAAGATGGCCTGCACCGAATACACCTGCACAAAGGCCAGCGCACCGATCAGCATCACGGTGAGCAACAGCATCAGGCTGGGCGCATGCGCCTGGCGAGAATCGGTCGGTTCAGCAGACAAAGCAGAAAACAAGAAAGATGAAAACAAGCGCGGATGCGGCAACTGCCAAGCAAGCAAAGGCCAATCCAATAGACCGACGAACCCTTACTTTGGCAGCACCCAAACACGCAGACCATGCGAAAACGCATTGTGCCTTTTTCAGGTTTGGCAAGGCTGCCTGCTAGACAGTGCGCTCGCTCCTGAAAAGCCTTTTGCGATTGAGGCATCAACATCTTGCGCAAGAAAAAATTCTCTTGCCGCCCACCGTTGCAGCAACCCAATCAGCGCGAAAACTCCAATCCATTTTGTTGCCACCCGCGTCGCATGCTCAGCCTACGTTTTGGACGTTGGAAGCGCTGCTTAGAACCTGTTCACGATCTCAACGCGAGGCGATTGGATATGGTGCGGGATGGAATGCAAGGCGCAAATCGAAGGGCATAGCCCGTGCTATGGACGAGATTTGCAACGCAGCAGACCGCCCGCTTCCATCATTCAAGCGCCCGTGAGGAGATCGGGAACAGGTTCTTAGAGCCTGTTCAAAATTTCTGCACGGCGAGCCATCAAGCGGATTGGGGGGCGGCCTGCGGTGTTGCAAAACCTGCCAACCGCACGCAGCCGATAGCACGCACTATTGCGCCGCGTTTTGCGCCTTGCATCCCATCCCACACCGCTTTTTGCCCACTCACGCCGAGATCTTGAACAGGCTCTTAGCCGCATAAACCTTAAAGCTTATATACAAGTTGTGACATAATTAAGATGACTTTTATATTTGCTATCAATCTTGCCTGATGGCTTGATTGGCAAGGAGTTTTCCGCCATGCCAGCAGACCATTCATCAGAAAAGCCAGTGCAAGAAGCGCAAGGGCGCGGATCGCTCCATCCGTCCAAGCCGTGCCCGACAACGGACGCTTCGCCCCCCGCACCAGCGCACCAGCCTGCGCGCAATTACAGCCACTCACACCCGCACGCGCATCCACAGCAGGCCACTGGCTCGCACAGCCATGCGCATACCCATTCCGTGGGCAGCGCGGCCGCCCAAGCACTTGATCCCGCACTGTCTGACGCCCGGCAAACCGCCGAACACGCCTGGCACGCCCATGCCGTGAACCATCGCGCCCCAGGCAGCATCACGCAGCAATACCTGGCGCACAACCACCAGCGCTGGTTGTGGCTGCTTGTTTTGCTGGGTGCGATGGCGGCCATTGCGCTCTTTGCCATCCGTTTTGGCGCCTACTCCATCTCATTGAAAGAGTTGCTGCATGTGTTCATGGGCCAGGGCGAGGATGCCTCCCAAGTCGCCATCTGGCGCATTCGCATGCCGCGGGTTGTGGGCGCGCTGGTGTGTGGCTGGGGCCTGGCCTTGGCTGGCCTGACGATTCAAACCATGCTCAAAAACCCGCTGGCTTCACCCTCGACCATTGGCATCAGCCAGGGCGCGGCTTTTGGCGCGGCCACATCCATCGTTTTGCTGCAAGCGCACATGTATTTGGTGACGGCCTTTGCCTTTGCCGGTGCGATCAGCGCCACCGCCGTGGTGCTGGTGCTGGCGAGCTTGAAGCGTTTGTCGGTTGAAGCCGTGGTGCTCTCGGGCGTGGCGCTTTCCTCGCTCTTTACCTCGGGCACCATCCTGCTGCAGTTTCTGGCCAGCGACACGCAGTTGGCCATGGTGGTGTTCTGGACCTTTGGCGACATCGCCCGGGCCAGCTGGCGCGAGATCAGCCTGATGAGCATTGGCGTGCTGCTGGCAAGCATCTACCTTTACAGCAAACGCTGGGACATGAATGCGCTGATCTCGGGCGAAGAGGCCGCCAAGGGCCTGGGCGTGAACGTCAAGCGCACGCGCATGGCCGGTGTGGTCACGGCGGCCTTGGTGTCTGCCCTGGCCACGGCCTTTTTTGGCGTGATCGCTTTTGTGGGTTTGGTCGCGCCCCATATGGCGCGCCGCCTGGTCGGGGCCGACCACCGCCTGCTCGTGCCTTTTTCGTGCGTGCTGGGGGCTGTGCTGCTGCTGGCGTCTGACACGATCGGCCGCGTCATCATCGGCACGGGCAGCCTGCCCGTGGGTGTCATCACCTCTTGCTTGGGCGCCCCCATGTTCCTGTACACCCTGGTGAAGAGCTACCGATGAAGCTGTCTGTTTCCGGCATCGACTTTGCCTACCGCGGCAACCACGCCGTGCTGCAAGACATCGCATTCGATGTGCAGCCCGGAGAAATCCTCTGCCTGCTCGGCGCCAACGGCGCGGGCAAATCCACCCTGCTGAAATGCATCAACCGCATCCTGAAGCCCAGCAAAGGCAGCGTGCTGGTGGACGGCCAAGCCGTGTTCGAGATGCCGCAGCGCGAGGTCGCCCGCCACATCGGCTACGTGCCGCAAAAGCACCCCGAATCGCTGCTCAGCGTTTACGAAGCCGTGCTCATGGGCCGCCGCCCGCATGTGCAGTGGTCTTTGCGCGAGCAGGACTATGCCCTGGTCGAACAGATCCTGCAGCAGCTCGGCTTGCAGGCCCTGTCCATGCGCCCCATCAACAGCCTGAGCGGCGGGCAGCTGCAAAAGGTCATCATCGCGCGCGCCCTGGCGCAGTCGCCCAGCGTGCTGTTGCTGGATGAGCCCATCAGCAATCTGGATCTGAAAAACCAGATCGAAGTCATGCGCCTGGTGCAAGGCATCACGCGCGCGCAAAACCTGGCGGTCGTGCTCACCATTCACGATCTGAACATGGCCATGCGCTTTGGCGACAAATTCCTGTTCCTCAAGGACAAGAAAGTACAGGCCATCACCGACCGCGCGGGCTTTTCGCCCGAACTGATTGAACGGGTGTACGACGTAGCGGTGTCGCTGCACCAATGCAACGGGCACCCCATGGTGGTGCCGATCTGAGAGTTTCATTTCAAGCGCAAGGAGAAAGCCATGCACATACACAGCCACTCAACACTTTGGCGCCGCACGGCCGCCTGGCTGACCGCAGCAGCCTGCCTTTTCGTGGCAGCGCAGGCCCACGCAGCCCCAAACATCACGGTCACCGACTTGCTGGGCCGAAAGGTCACCGTCCCGGCCAATCCCCAGCGGATTGCCAATCTGGGCGGCAGCATGCGGGTCATGGCTTATCTGCAAGTCACCGAGCGCGCCGTTGGCACCGAAGACATCGAGAAAAACTACAGCGCCAAACACCAAAGCCGCCCCTACCGCACCGCCCACCCCGAACTGGCCCGGCTGCCGCGCATTGGCCCGGGCGGCGCCAGCGTGGGCCGAGCCAAGCCCGATTACGAAGCCATTCTGGCCGTCAAGCCCGACATCATTTTCATGACCACGCCCAGCCGCGATCTGGCCGACGAAACCCAAAAAACCATGGGCCTGCCAGTGGTGGTGCTCAACACCAGCGAAGAAAAAGGCAATTACACCGCCAACCTGTATCAATCGCTGCGCGTGATGGGAAAAATCGTGCAGCGCGAGCAACGCGCCGAAGCCGTCATCCGATACATCGAAGACGCCCGGGCCGATTTGCGCCGCCGCGTGCAAGGCATCGCGCCCCAATCGGCCTATGTGGGCGGCGTGAGTTATGCGGGCATGCATGGCATCAATGGCAGCAACAAACGTTACCTGCCGTTTGACTGGGCTGGCGCAAACAACCTGGCCAAAAGCTTTGCCAGCACCCCCGTTGGGCACATCAAGCTGGATCGCGAGGCCTTGCTCAAGCTCAATCCCGATGTGCTCTTCATCGACTCAGGCGGCTGGCCCTTGATACAAGACGACATGGGCAAAAACCCCGCCTTCTTCCGCTCGCTCAAGGCCTTCCAAACGGGGCAGGTCTACCGCCTCTTCCCCTATGTGTCGTACTACTCGAACATCGACACCGCCCTGGTGGACGCTTATGCCGTCGGCAAAGCCCTGTATCCCGCGCAGTTCGCCGACATCCACCTGCAATGCAAGGCCGATGAAATCTACACCTTCATGGTCGGCAAGCCGGTTTATTCCAGCATGCAAAGCAGTTATGGTGATTTGGGCGCCGTTGTTGCAGCCCCCTGAAAGCCTTTGCCATCAACCCCACCGCGTCAACAAGGAGCCAACTGATGAAAACTCCCCGAGCCATCAAGCAAAAGTTTCTGACTGCCAGCGCCATGCTGCTCATGCTGGCTGCCTCGTGGGCACAGGCAGCGCCCCCCACCGTGACCGTTAAAGACACCCTGGGCCGCAGCGTGACTGTGCCGCACAACCCCAGCCGCATCGTGGCCATTGGCGCGGGCACCTTGCGCCAGCTAACCTATCTGCAAGCCACCGAAAAAATCGTGGGCGTAGAAGACATTGAAAAGAACTACCCCGAAAAGCAGCGCAGCAGGCCCTATCGAACGGCCCACCCCGAACTGGCCCAGTTTCCGCGCATCGGCCCGGGCGGATCAGGCGTGGGGCATAAAAAACCGGAATACGAAGCCTTGCTGGCCGTGCAGCCGCAAATCATCTTCATGACCAATATGGATGTGCCGTTGGCCGACGAGGTACAGAAAACGCTGGGCATTCCGGTTGTCATCCTCGACTACGGCCAAGCTACCGGCATTGACGCAGCCTTGTTCAACTCGCTGCGCGTGGCAGGCAAGGCCTTGCAACGCGAACAGCGTGCCGAAGCCGTCATTTCCTACATCCAGGCTGCCGAGCAAGATTTGCGCAAGCGCGTCAAAGGCGTTCCCCAAAAAACAGCTTATGTGGGCGCCGTGAGTTTTCGCGGCTCGCACGGCATCAACGGCACGGCCAAGCTGTACTTTCCGTTTGAATGGCTGGGCGTGAACAATGCCGTCAAGGCCTTGCCGGAAAAAGGCCAGGGCAGCCACGGCCACCTCAAGCTCGACAAGGAAATGCTGCTCAAACTCAACCCCGAAACCATCTTCGTGGATGCAAGCGGCTTCCCACTCGTGCAAGAAGACTATCGCAAGAACCCGCAGTTTTACCAGGCCCTGAGCGCCGTGCAAAAGCAACAGGTCTATCGCCTGCTGCCTTTCGTGTTCTACACCGTCAACGTCGATACCGCCATTGCCGACGCCTATGCCGTGGGCAAGGTGCTGTACCCGCAGCAGTTTGCCGATGTGGATCTGGCACGCAAGGCCGATGAAATCTACACCTTCATGGTCGGCAAGCCGGTTTACGCCGATATGCAGAAAAGCCACGGCACGCTGGGCGAAAAAATCGTTTTCAAGCCCTGATGCAACCTCACGCTATTGCAACCTCTCCGTTCATTTTTCACAAAGGAGCCTCGCATGAATCCCTCTACCGACTCCACCGCCACCCTGCCCCTGCGGCTCACGCCCATCGGCTACATTCGCAGCAGCGTGCAACTGAGCACGGGTTGCGCCAAGGGCGCCGAGCGTGAAGCAGCGGCTTCCCAAGCGTCGCCGTACCGGCGCTACGCCCAGCAAGAAGCTGATCTCGTCATCCAGCCGGAACTGGAAGAGTTGCTGGATGGCGTTGAAGAGTATTCGCACCTCATGGTGCTGTACTGGCCGCACCTGCTCGACCCCGCCAAAACGCAACAGCGCAAGATCCACCCCATGGGCCGCAGCGAGCTGCCCTTGTGCGGCGTGTTTGCCACCCGCACGCCGGGGCGGCCCAACCCCGTCTTGGTCACCGTGGTGAAGCTGCTGGAACGCAAAGGCAACGTCTTGCGCGTGCAAGGGCTGGAGGCAGTGGATGGCAGCCCCATCATCGACATCAAGCCGCATTCGGGCCGCAGCTACCTGGCCGAAGGCGAAATCACCGTGCCGCAATGGATGCAAGAGCTGCAAAAAGAAATGCAGAACTGATCCCTGCAGCCCCTGTTCCGAATACGCCGAACCCAATGCCATCAGGAGACTTACACCATGAACGCCCAGGAAATCCGTGCCAGTACAGACTTTCAACGCTGCGCCGCCTTTCACGGCCACGTTTGCCCCGGACTGGCCATTGGCTACAAGGCCGCCAAGGCGGCCATGCGCTTTTTGCAGCAACAGCAACGCGCCGAAGATGAAGAGCTGGTCGCCATCGTCGAAACCGATGCCTGCAGCGCAGACGCCGTGCAGGTGCTCACCGGCTGCACCTTTGGCAAAGGCAATTTCATCTACAAAGACCACGGCAAGATGGCCCTGACCCTGCTGGATCGCAACACCGGCCAAGGCGTGCGCGTCTGCACCAAGCCGCGGCTAGCCGGAGCCCATACACGCCACGGCGAACTGCTGCAAAAAATGATGGCTGGCAGCCTCAACGAGGCAGAAAGGGCCGAATTCCAGCAACTGCACCAGCAGCGCAGCGATGCGGTTCTGGAAACGCCCGACGAAGAGCTGTTCACCATCACCGCCACCCACCAGGCCCTGCCGCCCAAGGCCCGCATGGAGCCTTCCAAGCCCTGCTCCCAATGCGGCGAACCGGTGATGGGCTGCAAGCTGCAAGAAGTGGACGGGCGGCTGCTGTGCCGCAGCTGCCTGCCGCATTGAAGCTGGCAGCGGGCATCCAGGCTGCGAGCAGACTGGCTGACGCAAAGCTCTGCCCAACTGCGCCAACTGCGGTTTGTGCTTGCTGATCGGCCCATGCAAAAGGGCCTTGGCTATAAACCAAGGCCCTTTTTCTAGTTGATACACCAAAGTGCAGAAGCTGACTCCAGTAGCGTCTCGCAATCTCCTGCTTGAGGCAGGCAATGCAAGCGGCACAGCATCTATTGTTTGATTTGGCCGCGCCGCGACATCGCTTCGTGGCTCCTGCCACCTGCCCACTTTTAAGCAAATCACGCGCCCAGCCTGCAACAAGACACGCTCCGCCAAGCCTCAAAGCCCATGACCTGGCCAGTGCGCAACTTCAGCCCAGCACAAAAAACGTTTTGTATGTTCGGCCCTCGTCTTCTATTTCAGAAATTCTGGCCCTCACATCAAAATAATCCCGGATATTGGCTTCGGTAATGATTTCTTCGGTTGGCCCCACGCAGTATTTGCCTTCGCCCAACATCAGCGTGGCATCGGATATGCGCAAGGCATGCTCGGGATAGTGCGTGTTAATGATGCAGGCCAAGCCTTTCTGCCGCACCAGCTGGCTGATCAAGCGCAAGATGAAGTGCTGGTTTTTGAAGTCCAGATGCGATTCGGGCTCGTCCATCACCAGCATTTCCGGCTCGCTCGCCAGCGCACGGGCGATGAAGGCCAACTGCCGCTGCCCGCCTGACAGCTTGGTCGCATCCCTGTCTGCCAAGTCGGCAATGCCCAACTCGTGCAGCACCTGTTCGGCCACTTCCCTGTCTTTTTTGGAGGGAATCGAGAGCATGCCCATGTGCCGCACCCGCCCCATCACAACCAAGTCCTTCACCGTGTAGGGGTAGCTCAATTTGTAGGCCTGCGGCACAAAGGCAATCGTCGCCGTGTCTTTCACCGACTGGATTTCTTTGCCCTTGATCAGGGAGCGCCCTTTCGTCCAGGGCAATATGCCCGCCATGCATTTGATCAATGTGGTTTTGCCAATGCCATTGCGCCCCAGAATGGTCATGACCGTGTTGGGGCGCACGCTCATGGAAATATCCGACAAAACCGGCGCAGACGCACCCGGATAGCGATAGCTGCCGTTGCAAACTTCCAGGAACATATCAGCCACCCTGCGTTTTTCTGAACAGAATGGCGAAAAAAGGCGCGCCCAAAAGCGCCGTGAGTATGCCCACGGGTATTTCAGACGGGCTGACCGTGCGCGCCAGCAAATCGACCAAGGCCATGAAAGAAGCCCCCATCAGCAGGGAAGCAGGCAGCAGTTTGCCGTGATCCGGCCCGACGATCATGCGCGCGATATGCGGTATCACCAGGCCCACCCAGCCCACGATGCCGGTAACGGTTACGCATGCAGCCGTTACCAAGGTGGCAGCGGCGATGATGATGATGCGCGAATGCACGGGGTTGATGCCCAGGATGCGCGCCTCTTCATCCCCCAACGACAGGATGTTGATTTTGTAGGCCATTGCCAGCAACACCGCAGCCCCCAGCAAAACAGGCGCCACGATCGTCAAAACGTGCTGGTAGGTGGCTGCGGCAAAGCTGCCCAGCAGCCAGTAAGTGATGGTGGGCAATTGCGTTTCCGTATCCGCCACGTATTTCATGACAGAAATCAATGCATTGAAAAATGCGGCAATGATGATGCCCGAAAGCACCAGGCTCAGCGCCGTGACCTGGCCGCGAATCCTGGCCATGGAATACGTGAGGAAAACGCTGACGCAGCCAAACACCAGGGCAAACAAGGTGTTGGACCAGCCCGTGTTGAGCGTCATGATGCCCAGCACCGCACCAAAAGCGGAGCCGGAGCTGACGCTCAACACATCGGGGCTGACCAGGGGATTTTGAAAAACCCCCTGAAAGCACGCCCCCGATATGGCCAGGCCGGCGCCCACCATCAGGGCCAACAGCACGCGCGGCAAGCGCACCGACAAGACGATATTGTTGGCAATATCGTCTTCCATCGGGTTGAAAATCACCTTCAACACGCTTGCCAGCGACAGCGGATAGCGCCCAATCGCCAGCGACATGAGCACGGCCAGCACAATCAGCAGCAACAGCAGTGGCCATACCCAGCCGGATTTTTTCAGCAGCATGCTTATTTGATCTTCACGGACTTGGCGTTCAGCGCATCGTGATAAATCATGGCCATTTCCGCATCCGTCAGATTGTGATTAAACAAGGTCTTGTAAAAATCCCTGGTGTATTTTTCAAGAGAAATGTCTGCAAACCGCTCGGGATGCATCATTTTTGCCAACCACAGCTGGAACAAATGGGCTTCTGTATTAGGCGCATCCCAGCGGTAAATCCCCATGGGAACTTTGTAAACCCTTTTGTTTTTAACGGCTCTCAGCTGTTGCCAGTTTCTATCAGCCAGCTTGTTGGCATAGATATCGTCAGGCTTATGGTCTGCAAAATTGCCCACCAGGATGATGTCTGGATCCCAAGCCAACACCTGCTCGAAGCTGACTTGCTCGGCACCGCTCAGATTCGCTTTTGAAGCAGCCACGTTTTTACCGCCTGCCGTTTCAATCATCTTGTTATCGTATAGACGTGCAGATGGGCGCAGGATTTTGCCGTTATAGAAGAGCAATATCTTCGGCTTTTTGTTTTCGGGCAGGTTTTTCAGCCTGTCTTTGATCAGTTTTTCTGTATTGACATGCCAATTGACGATGGTGTTCGCATTTTTCTTGGCATGCTCGCCCAAAATATCGCCCAGCAGCAGCAAGCCTTTCTGCATCTCAGGAATGCCGCCATATTGAATCACAACCGTCGGAATTTTTACAGACTCCAGCACGGGCAACAGCGTATTTTTTTCGCGCTCGTAAATCAGCACCATGGAAGGATTGATTTTGGCAATTTCTTCGGCATTGAGCGTGCCGAAAACACCGCCGTCCTTGTTCTGGTCGTCGATGTAATTGGTTTTGGAATTGGCCAAACCGGGGGCCAGGCGCTGGAACATGCTGTTTTTGTACGAGGCCAGCGCCGTCGTGCTCATGGTGGAAATTCTGTCGGCCTTTCCATCCAGCGCAAAAACGAAGCTCGACCAGGGCCAGGGGATGGCAATGATCTTGCCCACATCTTTCTGGATGGTGACCTTGCGGCCCATCGTGTCGTTAATCACTCGCGTTTCTCCCTGCTTGGCTGGAGCAGGCGGTGCCGCATACGCGGTTTGAGCGGCAGCAAATATCGCAGCCGATGCGAGCATGGCAATTGCTGAAGATAAAGATCGCTTCATTTTCCATTCCCTTCCAACACGGTTAAAAAAACAGCATTCTTTTTGCCTGCATCTCAGGAGCGCCCGTTCAGACCACATCCCAAGCACGGAAGGCCTAGCACTCCGACGAGGATGCGACACATTTCATACGCAACACCTGAGTTTTTCACAAACCATAACATTTGGACTGATTTACATCTTACGCAATGCTGCCGATTGGCCTGCATCAGCCAATGCGCCGCCCCTTTGGCAGCGGCGCCCAGGCAAAAGAGCAGGGTTTGGCTGCGGGCGGCTTGGCCCCGACTGCCGCCCCCACCGAAGTGGGCCCGCCATGCGCACGCCTTGCCCCTGCTTGGGCTTTTGCAAAGCTCCCCTCAGAGCCTGTTCAAGATCTCAACGCGATTCGCTTGATATGGCAAGGCTTGAATCAGGACGCAGAAGGCGCAGAGATTTCGCCAAAGCCGCAAAAGTTTTTCAAGCTGTTTCCACCGCAGAGGCAGAGAGAGCGCAGCGATTCGCAGATTTCTTTGGATGCCTGTAGTGTGACGTAAGCGCATCGCAGCATGGCAAACAAATTGGGGGGCGGAGCCGGCCGTTCTTGATGAGCCAACTGCTGTGCCTGTTCTGAAATTTCAGTGTCCTTTGCGCGACTTCTGCGTTTTCTGCGTCCACCCAGCCGTTCGATTGACCCCAGACTGCCCACCTACATATTCAATATTCAAGCGCCCGCGAAGGAACTGTGAACAGCTTCTCAAGACCCCAGCATCCGCGCCAGCTCGGCATCCTTTTCCTGCCACAGGGCATTGACCCAACGCTGGACCCGCGTGCGCGAGACCGGGGGCTGGCCTTGCCGCGGCAACAGCTCGGCCGGCAGCGGCAAGGCGCGCACGTGCACCACCACTTCTTGCAGTCGGCCGGCCATCACGTCGGCAAAGCTGGGCACGCCTTGGGGATAAGCAATGGTTACGTCCAGCAGGCTGGCAAACAGGGGGCCCATGCTTTCCAGCGTCACGGCCACACCGGCGGCCTTGGGCGACAGCAGGTGGGCATAGGGCGATTTGCTCTCACTGTGCTTGGCAGTGGTGAAGCGGCTGCCTTCCACGAAGTTGATGACCGATGTGGGCAAAATGCGGAACTTTTCGCAGGCTTTGCGTGCGGCTTCCAAATCCTTTTTCGTGTTTTCGCCACCGCTGCGCCGCATGAAGGGAAAGTCCATCGCCCACCAGACGATGCCCAGCAGCGGCACGTACATCAACTGCTGCTTGATGAAAAATTTCAAAAAAGGCACGCGCCCGGTGAAAACTTTTTGCAGCACCAGAATGTCCACCCAGCTTTGGTGATTGCCAATCACCAAATACCAGCTGCGTCGATCCAGCCCCTCGGGCAGTTGTATGCGCCACTGCACGGGGTTGATGGCATCAATCCACCACTGGCTGACAACACACCACCCATCCGCCACGGCCGTGATGGCGCGGCTGCATGGCACGCGCAGGGCCTGCACCGGCAAGAGTTTGAGCACGATGAACGGCAGCATCAGGCAAAAGCTGATGATGGTGATGAGGCCGAAGAAAACGGCGGATGCAATCAATTTCAGAACAGACATGGCCCAATCCAGGCGAAAGTTGCATGCCGCAGCATCCCGCAACGCAGGCAAGCGGCCAAGGCGAAACTGTAAAGGATGCGGCAGCCCCCCGTCACAAACTGTTGCTTTCCGCGGCAATGCCTGCGCAACACCGCTGACCAACGGCTTGCGCCTGCGCGAGCGGGCGCCTGTTCAGCCAAGCGTTTGCACACAAAGATGGGCGAGGCGCCAAGCCTGCCGGCCCTTCATTTGCGATGCGTGACGCGGCACAGCAGCTGGCCGACCGGGCCAATCAAGGCGCGCGCCGCAACCATTTTCAAGCGCCGCTTTCGGCTTTCAAGGTTCAAGCCCAGGCTTCGCGCAGTGCCTGCTCGGCGCAAGCGATGGTGGCGTCGATATCGGCCTCGCTGTGGGCGGCGCTGACAAAGCCCGCTTCGTACAAGGCCGGGGCCAGATACACGCCGCGCTGCAGCATGCCGTGGAAGAAGCGGTTGAAGCGCTGCGCATCGGTCTGCATGACTTGCTGGTAGTGCTGCGGCAATTGCGGCAGGAAAAAGAAGCCGAACATGCCGCCTTCGCAATCGCTGGAAAAGGGGATGCCCTGCGCATCGGCTGCGGCTTGCAGGCCCTGCACCAGACGGCGCGTGCGCTGGGCCAGTTGCGCGTAAAAGCCGGGCTTCTGGATTTCGCGCAAGGTGGCCAGCCCGCAGGCCGTGGCCACGGGGTTGCCCGAAAGCGTGCCCGCCTGGTACACCGCGCCCAGCGGCGAGACCTGCTCCATCACGCTGCGCTTGCCGCCAAAAGCGGCCAGCGGCATGCCCCCGCCAATGACCTTGCCCAGCACGGTCAAATCGGGCTGCACGCCCAGCAGGGCCTGCGCCCCGCCCAGGCCCACGCGAAAGCCGGTCATCACCTCGTCGATGATGAGCAAGGCTCCGTGCTGCGTGCACAACTCGCGGCAACGCTGGATGAAAGCGGGCGTGGGCCGCACGAAGTTCATATTGCCCGCAATGGGCTCGATGATCAAACAGGCAATGTCTGTCCCATGCTGGGCAAAGGCCTGATCCAGTTGCGCCACATCGTTGTAGGGCAGCACCAGGGTGTGCTGCACCACTTCGGGCGGTACGCCCGCGCTGGTGGCCGCGCCGAAGGTCGCCAGGCCCGATCCAGCCTTGACCAGCAAGGCATCGGCATGGCCGTGGTAGCAGCCCTCGAACTTGAGGAGCAACTTGCGCCCCGTGGCACCACGCGCCAGGCGAATGGCGCTCATCGCCGCCTCGGTGCCCGAGCTGACCAGGCGCACCATCTCGATACCGGGCATGAGGCCGATGATGGTTTCGGCCAGTTCCACCTCGCGCTCGGTGGGCGCGCCAAACGAAAAGCCGTCCTGCACGGCTTGCTGCACGGCCGCCAGCACGGCCGGGTGGCCGTGGCCCAGAATCATCGGTCCCCAGGAGCCGATGTAGTCGATGTAGCGCTGGTCGGCGGCATCCCACAGATAAGCGCCCTGCGCTTTCTGGATGAAGCGGGGCGTGCCGCCCACGGCGCGAAAGGCCCGAACGGGCGAATTGACGCCACCGGGAATCACCTGCTGGGCACGTTCAAACAAAACGCGGTTCGCATTGTTCAGAGGAAGGGTTGTTGGCATACCAGGATATTCATCAAGAAAGAAGCTAGCGCGCCCGTTGATGCAGTGGTTTGCACGGCGCAACGCATTCGCAAGGCCGGTGAGCTGCGGCTGGGGAGCTGCATCTGTCGTCAATGGATCATCAATGGGCCATCAACCGCACGCAGCTCAAGGCACGCCCCAAAACAGCCAGGCAGCGCCCAGTGTATCGGGCCGCAGCAAAGACGCCAAAGATGCGGCAGCGCCAAGGGCTTGCCTCCATCTTCAAACGCCTGCGAGGGGGTTGTGAACCGCTTCTTACCACCCCTTTTCCATCCCTTGCCCGCATCAACCGCGCCCCCATGATTGTCATGAATGCAACCATTTGTATGCAGGCCAGACCGACTTGATATGCGAGTGTGCTGCAGGGCGATGGGGGCAAATAGCCACAAAATGCCTCAATAAATATGCACTATGGCACATATTGGCCTAAAAAGCAGGTGTATTTTCCAGAAATTACAAGCTGCTTCTCCCCGTCTGTGTAGAATGCGCAAGCAAACGTAACAATTTGATATTAATCAAAGATTGCTGCGTTCCCGCACGCAGGCGCAGGTTCGGATGTGGCTCAAGCCGCATGCCCTGATGGATGGGCGTGCATCCGGCCCTGTTTGGGCAGAGTGCTCAACCCTGGCCCTGCTTGGCGTGCTCCAAGACGGAGACTGGCCTTGAAAGTACTCGTAATCGACGACAGCAACACCATTCGGCGCAGTGCGGAAATCTTCCTCAAGCAGGGCGGATACGAGGTGCTGCTGGCAGAAGACGGCTTTGACGCCCTCTCGCGCATCAACGACACGCACCCCGACCTGATCTTCTGCGACATCCTCATGCCGCGCCTGGACGGTTACCAGACCTGCGCCATCATCAAGCGCAACCAGAAGTTCGCCCACGTGCCGGTGATCATGCTCTCGTCCAAAGACGGCGTGTTCGACAAGGCGCGCGGGCGCATCGTGGGGTCTGACCAGTACCTGACCAAACCGTTTACCAAGGCCGAACTGCTTGCAGTGGTCGAGTCTTTCTCGAACAAGGAGTAACCCCGCCATGCCCATTCAGCATGTATTGATCGTTGACGATTCCAAAACCGAGCAGATGTTCATGTCCAGCATCGTGCAGAAAAACGGCATGACCGTTTCGCTGGCCGACAACGGCGACGCCGCCCTGGCCGAGCTGGAGCGCCAGAAGCCCGACCTGATCCTGATGGACGTGATCATGCCGGGCAAAAACGGCTTTCAGCTCACGCGCCAGATCAGCAAGGACGCGCGCTTTGCCGACATTCCCATCATCATCTGCACCAGCAAGAACCAGGAAACCGACATGGTCTGGGGCATTCGCCAGGGCGCGCGCGCCTACGTCACCAAGCCGATCAACCCGACCGAGCTGCTGGAAAAAATCCGCGCGCTGGACTGAGCTGCCCAGCCAGCCCGCACGCACTTGCCACTTGCATCACGCAACCTTGGAACCCCCTCATGGCCAATAAACAGGCGCTACGCGAACTGCAACAACGCATTGCATCGCTGCTGCAAGAAGCCCAAAGCGAACCGGGGCTCACCGCCTCGTGGCTGGGCGTTCGCCTGGGCGGGCACAGGCTGCTGCTGCCGCTGCAACAGTCGGGCGAGATTTATGCCATGACACCGATTCAGCCCCTGCCCTACACCAAGCCCTGGTTTCTGGGCGTGGCGCCGCTGCGCAGCCAGGTGTATGGCGTGGTCGAGCTGGGCGCGTTTTTACCCGCCGAGCCAGCCGCCGACCAGGCCGCTGCCTTCTCTTCTGCCGCACACCCGGCCAAGCGCGCCAAACCCTGCCTGCTGGCCCTCAACGAGGCCCTGGGCATGAACGTGGTGTTTCGCGTCGATGGCCTGGAGGGCCTGCGCAGTCGCGAAGCCTTCGTGCGATCCGAAGCGCCCGCCGAGGGCGCGCCCGCGCATCTGGGCTCCACCTTCATCGACGGCGACGGCATCCACTGGCAGGAAATCAATCTGCAGGCGCTGGCGCAAGACCCGCAATTTCTCGACATCGCTGCTGCCCCCACTCTGGCAGCGCATGCCCTCTCACACTGAACCGCACTGGGTACAAGGCACCGTTCATCATGAAAGAAAACCACCCAAACAATGACTCGCAGGACTTGTTCCTGGCGGAAGACCCGTCCGACACCATCATCGGCAGCGCGCCCCCGGCCTCGGACAGCGAAATCTTCAGCGACGAGCCGGAAACCAATCTGGGCGCCCCGCTGCAACCCCAACTGGACGAGCAGCAATACCTGGAAGCCTACAAGCACAAATCCGTAGCCGATGGCGTATCGCTTGCGCTGCTCGGCACCCGGCCTGCCGCCGCGCACCGGCGCACCTTCGCAACGCTTGCCATCCTGCTCTTTCTGGCCGCCATCGGCCTGGGCGTGTACGCCTTCAACCGCGGCAGCACGGCGCGCAGCCAGCTCACGGCCGCCGGCTCGCTGCAACTGAACGCGGCCCGGCTGTCGCACAGCGTCAACGCCGCCGTGGCGGGCGACGAAGCCGCCTTTGCCGAAGTCAAAGACAGCTACCAGAACATCAGCCGCAGCCTGGCCCAGCTCGGCAGCGGCAAGAGCGTGGCCCTCATCCAGAAAAACCTGGGCAGCGCCTTGGCGCCCGAGGTTGAAACCCTGGTCGCCCAGCAGCGAACCCTGCAACCGCTGATTGCCGCCGCCAACAGCGCCCATGCCGACGTCCATGCCATGCAGGCGCAGGTGGACGCCCTGAAAACCGCCCTGCTGCAACGCAACGCCCCGGCCAACCAGATCATGGCCGTGGCCGACATCGGCCTGCTGACCGAACGCGCCGAAAAATCGGCCGACCGCTTGTTGCGCGCAGCAGCCAATGCGCCCGAAGCGAGCCAGCAACTGGCCAAAGACCTGAGCGCGATCGAGGCCCTGCGCCAAATCCTGGCAGAAGGCGACAGCACCTTGGGCGTAGCCGCTTTGCAAGCCGAGGAACAAGCCGCCCTGGAAAAACTCGGCCAGGCCTACGAGCCATTCAAGCGCAAAGTCGCATCGCTGCTGCAGCATGAGCAAGCCCTTGCCGCCCTGCGCCAGGCCCACGGCCGCATCATCGCCGGCGTGCAAGGGGCCATGCCCAACATCCTCGCCCTGAGCCAATTGCTCAGCAGCAGCCCCGGCGAGTTGGACCCCGTCACCGCCTGGTGGCCCTATGCGGGCATGGCCCTGTGCGGCCTGCTGGCCCTGCTGTGCGTGTACGGCATCGTGTACGTCTCGCAGGCCGATTCGCGCCGCATGGAAATGCAGCAAAAGCTGGCCGAGGCCGAAAACAGCCGCAACCAAAGCGCCATTCTGCTGCTGATGGATGAACTGCAAAACATTGCCGACGGCGACCTGACCCGCGAAGCCACCGTGACCGAAGAAATCACCGGCGCGATTGCCGACTCGGTGAACAACACGGTGGAAGAGTGGCGCACCCTGGTGGGCAACGTGCAAGTCACGGCCGACAAGGTGGTGCAAACCTCGGCCGACGTGGAGCTGACCTCGGCCATCCTGCTCGAAGCCTCGGCCGAGCAGCTGCAGGCCATTCGCGACACCGGCCAGTCGGTACTCGAAATGGCCAAGCGCATCAACGCCGCGTCTTACCAGGCCAAGGACTCGGCCCTGGTGGCCCTGCGCGCGCGCCAGGCCGCGTCTGACGGGCACAAGGCCGTGCTCGACTCGATCAACGGCATGAACCACATCCGCGACCAGATTCAGGACACCTCCAAGCGCATCAAGCGCTTGGGCGAATCCTCGCAAGAGATTGGCGAAATCACCGAGCTGATTTCCGACATCACCGAGCAAACCAACGTGCTGGCGCTCAACGCGGCCATTCAGGCGGCCTCTGCGGGTGAAGCGGGGCGTGGCTTCTCGGTCGTGGCCGAAGAGGTGCAGCGCCTGGCCGAACGCTCGGCCGAGGCCACGCGCCAGATTGCCGAACTGGTCAAAACCATTCAGAACGACACGCACGACGCCATCGTCGCCATGGAACGCTCCACACAGGAAGTAGTGCAAGGGGCCGCCCTGTCGGACAACGCGGGCAAGGCGCTGGAAGAAATCGACCGGGTATCGAACAAGCTCTCCGACCTGATTCAGCAGATTTCCGCCACCACCAGCGAAGAGGCCAACCAGGCCAATGCGGTGGCCAGCAGCATCCAGCAGATCTTCTCGGTGACCGAGCAAGCCACTGAAGGCACCCGCACGACCGACCAGACCGTGCGCGAGCTGGCCAAAGTGGCACAGGAATTGCGTGCGTCGATTTCGCGCTTCAAGATCCAATAAGCCCAAACCAACAACAAGGCAGGCAGCGATGCCCATCGACTGCACTGCCCCATTTTTCGGGGTGTTTTGAGATGATTGATCAGGACCAGCAGTTGCCAACCGGCAGCCACGCATCCGCTCCAGCGGCAGTTGACCTGGGCCCGCTGGCGTGGGTGGTGGACTCGCTCAACGACACCCTGAACGGCGTGCGCGAGCAGCTCATCGCCTTCGGCGCAGAAGTCGAGGCTGCCAGCGGCAGCCACCTCACCGCGCTCGACACGGCCGTGCTGCGCATGGCCGCCCAAAGCCTGCACGAGGCCGTGGGCGTGCTCGACCTGGTCGAGCGCCCGGCCGCCGCCAAAATGGTGGGCGCGATGGAACGCTGCGTGCAGCTCTTCATCAACCAGCCCGAACTGTGCACGCCTGCAGCTGCACAAACCGTGGTGCAGGCCGGCACCTCGGTGCTTGATTACCTCAGCAGCCTGCTCAAAGGCCAGCCCGATCACGCCCCCGGCCTCTTCCCCGCCTACCGCGACGTGGCGCAACTGGCCGGCATCGACCGCATTCACCCCGCCGATTTGTGGCATGGTCCCTGGCAGTGGCTGGAAGCGCAAGACTTTGCCCTGCCCGCCGAGGCCAGCCTGCCCGACGAAGCCCACATGCCCCCGTTCCTGGAAGGCATGCTGCAACTGTTCCGCTCGGGCGGCCAGCAGGGAGCTGATCAGCTGGCCGCGCTCACGCTGCGCCTGTGGCAAAACGGCAGCACGCCCAAGACCCGCGTGTTCTGGCAACTGGCCAGCGGCGTCTTGCAATTGCAAGCCCATCAGGCGCTGCGCTTTGACGATCAACTCAAGCGCCTGCTCTCGCGCATTGCGGTGCAATACGATTTGCTGCAGCAGCCATCGGGCGAAGTGTCCGATCGGCTGGCGCAAGACCTGCTCTACTTCATCGCCCTGGGCCACAGCCAGCCGGCCGCCGCCGTCCCGCTGGTCCAGGCCATTGCCCAAAGCCATCGGCTCGATCAGTTTGCCGTCAGCGGCTACGACAAACTGCTCTACGGTACGGTGGATCCCGCACACCGCAGCCAGTTGCGCGAGGCCATTGCCACGTTCAAAGACGTGTGGTCCGACGTCAGCGCAGGCAATACGCACAAGCTGCAGGCCCTGGGCAGCCAGAGCGAGGTGCTGATCCAGAGCCTCAACGCCCTGTGGCCCGTGGCCGCGCCGTTCTCGCAAGCCCTGCAAAACATCATTACGCAAGCCGCTGAAAGCGGGCAGGCGCCCCACCCCGACGTGGCCATGGAAGTGGCCACCGCCATCCTGTTCCTCGAAGCCTCGGCCGAAGAGGCGCCGGGCGACAGCAAGCAGTTTGAAGAACGCATCGCCCTGCTCGCGCAGCGCCTGCAAACCGTGCAGCACAGCGAGCAGATGGAGCCCCCCACCGAATGGATGGAGGCGCTGTACGCGCGGCTCAACGACCAGGACAGCCTGGCCCAGGTCGTGCTGGAGGCCCGCACCGCCGTTGGCGAGGTGGAACAGGCGCTGGACGACTTCTTCCGCCATCCGCAAAAAACGCAGCAAGCCCGCGATTCGGTCGGCAAGCTTGGCAAGATCGCCGGCGTGCTGCTGGCCCTCAACTACGAAGAGGCCAGCCAGGCCCTCACTGTCATGGCGCGGCAGGCGCAGCAATTGGTGGATGCTTCAGAACAGACCGGCTCCATCGACGCCCCGGCCGATCAAGCCATCGTGCTCAAACTCGGCAACAGCCTGGGCGCGCTGTCCTTCATGCTCGACATGATGGCCTACCAGCCCGCACTGGCCAAGGCCCAGTTCCATTTCGACGCAAGCGCGCAAGAACTGGCCCACCGCAACGTGGCCGTCCACGCCCCGGCAGCAACGGCCGCCGCAAGCGAGGCCGCCACGCCCGCCATCGACCACACGGGCACCACCAGCACGCAACTGGGGCAAACGCACATCCCGGCCTTGGATGATCTGGTCAGCGCGCAAGCGGCTGGCACCCTCTCCAGCGCCACGGCCGCTGAACAGCTCGGCGGCGTCATCCGGCAAGCCGAGCTGGCCGGGCAGCCCGCCCTGGCGCAACAAGCCCGCCAGGCCCTCAGCAGCCTGCAAACCGCCGAGGCTGAAAACCCCGAGGCCCTGGCCTTGGCCGTTTCCACCTTGGCGCCCTCCCTGGCCCCGGCAGCCGCTGCCCCGGCCCTGCCCGAAGACGGCATCGTCGACACCCCCATCGAAGAAGAGGACCTGCGCGACATCTTCCTGGAAGAAGCCGCCGAAGTCATCGGCAACGCCCTCACCGCCATCGAGGCGCTGCAAGACAATCCGGCCGACACCGCGCAACTCACCAATCTGCGCCGCGCCTTTCACACCCTCAAAGGCAGCGGCCGCATGGTGGGCTTGGCCTCGTTCGGCGAAGCCGCCTGGGAGTTGGAGCGCACCCTCAACGGCTGGCTGGCCGATGCCAAACCCGCCACCCAGCCCCTGCTGCAACTGGCCACCAATGCGCTGGAGGCCCTGACCGAATGGCGCGAATCCATCGCCCGCCAGGAAAAAACGCGCTGGCACCACGCCTACTTCAGCCAGCCCGCCGCGGCCATGCAAGAAGAGGGGCGCTTCCTGCCCATCGCCATCCCCGGCGAAGCGCCGATTCTTTCTGCCCTGCCAGAGGCCGACGCCAGCAGCGATGCGCCTGTGTTTGCGGCCGATACCGACGGTGCTGCCCCAGCACCTGCCCCGGCCAGCGATGCATTGGCAGGCGATGCAGACGAAC
The DNA here is from genome assembly GCA_030529505.1 of Allobrachymonas sp. GTDB lineage: Bacteria > Pseudomonadota > Gammaproteobacteria > Burkholderiales > Burkholderiaceae_C > Brachymonas. The sequence goes on along the minus strand of JAUMWT010000010.1, from coordinate 9,569 downwards.
TGTTGTTTGCACCGGAAGCGCCGACAGAAGCAACGGCCACAGCCGCGGCTGAACCGGCCAGCGAGGAAGCCGCAGCCGTCTTTGCAGCAGACGAAACCAAAGCCGAGCCGACCGCCGAACGGCTGCCAAGCGCCATCATCGAATCGCCTGCGCCTGCAGCCGAAACAAGCGAAGCCGCCGTTGAGCCGCCCCTGTTCGCCGACGAGCCGCCTGCTCTGATCGACGACGCGCCTGCTGCCAGCAAAGCCAGCAGCACGCAGGCAAGCGCAATCGTACCCGGCACCCCCTTGCTGGAATTGAATGCCCCGCTGCTGGCACTGCCGCCGCTGGAAGCCACGCCCGCCAGCACGGCCGATGACGAGGCCTCCCCCTTTGCCGACGACATCGACACCGCCGATGCGAGCAATGCGGCAGCAGCGGCCCCCACCGCGCCGGCCTTGTCGCTAGAGCATTTCCTGGGCGAACTGCCTTCGCTGGATCTGAATGCGCCAGGGCCAGGCAGCCAAGCCGCTGGCGCTCAAGCGCAGCCAGGCGCCGCTTTGGATCTGCCCGCCTTGATCGCGGCAAGCGGCCAGCCATCGCCCCTTGCGACGCAAGGCGAAGACAGCCCCTTCGCGCCGGAGGACGCTGCTGCGCCAGCAAACGCCCCGGCCGCACCCGCCGCCGACCCCGCTTCGCCCTTCGGCCTGTCTTTCGATCTGCCCAGCCTTTCACTGAACGATGGCGCGGCTGCCCCGGCAAGCGAGGCAACGCCCTTCCCCGCTGCTGACGAGCAACTGTTTGCCGATGAAGCGAGCACGGCCCCCGCTGCATCCGCAAGCGGTGCCAATGCAGATGCTGACGCGCCCTTGCTGCATCTGCCCATCTTTGGCGCTGCGCCTGAAGTCAGCGACAGCCCCGCCCCCACAACGGCAGCAGCAAAAGCTGCATCCATTCAGGCAACGCCCCCGGCAAGCGGCCAAGCGGCCAGCGACAACTCGTCCATCCGCAACGCCCTGCTCGGCATGCTGGTGGACACCACGCCGCAGCAAGCCGTGCTGCAAGACATGGTGGACGGGCTGCCGGACGAAGAAGTCAAGCACGTGGGCGATATGCGCATTCCGCTGGCGCTGTTCAACGCCTACCTCAACGAGGCAGACGTCTGGTCGCGCCAGTTGGTGCAAGAGTTGAGCGAATGGGTGCTGGCCAGCCACAAGCCCGTGCCGCATGTCTGCGAGCAACTGGCGCATTCGCTGGCGGGCAGTTCGGCCGCCGTGGGCATGGGCGGCCTGGCCTCGATGGCGCGCGGCATCGAACACGCCATTGAGCGCCTGGCCCAGCGCAGCGCCCGCAATGACGAAGCCCACGCCCTGCACCACGCCGCCGAAGTGGTGCGGCAGGAACTGCACCAGTTTGCCGCGGGCATCTATCACCCGGTCAACCACGCCTTGCTGTGCAAACTGGCCGCCATTGTCGAAAACGTTCCGCTCGACAAAGCAGTCTCTTTCTGCCCCACCGACACAGCGCCGCCAGCCAAGCCAGCCGGCATCGAAAAAAAAAATGTTGAGGGCCTTGCAGCGCCAACTGGGCCTGCTGCCCTAGCAACAGCAGCAGACACGGCCGCACCCGACCAAGCGGCAACGGCAGACGAAAGCCCCGATGCCGCTGAGCCGCCCGCTGCGGATGCGGTCGCTGCCGCAAAGGCGGATGCCGATGCAAGCACTGCCAGCGATGCCGAACCTTGCGCAGCCGGCAAGGCAGCCCCCGTCACCGCAAGCGCCGCGCCAGCAGCCCGCACGGCAGATGGCGCCACAGACAAGACCCACAAGGCCCGTGCCAGCGAGCCTGCCGCACAGCCCGACGCCCGCGCAACGGAGCCAACAGCGCCTGCAGAAAAAACCGTCCTCGTTCAAGCCGCCGCGCCAGCAACGGCCCCGGCGCTTGCCACTTGCGACAACACGCCGGACGCCATCGACCCCGAGCTGTTCGACATCTTCCGCGAAGAAGCGCAAACCCTGCTGCCGCAGCTCAACGCCGTGATGCGGCAATGGGTGGCCCACCCCGACAACGGCGGCGCCCGCACCGAAGCGCAGCGCCTGCTGCACACCTTCAAGGGCGGCGCGCGCCTGGCTGGCGCCATGCAGTTGGGCGCCATGGTGCACGACATGGAATCGGCCATCAGCGATTTGGGCACGCTGGGCAAAAACAGCGAATCGGTGCAGGCGCTGGAGCAATTGCAGGCCATGCTCGACGAGGTGGACGAGCATTTCACCCGCCTGCTTCATGGAGAAACCGGTACCATTGAAACCGATGCCGCTTCCACGCCCTCCCCCGGCAGCGATGGCGCGCCCGCAAGCCCATCGGCCGCAGCAGACACAAGCGCCGCAACAGCCGTGGCGGCCTTGGCAAGCGCCTCGTCGATTGAAGCGGCAGCCGCCCGCACAGCGCCTGCAGCCGATTCGGCCAGCCAGCCCGCTGGCAGTGGCGCAGTGGCGGCTTTGCCCGCCCCCGCCGCCCCGGCCGCCAGCCAAGCAGCGGCCAGCCAACTTCAGCACGTGGTGGCCATGCCCGTGGTCACGCACGCACCGGCGCACACCGTGATGCAGCCGCAGGTGCGGGTGCGCTCCCAGGTGCTCGACCGCATGCTGGGCAGCACGGGCGAAGTGATGATCAGCCGCGCCCGCCTGGAAGCCGAAGTGCAGCAGCTGCGCCAGGCCATGCAAGACATGGACGGCAGCCTGGACCGCCTGCGCGCGCAACTGCGCGACATGGAGCTGCAGGCCGAAACGCAGATGCAATCGCGCATGGCGCAAGCGGCCGAAAACGCCGCCAACTTCGACCCGCTGGAATTCGACCGCTTCACCCGCGTGCAAGAACTCACGCGCATGATGGCCGAATCGGTCAACGACGTGGCCTCGGTGCAGCGCACCATGGTGCGCACCGTGCAGGCGTCCGAGGACAATCTGATCGCCCAGGCCCGCCAGGCGCGCGAACTGCAAGACGATTTGCTGCGCTCGCGCATGGTCGAGTTCGACAGCCTTTCCGAGCGCCTGTACCGCGTGGTGCGCCAGGCCGCCAAGGAAAGCGGCAAGCAGGTCACGCTCAACATCAGCGGCGCGCAAACGGCGATGGATCGCACCATCATCGAGCGCATCGCCTCGCCCTTCGAGCACCTGCTGCGCAATGCCGTAGTGCACGGCATCGAATCGCCCGAGCAGCGCGCGCAAGCAGGCAAAGAAGCCGTGGGCCACATTGAAATCAGCCTGCAGCAGGATGGCAACGACGTGGCCATTTCGGTGCGCGACGACGGCAAGGGCCTGAACGTGCCGCGCATTCGCGAAAAAGCCATTGCCAACAAGCTGCTGGCGCCCGACGCCCAGATCAGCGACGACGAGGCCATGCAACTGATCTTCCAGAGCGGACTGAGCACGGCCGACCAGGTCACTTCGCTGGCTGGCCGCGGCGTGGGCATGGACGTGGTGCGCACCGAGGTCAAGGCCCTGGGCGGGCGCATCGAAACGCGCAGCCGCCCGCAGGCGGGCACCGAGTTCACGCTGGTGCTGCCGCTGACCACGGCCGTGACGCAAGTGGTGGAAGTGCAGGCGGGCGACTTGCGCTTTGGCGTGCCTTCCGGCCTGATCGAATCGGTGCAACGCGCCTCCAGCAAAGAGATCCAGCAAGCCTACAACGCCCACAGCTACACCTTCCACGGCGAAAGCCTGCCCTTCTACTGGGCCGGCGCCATGCTGCAGGCCAGCCGCCGCAGCGCCAACGTGAGCGCCAAGCGCCACGTGGTCCTGATTCTGCGCAGCGCGGCGCAGCGCATCGTCATGCACGTGGACGCCGTCGTGGGCAACCACGAAGTGGTGGTGAAAAACATCGGCCCGCAACTGGCGCGCATGCCGGGGCTATCGGGCATCACCCTGCTGCCCGACGGCTCGGCCCTCTTCATCTACAACCCGGTGGCTTTGTCCTTCAGCTACGAAGAAGCCATACGCTCCTACAGCTCCGACCGGGCCGACCCTGCCGTGCTTGGCAGCGAAGCCAGGCCCGCAGCGCCCCCGGCGCCGCTGGTGCTGGTGGTGGACGACTCCATCACCGTGCGCCGCGTCACCGGCCGCCTGCTGCAGCGCGAAGGCTACCGCGTGGCCTCGGCCGCAGACGGCGTGGCGGCCCTGCGCGCCATCGCCAAAGAGCGGCCGGACATCGTGCTGTCGGACATCGAAATGCCGCAGATGGACGGCTTTGACCTGCTGCACAACATCCGCAGCAGCGAGGAGCTGAAAGACCTGCCCGTGATCATGATCACCTCGCGCACGGCCGACAAGCACCGCGACCACGCCACCGAGCTGGGCGCCACCGGCTTTTTGGGCAAGCCCTATCCCGAAGAAGCCATGCTCGAACTGCTGCGCCAGCACGCACGCGCACCCGCCGCCAAAGCCTGATCGCCAAGAAGAAGCCGGGGCGCGGCGGCCCCAGCCAGGCGATCGGCACCGCTCATGCCGTGGGCGTGCCCCTGCACATGGGGCCGTTTGCGGCGTTTTTCTTTTCACGCGATCCATGAAGCACGCGGCGAAAAGCCCGTTCAAAGTCTTCGCATCGTGTGCCTTGCTTGGCAAAGGCAGTCGCTGCAAGGCGCAAAGCACGAAACACACAGCACGAACGGGCCAGCCGCCCGGCGCGCATTTGCAAGGCAGCAGATGCTGCCTTTGCCAAGCAAGCCTTCGGGCAAGGCGGCAAAGGACCAGGCTCTTTGTTGCACCCCTTGCCAAGACAGCCAGTCTGGGCTGCGGCTCGCTTGACAGCCATCCACCCGTCTTGGCCGTCCGTCTTCCGTTCAGCATCTGCCATCTGTGCCATTGCGCAGGCACTGCCGATCCCCGGCCCGGCCAAGCCTGCCCATCCCACGGCTCATGCGCTTCGCCCTCCGTCCTGCGCCACGTCCAAACGCCTCGCATTGCAGCATCATGGAATCGTGAGCGGCTGCTTATGAAAAAAATCGCCCTCTGCTTCTTCTGCTCTTGCCTCATCCTTCCATGCTCGCTTCCTCTCTGCTCTGCCTCGTCGTGGCGGTTTTCGATGGCGACACTTTGCTTGCCCGCTGCGGCCCAGCCAACCAGCACACGCTCACCAAAGTGCGCATCGCAACGATTGATGCCCCTGAAAAGAGCCAGCCCTTCGGCCAGCAAGCCAGGCAGACCTTGGCCGCTTTGTGCCATCGGCAGCAGGCCACGATCCATCCCCAAACCATCGACCGCTACGGCCGCGTGGTGGCCGATGTGCACTGCCAGGATCAGAACGCCGCGCAACACATGCTCGGCCAAGGCATGGCCTGGGTGTACGACCGCTATGCCAAAGGCCATGGCCATTTGTACCTGTTTCAGGAAGAGGCGCAGGCCGCACAACGCGGCCTGTGGGCAGATGCCCGGCCCGTGCCGCCCTGGCAGTGGGGGCGCAGAAAAAAGCAGCCTTCTTCACAAGCCAGGCCTTGATGCCGCTTGAAGCGACCGAGGACGAAAGCTGCCCCACAAAGCCATACGGGCAAACAGCAACACGCCTCGCTCAAGCGCATCTCCAGCTCCGCAACGCAATGCAATCTGCTGGCTCCAAGCTTTTTGAAGCCAAGGCCCAATTCGGAAAAGAACAAAAGACACAAGACGCGGCATTCGCCCAATGCGACAGAAGCTGTCATGCCGCCCTGTCGGATACCTGGCCGCGGCCCGCATAACCTCTGCCCAGAGTCTTTTTGCAAGTGAAACGGAGCGATGAGAAAACAGTTGCGACACAAGACTTTGAACAGACACTTGCGGCATTCTCCCGCTGCCCAATGCCCCCTTCTTTCCGCATGGAGCTGACCTACAATGCCCGCCATGACAGCCGCCCCTTCCTCTTGCGTCAACTGGTCGCAACACTTCCTGATCGCCATGCCGGGCATGGAAGACCCTGCCTTTGCCCGCAGCGTGGTCTATATCTGCGAGCACAATGCAGACGGCGCCTTGGGCCTGTGCATCAACAAACCGCTGGGCATGACGCTGGCCGAGCTGTTCGAGCAGATTCGCATGCCGCTCAGGCGGCAAGACCTGCGCGATCTGCCCGTTTGCTGGGGCGGCCCGGTGCAGGCCGAGCGCGGCTTCATCCTGCACCCGCAGCACGAAGGCGAAGCCGCCAGCCACATGCCTGCCAACGACAGCGGCGTTGCATCAGAGAGCGACGCTGACGATGAAACAAGCGCGGGGCAAAGCGCGCGCTGGCACTACACCTCGTCTTTGCCAACGCCCGACGGCCTGCAGATGACCACCTCGCGTGACATTCTCGAAGCCCTTTCCGAAGGCAGCGGCCCCCGTTCGCTGTTCGCTGCGCTGGGCTACTCCTCCTGGGGAAAAGGGCAGCTGGAAGACGAAGTGCGCCACAACAGTTGGCTCACCGTACCAGCCAGCCAGGCCCTGATCTTCGACACCCCGCTGGAGCTGCGCTACAACCTCGCCTTCGAGCTGCTGGGCATCGCGCCCGGCCGGCTGACGATGCAGGCCGGCACGGCCTGACGCCACCGCCCGGCCGCGCCGCTTGCGCGATCCGGCGATGGCTTGATCGCTTGCTCCCACCCCATGCATTCCAACGCCCCCACCCCAACGGCTCCCGCATCCACAGCCCTGGCTGCGCGCCTGTACCTGCCCGCAGAATTGGCGCAAGGCGCTGTGACTATTCCCGCGCGGCTAGAGCGCTTCATGGGCATCGACTTTGGCAAAAAGCGCGTGGGCGTGGCCGTGGGCAACCGCATCAGCCGCAACGCCACGCCCTGCCGCAGCATCGTGGCCCGCGGCGATGCACGCCTGCAGGCCATTGCCGATCTGCTGCGCGAGTGGGAGCCGCAAGCCCTGGTGCTGGGCATTCCCTATCACCCCGATGGCGCGGCGCACACCAACACCCGCTCCGCCACCACCTTTGGCCGCCAATTAGCCGAACGCTGCCGCCTGCCCGTATTCGGCGTGGACGAACGCTACAGCACCACCGAGGCCCTGGCGCTGGGCGCCAGCGACCCCGACGCAGCCGCAGCCTGTATCATCCTTGAACAATTCCTCAACGCTTTGCCATGAACGATTGCCCGTCCCTTGCCACTTCCAGCCCCGCCGCGCCCCCCACGCTGCCGGCGCTGCCCGATGCCGAAGCCCTCTACCAGCAACTGTGCACGCTGCTGCAGCCCCTGCGCACACCACAAACGCAACTGGTGGGCATCACCTCGGGCGGCGCCTGGATCGCCCAGCGCCTGCAGCAGCAATGGGGCCTGCCCAGCGTTGGCATCATCTCCACCGCCATGCACCGCGACGACTTTGCCCAGCGCGGCCTGAGCCGCACCGAACAGACTTCGCTGCCCTTCGTGGTGGATGGCGCCCACATTCTGCTGATTGACGACGTGCTGCACACCGGCCGCACCATCCGCGCCGCCCTCAACGAAATTTTCGACTTTGGCCGCCCCGCCAGCGTGCAACTGGCCGTGATGGTGGATCGCGGCGAGCGCCAACTGCCCTTTCAGGCCTCGGTTGCCGCCACGCAACTGCATCTGCCAGCCGATCAATCGCTCATGCTCAAGCAAGACGAGGAAGGGCGCTTTCGCTTTCATCTGCAAGCCCGCAAAGAAGCGGGCAACCCCTCTTCGACTGCCACTACGAACCTGTTCAAAATCTCATCGTGAGGCGATTTGGACGGGGAGCGGGATGGGATGCAAGGCGCACATCAAAGTACATGAGCGAAGGGCATGGCCCGTGCTATGGGCGAGATCTGCAACGCAGCAAACCGCCCGCTTCCGTTTTCAAGCGCCCGCGAGGAGATTTTGAACAAGTTCCAAGGGTTGATCGAAACCGAAAGCTTGTGCCAAGGCCGCTGTCTGCCTACCCCGTGGCTGCCCTTTGCTGCTACGGGCGTTTGCACATCCAGCCATGTCGCTGCCGCTCGCCATCTTGCTCAAGCACGCCCTCACCCCGCTGCCCCGCGCGCGGCGACATGGGCATGGCTTTTTCTTGAGCTTTCTTGAGCCTTTGCCAGCCCAGGCGATCAAGAGGCACGATCACTGAAGACTCGAAGCGCCTGAACACACATTCGTCTCGCATCATCAACCCAACCGCTTCAAGGCTTTTCGATCGGGGACACGTCGAGGGCACAATACGGTCCTTGCCGCTCCGCTGCTCGTGCCTGTTCATCCTTCACCATCTCTTCGCCCCATTTTCCGAACCCGTTTTTGTTTGTCAGGAGTTCACCCCATGTCCGCTCAACCCCCACCGCTGCCCCAGCACCAGCCGCCCGCAGGCGCTTCGCGCAATTGGGAACGCGCCACGCTCGAAAAACTGGCCCTGGCCGCCATCACCGAACAGCGCACCGCCCGCCGCTGGCGGGTGGGCCTGCGCCTGGGCTGGCTGTTTCTGTTTGCGCTCATCGTGTTCCAGAGCTTTCAAAGCTCCTCCTCTTCCAGCGGCGGCATCCACGCCAGCCGTAGCGCACCGCACACGGCCGTGGTCGAAATCGAAGGCGTGATCGCCGATAGCGACAACATCGGCAGCAGCGCCAAGGACGTGATCGAAGACGTGCGCGCCGCTTTCGAAAACGAGCAGGCCAAAGCCGTGGTGCTGCACATCAACTCGCCCGGCGGCAGCCCGGTGCAATCGGGCATGATCAATGACGAACTCACGCGACTGAAAGAAAAACACAACAAGCCCCTCTACGCCGTGGTAAGCGACACCTGCGCCTCGGGCGCCTACTACATTGCCGTGGCCGCCGACAAAATCTTCGTGGACAAGGCCAGCATCGTGGGCAGCATCGGCGTGCGCATGGACGGCTTTGGCTTCACTGGCACGATGGAAAAAATGGGCATCGAGCGCCGCCTGCTCACCGCGGGCGACAACAAGGCCATGCTCGATCCCTTCAGCCCCGTTTCGCCCGAGCAGCAAGCCCATGCGCAAACCATGCTCAACCAGATCCACCAGCAATTCATCGACGTGGTGCGCAAGCACCGCGGCAAACGCCTGCGCGAAACGCCCGAAATCTTCAGCGGCCTGATCTGGACCGGGCAAGAAGCCATCCGGCTCGGTCTGGTGGATGAGTTGGGCAGCGTAGACTCGGTCGCGCGCGATGTGGTGCAGCAAGACAAAGTGGTGGACTACACCCACCGCGGCAGCGTGGCCGAACGCCTGGCCAGAAAATTCGGCGCTTCCGTGGGGGCGGGCGCCGTCAACGCCTTGCAAATGCAAAGCCAGAACCACTTGCGCTGAACCAGATCGGCAGAATAGCGCAACGGCGCACACCATACAGCCCGCTTCTGCGGGCTGTTTTTTGCGCGCGGCACCAACCACTGAGTCAACGCATGCGCGAGGCGCACCGTGATAGCGTGCGGAGACCATGCAGCGCCAGAGGCGGCCACGCATCCAACAACGATGCATCCAGCAAGCATCATGCGGGCATCCACCCCCGGCAGCTCGGCCATGCCCCGCCGATGCAGCGGGCTGAACAGACGGCGAATGGCTGCCGCGCAAGCCCCTTCCCTGCCTAGATCATGCCGTCACGAGAGGCGGTTAAACTGCAGCAACATCATTGATTGAAGG
>JAUMWT010000047.1 GCA_030529505.1 Allobrachymonas sp. | reverse complement strand
TGGCGCGCTCAATGGCGCAGGCGCTGCTGGCATCCGAAAAAGCCGCCGACGTTTCTGGCCGGGTGCTGCCCGAGGCCATCAGCAAACTGGCTGGCAAGGAGCTGGCGCAGTTCCGCTCCGCCTACGTGGGGGCCATGCAGGCCGCAGCAGCTGAAAGCCACGGCACTGCGCGCATCCTCAAAGAAGAGCTGGCTGCCAACTTCGCCAAGCTGACCCGCGAAGAAATTGACCAGTACGAGCGAAAAATCCAGCGTGCCATGCAGGCAGGCGACAAGGCCGCACGGCTGGCGGCCCAAGCCATTGCGGCGATTGGCGAGCAAGCCGCCAAAAGCCTGGGCATCGATATGGAGCTGCACACCCAGCGCATGTCTGCTGGCTTTGAGCAGGCGCGCGCCAGTCTGGGCGTGATGCTGCGTGATCTGGTGTCCATCGTGCCGCTGGGTGGCTACGTGCTTGATCCTTTCATGGGTTGTGCCAGCACCGGCATGGCATGCGTCGAGACGGGCAGGCGCTTCACGGGCATTGAGCTCACTCAGCACTACTACGAGGCATCAGTCAGGCGTCTGGCAGAGGCGGTGGCCAGACACAAGCACCCGTAATCATTGTCACGCATGAAAAAACCGTCTGATCGGTGGTGTGTTGATCTCCTTTCCGGGGAGGCGTTTCACTGGGCGTAATGATGTTGCGCTCTGTGTAAATAGGATGGAGCGGCATTTATCGCGCTGGCCATGCCTCAAATATCGCGCTACGCTCCAGCTTTGCCTGCCATCTGAGCACCATGTATACAGAGCAAAGCATGTGTGCAAACCGAAAGCAAAGGTGCCCAGCAGCAAGAGCAGAACCATTTTGATGGCGGACCATGCAAGCGGCGCTTTCACTTGCACATCTTTGGGCATGGTCGGTGAAGCAGCGGCTGCAATTCTCGGCAGCGTTGTTGTAGTCGGTGCTTCATCTGTTCCCTTTCGTAGCCCGCTTGCGATCCAGGATGGCCGTCAAGAGATCGCCAAAAGGTTCTTGTTGTTGGGTCAGATGTCTACTTCCACCGCATCGCCATGCAGCTCCATCAGCTCGCGGCGGGCGGCGGCTTCGCCCTTGCCCATCAGGCGCGTCATGTGGGCGGCGGTTTGGGCAAAGTCCAGGTGGCCCAGTTGCACGGGCAGCAGGCGGCGGGTGTCGGGGTTGAGGGTGGTTTCCCACAGTTGCGCGGCGCTCATTTCGCCCAGCCCCTTGAAGCGGCTGATGCTCCACTTGCCTTCGGGCACGCCGTCTTTGCGTAGCTTGTCGAGAATGGCGGCCAGTTCCCCTTCGTCCAGCGCGTAAAGCTTGGCCGCAGGCTTTTTGCCGCGCGCGGGTGCATCCACGCGAAACAGCGGCGGGCGCGCCACGTACACATGCCCGGCTTCGATCAGCTTGGGGAAATGGCGGAAAAAGAGCGTGAGCAGCAGCACTTGGATGTGCGAGCCGTCCACGTCGGCGTCACTCAGGATGCAGACCTTGCCGTAGCGCAGGCCCGATAGATCGGGCACGTCATCCGGCCCGTGCGGGTCCACGCCAATGGCCACGGCGATGTCGTGAATTTCGGTGTTCTTGAAGAGCAGGCCCGGCTCCACCTCCCAGGTGTTGAGCACCTTGCCGCGCAGCGGCAGGATGGCCTGCGTTTCCTTGTCGCGGCCCATCTTGGCGCTGCCGCCGGCGCTGTCGCCTTCGACCAGAAAGACTTCGTTCAGGCCCAGGTCGCGGCTTTCGCAATCGGTGAGCTTGCCGGGTAGCACGGCTACGCCGCTGCCTTTGCGTTTTTCCACTTTCTGGCCCGCGCGCTGGCGCGTTTGCGCGGCCTTGATGGCAAGCTCCGCCAGCTTCTTGCCGTAATCGACGTTGGCGTTGAGCCACAGTTCCAGTGCGGGGCGCACGTAGTTGCTCACCAGTCGCAGGGCATCGCGGCTGTTGAGGCGTTCCTTGATCTGGCCCTGGAATTGCGGATCGAGCACCTTGGCCGAGAGCACGTAGCTGGCGCGGGCGAACACGTCTTCGGGCATCAGCTTCACGCCCTTGGGCAGCAGGGCGTGCAGCTCGATGAAGCTTTTGACGGCTTGAAACAGCCCATCGCGCAGGCCGCTGTCGTGCGTGCCGCCCGCGCTGGTGGAGATGAGGTTGACGTAGCTCTCGCGCACGGGCGCGCCTTCTTCGGTGAAGGCCACGGCCCATTGCGCGCCTTCGCCTTCGGCAAAGTGGCCGTCGTCCTTGCCCGCGTAGCCTTCGCCTTCAAACAGCGGGATGACGGCGTCAGCCGGCAGGGTCTGCTCCAGGTAGTCGCGCAGGCCGCCCTTGTACTGCCAGCTTTGCTGCTCTTTCTTTTTCTCGTCGATCAGCGTCACGGTCACGCCCGGCATCAGCACGGCCTTGCTGCGCAGCAGGTGCACCAGTTCGTTCAGCGGCAAGGTGGCGGCCTCGAAATATTTGGCGTCGGGCCATACGCGCACGGTGGTGCCTTGCTTGCGGTCGCCCGCGGCGCTGCCGCCACTGGCGCGCACGGCCAGCGGCTCGATCACGTCGCCGCCCGCGAACGTTAGCTTGGCCACTTGCCCGTCGCGCCAGATGGTGGCCTCTAGTCGCTTGGCCAGGGCGTTGGTCACGCTCACGCCCACGCCGTGCAGGCCGCCGCTGAAGCTGTAGGCGCCGCCCTTGCCCTTGTCGAATTTGCCGCCCGCGTGCAGGCGGGTGAACACCAGTTCCACCACGGGCGCTTTTTCCTCGGGGTGCAGGCCGAAGGGGATGCCGCGGCCATCGTCTTCCACACTCACCGAACCGTCGGCGTGCAGCGTGACCTTGATCTTTTTGCAAAAACCGGCCAGCGCCTCGTCGGCGGCGTTGTCGATCACTTCCTGAATGATGTGCAGCGGGTTGTCGGTGCGGGTGTACATGCCCGGGCGCTGCTTGACCGGCTCCAGCCCTTTGAGGACGCGGATGGAACCTTCGGAATAAAGCTCGTTGGCGGTTTTGTTCGACATGGCTATTTCTGGCAAAAACACAGCGACCCAATGCGAGCAGATGACGAGCAAAGTGCAAGCAACAGCAAGCGTTTGGCCGCGTGGGCAAAAGATAGGGAACAGCGCCGGATTGTCGCACTGCCCACGCAGGGCGGTGGCTGGCGGTGCTGGGAGTGGATTGGCGCGCCCGCGCCCGCTGGCCTGTTTACGTTGTTATCGTGATTGTGGCTAGCAGGGTGTCTGAGCGGGTGTGCGTGATGCGCAAGTGAAGCGCGGGCCAAGCGTGAGGTCTGCCCGGCAATCATCCGCACATAGCCGTGGCGGCGCGGCATTTTGCGCTTGAGAGCAGCCGTGAAGCGCCAGGCCAGCAGCGCTTAAGCCAGCATTTGCTGCAAGCAGGCGTCTAGCTGCTCGGTGGGCAAGCGTCTGAATTCGGTGCGCACATAGCGCTGCATGCGCCCCATGGCAAAGGCCAGCATGAGCGAGGCACACACCTGCGCATCTACCGTGGGTGTGGCTGATGCGCGCAGCTCGGCCACTTGGCGCAGGTGCTGGCGCAGGCTGGATTCGACCTTGTCCATCATCAGATTGATGCGCTGTTGCAGGCGCTCGTGCTCCAGCACCAGGGCATCGCCCACCATCACGCGCGCCATGCCGGGGTTTTTTTCGGCAAATTGCAGCAGCATCGCCAAAATGCGCGGGGCGCGTAGCTGCGGCTCGGCCTCGCGCTCGCCAATCTGGTTGATGAGGTGAAAAATGCTTTGCTCGATGAAGTCGATCAGCGCCTCGAACATCTGTGCCTTGCTGGCGAAGTGGCGGTAGAGCGCGGCTTCGCTCACATCCAGTTCGGCGGCCAGTGCGGCCGTGGTGATGCGCTCGGAACCCGGTTTTTCGAGCATGCGCGCCAGCGTTTCCAGAATCTGCTTGCGGCGCTCGCCCGGCGGCGGGCGCTTGCGCACGGCGGGCGCAGGGGCGTTGGCATCAGTTGGGGTGGCTTGCTCGGGTGAATCGTGGGCAGAAGATGTCATGAATGAGAGTAAGCGCAGGCTTGCTTGCTGAAACCAAGGGATTCTCGCACATCACAGGCATTTGTATGCAAACGTGACAAATGTGTGCAGGCTGAACAGATGTGACCGTGCAGCGCCGCTGGCACGGGGGCATATGGTGGGTGCGGGCAGGGGGACTTGACGCCTATTGAATAATGAACACAGGCTTGGCTGCGCGCAAGTTTGTGGGCGCAGCCGTTTGTTTTGGGCTGTTTTGTTGGACACTTTTTGACATGAGCATGATTCCCGCCACCATCATCACCGGTTTTTTGGGCGCTGGCAAAACCACGCTGCTCAAGCGCATCCTGAGCGAGGCCCACGGCCAGAAGATCGCCGTGATCGAAAACGAATTTGGCGAAGAAGCCGTTGACAACGAGATTTTGCTCAGCGACACCACCGAGCAAATCATCCAGATGAACAACGGCTGCGTGTGCTGCACCATCCGCGAGGATTTGCGCAGCACGCTGAGCGACCTGGCCGCCAAGCGCAAAAGCGGTGCCTTGCAGTTCGATCGCGTCGTGGTCGAAACCACCGGCCTGGCCGACCCCGGCCCCGTGGCGCAAACCTTTTTCATGGACGATGAGGTGGCCGAGCAATACCTGCTCGACTCCATCATCACCCTGGTGGATGCCAAGCACGCGCACCAGCAGCTCGATGCCCGCTTGGAAGCGCAGCGCCAGGTGGGTTTTGCCGACCAGATTTTCATCAGCAAGGCCGATCTGACCGCGCCTGAAGAGCTGGCCAGCTTGCAACGGCGCCTGGCGCGCATGAACCCGCGTGCAGCGCAAAAAGTGGTGAACTTCGGCCAGGTGCCGCTGCAAGAGGTGCTGGATTTGCGCGGCTTCAACCTCAATGCCCAGCTGGATTTGCATCCCGAATTCCTGGCGGACGAGGCCGCGCACGCGCACCATCACCATGCCGGGTGCAATCACCAGCATGCGCCGGGCGAGCCTTGCAATCACAAGGCCGATGTGCACCATCATCATGAGGCGCACAGCCATCATGGGCATGAACACGGCCATGATCACGCTGGGCATGGGCACGCGGGCCACAGTTGCAGCGGCCACGGCTGCCAGCACCCCAGCCACCATGTGCATCAAGACGATGTGCAAAGCTTCGTCTTTCGCGCCGATCGCCCCTTCGATCCGGCCAGGCTGGAGGATTTTCTTGGCGCCATCGTCAACATCTACGGCCCCAGGCTCTACCGCTACAAGGGCGTGCTGGACATGCTGGGCACCGAACGCAAGGTCATCTTCCAGGGCGTGCATCAGTTGATGGGTAGTGACCTGGGTGCGCCCTGGCAGGCCGACGAGCCGCGCGCGAGCAAAATGGTTTTCATCGGCACGGAACTGCCCAAGGACATTCTGGAACAGGGCCTGCGCCAGTGCCTGACTTGACGGGGCAAGGGCCGCAACAAGGGCTGTGAATGGCGGCTGCGGCCCGTTCCAGAGCCTGCGCGGCCTGCGGTGGACGCGCCGCATAAATGGCCTAAAATCGCCCGGCGCTGCGCCTGCCCGGCCCGCCCAGGCTTGTGCCAAGGGGCTTGGGGGCATGGCCCATCGGCAGCGGGATCGGCTTGCCGCTTTTTTGAAAAGCGTTGGTGCCATCCACTTTCATTCTGAACAGGCCCGGGCCTGTTTCCCGTTCGTGTTTTTATTGGAAGGGTGTACGCAGTGGCTCGCACAATCCAGACATCTTCTGCCAGTCAGACCAAAAAGCCGGCCAAGGCTGCGGCAGGCGCTGCCGCTAAACAGGCTGCGGCCGCCACCAGCTTGGCCGTGATGCAGAAAGACCCCAAGTTGAGCAACAACTGGAAGAAAAAACCCCCGCATGAATTGAGCGACGCCGAAGTGCTGTCCATGCCCGATGCGGAGTACATGAACGATGCGCAGCTGGCCTTTTTCAAGCATAAGCTGGAACAATTGCGGCAGGACATTCTTGAAAACGCAGGTGAAACCGCCGAAAACCTGCGCGAAGGCGCAGTGGTGGTGCCCGACCCGGCTGACCGAGCCACCATTGAAGAAGAACACGCCCTGGAGCTGCGCACGCGCGACCGCGAGCGCAAACTGCTCAAGAAAATCGAGCAGTCCATCCATCTGATTGATGCGGGCGAATACGGCTACTGCGACGAAACGGGCGAGCCGATTGGCGTGGCCCGCCTGCTGGCGCGGCCCACGGCCACTTTGTCACTCGAAGCGCAACAGCGCCGCGAGATGAAGCAGAAACTGTTCGGCGACTGATATAAACGGCCGCCTGTGGCGGACAGTGGAAAGGGGCGGAGTGGCGAAATATGGCGCGAGAAGATAAAAGCAGCTTTTTAAGCAAGCTGGCGCGTTTCGTTGCCAATCCCACAACCGACTGGGCGGCGCTGGACGCTGCTCAAGCGGGCCAGAAAGGCGATGCTTCCGATGGCGAAGGGCAGGGCTTGACGCGAGACGAAATCTCTGCCTTGCGTGAAAAGCGCCGCAAAGACAATCACAACATCCGCGTCAGGGAGTTTGCCATCCTGAGGCGGATACGTGTGGATGCAGCCGCGGCAAACATACGGTTTGGCGCCAACGATGGCCGTCGCCCATCGGGCAGTAGCGATACAGATGCGGCCCAGGCAAAGCAGGCGCTATTGCGGCCCATGCCGACATTGATCACCAACTTTGGCGAAAAGATAGACAGCCTTGAGCGGCAAATGGCTGAGCAGTGGTGGGACAAGAGTGGCAGCAAGGCAAGTTCGCTGTCCTCTTCTTTATCCATGACGAAGATACCCAAGACCCAGATGCTGATCGAAACGCGGATTGGCGAAGACAAGGCGCTTGGTGCTTCTGATGCAGACATGATCGAGTTTGACCCCGCGCTGCTTGAGTTACAGCCGACAGAGCAAACGTCGCAGGCCGGGGCGCGGCCCACGGTGCAGTCTGCTGCATCCGTATCGGTGCAGACGCCCGCGCCGCTTCATGTCAAGGAAAAGGCGGCGCAAATCCTTGCATCATCAGAGGCGCAGGAGCAGGCGCAGCACAAGCAGGGTCAGGAGCCATCTGCGGAAGATCGGCGGCTGACAGCGCTGCACCCGGGCCAGGTGGCGGCACCAGCGGCTGGTGCCGCACAGGCGGTTTTGAGTGAATACCCTGCTGTTTCGCTGCGGGATGGCGTGGAGGAGCAAGTAGATTTTTCTTCGGAAAAAAAAGATCAGTCTGCAACAGATTTTGTCTATCGTGACGCTTTTGCCAATTGGGCGGAGGATGACGCTGCAACCGTTCTGGCTGAACACGCCGAAAAAGAGGCAGATGGATTACCCGCTTTGTTGCCGGAGCAAGATGATGCAGCCCTTGCAGTAGCGGCGCAGGCAGATCAGGGCGGGCTGTATTCTGACAGCCTCTTTTCTCGGCCTTTTGCAGTTACGCCTGAATACACGCCAGACGACTTGCCCGAATGTCTGAATGAACCAGCCATTTTGTTTGTGCAAGGCAAACACGATCAGGCTGAAGCGCAATTGCTGGAGTTGGCGCAAGCCGAGCAGTTGGCTGCGCGTGCGATGCACTCGGAAAACGAACCCCATGTGTCGCTGGCTTTGCTGGATTTTTACCGTTGTACCAGGCAAGAGGAAAAATTCGAAACAGCAAGCATCCAGATGGCTCGCCATTTCGACCGCTCTGCCCCGCAATACCAGGGAGTCGATCTGGGCGAGGCATCGCGCATTCTGAGTACACTGGGAGCCTCGCCCGAAATCGACTACGCCATGCAAAGTGACTGGTGCAGTCCGCCAGAGCTGGATTTGACGGATGTGATGCTGCTGCGTGCGCAACTGATGACTGGCCCTGCGCAAGTGATATTGGATTGGCAGGCGTTGCAAGTCATTTTGGATGATGCGGTAGAGCCTTTGCTTGACCAGTTCCGCGACCTGGCCGAACGCAAAGTCGATTTGCTCATGTGGGGCAGCGAGCGGTTGCTGGCCTGTTGCGTGAGAAAAATCAAGGAACAAAACGGCGAGCCTTCGCCTCTGCTTTCGCTTCTGTGGTCGCTGCGGCTGGAGCTGGAGCGCATCATGCATGGACAA
The DNA here is from genome assembly GCA_030529505.1 of Allobrachymonas sp. Taxonomy (GTDB): domain Bacteria; phylum Pseudomonadota; class Gammaproteobacteria; order Burkholderiales; family Burkholderiaceae_C; genus Brachymonas. Next base: position 3,137 of record JAUMWT010000047.1, on the reverse strand, counting down.
GAGGTGTTCGAGCAGCTGGCCCTGGAGTATTGCATGGTACTGGAAGAGTCGCCGCCTTCCTGGGTGCCTGTGCGTTGCCGCTTTATCAATGCCGAAAACGCTTTGTCGGTTTTGGATGCCTCCAAAGAAAAAGGGGGTGGGCAGTTGGTCGCAGCAGATGTCAATCGCAGCAGCGAGGCAGCTTCGCTTGGGCACCCCCTGCAATGGAAAGGCGTTTTTCAAGGCGATATTCAGGCCTTGTTGCGTGCACTGAGTGCGGAGTGCCGGGGTGATTTCTGCACCATCGACTGCAGCCAGTTCAACGGCATGGATTATCCGGCGGCCGTGGCCTTGCTGGAATGGTTGATAGAGCAGCGAAATGCCAAGCGCCAGATCCAGTTCGTGCAGGTGAACCGTTTGCTGGCGGTGTTCTGGCGCGTCATGGGCATCACGGCACAGGCCACGGTCAGACTGCGCCGCGATTGAGGCTCAAGCATTTCTGAAAGAGGGCTGCGTGCGCTTTGTGCGCTGCGCTTGCTGCAGGATCGCGCTGCGTATCGCCTAATCTGAGTGAAAACCGTACGTTCTGCATGGCAAGCCGCATCTTGTCTGTAATGCTGCTTTATGTTTTATGGCCTTGATGGAGAACCATCCAGAAGGTGCAGGCAGCCATTCTAGGGTAAACGCCGATCGACAGAGGCAGCCTTCGATGTAAGATGAATTTGGTTTTTGTATTAATCAGGCAAAAACCAGTTTCATCCTCGATCTGAAAGGAGTGTGGGCCATGAAAAAATGTCTTGCTGTTGCCTTGTTTTCCAGTTTGATGGTCGTTGGCACCGTGGCACAGAATGCACCCAAGGTGCCTGCCGCCAAACCAGCCAAGCCCTTGCCGAATAATCCGGCTCCGGTAAAGAAGAATAGCAAAGCGCCTAAAGCGGGGCAGGTTTGGGTCAATGGCAAGATTTACCACTGTCCCGGCAGCAGATACTATGGCAAAACCAAAAATGGTGAATACATGACTGAGCAAGCAGCCATTGCAGCAGGTGCGACGGCTAGCTATAACAAACCGTGCGCACAGTAATTTTGGTTGTTCATCTTGTAAAAAAGAAACCCGCTTGACGCGGGTTATTTTTATGTTGATCACTCGCCAGCCTTTGCGCGACACGCAGCAGGCGTGAGCCAGCCACGGTGCATGACAAGGCGTTGGGACTGAGTGGCTTCAAATCGCGCCGCTATACTGCCGCCTGCACATCCGTGCGGCCTTTGCTGAACCTTGTCAGCATACGCGCCGCACACGATTTTTTCTATTCTTTTGATTTACTGGGAACCAGCACCATGTCTCTCGACAAAGTGACCGCGGGCGCCAAAGCCCCCGACGAATTCAACGTCATCATCGAAATCCCCATGAACGCCGACCCCGTCAAGTACGAGGTGGACAAGGAAAGCGGCGCGATCTTCGTCGATCGCTTCATGAGCACCGCCATGCACTATCCCACCAACTACGGCTACATCCCGCAAACTATTGCGGGCGACGGCGACCCGGTGGACGTGCTCGTCATCACCCCCGTGCCGCTGGTGCCGGGCTCTGTGGTGCGCTGCCGCGCGCTGGGCATGCTCCAGATGCAAGACGAAGCCGGTGAAGACGCCAAGCTGCTGGCCGTGCCCGTGAACAAGCTGCTGTCGATCTACAGCCATTTGCAAAAGCCCGAAGACCTGCCCGCCGGGCAACTGAAAATGATTGCCCACTTCTTCGAGCACTACAAAGACCTGGAAGAGGGCAAGTGGGTGAAAGTGCAAGGCTGGGCAGGCCCGGAAGCCGCCCGCAAGGAAATCACCGACGGCTTGGCGAATTACCAGAAGCAGGCGAAATAAAGCAGGCGAAACAAATAAACAGGCAAAGGAATCAGCCAGCGGATGAAGGGTTGAGACAGAATCGTTCAAGCCCTTTTCGCCAGCAAACTTTGCAAGCAAAAGGCCCGTGGCAGAGGTACGCCTCGGGCCTTTTGTTTTTGTAGTTGATGCGCGAGATACTCAATAAAAGAAAAAAGCAGCTGCGTGCGGCAATGTACCCAATCGTGCCGGTCGCGCGGCTCAAGGGCGGCTTAAAGCTGTTGGTAGATAAGTACAAAAAAAGAGGCGCCCTGTGCAGGGCGCCATCAAGTGTGGTTGACGGATTTAATCCGTCCCGGCACATGGCTGCTGGCCCTGTGAGAGCCAGCGAGCCACATGCCAGTTTGGCGGCAGCGGGCGCGCTTCAGAAGGCGTACTTCAGCTGCACATGGCCGCTTACGCCACGGCGCATGCCAACATAGCCTTGTGCGCCCAAGTCTACCGTCAAGCGCTTGCTTTGGCCGGGCTTGAGGCGCAGGCCCAGATTGAAGATGCCGGTGTGGCCTTTCAGGCTGGGGCTGGCCAGTTCGCGGCCAAAGATGCGGCCTGCGGCTTTGCCGTCAAACTCGTATTCCCAGGCTGCGCCAGCCTGGAAAGTTGCGCTGTCGTTGATGGCGTGCTGGTATTGCCCGCCAATGCGCAAGCGTTGCGAGTTCATGGCATCGAACTGGTAAGGCTCGCTTGGCAGGTGAACCGTGCCGCCTTTCTGGTGCGTCCAGAGGTATTGGCCGCTCAGCGTGAATGGGCCGAAGCTCCAGCCAGCGCCCAGATGCGCGCCGTAGTAATTGCTGCTGCGGCGATAGTGCGTGGGCTTGCCGCCGCTGGTCAAATCGCTGCTGCTGTATTCCTGGCGCGCTTTGCCCAGGCGCAGGCTGCCTTCCACGAAAGCGCCGGCCTTGAAGTCCTGGCGAGCTAGCACGCCAGCGCCGTGATAACGCAAATCACCATCGGCGCGCACATCGGGCCGGTTGGCAAAGCTGTTGAAGCTGTCGTATCCGCCCTGGCCCAGTTCGACAAAACCGCCCAGCGTCAAATTGCCTGCAGCGTTGCCGATGCTGTTGCTCAGGCCCAATAGCACGCTGACGTTTTTCACATCCACATGCGAGCCTGTTGGGTAGCGGCTGCGGCCAGCAGATACGCCGCCAAATGTATGCGTGCCATTTTGTGCGGCCAGCAGCGCCTGCTGCATGCCCTGACCCGCAACCATGTCGCTGCCTTGGTTGACGAACGCCGCGCTGGCAACTACCCCTTCAAGCAGGGACTTGGTT
>JAUMWT010000046.1 GCA_030529505.1 Allobrachymonas sp. | reverse complement strand
CTTCAATCAATGATGTTGCTGCAGTTTAACTGCTTCTCGTGACGACATGATCTAGTGCCATGAGCCGATAATGCGCGCCAATGTAAGCGGATGCAACACCCGCTTGCCGCTTTTGGCTGTGTCATTTTTCGCTCTCATGGAACTTTTTTCTCAAACCAAGCTGCGCCATACCCTGACGGTGAGCTTGCTGGCTGCCGGCTGCATATCGGCCTGGGCGCAATCATTCGTGCCTGCAGAAATCGGCGCCGAGCAAGAGCAGCGGCGCACGCTGGAACGCCAGCAGCAATTGCAACAGCAGCAGCAAAACGAGCTGGAGCGCAGACAGCGGCAAGCCGTGCAGGCGCTGGAAGCGCAAGTGGATGCACAAGCCCAGGCGCCTGCTGTCGATTTGGGCCGTTTGCCTTTGCCTGAAGATGAAAGGCCGTGCTTTCCCATCCAACAGGTGGACATCACAGGCATGGAAGGCACGCAAGTGCCTTCTGCTTTATGGCGGGGCTTGCCGCAGGCCCTGGCGCGTTATCAAGATCCCAGCACGGGGCGTTTTGTGCTTGACGCCCCGCAGGGCCGCTGCCTGGGCGCGCAAGGCATCAACATCTTGCTGGCGCGCGCGCAAAACCATTTGATTGGCCGCGGCTACATCACCAGCCGCGTGCTGGCCCCGGTGCAGGATTTGAAAACCGGGCAGCTGAGCCTGAACGTGATACCGGGGCGCGTGGCGGCTGTGCAAGCAGTCGTCCCCAAGGGCACGCAGGCAGAAGGCGGCCATGTAGCTATTGATGCAGGTGGTGCAGATGCCAGCGCAAGCATTGCGCCTCAAACAGCGCAGCAAGAAGCCCGGCAGCAACAAGCCCTGCCGCTGCGCATCCAAACCGCCTTGCCGATGCGGCCCGGCGATTTGCTCAATCTGCGTGATATCGAGCAGGGGCTGGAAAACCTCAAGCGCGTGCCCACGGCCGATGCCGACATCCAGATCGCTCCGGCCGACCAAGCGGGGCCGACCGGCATGGGGCAAAGCAACTTGATCGTGCAGCACAGCCAGCAGCGCCCCGTGCGCCTGAACGTGTCGCTGGACGACAGCGGCACCGACAACACCGGCAAATACCAGGCCACGGCCACCCTGAGCCTGGATAACCCCTTGCGCTTGAACGATCTGTTCTACCTCAGCTACAGCCGCGCCCTGGGCGGCGGCCAGCCCCAGGCAGACGGGCGCAGGGGCAGCGACGCTTATCAGCTGCACTACAGCATCCCTTACGGCTACTGGCTGCTGAGCATGGGCGCCAGTAAAAACAGCTACCGCCAAACCGTGGCCGGTGCCGTGCAGAACTATCTGTACAGCGGCCACAGCCAAAGCGCCGAAGTGGCGCTGGGGCGCGTGGTGCACCGCAATGCCAGCAGCAAAACCACCTTCACCCTCAAGGGCTGGGCGCGCAACAGCCGCAACTTCATCGACGACGTGGAAGTGGACGTACAACGCCGGCGCACCGCAGGCTGGCAAGCTCAACTGCATCACCGCCAGTACATCGGCACGGCCAGCCTGGACGGCACGCTGGCCTACAAACGCGGCACCGGCGCTTTGGGGGCGCAGCCTGCGCCCGAAGACTTGTTTGGCGAAGGCACTTCGCGCTTTGCCTTGGCCACGGCCGATCTGTCCATCCACGCCCCCTTCACCTTGGGCGGGCAGAAACTGCGCTGGAGCAGCCAATGGCGCTGGCAGCACAGCTTCACGCGCCTGACCGTGCAAGATCAATTCGGCATTGGCGGGCGCTACAGCGTGCGTGGCTTTGATGGCGAAAGCAGCCTGCTGGCCGAACGCGGCTGGTTCACCCGCAACGAGCTGGGTTGGGCCTTGGGCGCGAGCGGGCAAGAGGCTTATCTGGGCCTGGATCATGGTCGCGTGAGCGGCCCAGGCAGCCAGCACCTGCTGGGCAAAAGCCTCACGGGCGCCGTGGCGGGCCTGCGCGGCCAGGGCAAGGGCTGGGCGCGGGGCTTGAGCTACGACGTCTTCGTGGGTGCTCCCGTGCACAAACCGAACAACTTCCGCACGGCCAAGCACGCTGCGGGCTTTCACATGAACTGGTCGTTTTAAGCACGTTCAGGCACGTTCTGGCCGCTTCAATGCATCAGTTCCCCATGCACGAAAAACCCAGGCATTTCACTGACGGCAATTGCTCGCACAACAACACACACCAAGCATAAACAAACCATAACAGGCAGATCATGAACAAGCAGCATCGCATCATCTTCAACAAGGCCCGCGGTCAATACATGGCCGTGGCCGAATGCGCCCAAACCCAGGTCAAGGGCGGCCCGGCTGGGGCCATTGGCGTGGCGGGCCTGCTGCGCCTGCGCCCGCTGGCAGCGGGCGTGGCCGCTGCTTGTCTGATGCTGCTGCACGGGGCCTGGCAACCGGCTTTTGCGCAAATCGTGGCCGACCCGAGCGCACCCGGCCAACAGCGCGCCACCGTGCTCAAAGCGCCCAACGAGGTGCCGCTGGTCAACATTCAAACGCCCAGCGCCGCAGGCGTGAGCCGTAACACCTACAGCCAGTTCGACGTGAACCGTGAAGGCGCCATCCTCAACAACAGCCGCAAAAACGTGCAAACCCAGTTGGGCGGCTGGGTGCAGGGCAACCCCTGGTTGGCACGGGGCGAGGCGCGCGTCATCCTCACCGAAGTCAACAGCAACAACCCCAGCCAGTTGCGCGGCTATCTGGAAGTGGCAGGGCAAAAGGCCGAACTCGTCATCGCCAACCCCGCAGGCATTGCCGTGAATGGCGGCGGCTTCATCAACGCCAGCCGCGTGACCCTGAGCACCGGCGCACCCCAGCTCGGGGCCGATGGGGCCATCAAAGGCTATGCGATTGAGCGCGGCACCATCCGCGTGGACGGCCTGGGGCTGGACGCCACCTTGGTGGACTACACCGGCCTGTTGGCGCGCGCCGTGGAAGTCAATGCCGGCATCTGGGCCAAAGAGCTGGGCGTGGTCAGTGGCACCAACACCGTGGCAGCCACAGCCGGTGCGGGCGGCCTGGGCGATGCGCAAGCCAACGGCACCCCGGCAGATGGCAGCGCCGCCCCGCGCTTTGCGCTGGACGTAAGCGCCCTGGGCGGCATGTACGCAGGCAAGATCACCCTCATCGGCACCGAAGCGGGCGTGGGCGTGCGCAACGCAGGCAGCATCGCCGCCACGGCGGGCGCAGGCGCGGGCCAGGTGCACATCGATACCAATGGCTTGCTCACCAACACCGGCGTGATCGGCACGGCCACGGCCAACCAGGTGCAGATTCACACCCACGGCCAGGGGCTGCACAACAGCGGCACCATCGCCAGCCAAGGCGTGGTGCAACTGCAAAACGCGGGCCACCTGCGCAACAGCGGCGTGATCAATGCCCGCCGGGAACTGCAAATCACCGCCGACCAACTGGATAACCTGGGCGGCACCCTCACGGCTGCGCGGCTGGACGTGGCCGCCCAGGGCCTGAACAACACGGGCCGCATCAGCCAAAGCGGGCCGCAGGCCTTTGCCCTGCAAGCACACACCCTGCGCAATGCGCCCGCCCAGGGCCAGGGCGGCTGGATCGGCGCAGAAAAAACCACAGACACAAGTGCCGACGCCCAAACAGCCGCCACGGCAAGCACAGCTGCACAGGCCCCCAGCACGGCCCAAACCGGCGCCACCATCAAACACAGCGTGCACGATGCCGCTGCCCTGCCGCAGGGGCGCTTGCACGTGGCCGGTGCGCTTGATAACAGCGGCGGCCACATCGTGGCCCATGGTTTGACCGATGTGTTCAGCCAGGGCGGTCTGGTCAACAGCGGCACCTTGCACGTGCACACCCTGCACAACCAGGGCGAGCTGAACAACGCTGGCGGCCAACTGTTCACCCACCGCCTTGCGGGCGAAGTGCAAACCCTCAACAACCGCTCGGGCCTGTTCTACAGCCACCAGGACCTGAGCCTGCGCACGCAGCAACTGGACAATGTGCAAGGCGTATTGCAGACGGCAGGCACATTCACGGCCCAGGTGCAAAGCGGCATCGACAACCGCGCGGGCCAACTGCTGGCGCAAGGCGACATGCGCTTGAGCAGCCCAAGCCTGAACAACGCCGCGCACGATGGAAAAGCCGGCTTCATCAGCAGCCATGCGGGCCAGTTGAACATTGAAGCCAGCCAAAGCGTCAACAACCAGGGCGGCGTGATTCAAAGCGTGGCCGAAGCAGCCGACAAAACCCTGAGCATCCGCACGGCTGATTTGAACAACGCAGGCGGCACCATCCGGCAAAACAGCACGGGCGCCGGCCAGATCACGGCCAGCCAGCAACTGAACAATGCCAAGGGCCAAATCGCCAGCCAGGGCAGCCTGAATCTGCAAGCCCAACAGGCCAACAACCGCGCCGGCCAACTGGCTGCGCAAGGCGATCTGCGCGCTCAACTGGGCAGCCTGGGCAATGCAGGCGGCCAGATTCAGGCCCGTGGCGATGTGCAGTTGCAAAGCAGTGGCGCCATCGATAACCAGCAGGGCCAAATCAGCGCCCAGCAAGCCCTGCGTTTGAACAGTGCGGCCTTCAACAACCAGCAGGGGCAGGTGGTGGCAGCAGGCAGCACAGCCAGCTTGCGCACCGGCGCCTTCAACAATGTGGATGGGTTGGTGCAGGCGGGTCAGAACGCATCTCAACCGGCAGGCCATGTGAGCTTGCAAGCCAAAGGCGGGCTGGACAACACGCGCGGCACCATCCGCGCCACGCACGACACGAATGTGCAGGCCCAATCCCTGAATAACACCGCCGGGAGGGTGCAGGCCGGGCAAAAACTGAGCGTAGCGGCCCATACTCAAATCAACAACGTGTCGGGTTATTTGCAGGGCCAGCAAGGTGCCACTCTGCAAACCGATGGCAGTTTGCGCAACGATGCCCAGGGCCAAATTGCCAGCAGCGGCTTTTTGCGCATCACGGCCGCTGGCGGCTTGAGCAATCTGGGTAGCAGCTACATCGGCAGCCACTCTGGCCTGGTCATTCAAGCTGCGGGCATCAGCAACAGCGACAACAGCACTATTCAGGCAGGCAGCCTGAACCTGAACAGTGCCGATGCATCGGGCAAACGGCAGGCCTTGAGCAACCACGGCGGCACCATCGTGGCCGCCCAGCAGTTGCAGATCGATGCAGGCGGCATCAGCAACAGCGGCGCGGGCCGCATCCTCACGAGCCAAGCGGGCAGCAGCATGACTTTGCGCAGCCACGGGTACGACATCGTCAACCAAAGCTCGGGCGACAAGGGCGGCATCTTGTCTGCCGGCAGCTTGACGATTAATACCCAAGGCCAGGGGCAAGACGGTACCTTGCACAACAGCGCTGGCTACATCGGCTCGGGTGGAGTGCAGCATCTCACGGCCAGCCGCATCGTCAACACGGGCGGCCAACTCAGTGCTGATGCCGATATGCATCTCACCAGCACGGCCAGCGGTGCCGATGCCGTGGGCATCACCAACGATGAGGGCGGGCAAATCACCAGCCGGGGCAAGCTGGCCATCAACGCCGCCAGCAGAGTGAGCAACCAAAGCGGTACCCTGGTGGCCGATGGTGCTGTGCAAATTAACACCGCCGCGGCGCTGAACAATCAGGCGGGCAAAGTGCTGGCTGGCCAGGGCCTGAATGTGGCTGCGCAAAACATCGACAACCGTGCAGGCCAGCTGCTGGCACAGGGCGATGTGCAATTGCAAAGCCAAACCCTGAACAATGCCGAGCACAACGGCCAAGCCGGCCTGATTGCCAGCAACACCGGCCAACTGAACATTGATGCCGAGCACAGCATCAACAACCAGGGCGGAGTGATTCAAAGCGCGGCCGAAGCGGCCGATAAAACCTTGAGCATTCGCACCGTCGACCTGAACAATGCCAGCGGCAGCATCTTGCAAAACAGCACGGGCAGCGGCCAAATCACCGCCAGTAAGGGCCTGAACAACACCCAGGGCCAAATCGCTACCCAAGGCAGCTGGCAATTGCAGGCAGGCGATGTGAACAACAGCGCTGGCCATATCGCGGCGCAGGGGCAGCTCAAGGCCCAGCTGCAAAGCCTCAGCAGCAACACCCAGGGTAAGATTCTGAGCCGGGGCACGCTTGAAATCGCCAGCCAAGGCGTGCTCAACAACACGCAGGGGCAAATCGCTTCGGCGCAATCGGTGCACGCCAGCGGTGCCGACATCAACAACCGCCAAGGCCTAATCATTGCCGCTACAGGCGATGCCAGCCTGCACAGCAGCGGCGCCATCCATAACCAGGGCGGCAGCGTACAGGGCCAAACGGTGGCCATTCAAGCCAGCGGCGCGCTTGATAACAGTAGCGGCCACATTCAAGCGGCCAGCACTGCCAGCGTGCAGGCCCAGTCGCTGGCCAACACATCGGGCCGGGTGCAAGCAGGCCAGGCCCTGAACGTGACTACGGTCGCTGCCCTCAACAACCGTGCAGGCCAATTGACCGCGGGCGAAAGCCTGAACCTGCAAAGCGGCGCCGAATTGAACAACCAAGGCGGCACCATCAGCAGTGCGGGCAGCGCCCAAGTGGCAGCTACGCAGAGCCTGGGCAACCAGGGCGGGCAGATCAGCAGCGCAGGGGCGGCCACCGTTACCGCAGCGGGTATCGACAACAGTCAAGGCACCCTGCAGGCCCAAAGCCTGAGCCTGAGCAGTGCCGATACCGCAGGCTATTGGCAGGGGCTGAACAACCACAGCGGCACCATTGCCGCGCAGCAGCAATTGCAAGTCGATGCCGGCGGCATCAGCAATACGGGGGCAGGGCGCTTGGTGGCCATCCAAGCCGGCAGCAGCATGATCCTGCGCAGCCACGGGCAAGACATTGCCAACCACGCCTCGGGCGAAACGGGCGGCATCTTGTCCGCCGGTACGCTGGATGTGGATATGCGCGGTCAGGGCCGCGAAGGCAAGCTCGACAATACAACTGGCTACATCGGTTCGGGCGGTGCGCAGCGCATCACTGCGGGCCTCATCCACAACAACGGCGGCACGCTCACGTCTGATGCCGACATGCAGCTACACAGCACCGCTGCGGGCAGCACGCCGGGCATCAGCAATGCGCAATCGGGTCGGATTTCGGTCGGTGGCAATCTGACGATGCAGGCCGCCAGCGACATCAGCAACCGCCGCGGCAAGATCGTGGCCGAAGGCGACATCGCCATCCAAACTCCCGCCAAGCTCGACAACGCCGAAGGCGAAATCTTCGCAGGCAAAAACCTGCTGATCAACGGTGCGCGCCAAACCTCCAACATGCCGGGCCAGCCCCAGGCACCGAACCAGGCGGGCAATACCAATAACGGATCCAACGCCAATGGCGGGGGTAGTAGCAGCGGCGGCACCGTCTCCAACGAGCAAGGCACGCTCTCTGCCCAAGGCGACGTGAGCATCGCCAAGGCCCTGCTCAACAACCAGGGCGGCACCGTGCAATCGGGCAAGAACATGGTGTTCGACCTGATCGGCGACTACACCTATAACGTCAACGACGTGCTCAAGTTCGACGGTGCGCTCTACCTGAACAGCCCGGGCACCATCACCAACCACGGCTTGCTTGAAGGCGGCACGGCCATCACCGTCAAGGCCCGCAACATCCAGAATGAAAAAAGCGGCACCATCACCTCGGGCGGCAACACCACCCTGCAGGTGCAAGACACGCTGCACAACCACGGCTGGATCAAGGGTCAGCACGTTCGCGTAGAAGCCAATGCACTGGCCAACTATGGCGATTACATCGGTCACACCATGCCCAAGGGTGAAAGCGACCGCGGCTACATCGTGGGCGAAAAAACCGTTGCGCTTGACATCAAAAACACCCTCGTCAACCAGGGCGGCATCGACGGCAAGGAAGCCACCGGTATCCGCACCCCAAGCCTTTACAACTTCGGCGACGGCTTCATCATCGGAGACCAGCTCTATATCAAGGCTGACACCGTTGACAACGGGCACAACGAATACGTCCCTCGCTCTGCCCTGGGCGCACGCAAAGGGCTGCACATCACGGCCAAAACCATCGACAACCATCAAGGCAACAGCATCCTGAGCCGTGAAGGGCTACTCACACTGGACGTGCAAAACGCGGTCAACAATTGGGGCAATATCAAGGCGCCCAACATCCGTATCGACGCGCCTGTGCTCACTCAGCATGAAGGCGGCTACATCGTGGGCGACCAAACCGTTGCGCTCGACATCAAAAACGCCTTCACCAACCGTGGCGGTGTGGATGGCAAAGAGGCCACCGCTGTACGCACCCCATTGCTCGACAACATCGGCACCGGCTTCGTGATTGGCAGCAAGTTGTACATCGAAGCCAACACCGTCAACAACCGAGCCGAAGGCACATTCTTCAACCCGGATGCCACAGGGCTGGGCGCGCGCCAAGGGGGCCTGCACATCACGGCCCAAACGCTCAACAACGAGCAAGGGCGCCAAATCCTGAGCCAAGGCGGCAAATTGATGCTGGACGTGCAAGGCACGGTTGACAACAAAGGCGCCATCACCGGCCCGAACGTGCACGTCAAAGCAGCCGATCTGCATCAGCATGAGGGGGCGGTCATCGTCTCTGGCGATACCACCGCCATTGACGTCAAAAACACGGTGAACAACCGTGGCGCCATTGCTGCGGACGTAAATACCGCCATTCGCGCCCAAGCACTCAATAACGTGGGTACAGGGCGTATCTATGGCGATCAAATTGCCATTGCCGCACACATCCTCAACAACCTGGGTGAAGGTTCAACCACTGCCACGCTGAATGCACGCGAACGTCTGGATATTGGCGCGCACATCATCAATAACCAGAACGGCAGCCGCATTGCCAGCGCGGGTCATTTGGCCGTGGCCGGTGCGCTGGATGACAAATGGCAAACCGACGCAGCCACCCGGGCAGAAGCCATCAACAACCACGGCTCGCATATCGAAGCAGCCCGCAATATGGCGCTGCAAGCCCAAAACATCAACAACAGCAATGCGGGCTTGGTGATTGAAAAAGACAAGCTGATCAGCAGCACGCCCATGTCATCGCTTTACCAAAAAAGCGATGGAAATGTATGGGAAGAATCCAACCTTTTCCGAGAGGAAGGCAAAGGCAGAGGAGCAGGTTTGGTCAGAAGAGCAACAGGTGAAAGCTGGCGTGAATACTTGCTGCTTGACAATCGTGTTCAAACCGTTTTTGAAGACAGAGTGCTTGAAACTGTACCGGGGATTATTAAAGCTGGCTACAACATATCGCTCAACGGCACAATCAACAACACCGATAGTCAAGTGATGGCTGGTCTTCAGCTTCACCATGGCGGTGGTGATTTAAACAATGTCAGTACGCAAGGCACGCGCATTACTAAAACAACCGGTCAGGTTTATCAAATCCATTGGAGGTTCCGTGGAAAAATAAAAAGGAAACAGCAAAAATATGTGAGTGCCCCTGCGCCTTATGAAGATATTCCTTCTGTTATCACTTTTTCTTTGCCAACCACTGTGTATCAAGGTGGCCGACTCAACGAATTCGATATTTACAACGGCCTGCCGTATCAGCCCTCTGAGCCTATTGACGGCTACGCCGATGACTTCTATCCAGATCACATAGACAACCATCTCAATAACCCGGGCAACAACACTGGTACGCCCAGCACCCCCGGTACTTCGGGCGGTGGTGCTGGTGGAGCCGCAGGCAGCGTTAATACGGGCAACGGGCAAGTGGGCAACAACGCGGGTACAGGTGCAAGCACAGGCCCGGCCACGCCCGGCAACGGCATCATGCGCGACCATGCCAACCCCAATGCCAGCGGCCTGGATGGCAGCCGCATCATCAATCCGCAAATGCCTGGCGCGGCAGGTGCTTTTGCGCCCGATGCGGTGGCCGTTAACCCCCACACAGCCACAGGCCACGCGCTGGATGCCGCCTCGGGCCTGCAAACTGATCGCCTGGCCGCACCACGCCCGCAAGGCGGCCGCCTGGGTGCCGTACCAGCGGTGGCCGAAGTTGCCGTCCAGCCCAAGCTGGCCACAGGCCATGCGGTTGTGCGTGCCTTGCGCGGCCCCGTGCAGCGCCTGAGCGACAGCATGTACCTGGAGCAGCCCCACAAGCCCATCGCCCCCTTGTTTGAAACCGATCCGCTCTTCACCAATCACAAAACCTGGCTCAGCAGCGACTACATGCTCAACGCTTTGGGCATCAAAGGCGATCGCATTCAAAAACGCCTGGGCGATGGCTATTACGAGCAGCACCTCATCAACAACCAAGTGGGCCGCCTCACGGGCAGGACGTGGCTGAGCAGCAACCACCAAAACGCCGATGAGCAATACCGCGCCCTGATGAACGCCGGCATACGCTTTGCGCAGGCGCACAAGCTGCGCCCCGGCATTGCGCTAACGGCCGAGCAAATGGCCCAACTCACCAGCAGCATTGTCTGGCTGGAAGAAGGGCGCTTCACCCTGCAAGACGGCAGCGTGCACCGCGCCCTGGCGCCCCGCCTGTATGCGATAGTCAGCCAAGGCCAACTGCTCATGGACTTGAGCGGCAGCGGCGGCTTGATCAGCGCAGGCAGCGTCATCCATTCGGATGCTAAAGCGCACACCATCAACAACCAGGGCGGCGCCCTTGCTGCGGGCAAGGCCGTCGTTCTTGAAGCCAACAACATCCGCCACGAATCGGCTGGGCGCATCCAGTCTGATGCGGTGCAACTCAGCGCCCAAAAAGACATCACCATCAGCGGCAGCCGCGTCGAAGCGGGCAGCACCCTGCTGGCACAAGCCGGCGGCAACATCACGATCGCCAGCACCACACGCAGCACTGAAAACGGCACGGCCACCAACGGCCACAGCTCCACCCTGCGCGACCGCATCGCCAGCCTCTCGGTCAACGGCACCGCTGCCGATGCCACCCAGCAGCCTGCACCCAAGCCCCAAGAAGGGGCAGGGCCAACAAGCACCGAGGCCACGGCAGACGAAGCCAGCTCCCCCAAAGGCAAACTGATCCTTTGGGCCGGGCAAAACATCAGCCTGCACGGTGCAGAAATAGCCAACCGTGCGCCCAACGGTCTCACCCACCTGCAAGCGGGCAACATCGAGCTGGGCAGCGTCTGGACAGAAAGCAGCACCCGCCACACCTGGAATGCACGCAACTACCTGCACACAGCCCAAGGCGCAGAACTGGGCAGCCGCATCGTGGGCGCAGGCCACGTCGAGCTGATCGCCCAAAATGACTTGCAACTTCGCGCCTCTGAAGTCGATGCCCAGGCAGGCCGCACGCATCTGCAAGCCGGACGCGACATACAGGTGCAATCCGGCCACAGCAGCGTGCAGTTGGATCAGGGCTTTCACCGCCAAAAAAGCAGCTTCTGGGGCAGCAACGTCAACACCAGCGCCAGCAGCCGCTATGGCGAGCAGGCGCTTGCCAGCCAAGTGGGCGGTCAAAACATCACCCTCGCAGCCGGGCAAGACCTGGCCG
>JAUMWT010000009.1 GCA_030529505.1 Allobrachymonas sp. | reverse complement strand
ACCGCTGACCTCTTGCATGCCATGCAAGCGCTCTCCCAGCTGAGCTATACCCCCTGAAGTGTGCATCAGCGTTTGCTGTTTGCCCCTCTCGGTGTCGAAGCTCGCATTGTATAGCAGTTTTCAGGAATTTTGCAAACGCTGCAAAATTTTTTCTTTCGGCTGCAAAGCCAGCACGGCATCGAGCGATGGCGTTTGCGGCGTGCCCATGACGAGCACGCGCACGGGCATGGCCAGTTGCGGCATTTTCAGGCCGTGGGCGGCCAGCGTTTCTTTCAGCGCAGCGGCAATCGATGCCTTGTCCAAAGCGGGCAGGGCGGCGAGCCTGGTGGCCAGATCGCGCAGGGCGGGGCGGATGGCTTCGGTCACGTGGGTGGCCAGGTCTTCGGCGCTGGCGGCCACATCGCTGTAGAAGGCGGCGGCATGATTGGCCAGGGCCACGGTGGTGTCGCAGCGGTCTTTGTATAGGCCGCAGATGGCGGGCAGGCGCTCGTCGGGCGTGAGGCCGCGCTGTTGCAGTTGCGGCGCGACGAGGGCGGCGAGCGTGGCGTCGTCCGTCGTTTTCATGTGCTGGGCGTTGACCCAGCGCAGCTTGGCTTCGTCGAACTGGGCGGCGCTGCGGCCGAGGTGATCCAGATCGAACCATTGCAGGAATTGTTCGCGGCTGAAGATTTCATCGTCGCCGTGGCTCCAGCCCAGGCGGGCCAGGTAGTTGAGCATGGCGTCGGCCAGGTAGCCTTCGTCGCGGTACTGCGTCACGGCCTTGGCGCCATTGCGCTTGCTCATCTTTTCGCCCTGCTCGTTGAGCACGGTGGGCAGGTGGGCATACACCGGCGGCTCTTTGCCCAGCGCGCGGAAGATGTTGATCTGGCGCGGGGTGTTGTTGACGTGGTCGTCACCACGGATGACGTGGGTGATGCCCATGTCGATGTCGTCCACCACCACGCAGAAGTTGTAGGTGGGCGTGCCGTCGGGGCGGGCAATGACGAGATCGTCCAGCTCGTCGTTGCGGATTTCGATGCGGCCTTTGACCTTGTCGTCCCAGGCGACCACGCCGCCTTGCGGGTTCTTGAAGCGCAGCACGGGCTGCACGCCTTCGGGCACGGGCGGCAGTTGCTTGCCCGGCTCGGGCCGCCAGGTGCCGTCGTAGCGGGGCTTTTGCTTGGCGGCCATCTGGCGCTCGCGCAGCGCATCGAGCTCGGCCACGCTCATGTAGCAGGGGTAGACCAAACCCTGGGCCTGCATCTGCGCCAGCACCTCTTTGTAGCGCGCCATGCGCTGCATTTGGTAGAAGGGGCCTTCGTCGGGCGTCATGCCCAGCCAGGCCATGCCTTCCAGAATCACGTCGACGGCGGCCTGGGTGGAGCGCTCCTGGTCGGTATCTTCGATGCGCAGGATGAAGTCGCCCCCCTTGGCCTTGGCAAAGGCCCAGGGGTAGAGGGCGGAGCGGATGTTGCCCAGGTGGATGAAGCCGGTGGGCGATGGGGCGAAGCGGGTGCGGACTTGGCTCATATGCGGTGGATGGGTGAGAAATGAAAACGATGGTGGATAGAGGGTGCGGGCGCTGCTTGGGCCGTCGCGTGGTGTGCAAGAGAAACAACAAGCCGTCCAGCAACAAGCGGCGCAGACATTGTTGGCCTGGGATTCGGCCTGGGCGGGTGCGTGCAGCCGTGTAGCTGCGTGCATCACCGCCAGCGCCTGGCGCTGCCCGTGACTTTTCAGGGCAAGGCGCCCAGGCCACGGCTCAGGTCGGCCTGGAGGTCTTCGATGTGCTCCAGCCCCACGGCGATGCGGATCAGGTTCTGGGTGATGCCGGCGGCCTGGCGCTGTTCTTCACTCAAGCGGCCATGCGAGGTGCTGGCAGGGTGCGTGATGGTGGTTTTGACGTCGCCCAGGTTGGAGGTGATGCTGCACAACTGGCTCTGGTCGATGACGTGGAAGGCACTTGCACGCGCCTGCTGGGCATTGGACGAGCGAACAGCGAAGGACAGCACCGCACCGCCCATGCCGTTCATCTGGCGCATGGCCAGATCGTGTTGGGGGTGCGAGGCCAGGCCGGGGTAGAACACGCGCTCCACCTGCGGCTGCTGCTCCAGCCAGCGGGCCAGCTCCAGCGCCTGGGCACATTGGGCCTTGACGCGCAAGTGCAGCGTTTCCAGCCCCTTGAGCGCGATCCAGGCATTGAAGGGCGAGAGCACCATGCCCGCCGCGCGCAGCACGGGGTTGAACACCTCGTTGACCAATTGCTTGCTGGCGCACAGCGCACCGGCCATGACGCGGCCTTGCCCGTCCAGAAACTTGGTGCCTGAATGGATGACGATGTCAGCCCCCAATTGCAGCGGGCGTTGCAGCACGGGCGTGGCAAAGCAGTTGTCCACGGCCAGCAGGGCGCCTGCGCCGTGGGCCATGTCGGCCAATGCGGCGATGTCGCACAAATCGGTGAGCGGGTTGGTGGGCGTTTCGGCAAACAGCAGGCGGGTGTTGGGGCGCAGGGCGGCGCGCCAGGCAGCCAGATCGGTTTGCGGCACAAAGCTGGTTTCCACGCCGAAGCGGGCAAAGTCTGTGCCCAGCAGGCGGATGGTGGAGCCGAACATGGAGCGCGAGCAGATCACATGATCCCCGCTTTTGAGCAGGCCCAGCCCCAGCAGCAAGATGGCCGACATGCCGCTGGCCGTGGCGGCTGCGGCCTCGGCCCCTTCAAGCGCAGCCAGGCGCTGCTCGAAGCTGGCGACCGTGGGGTTGGCGGTGCGGGTGTAGGTGTAGCCATCGGCCGGAAAGGCAAAGTTGTGCGCGGCCGTTTCGCTATCGGGCTGCACGAAGCTGCTGGTGAGGTAAAGCGCCTCGGCATGTTCGCCGTACTGGCTGCGCGGCAGGGCTTCGCGAATGGCGCGGGTTTCGGGCCGCCAGGTGTTGCCGGCGGCGGGCTGATGGGGGCAGGAAGCGTCAGACATGGTGCTTGTTTACGGGCAGTGCGGTGATGGAAAAGGGGACGGGCGTACGGCCATGAGGGCAAGTGAAATGAATGATGAAAGGGCCGCGATGGCGGCGATGCGTGTTGGCGCTGGCAAGCGTGGATGGGGGGTGGGCGGTGGCAGGTGGTGCCTGGCGGGCGCCTTGGGCCTTTGCGCAGGCGCGGCACCCCATTCAGGCGGGTCTAGGGCCTATCCAGCTGCTGCATGCCACCGTTTCGCTGTAGCGCGCCATGCCGCCTTGCATCTTTCATTCACGGCTCAACTGGTGTGGCCTGCGGCCGCTCTTGCCGCAGGCGTTCGATGTCGCCGCCGGTGATGTCACCGGTGACGTACACGCCGTCAAAGCAGGAAGAGTCCACATTGCCAAGGGCTGGGTTGAGCTCGCGGATGATGGATTTGAGTGCATCCAGGCTTTGGTAGATCAGCGCATCGCAGCCGATGAGCTGGCGCACCTCTTCTTCGGTGCGGCCGTGCGCCACCAGGTCTTTTTCAGACGGCATGTCGATGCCATAGACGTTGGCGTAGCGCACCGGCGGCGCGGCGCTGGCCAGAAACACCTTGTTGGCGCCGGCATCGCGTGCCATTTGCACAATTTCTTTGGACGTGGTGCCGCGCACGATGGAATCGTCCACCAGCAGCACGTTTTTGCCCTTGAATTCGCTGGCGACTGCATTGAGCTTTTGCCGCACCGATTTTTTGCGCACGGCTTGCCCGGGCATGATGAAAGTGCGGCCGACGTAGCGGTTTTTGACGAAGCCTTCGCGGTAGGGCAGGCCCAGGGCCTGGGCCAGCTGCATGGCGCTGGGGCGGCTGGATTCGGGTACGGGAATGACGGCATCAATCTCGTTGGGCGCGAGAAAAGACACCAGGCGATGGGCCAGCGTTTCGCCCATTTTCAGGCGGGCGCGGTAGACCGAAATGCCGTCCAGCGTGGAATCGGGCCGGGCCAGATACACATACTCAAACAGGCAGGGGTTGCGCACGGCGGCATCGGCGCATTGCTGCGTGGTGATGCGGCCTTGCAGATCGACAAACACCGCTTCACCAGGCGCCACGTCGCGGTCCAGGGCAATGCCCGAACCTTCCAGCGCAACCGATTCGCTGGCCAGCATGACGGTGCCATCGCTGCTTTTACCCATGCACAGCGGGCGAATGCCGTGCGGATCGCGAAAAGCCAGCAGGCCGTGCCCGGCGATCATGGCGATCACGGCGTAAGAGCCTTTGAGGCGCTGGTGCACGGCGCGCACGGCCTGGAACATGTCGTCCACCTCCAGCCTTTGCCCGTTGCTGGCGCGGCCCAGCTCGTGCGCGAGCACGTTGAGCAGCACTTCCGAATCGCTTTCGGTATTGATGTGGCGGTGATCGGTGTGTGCCAGTTCCTGGCGCAGGGCGTGGGCGTTGGTGAGGTTGCCGTTGTGCACCAGCACGATGCCGAAAGGCGCGTTGACGTAAAAGGGCTGGGCCTCTTCCTCATCGTCGGCGCTGCCCGCCGTGGGGTAGCGCACCTGCCCCAGGCCGCAGTTGCCGGGCAGCGCGCGCATATTGCGCGTGCGAAACACGTCGCGCACCATGCCCTTGGCCTTGTGCATGAAGAATTTGCGGTCTTTTTGCGTGGCAAGGCCTGCGGCGTCTTGCCCGCGGTGTTGCAGCAGCAACAAGGCGTCGTAAAGCAATTGGTTCACATGGTCGTTATGCACCATGGCGACGATTCCACACATGCTGGTCGGCCCTTTTTGTTCAGAGAAATAGAAGTGAATCAGCGGCTGATGGCTTGCCGGGGTGGCTGCTTGAATGGCTGCGCAAGCCGGGCGGCAGGCCCTGCTGCCACTTGGGCGGCATCAGGGGCGAGATGAGGCGCAGCGAGTGATGCAGCCAAGGCGCGCACCAGGAGGTGCGCCACCAGCTTTGCTGGTGCAGTGGCGTCAGCCAGATCAGAACTGTAACAGCCCATAACAAAATGAGGGCGCGCAACAGGCCAAAGCCCATGCCCAGCGCTCTGTCAAACGGGCGCAAGCCGGTTTTTTGAAGGCCGGCTCGTACGGCCGAGGCACACAGGCCCAGCAACAGCAAGGCGCAGACGAACAGCAGCACAAAGCTCAGCAGGTGGCGCGCCTGGGCGCTGTCTTTTTCTGCCAGCCACTGCCAGGGCCAGAGGGCGTCCAGCAGCACGCTGCCCCACTGCGCGGCAAAAAAAGCGCCGGCCCAGGCCAGCAGGGCCAGCACCTCAAAAGCCAGGCCGCGCCAGGCGCCGATCAGGCCGGAAAGCAGCACAAGGCCCAGGCAGACCCAATCGAACAGGCCGATGCCTGCAGCCCCGTCGATACCCGCAGTCATGCTGCTTGCCTTGAGTGGGTGTGATCAGAGTTGATACAGGGAAACGGGCAGGCCCAGCGCGCGCACCTTGTTGGCGACTTGCTCCATCTGCTTGCGCGAAGTGAAGGGGCCCAGGCGCACGCGGGTGACCTTTTTGCCGTTGATGGTGACCTGCTGCGTGTAGTTGTTCAGGCCCGCCTGGCTCAGGCGCTTGCGCACGTTGGCGACCTTGTCGGCCTCGACGTAAGCGCCAATCTGCACCACGAAACGGCCCTTTTCGGGGAAGTTGTATTGCACGGGCGGTGTGGCCTGCTCGGGCTTGGGGGGCGGCGTTGTTGTGGCTGCAGGCGTGGGTTTGGCCGGCGTGGGCTTGGCGCGCTCTTGCTGCTTCTGCTTCTCTTGTTTTTCTTGCCGCTCTTGTTTCTGGCGCTGGGCGATCAGCTCGTCGATATTGGCGGGCTTGCGGGTAGCAGGCTCTTTGGCGCGTGCCGCTTCGGTTTTTGCCTTGGCTTGGGGCTTGGCCGTACGCTCGGGTTCAGCGGGGGGTTCAGCCTGATCGGGCTTGCGTTTGGCCGCTACGGTTTCTGTTTGGGTATCTGTTTCTTCGGCTGTGGCGCGCGCCGTGGGCACAGGGGCCAGGGGCAGGGTGGCAGTGGCTGGGGGCACTGGCGTGTTGTCTGTTTGCCCTTCAATGGCGATGGGCACATTGGGCGAAACCGTGGGCGGCTTCACGTCAAACACCCAGGGCAAAACCAGCACAGCGATCACGACCAGCACGCTGGCGCCAATCAGGCGGTGGCGTGCGCGGCGGTGCAGGGGATCGGCATAAGCCGCAGCAGATTCCGGCGCAGGTGCAGCGGACGAAGGGTCGGATTTGGAGGAGCGTTTTTTGAACAAGGCCATGCCGGGTCGGGGGCTGAGGTGTCGGAACGTGCTGAGGCGATGCGTAACCGAAGCGGCAGCGCAACGCAAGGGCAGGGCGGCTGGTTCAGGCGCTGGGCTTGGCGGCAAGGTGCGGCGTGGCCAAACGCGGCAATCCGTCTTCAAGCACCGCTCCTACGGTATGAAAAGAGCCAAACACGGCGATTCTATCAGCGGGGTCTGCGGCGGCCAAGGCCGCTTGCAGCGCCTGCGTGGGGCTGGCAAAGGTCTGGCTGGTGGCGGGGGTGAGCTTGGGCGCTGCATCTGCCACAGCGGCTTGCCACATCGCTTGCAGCTGGCTGGCGCTGGCCGCGCGCGGGGTAGGCAGGTCGGTGAAGTACCAATGGTCGATCAGCGGGTGCAGTCGCTTGAGCATGGCGGGCAAATCCTTGTCGGCCATGGCGCCCAACACGGCGTGCGTGGCGGGGTAAAAGCCCATGGCGTCCAGATTGGCCACAAAGGCCGCTACCGAGTGCGGGTTGTGCGCCACATCCAGAATCAGCGTGGGCTGGCCTGGCACGATTTGAAAACGCCCGCTCAGCTCGGCGCGCGCCAAGCCTAAGCGCACATCTTGCGCGGCCACCGGCAAGCGGTGGTGCATGGTGGCCACGGCGGCCACGGCGCCTGCGGCATTGATGAGCTGGTTGGCCCCGCGCAAGCCCGGCCAGGCCAGACCGCTGTAGCGGCGCCCACGGCCCGACCAGCCCCATTGCTGCTGGTCGCCTTGCAGGGCAAAGTCGCGCCCGTGCAGCCACAGGTCGGCGCCAATGGCGTTGGCGTGTGCGGCCAGGGTGGCGGGGGGCTGCGGGTCGCCCACAATGGCCGGTTTGCCCGCGCGCATGATGCCGGCTTTTTCCGCGCCGATGGCTTCGCGTGTATCGCCCAGAAATTCGGTGTGGTCGATGTCGATGCTGGTGATGATGGCGCAGTCGGTATCGATGAGGTTCACGGCGTCCAGCCGCCCGCCCAGGCCCACTTCCAGAATCACGGCGTCCAGCTGGGCGCTGGCCAGGCAGTCGAGCACGGCCAGGGTGGTGAATTCGAAATAGCTCAGCGGCGTGTTGCCGCGGGCTTGCTCCACAGCGGCGAAGTGCGGGGCCAAAATGGCATCGGCCACGGGCTGGTTGTTGATCTTGCAGCGTTCGTTGAAATGCACCAAGTGCGGCGAGGTGAACAGCCCGGTGCGGTAACCCGCGTGGCGCAAAATGCTCTCGAGCATGGCGCAGGTGGAGCCTTTGCCATTGGTGCCCGCCACGGTAAACACCGGGCAGGCAAAGCGCACGCCAGCGCCCTTGTGCATGCGGTTGGCCACGCTGCGCAGGCGATCCAATCCCAGCTCGATGCCCTGTATGCCTTTGGGGTGCAGTTGCTCGCAATACGCGAGCCATTGCGTCAATGATTGTTCGGATGGGGCGGGCGAAGAAGGGGCGTGTGGCAGCATGCGCCGTATTGTGCATGAGGGTGAGCTGCGCGCTGGCGTGGTGCTGATGGGCAATGAATCCCACGATGACTTGGGCGCTTGGGGCAGACGGGCGGGCGCCTGATGGGTGATGCGGCAAAGCGCGGATAATGCGCCCCATGAATGCAACATCCACACCCATCGTTTACGGCATTGCCAATTGCGACACGGTTAAAAAAGCGCGCGCCTGGTTGCAGGCGCAAAACGTGGATTACGTGTGGCACGATTTCAAAAAGCAGGGCGTGCCCGCGGCTTTGCTGGAGCAGGGCTTGCAGCAATTGGGGCGCGATGTGTTGATCAACCGCCGGGGCACCACCTGGCGCAGGCTGGATGCGGCCGAACAAGCCCGCGTGGTGGACGACGCCAGCGCCCAGGCCCTGATGCTGGCCCAGCCCAGCGTGATCAAGCGTCCTCTGGTCGATTGGGGGCAGGGTCGGCTCACGGCCGGGTTCGACGCTGAGCAATGGGCGCAGATGCTGCCGCCTGCAGCGGCTTGAGGCTTTGTTTGAAAGGCACTGGTTTGTGCTTATGTGGCTCCGCAGCGCCGCTTGGCGTGAAAGAGCAAGCAATCTTGGGCGAGCAGCAGCCATGTGCAAAGGCCGTGCATGCGTGGCAACTCGTCAATGTGGCTGTGGCTGAATGGCTGGTTTGATGCATGACGCTTCCCACCCCTGTTCTTGAGCTTTGGCAATACACCACCGAGCATTGGCGCGCCCTGCTTGGCTGGGTGTGGTTTCTGGCCGGGGTGCACCTGGCGATTCACGTGACCTTGCAACGCCGCTCGCCTGCAGCGACGCTGGCGTGGATCTTGGGCCTGTGTCTGATCTCGCCCCTGGGGCTGATCGTGTACCGCTTTTTCGGGCCGCAAAAGGTCAAGCGGCAGTCACTCCGGCGTTTGCGCAGCCAGGCCCGCCTGCGCGCGCATTGCGATATGCGCCAGTTGCTGCAAGACCGGCCGCAGCCGCCCGTTTGGGCGTTCAGGCACAGCCAGATGATCGAGGCTAGTTGCGGCATACCGCCCTCGCATTGCGATGCGATAGAAGTCATCAATGGCGGTGGGGCTGCCCTGCAAGCCATCGTGCAGCAGATCGGGCAGGCCCGCTGCCACGTTCATCTGGAGTACTACATATTCGAGCCCGATCAATCGGGCCAGCAGTTGATGGACGCTTTGCTCGCCGCCTTGCAGCGCGGCGTGAAAGTGCGCCTGCTGGTGGACGATGTGGGCTCCGCCCGCTTCATGGGTCGTGCGGGCAAGGCCCTGCGCGAGCGCTTTCTGGCTGCGGGCGGGCAGCTGGCGGCCTTTCACCCTTCGCACTTCAATCTGTTTTTGCGCCCCATGCTCAATCTGCGCACCCACCGCAAAATCGTGGTCTGCGACGGCTGGGTGGGCTTCACCGGCGGCATCAACATCACCGACGACGAAAACGAGCACCTGCGCCCGCAAACCGCGTATCGAGATACTCATCTGCGGCTGGAAGGCGCGGCCGTGCGCTGGTTGCAATACGTCTTTCTGGAAAACTGGGCCTACGCCAGCGGCGAGCACAAATTCGAACCCGGCGTTTGGGCAACGGACCGCGCGGGCACGGGCCGTCACCTGGTGCAGGTGGCTGCTTCGGGGCCAGACAGCAGTGGCCAGGCCATTCACCACAGCGTGCTGCACGCCATTGGCATGGCACAGCAGCGGGTGTGGCTCACCACTCCCTATTTCGTGCCGACCGAACCAGCCGAATACGCCTTGCTCAATGCCGCGCTGCGCGGGGTGGAGGTCAAAATCCTCGTGCCCCGGCGCAGCGATTCTTTCTGGGTGACGATGGCTGCGCGCTCCTATTTCAAGGAGCTGCGCGATGCGGGCGCGCAGGTTTACGAGTACACCGGCCCCATGCTGCACGCCAAAACGCTGGTGGTGGACGACAACTACAGCATGGTGGGCACGGCCAATTTCGACAATCGCAGCTTCCTGCTCAACTTCGAGGTTTGCGTGGTGCTGTACAGCACCGAGTTGACGCGGCAAATCGCGCAGATGTTCACCGAAGACTTGCGCCAGGCCCAAAGGGTCACAGCCGAGCCGGGCAAGCAGCCTTGGCACAATGCCCTGCTGGAATCGATTGCGCGCCTGTTTTCACCTTTGCTGTAGGGGCTTGTGCACGATCCCCGATCCTCTTGCGGGCCTTGAACCGTGGTGACGCCAGGGCAGGCGGTTTGCGTTTTTGCGCATCTTGTTTCAATCCCGCCCATGTCGCACGGGCCATGCACTGCGCGATGCACTTCGATTGGCACTTGGTGCTCCGTGCCGTGCCATGTCCGACTGCTGCACGTTTCAGAGTGCGGGCACAGCTTTCAGAAAAGTTTTTTCTTCGATTGCAGCGTGTGCAGGGCGCTGCTTGGTACGGCGTTTTTGTTCCTCGCTTTTGTTTTTGATGGTACGCAATCAATGGCTGAGTTTTTGCAAAACCTGATGCAGTTGCTGGCCCTGCCGCAATATGGCTTGAGCACAGTTTTTGTCGTGGCTTTTTTATCGGCCACGCTGCTGCCTCTGGGCTCGGAGGCGGCGGTGTATGGCCTGCTGGTGCTCAATCCGCAACTGTTCTGGCCCACCATGATCGTTGCCACACTAGGCAATACCCTGGGCGGCGCAGTGAGTTGGTGGATGGGCTTGGGCGCCCACAAGGCCGTGGAAAAAATGCGGGCCGACAAGGCCGAATCCACCGCACTGGCTTGGCTGCAACGTTTCGGGCCGCGGGCTTGTTTTTTGTCCTTCTTGCCCGTGGTGGGCGACCCGCTGTGCGCGGTGGCCGGTTGGCTCAAAATGCCCTTCTGGCCTTGCACGGGCTGGATGGCGCTGGGCAAATTCCTGCGCTATGTCGCGATGACGGCGCTGCTGCTCTGGGTGCTGCCGCCCGAATGGGCGGCCCGCCTGATTCAGGCGAGGTGATGAGCTGGCATTGAATGGCTGCTTGGGCAGCAAGGAGTGAGCTGCCGTGCTGAAGGGGCGGCTGGAAAAGCAAGCCTGCCTGGCAGATCGATCCAATCGATTGAATGGTGCAAGCTGATCCAGTCCAGCCCGTATCTACATGGCTGATGGGCACGGTGGGCGGCGGCTTTGCGTCAGCGCGTGCGCTGCTTCATGGCGCGCTCCACTTCGCGCTTGCCTTCGCGGTCTCTGATGGTGTTGCGCTTGTCGTGTTCGGCCTTGCCTTTTGCCAGGGCGATTTCGCATTTCACCACGCCGTTTTTCCAGTGCAGATTCAGCGGCACCAGGGTGTAGCCTTTTTGTTCGACCTTGCCGATCAGGCGGCGGATTTCATCCTTGTGCATCAGCAGCTTTTTGGTGCGGGCAGCATCGGGCGTGACGTGGGTGGAGGCTGATTTGAGCGGGTTGATCTGACAGCCGATCAAAAACAGCTCGCCATTGCGAATCACCACATAGCCATCGGTCAGTTGCACCTTGCCTTCGCGTACGGCCTTGACTTCCCAGCCGTGCAGCACCATGCCCGCCTCGTACTTTTCTTCAAAAAAGTAGTTGAAGGCGGCTTTCTTGTTCTCGGCAATGCGAGCGGGCAGCGGTTTTTTTTTCGTGGCCATGGGCGGTCAATCAGTGCATTTTGTGCACAATACAAAGCCTGCCATTGTATGAAATCCGTCCGCAAATCCGTTCTGGTGCCGTATAGCCCGCAAGACATGTTTGACTTGGTCAGCCATGTACCGGCCTATCCACAGTTTTTGCCCTGGTGCAGTTTTGCGCGCGTGCTGCAAACCTTGCCCAATGGCAAGGTAGCCGAAGTGGGCATTGGCCTGGGCGGGCTGCAGCAGAGTTTTGTCACGCGCAATACCGAACTGCCCGGCCAGCAGATCGACATCCGCCTGGTGCGCGGCCCGTTTTCCGATCTGCATGGCCAATGGCGCTTTGAACGGACAGGGGCCGAAGCGGCGCCCGTGTGCCGGGTGCAGCTGGATTTGAATTACCGCTTCTCGAACTTTTTGCTGGCCCGCTTGATCGGGCCGGTTTTCGACAAAATCGCCACCACGATGGTGGATGCCTTCACGCAGCGCGCGCACCATGTTTATGGCCGAGCCGGCAAACCCTGAAACCCTTTGCGTCATCGTGCTGTATGCGCCGCAGGCGCGCACGGTGCTCGAAAAAACACTGCAGCTCCCTGCAGGCAGCACGGTGGGCGATGCCCTGCGGGCAACGGGTTGGCAGAGCAGGCCCGAGGTGCGCGAACTGATCGAAAAAGGCCCCGAGGCCGCGCAGTTGAGTTGCGGCATCTGGAGCAAGCCCTGCGTCCTGAGCCAAGTGCTGCAAGCGGGCGACCGTTTGGAGCTTTACCGGCCGCTCTTGGTCGATCCCAAAGTCGCCCGTCGCGAACGCTTCGCCCGGCAAGGCAGCCGCACGGCAGGCTTGTTCGCCCGCAAGCGTGGGCCAGCTCCCCGGTAATGGATGAGGGCGTGAGCATTGATGGATGCCAAGGACATCGCCAAGCGATGAGCCCGGAACAGCCGTGAAGAGCTGTTTTGCTGCGCTTGCCTTATCCAAACCTTTACAAAGCCTATAACCAAGACTTCAGTGGAGTGCTGCAAATATCTGTTTGTGTGCCTGAGCCATTGCACGCAAATCGTCTGAAGCCGTCGTGCACGATGGCTCCGCGCTGCCATGCAAGGGCGTATGGCAAACGCGGATGACAGGCGGAGCTTCAATCAAGCGGCGGCGAGAGCCTGATCCAAATCGGCAATCAGGTCGTCGCTGTGCTCAATGCCGATGGAAAGGCGAATCATGTCTTCGCTCACGCCAGCCTTTTCCAGCTCGGCGGGTGAGAGCTGTCGGTGCGTGGTGCTGGCAGGGTGGGTCGCCAGCGTTTTGGCGTCACCGATATTGACCAGGCGCAGGATCAGCTGCAAAGCATCCTGGAAGCGGGCGCCAGCCGCGCGGCCGCCTTTGACGCCGAAGTTCAGAATGCCCGATGCGTTGCCTTGCATGTATTTTTGTACCAGCGGGTAATCGGCATGATCGGGCAGGCCCGGGTAGTTCACCCAGTTCACTTTCGGGTGCTGTTGCAAGAACTGCGCGATCTTGCGCGCGTTGCCGCCGATGCGGTCCATGCGCAGGGGCAGAGTTTCCAGCCCTTGCAGAATCAGAAAAGCGTTGAGTGGGCTGATGGCCGCGCCCATATTGCGCAGGGGCACGGTGCGGGCGCGGCCGATGTAGGCGGCAGGGCCCAGGGCTTCGGTATAGACCACGCCGTGGTAGCTGATTTCTGGCGTGTTCAGGCGGCGAAAGCGCTCTTTGTGCTCGGCCCACGGAAACTGTCCGCTATCAACGATCATGCCGCCGATGCTGGTGCCGTGCCCGCCGATGTATTTGGTGAGCGAATGCACCACAATATCGGCGCCGTGCTCGAAGGGGCGGCACAGATAGGGGCTGGGCACGGTGTTGTCCACAATCAGCGGAATGCCGTGGGTATGGGCAACCTCTGCGAGTTTTTCAAAATCCGTTACATTGCCCAGCGGGTTGCCGATGGATTCGCAATAGATGGCTTTGGTTTTGGCATCGACCAGTTTGGCAAATTGCTCGGGCTGGCGGTAATCGGCAAAACGCACTTCGATGCCGTATTGCGGCAGGGTGTGGGCAAACAGGTTGTAGGTGCCGCCGTAGAGCGTGGATGAGGTGACGATGTTGTCGCCCGCTTCGGCAATGGTCTGGATGGCATAGGTTACTGCCGCCATGCCTGAAGCCACAGCCAGCGCGGCAATGCCGCCTTCCATGGCGGCCACGCGCTTTTCCAGCACGTCTTGCGTGGGATTCATGATGCGCGTGTAGATGTTGCCGGCCACTTTCAGGTCGAACAGGTCGGCGCCGTGCTGCGTGTCGTCAAAGGTGTAAGACGTTGTCTGGTAGATCGGCACGGCGGCCGCGCGTGTCGTGGGCTCGCTGCTGTAGCCGCCATGTACGGCAATGGTTTCGAGGCGATGTTTGGGCGTGGATGGATTCATGGCGGAGTCCTGTAAACGAAGGAGCAATGGAAGCAGAGGGCTGGCTGGGCGTGGAGACTCTAGCCAAAGCCCGCATGGTAATGTGTTGCGTTTGTATTTGGCGCGCAGCAGTGCATTGAGGTGTTTGGCTTATTGGTTTGTGCATTGCGCATGATGCATGCAATGGGAACAGGGCTTGAGGCTATTGCGTGAGGCCCACGCGAATGGCAAAGAGGTAATGAATGCCCAGTAAAACGCCCATGAAAAAACTCCGCGACCCTTGGAGAAGAGTCTGCGGAGTTGCACAAAGGCTGCTGCAAAAAACTCAGCCGCCCGAACGCCCCAGTTCGCGGCGGATGCCCTGAATGTCGCTTTCGGTGCGGGCAATGTCTGATTTGAGGTTGGCCACGCGATCCAGATACTTTTGGTGGTTGCGGTGTTCGGGGCCGATCTTTTCGGGGCTGCCGTTGTTGTATTCCTTTTGCAATTCGGCCAAGCGCTGGTTGGCTTTTTCCAGCTCCATTTGCAGAATGCCGCGCGCGCCCTGGTCGCGCACTTGCTGGGTGCTGCTGCTCACCGTGGGACGGTTAGCGGGTATACCAGGCGCAGTCAGCGGAATGCGCTGGGGTTGCGCTGCGCGCGAAGGCGAGCGCACCATGTTGGAGGTGCGCACGGCATTGCCGCGAATGATGGTGACGTTGCCGCCCGTGAGCGGCGTGCAGCCGCCGCGTTCGATGCGGCGTGTGTCATTGGTGTATTCGTTGCCGCAGCGGTAAACGCCGCTGCTTTGCGCGGCGGCAGGCAAAACCCAGGCGCTGCCCAGCAAAACGGCAACAGCGGAACAGGAACCGGCCAGTTTTTTGAATGTGAATGTCATGATGAGTACCCCCTGCGTACAAGTCAGTGGCTGCTGCGCCACCTTGTGGATAGTGCAGAAGTATTACAAGAAAAGATACTAAAAGTATCCAGCAAGCCAGTGTATTTGCCAAGCCTTGTTACAGCTGGATTGGTTGAAATGCAACAAAATGCTTTCGAAAAACGGGCAAATGCGCATTTTGTCGCGCCCTGCGTCACACAGGTCGGTTGGTGCTGCAGGGGCTTGTTGATCCAAAAACAAGCGCCTGGGTTGCTGCGGCGCAGGCGCTGAAAACCCAGATTTTTGCCGGAATGCGCTTGTTCAGAAGATGCGCATGACGGCGGGGCGTTGTTTGTCCGAGATCTGCTTTGCAGCTCGGTTTGAGCTGTTTTTCAAGCTGCCTGGCAAAAAGTCAAACGGGGCTTGAGTGTTCGATGAAGCATTACCGTACAGGAGGCAGGCGGCTGCAACCAAGCCGATCACCAGCCCGTGGTGCATCAAGGACGGCGTGCATCAAGTGCTGGCGATGGGCGTGAGTCTTTACAGCGAGTAATACATGTCGAATTCCACCGGATGCGGGCTCATGCGCAGGCGGGTGACTTCGCTCATTTTCAGCTCGATGTAGCCATCGATCATGCTGTCGCTGAAAACGCCGCCCTTGGTGAGGAAAGCGCGGTCTTTATCCAGCGCCTCCAGGGCCTGATCCAGGCTGTGGCACACGGTGGGCACCAGTTTGTCTTCTTCGGGCGGCAGGTGATAAAGGTCTTTGGTGGCGGCTTCGCCGGGGTGGATTTTGTTTTCGATGCCATCCAGACCCGCCATAAGCAGGGCGGCAAAGCCCAGATAGGGGTTCATGAGCGGATCGGGGAAGCGCGCTTCCACACGGCGCGCCTTGTCGCTGGCCACATGCGGAATGCGGATGGAGGCCGAACGGTTGCGGCTGGAGTAGGCCAGCTTCACGGGCGCCTCGAAATGTGGCACCAGGCGCTTGTAGCTGTTGGTGCCGGGGTTGGTGATGGCGTTGAGCGCGCGCGCGTGCTTGATCAGGCCGCCGATGTAGTACAGCGCAAAGTCAGACAGGCCCGCGTAGCCGTTGCCGGCGAACAGGTTTTTGCCATCTTTCCAGATCGATTGGTGCACGTGCATGCCGTTGCCGTTGTCGCCCGCATAGGGCTTGGGCATGAAGGTGGCGGTTTTGCCGTAGGCGTGGGCCACGTTCCAGATGACGTATTTTTGCAGCTGGGTCCAGTCGGCACGCTGCACCAGGGTGGAAAAGCGCGTGCCGATTTCGTTTTGGCCGGCGCCGGCCGTTTCGTGGTGGAACACTTCAACGGGAATGCCGAGCTGCTCCATGATCAGCGCCATTTCGGCGCGCATATTGTGCGTGGTGTCTACCGGGGGCAGTTGCAGATAGCCGCCTTTGAGGGTGGGGCGGTGGCCTTTGTTGCCGCCGCCATCGAAGTCGCGGCCGCTGTTCCAGTGGGCTTCGTACTCGTCGATGGCGACGAAGCAGCCGGAAGAGTTGCTTTCCCAACGGATGTTGTCGAACAGGAAGAATTCCGGTTCGGGGCCGAAGAGCGCCGTATCGCCCAGGCCGGAGGCTTTCAGATACGCCTCGGCGCGCTTGGCGATGGAGCGTGGGTCGCGATCGTAGGCTTTGCCGTCGTCAGGCTCCAGCACGTCGCAGGTGAGGATCAGCGTGGGCTCCTCGAAGAAAGGGTCGATCGCAGCCGTGCCCGGATCAGGCATGAGCAGCATGTCGGAGCATTCCACGCCCTTCCAGCCCGCAACGGAAGAAGCGTCAAAAGCGTGCCCTTCGGTGAACTTCTCTTCGTCGAAGTGCGAGATGGGCACGGTCACGTGCTGCTCCTTGCCGCGGGTGTCGGTGAAGCGAAAGTCGACGAATTTGACCTCGTTTTCGCTGATCAGTTTCATGACATCGGCGACATGCTGGGACATGGAAGGCTCCTGAAAAGACGGATATGGGCTGAAAAAGAATGCTGCGGCGAATGCAGGCGGGGTTTGTGCCAAGGGCTCAGCCGGTGCGCAAGCCTGACTGAGCGGGGGCAAGCGCCCGAGGCAAAAGCCGCAAAAACAGCAAAGGCCGTATTGTGCGACTTTTTCCTTGTGCTTGCGGTGCAAGGGCGTTTGCCCAGGGGCCATTGAAGTGATTGCTCAAGATGCATGGCGCTCCTTGAAGTTTGGCCCATGCTGCGGCGGCGCGTACTCGGGCGGCAGTCTGGCGGGCACTGAATCAGGGATGCGATTGCTTACAGCGACTGAAGGGACAGTTACGCTTCGCGGGCGAGGCAGGCGAGTAAAATCGAAAGCCAATTGAGTCTGCCGCATGCGCTGCGTGCGCATCTAGGCATTTGAGTCAGGTGTATATGCATCCAATATCACTTGATAGATGGGGTATGCGGCGGCCATCTCATTCCATATCGACAATCAATTGATTGCCGCAATCAATCTGCCGTCACATGGCCTGCGTGGCTTTTTGTTTTGATGAGTCCGCGGGCGAGGCGCACCTCTTGTTTTTCATCGCAATTTCAACCAGGGAGTGATTAAATGGCACTTGTATCCATGCGTGAACTGCTGGACCACGCCGCTGAAAACGGCTACGGCATCCCCGCCTTCAACGTCAACAACCTTGAGCAGGTGCATGCCGTCATGTCGGCGGCTGACGAGGTGGGCGCGCCGGTGATTCTGCAAGCCAGCGCGGGCGCGCGCAAATATGCGGGCGAAAGCTTCATCAAGCACCTGATTCTGGCCGCGGCCGAAGCCTATCCGCACATTCCGTTGGTGATGCACCAGGATCACGGCACAACGCCTGCCGTGTGCAAGGGCGCGATTGATCTGGGCTTTGGCTCGGTGATGATGGATGGCTCGCTCAAGGAAGACGGCAAAACCCCGTCTGACTTCGACTACAACGTGCGCGTGACGCGCGAAGTGGTCGAAATGGCGCACAAGGTGGGTGCAACGGTCGAGGGCGAGCTGGGCTGCCTGGGTTCCCTGGAAACGGGCGAAGCGGGCGAGGAGGACGGCATTGGCGCCGAAGGCAAGCTGGACATCCACCAGATGCTGACCGACCCGGAAGAGGCGGCGCAGTTCGTCAAGGCCACGCAACTCGATGCCTTGGCCATTGCCATTGGTACCAGCCACGGCGCTTACAAATTCAGCCGCCCGCCCACAGGCGACGTGCTGGTCATCAAGCGCGTGAAAGAAATTCACGACCGCATTCCCAACACCCATTTGGTGATGCACGGTTCTTCCAGCGTGCCGCAGGACTTGCTTGCCATCATCAACCAGTACGGCGGAAAGATCAAAGAAACTTACGGCGTGCCGGTGAAAGAGATTCAAGAGGCCATCAAGCACGGCGTGCGCAAGGTCAATATCGATACCGACATCCGCCTGGCCATGACGGGGGCTGTGCGCAAGTTCCTGCACGAAAACCCCGAAAAATTCGATGCGCGTGAATGGCTCAAGCCCGCCCGCGAAGCGGCCAAGGCCCTGTGCAAGCAGCGTTATCTGGACTTTGGCTGTGAAGGCCAGGGCGCCAAGATCAAAGGCATTTCGCTGGTGGACATGGCCCAGCGCTATGCCCGCGGCGAGCTGACGCAAGTCGTGCAATAAGCGGCCAGCCCACAGCTCAAAGCCACCGCCCAGCGGTGGCTTTGCTTTTGCAGCGCCTTGTTCGCGCGTTTGCTTTTTTGTGATTTCGGTTTTGTATCGCTACTGGCTTGCCGCACAATGCGCTTGCCCAGCGCAATGCTTGATGCAATATGGGGCACATGGGTAGCAACGTTGAGCAATGCGCCTGGCGGCTCTATACATGCATGATGTGCGTCCCACAACGTTTTCAGCAAGCAAGAAGATGAATTCCCAATCCACTCCCCCATCCGCCCACCAGCCAGAAAGCGATGACGCGGCCAATGTCCCCGCGCCGCGCAGGCCGGGCAAGGGCATTTACATGCTGCCCAATCTGTTCACGCTGGCGGCGCTGTTCGGGGGCTTTTACGCCGTGGTCATGGCCATGAACGGGCGCTTCGACCTGGCCGCGGTGGGCGTTTTTTCGGCCATGGTGCTCGATAGCCTGGATGGCCGCGTGGCCCGTCTCACCCACACCCAAAGCGCCTTTGGCGAGCAAATGGACTCCTTGTCTGACATGGTGAGCTTTGGCGCCGCACCAGCGCTGATCGCCTATGAATGGGCCTTGCAGCCGCTGGGCCGCTGGGGCTGGATCGCTGCCTTTGTGTACTGCGCCTGTGCGGCCCTGCGCCTGGCGCGTTTCAACGTCAATACGGCGGTGGTGAGCAAGCGTTATTTCCAAGGGCTGCCATCGCCCGCAGCGGCGGCCTTGGTGGCGGGCTTTGTCTGGCTCACCAGCCAGGTCTTCAGCCACCGTTACGAAGTGCCCTGGTTCGAGCGCATGCTGCACCTGTTTTGGGGTGCGCTGATCGAGCGCGAGGATTTGTCTTGGTGCATGTTTGCCATGACCTTGTTTGCGGGCTTGACGATGGTGACCAACATCCCCTTCTACAGCTTCAAGGAATATGGCGGCAAACGCAGCGTACCTTTCACCATTCTGGTGGCGGCCGTGCTGGTGATTGCCTTCATCAATATCGAGCCGGCCACCGTGCTGTTTGGCCTGTTCGTGACCTATGCGCTGAGTGGCTATGTGCTCTACGCCTGGCGCAAAGCCACGGGGCAGCAGGTGAGCATGGTCAGCACCTCGATCGACGAGCCGGACGAGCACGGTTTGCATCATTGATGTTGGAGATGGTGCGCGAATGAAAACGGGCCCCGTAATGGGCCCGTTTTTTTCATGGTGTGCAGCCTTCGCGTGCCTTGCGTGCGCTGTCGCTGGTTGGTGGCCGCCATCTGGTAACCAGCGGATGTGGCGGCAAGACCTGCTGGCTTTGTCTACTGCGCTTTGATCGCCGTGGCCGATGCTGATGCAGCAGGGGAGGCCGCTTCGTTCGTTTCGCATTCGGGCATGGGCGGCGTTGGCAAAGGCTCCCAGCGCATGCGCTGGTAAATGCCCAAGCGATCCAGTTCGATGCTGGTTTCAGGTGTTGTTCTGAGATGCATGGTTTTTATAGCTGCCGAATTTTCCAACTCAATATAGCCGTAAATGCTTTCAATGAATAATTGATTAACATGAGCGTCTTTTTTTATTTCAATTCGGCCAGATCGGTACGAGTAATTACTCTTGTCTGTGCAGGATTTCTTGATATAACGACTGCGAATATTTAATGATTCAATGCCAATTCTTTCTATTTCAATGCTGGCATCATCCATATCCAGTTGTAACTGGGGTAAGTTCATTATCGGCTCACCATTTCCGTATTCGCTGCCTATGTTCAGTTCAACGCCGCGAGAATGTATTTTTATGATCTTTTTGGGTAAAATAATTTCTCTAATTTCCCAGTTGTCATTGTTCGTATCCAATATGTCGTTATTTGTTGTTTTTGCGAATGGCTGCTGAATATCTGGTTGAAAAATCAGGCTGTTACCTTGGCGAACAAAAATATGTTTAATGGCTGTTGGTGAGTTTTTGGTGTTATTGACCGTAACGGTAATATGCGGTTGATCAGCATAGCGAATGTACTTGTATGCGCTGTAATAGCGCTCGTTTTCGGGCGAATGGATCAGCGCCAGGCTATCAATGCCTTCCAGATCCTTGTAATCAACGCTTGTGCTGTTGCTGGCTGAGGACTCGAAGCGTATATCGCTACTCAGCAACAGGCTGAGCCAGAATATGGCAACAGTTAGAAAAAAGACGGGCAGGGCGTATCGGCTCTTCATGTCAAATCCTTTTCACGCAAAGCCAACAGAGCACAAAGCCAAATCAATGCAGGCAGTACCAACCAAAACAGAAGGTTGGCTAGCCACTGTCTAAAAAAGAGCTGTGTAGCAATCGAATTTGATTTCCACCACATTAAAGCTCCTATACTAGGGGGGAGGATGCTGGCGCTAATAAAGACGGTCAATAAGAAAATCACAAAAGCCAGTGCGCCAGTTTTGATGCCTGCGTTTTTGCGGAAATAGATGCCGCCAAACAAGGCGTAACCACTCAGTCCGGTGTAAAGCAGTAGTAAAGAGAAATGCGAGAATAGCGTGGAATTTGAACTTTGAAGCAGTGGAATAAATAGTGCGAATTCTTCAGCGTTTGCTGAGGCTTCTTTGCTAAAAGAGGAGTGATAAAGGTAGCCTATATTGCTTGCCAATGCATTGATGAGTGTGGCCGAGAGGGTATAAGCCAACGGCCAAGCTAGCAGAATGAAGAGGGTGGCAGATAGCCATTTTTCCAGCGCAGTGGCAGGTCGGGTCAGTAAAAGCAGTGTGGATTCGGGGCGGCGCAGTGCAGAAAAATACAAGCCGGAAAAAATAATGCCCGAGGCAAACAAACCCAGCCAGAAGAACAGGGCTTGGGTACTGGTTTGACCGGCTGTACCGTCAGAAACCATCAGACTGATCAACATCACCAAGCCATGGATGGCCGCCACAACCAGCCAAAAGCGGCCATAGCCGCGCCGCTGCTCGGCCCATTGTGCGCGCAGCAGGCGCTTGAAGCGGGCCCATTGAAAAGCGGTGGTGGCGGGTTTCATGCATCGGCTCCGTTCGGCTTGGCGGATGGGGCAGGCGACCAATCAGGGGGCAAGGCGTGCGGCAGGGGCTGTTCCGCAGCCGGGCGGTTGATGGCATTGAGCATGGCTTGCTTGTTCATGTTCAGCGCTTTGTAAAGCAGTTCCAGCTGCGCCGGGCTGGCGGTATGGTGGCTGGCGCGTGCGGCGACCCAGGCGATTTGCTGGCCAATCGGCTCTTGGTAGAGCACGTTTTCGGGCAACTCGTCCGTGCTGGCGGCAACGCCCATGCGCAGGTGATCGGAAAGCGCTTGCATGCTGCTGGAAAGCACGAGTTTGCCGTTGTCAATGAACCAGATGTGGCTCAGGATGCTTTCCAGATCATGCGCCTGGTGCGTGCTGATGAGCACGGTGCGCTGGGCGTGCTCGGGCCGCGCCATGAGTTTGCGGAACTGGTTGCGGCTGACGATGTCCAGCCCGTTGGTAGGCTCGTCCATCAACAGCACGGGCGTGAGGGTGGCCAGCGCAAAGGCGATGGTGGCTTTCTTCTTCTGTCCCAGGCTCATGGCGCCAAAGGGCTGGTCGCAAGGCACTTCCAGCTCGTGCAGGTAGGTATCGAAGGCATGCCTGTCAAAGTAGGGATAGAAACTGGCATGCGTTTGGCGCAGGGCATCGGGCGTGAGGTTGGGCAGGTGAAACTCTTCGGGCAGGATGTAAATCTGCTCCAGAAATTCGGCCGCCCGCTCGCGGGGCGTGTAGCCCAGCACCTCTATACGGCCGGCAAACGGCGTGAGCAAACCGCAGAGCAGCTTCAGCAGCGTGGATTTGCCGCTGCCGTTGCGGCCAAACAGGCCGTAGATGCCGGGTGTGTCCAGCCGTGCAGAAAACGCCAGAAACAGCGGGTGCGTGTAAGAAAAAGCCAGCGATTCGATCAGCAGCCGGGGTGGGGCGCTGGCCTTTTGTGCGTGTTGCGCACGGGGATGGGGTGTGGGTGCAGCTTGCATGGTGAAAAAAGTTGTGATGTAGGTTGTGATGCAGCGCGGGATGGCCTGCTTGGGCGGCTTGGCTTGCATCTGGGCTGGGGTGTCTTAGAACCTGTTCACAATCTCCTCACGGGTGCCTGAAAATGGCAGCGGGCGGTCTGCTGCGTTGCAAATCTCGTCCATAACACGGGCCATGCGCTTCGCTCATGTACTTTGATGTGCGCCTTGCATTCCATCCCGCCCCATATCCAATCGCCTCGCATCGAGATCGTGAACAGGCTCTTACAGCTACAGGCCACGGGCCAGCAATCAATCGGGCCGGCGGGCTAATGTAACAGTGGGGTAACGGTCGGGCGGTGGGCAGGCGGTGCTTGGGTTTGCACGTGAACAGTGTCTTAACGCGCTTCGCTCAGCAACTGCTGCACCACCTGCGGCACGCCCACGCTGGCGCGTTCGGCTACCACTTGCACGCTTGGCAGCAGGGCGGCGGGGTGGGGGTCGATCAGCCAGATGCGCGCATGCGCCGGGGCGTAGTTCAGCAAGCCTGCTGCGGGGTACACCTGCAGCGAGGTGCCAATCACCAGTACCACGTCGGCTTGTTGCACCAGTTCGGCGGCGGGTTCGATCAGGGGCACGGCCTCGCCAAACCAGACGATGTGCGGGCGCAGCGGGTGGCCCTGTGGGTCGCAATCGGCCAGCGTTTGGTCGTGCAGCCAGTCGATCACGTAATGTTCGTCAGCCGTGCTGCGCAGCTTGCTCAACTCGCCGTGCAGATGCAGCACCTGCGTGCTGCCCGCGCGCTCGTGCAGGTTATCGACGTTTTGGGTGATGACGTGCACGTTCCAGGCCGCTTCCAGCGCGGCCAGCGCCCGGTGCGCCGCATTGGGCTGCACCTGCTGCAACTGGCGGCGGCGCGCGTTGTAAAAGTCGATCACCAACTGCGGGTTGCGGGCAAACGCTTCGGGCGTGGCCACGTCTTCCACGCGGTGGCCTTCCCACAGGCCGCCTGCGCCGCGAAAGGTGGCAATGCCGCTGTCGGCGCTGATGCCCGCGCCAGTGAGGGCCACGCAGGTGTTCTTGTTCATGCTTGGCTTGTGTCAGTGTAGGTTGAGCGGTAAAAGCTGGTGGCGGGAGTTGTGCTCATGGCTTGCGAATGAAATCCAGTTTTTTGAACTGATCGGGATCCAGCAAGTCCTTCAGCGGGACGTCCAGGGCTTGGGCCAAGGATTCCATGTTGTCGATGGAGATGTTTCTGCTGCCACGCTCCACGTCGCTGACGTAGGTGCGGTTCAGCCCCGCATCCAAAGCCAGTGCTTCTTGGGAGATGTCCTTGATGCGCCGGAGCAAGCGCAGGTTATGTGCAAAAACGTCGCGCGCACGAGGTGTTGGGGGTTGATGCATGCATGCAAGCATCATCGTCCCAAGCGTTCGAGACAACTTGTTTCGAGTGTATAATTGCAGACTATAAGAGTCTAAAAAACTTTTATTTTTGATTTTTCACTGGTTTTGAGAGTTTGCGCGCCTGTGCCTTGTCCGTGCGGCGAGGGGAGGCCAGACCGTTTTTCTGGCTTGTGTGCTGAAGCGGTGAAGGGGCTCTGGTGCTGAGGTTGCAGCAAGCCCGCTTAATGAGTTGCCCGCTTATTGATTATTTGGGAGGAAAACATGAAAAAATTTTTGTTCATGATTTTGAGTGGTTTATGTGCAATGCCTGTATATGCGCAGATAGGTTTTGGTGATTATTGGATGGACTGCAAATCCAATGATCAAAAGAGTGTGGAGGTTTTTATTGGCGATGATGCCATCACCAGTAGCGGTTCGCAGAGAAAGAAGATGCGCAGGCAAGGAATGGTTGGTATGCTGTGGGATGTGGATTTTTTTAATTCCAATAAAAAGAACTTGAATAGAAAAATAGTCTGGGCTAAACCCATGAAATTGAGTGATACAAGTTATCGGATGGCGTTTCCTGGTCACAAGCCTTTTGTTTTTAGGCATCTGCCTTTCGAGATGAATAAACCATCTGTTAGGATAGACATGGAAGGAGGAGGGTTTTTGGAGTGTTACGTGAATCTGGAAATGCTAAACAAAGGCTGGTGATTGGCAGGTTTTCATGCTCTTGTGTTCGGTGTTTATTTGTTGTTTTGGATTTTGGGAGAAAAGTAATGCATAGTCTAAGCTATAAACTTTTTGCGGTTCCTTTGTTGTTAGCCACATTGGCCCTGTCGGCATGCTCGGGCGAGCCGTCCAATTCGGATATTGAGAAAGCGTATCAGAGCAGTATTGACCAGGCGAATCAATTGAGGGAAAAGATACCTTCTCCTGGCGGAAATTTCGAATTGCACAAAGTGAAAAAAGTGAGTTGTAAATCCGCGAAGGGAAGTTCCGGATACAACTGCGATGTGGAGTTGGATATGACCATGCCTTTGCTTGGAAGGACGCAAAGAGTGGTAAAAGTTCGCATGGTTAAAGGCGATGATGGCTGGCTTGCCGTAGAGCAATAATAAAAGCCCGAGATGCAGGCTTTTTAAAAGAAAAGGGGCTTAAAGCCCCTTTTCTTTGCCTAAAGTTTTTCTGTTCTTCACAGAAAACCGTATGCAATGCAGATTCAACGCTTGCTGCGCTTTTTGCTGGCCGCCGCGGTGCGCTTGCCGGTTTTGGCGCTGTCTTGGCTGGTGGCGCTGAGTTTGTTGCGCGATGGGCTTGCGGCCGCCGTTTTGGCAGAACGGCCTGAGCTGCGGCTGGCCTGGCTGCCTTCTTGGCGGGAGCTGCTGCGGCGTGCACGGGGTGGCTGAGCTTGCCAGATGATTTCTTCGGGCGCAAAGGCGTTGGCGGATGCCTCCATCATCGCATCAAGGCTGGCATCGTCGTTTTCTGCGCTTGGGCGGGATGTGCGTTTGCCGGATGCGCGCTTTTTGCCAGCGGCTTTGCTGGCAGCGGCTTGCTGCAAGGCGTCTTGCCCGGCGCGCAGCAGGCGAAAGTCGATGCGGCGGCCATCCAGGTCCACGCGGATGACTTGCACCTGCACTTTGGCGCCCAGGGCAAAGCGCAGGCCGGTGCGTTCGCCGCGCAGTTCTTGCCGCGCTTCGTCGAACTTGAAGTAGTCGCCGCCCAGTTCGGTGATGTGCACCAGGCCTTCGACGTACATGGCGTCGAGCGTGACGAACAGGCCAAAGCTGGTGACGCTGCTGACCACGCCGTTGAATTCTTCGCCCAGAAAGTCGCGCAGGTATTTGCATTTGAGCCAAGTCTCGACATCGCGGCTGGCTTCGTCGGCGCGGCGTTCGTTGGCGCTGCAGTGCAGGCCGGCAGCTTCCCAGGCTTGCAGTTCGGCCTGGTTTTTGCGCGGTTTGGCCGTTGCCGTGGCAGCGGCGTTGGGCGCGCGCAGCGCGGCATTTTTTTGCAGCCGCTGGCTGAGCTTGGCCTGCGCTTCGCCCGGCGTGGGCAACACGGGCAGATGGTATTTTTCGCCGCGCAAGATGGCTTTGATGACGCGGTGCACCAGCAGATCGGGGTAGCGGCGAATGGGGCTGGTGAAGTGGGCGTAAGCCTCGTAAGCCAGGCCGAAGTGCCCGCTGTTGTGGGGGCTGTAGATGGCTTGCTGCATGCTGCGCAAGAGCATGGCGTGCACTTGTTCGGCGTCGGGCCGGTCTTTGGTCGCTTCAGCGATGGCGGCCAGTTCGCCTGGCGTGGGTTGGTCGCTGACTTGCGCGTTGATACCCAGCGTGCGCAGGTAGTTGCGCAGAATTTCCACCTTTTCGAGCGTGGGGCCTTCGTGCACGCGAAACAGGCCGGGTTGCTTGCCGCGGGTGATGAAGTCGGCCGCGCAGACGTTGGCGGCCAGCATGGCTTCTTCAATCAGCTTGTGCGCATCGTTGCGGATGCGCGGAACGATTTTTTCGATGCGGCCGTTTTCGTCACAGACGATTTGCGTCTCGACCGTTTCCAGATCCATCGCGCCGCGCCGTTCGCGTGCGCCGTGCAGGGCTTTGAATACGCCATGCAGATGCAGCAAATCGTCCACGCGGGCGGCGTATTTGCGGGCCTCTGGCCCCTTGGTGTTGGAGAGGATGGCCGCCACTTCGGTGTAGGTGAAACGGGCGTGGCTGTGCATCACGCCCGGGTAGAACTGGTAGGCGTGGATGTCGCCATCGGCGGTGATGAGCATGTCGCAGACCATGCACAGCCGGTCCACATCGGGGTTGAGCGAGCACAGGCCGTTGCTGAGCTTTTCGGGCAGCATCGGAATCACGCGGCGCGGAAAGTACACGCTGGTGGCGCGCTCGTAGGCGTCCACGTCAATGGCGTTGCCGTTTTGCACGTAGTGGCTCACGTCGGCAATGGCCACCAGCAGGCGCCAGCCGGTTTTGGCGGATTTGCCACGGCTGCCCAGCACGGCGGGCTCGCAATACACGGCGTCGTCAAAGTCGCGGGCGTCTTCGCCGTCGATGGTGACGAGCGGCACGTCGGTCAAATCCACACGGTCTTGCCAGTCCTCATCCTGCACGGTGGCGGGCAAGGCTTTGGCCAGGCGCAGGCAGGCGTCGGAAAACACGTGCGGCACGCCGTATTTGCGCACGGCGATTTCGATTTCCATGCCCGGGTCGTCCATATCGCCCAGCACTTCGGTCACGCGGCCCACGGGCTGGCCGTACAGGGCAGGGGGCTCGGTCAGCTCCACCACCACGACCTGCCCCGGTTGGGCGTTCGCCAGCGCATCCTTGGGCAGGATCACGTCTTGCCCGTAGCGTTTGTCTTCGGGCGCCAGCAGCCAGATGCCGTTTTCTTGCAACAGGCGGCCGATCAGGGGCTGGCTGCTGCGCTCGACGATTTCGACCACGCGGCCTTCGGGTCGGCCCTTGCGGTCGTAGCCGGCGATGCGCGCTTTCACGCGGTCGCGATGCAGCACGGCGCGCATCTCGTTGGGGGGCAGATACAGGTCGGGCGAGCCGTCTTCAGGCACGACAAAACCGTGCCCGTCGCGGTGCCCTTGAACGGTGCCGATGATTTCTTTTGAAATTTCTTTCATGCTTTTTGTTTTTCTCATTGGATTTTTGATATGATTCGCGCTTCTTCGGTGCTGCCCAGGTGGCGGAATTGGTAGACGCACTAGTTTCAGGTACTAGCGCTGAGAGGCGTGGAGGTTCGAGTCCTCTCCTGGGCACCAAGATTCAAAGGTTCAGCGCATGGCGCTGAATTCGCATCAAACCCCGCAAGCTTCTGGCTTTCGGGGTTTTTTGTTGTCTGTCGCAGCAGTATGCTGGGTAGGTGATAGGGACTGGATTTCATATTGGCTGCAAGGTGGCGCTGTCGGTGATCTTTTCATGGGCGCGCTGGCTGAAATGTAGCGGATGTGGCCAGATTTGCTGCCTGAACAGGTTCTGTTGACGCCAATACAGGCTCTGCACGGCGAATGGCAGGCAGCGCCAGGGGATTGCATCTGCCCTCCATTCAATCGCCTCGTGCCGCGCAGAGTGGTCAAGAGGTCCTGGGCTTGGGCAGATCGAATCTGCTTGAAGGCTACTCAAGGAAAAGGGCGGGCAAAAGCAGCGGTTTCTACCAGACAATCTTGGGCAGGGTGGGCCCGTGCAGTAGAGGGAACGGGTTTGGCAGCAGCCTGCGTCCGGTTGGGCTGAAGTGGCTCAAGAGGCAAGCGCCATTGTGAGGCAAGCCCGGCCAGGCGAAGATGAAACGGGGCCTGGCAGGCCTTGCGCTGAAGGGCGGAATGGGCCAGGAGCCACCGTGCATGCATGCCGCCTAGCAGTGGCAGGGCCCTGATGGCTGCCTGCAAGGCCGCGTATTATCGGCTGAAAAGCAGGTTTTTTCTTGCTGCCTTGTGCCGAGTGCCCTGAAGATTGCCCGAAATTTTGCACAGGCAGCTCGCTCAGACAGCTGCGTCAAGCATAGTGGCAATATGCAGGATGGTGTGCAATGGCAGGCTCCCCTGGCCCTTGCTAAAAGATGGGCCAGAGAAACAAGCCGTGAAGAGAGCTTGCTGGAAGAGATGGGGTGGGCCATCTGCTGGGTCCACAGAGACGGGTGCCGAGGCCGTTGCAGCGCGCCTGCTGTTGATGGGTGGGTGCGAGGAGCGGGCGGTGCGGCAAGCGGCATCTTAAGATGATATTGCGAAAGCATCATACAATCAACTTGTATCTTCATGTTTCTTGCATTCTTGAATGCAAGAAGCTGTTCAAGGCCTCGGGGCGAGGGCTTGGATGTGGCGTTGAGTGTTGTGGGGTGCAGGGCACGTTGAAATGAGCGGCTGGAGTACGTCCCTTGTGTTCTGGGCAAGCTGGGCCGGGCCGCAAAGCGTTTGCTTCAGGCGCCAAGTCGCGATTCAAGCGCCCGTGAGGAGATCATGAACAGGCTTTAAGGAGCGGGTATTCGCCATGTTTCATTCATCACTGCTGGAAGATCTTTCCTCTTATGCG
Source organism: Allobrachymonas sp. (assembly GCA_030529505.1). Lineage (GTDB taxonomy): Bacteria > Pseudomonadota > Gammaproteobacteria > Burkholderiales > Burkholderiaceae_C > Brachymonas. The sequence goes on along the minus strand of JAUMWT010000009.1, from coordinate 30,880 downwards.
CAAAAGCATCTGGATATCGTTCAGCAAATTCAGCTCAGCATGCAAAAGCGTTTCATGAGTGCCGAGTTCAAGCCTTCCTGGGCCTGCGGTCGCGCTCTGGCGCAGGAGTTGGGAAGCGATCTCATGGTTTGCAGTTTTGCGGGCGATGTGCACAAGCTCTACATCAATGGTGTCCGCCCTGAAGAGTACATCCCTTGCCTGGGCCTGAACGTGGTGATGGCGGGGCAGGTGGGCTGGACGGATTTTCGGGGTCGCCAGCACCAGAATGCCGGGGCGCCTGAGCTCTGGTGCCAATGTGGCGGCCTGGAGTGGCGGCAGGCTCTCGTGCATCCCGGGCCTGTTTCGCAATGCCATGTCGCTGCAACATCCGCTTTGCTGGAACACTGGCTGGGCAGCGTGGCAGAAAGCGCGGCATGCCGCCGCATCGAGCAGTGCTTGCGTCAAAGAACGCGCGTCAACGCCATGCAAGTGTGCAAGCCGTCTGCGGCCATGCTGAAAACCGCCGCGCAAATGCAGGCTTTGCTCAGATCGGCGCCTGGCGGCCTTACCCTGGCGCAGCGTTTGCAGGTGGAGGGACTGGCGCTGACATTGCTGGGACAGTGGCTGGAGCTGCCGCTGCAAGCGCCTTGTGCCCAAAAGCTGCGCAGATACCGTGCGGTGGACGATGTCATCGACATCATTCGTGCGGAGCTGTCCGAAGACCTTGGCATCAGCGAGCTGGCGCGCCGCGTGGGCGCCAACGAGTGTTATCTCAAACACGACTTTCGCGAGCGTACGGGCATGGGCATTGCCGCCTTCGTGCGGCAGCAGCGCATGACCAAGGCGCTGGGCTTGCTGGAAGAAGGGCAATCCTCGGTGCGCCAGGTTGCGCATGAGGTGGGCTACCAAAGCCTTGGCCATTTTGCCCGGGCGTTTCGGGCGGCGCATGGCATGCTGCCTTCAGAGCTGCAGGGCAAGCGGCTTGATGCAGATGGCGAAAATGCAAGGAAGATGTAAAAAAATTCCTGAACGGGATGTGTTTTCCCGGCTGGAATATATGAATAACATGAAAATTCTTCTTATTCCGACTGATGAGGAGAATGAATCATGTCCTTCTTTGTGCCATCCAAGGCAAAAAGCCCCTCTTCGCTGAGCCGCCTGATGCTGGCGGTATTGGCCGTTTGCGCCGCACCGGTTTCGGCGCAAACGGTTGCGCAGGCGCAGGCCTCGTCAGGGCAGGCGGCGGGGCAAAGCGTGACAGAGCTGCCCAGTGTGCTGGTGCAGGCGCGCCGCGCTGCAGAAATGGCCAAGGACGTGCCCTTCACCGTCAATGTGATAAGCGGCGACGAGCTTGAGCAGCGCCGTCTGGGCAATCTGGAAGACATTTTGCGCAGCACCCCGGGGGTGGACGTCAACTCCTGGGGCGGCGTCAACAGCGCCAATGTCCGGATTCGCGGGGTTGGCTCACTTTATCAAAGCGGCATGGATGATGCGTCCGTGATCACCAATATCGACGGCGTATCCACCAGCGTGAGCAATACCGGGCTGGGAACGCTGGACATCGAGCAGGTCGAGGTGCTCAAGGGGCCGCAGGGCACCCTTTTGGGCCGCAACAGCGCGGCCGGCGCCATCAATATCCGCACCCGCAAGCCCACGCGCCATTTCGAAGCCAGCCTGCGGGGGGAGGTGGGCAGCAAACACCATCATCTGGCCGAAGGCATCATCAGCGGCCCGTTGAGCGAGACGGTTTTGGCGCGTTTGGCGCTGCGCCGCAGCGGGCAGGACAATCAGGCCCGCAGCAGCTTGACGGGCAAGCCCGTTTCCCGGCCGCATGACTGGACCTGGCGCGCCGGTCTGCTCTGGCAGCCCCAGGCCAGCACCCACGTGCTGCTGCGGGCGGGGCAGCACAATTCGCGCAAGTACCAAAACGCCATGCTGCTGCGGCCCTATGGCAGCAGGCCGCAGCAGGAGCTTTCCATGGTCGATCCGCTCGCAGGAAATTACTACAAGATCAGCCAATATTCGCTGGAGGCGCAGCACGATCTGCCCTGGGCGCGGCTGACTTCACTGACCAGCTATGAGCACCTGGATGGCGCTTTCAAAAACATAACCGGGCGAGAGGTCGGCCGGGCCTGGTTGGGCGTGAACCAGGACGTTTTGCAGGGTATGAGTGACTGGAGCAAAGACTGGACTCAGGATCTGCGCCTTTCCTCTTTGCCTGGCAGCCGCGTTTTCTGGGTGGCGGGCGCGAATATCTACCGCAGCAAGAGGGGCGACAGCCGGGAGGCGGTGGGGCAGATGACAACACACGAGTATTCGCACGATGCCGATGCGGTTTATGGCGAAGCCACTTGGCCGCTGGGCAAAGCCTTCAAGCTGACCACCGGTTTGCGCCACACGCGCGAAGAAAAAACGTATGCGGCCATTTATCGCATGGGAAGCATGAGCACGCCGGATGCGCGCAGCCTGAGCGATCGCCACACCACGGGCCGCCTTGGCCTTGGCTGGGAGATGACGCCGCAAACCAATCTCTATGCCGTTTTTGCCAAGGGGCACAAGGCAGGGGGGTTTACCAATTTTGCAAACAGCGTGGATAGCAGCCGCCCCTACAAGGCCGGAGATGTCAAGAGCACGGAGCTGGGCTTCAAGCACGACTCTGCAGGGGGCGGGTTGCGCCTGGCGGGCGCGGTGTTTTTCAACAAGGTCAAGAACGATCACCTGCTGGCCTTTGATCCGATCAGTTTTTCCACCTGGACGGTCAATGTCGATACCGAAAGCAAGGGCGCGGAGCTTGAGGCCATGTGGCGCGCCAGCGAGGGGCTGACGTTCAGCGGGAGCCTGAATTACACGGATGGCAAGATCCTCACCCCCGCAGTAACCAACACGCCGCCTGGCGATGTGCGGGAGGGCAGCCGCGTGCCCGATGTGCCGCGTTTCTCTTTCGCGCTGGCGATGGAATATCAGCGCAAGCTGCCTGCTTTTTGGGGGCTGCGCTCGCCCGTGCTGAACACGCGCCTGTCGCTGCGCCATGTGGGCAAGCGCCCGGCCGACCCGCAAAACAATTTCGATTTGGGCAGCTATCAGAAAGTGGATCTGCGCGCAGGAATTTCCAGCGGCAATACGGAGGTCTATCTGTGGGGCGATAACCTGCTGAACAAGCGTTACGACCTGTATGGCTATTACCTCACTCCCAAGCACTCCGTTGGCATGCCGGCCCTGGGCAGGCGCTTTGGCATTGGCGTGACGCATCATTTCTGAAAGGCCGGGCGGGCTGCCCCGGTAGCCCACGCAATCCATGTCTTGCATGACGGATCCATCCCACCCGCCGCCATCGCGGCGGGAGTGGCTGCTGCTGGCCAGCGCCTATGCCACGCAGTTTGTTGCCTCCAGCTTCTTTTCGGTTGCGCTGGTGGCCATCTTGCGCGGCCAGGGTTTGAGTCTGACCCAGCTGGGCTGGATTTATTTGCTGGGGCTGGTGCCGGGGCTGAAGTTTTTGTGGGCGCCGCTGATTGACCGCTACGGGTTTGGCCGCCACGGGCATTACCGTGCATGGCTGTGCCTGATGCAGGCGCTGCTCATCCTGACGCTGGCGGCGCTGGCATGTTTGGATGTGCGCACCGATGTTTCCATTTCGTTGCGCTTGCTGATACTGGGCTGCGTTGCGGTGGCACTGCTGACCGCGTGTCAGGACATTGCTGCAGACGGGCTGGCCTGCCGCTTGCTGGGGCCGCAGCAGCGTGGCCTGGGCAATGCCTTGCAAATGGCCGGCGGCATGGTGGGCTTTGCCATGGGTGGCGGCGGTGTGCTTATGATTCATCAGGCTTGGGGCTGGCGAACGGCCATTGCCTGCCTGATCGTCATCAACGGCATCACGCTGGCGCTGGCATTGGGCTATCGTGAACCGGCCTGGGCACGGCCCGCGCGCGATGCGCATGATCGCAGCATGTATGAATACTGGAAGCAGCTTGTGCAATTCTGGCGGCGGCCGGATACAGGATGGCACTGGGCGCTGTTGATTGCCACGGTGCAGGCAGGCGTTTGCATGGCCTATGGCGTATTGACGCCGATGCTGCTCGAACAAGGCTGGAAGGCAGGCAAGATCGGACGAGTTGTCAACGTCTATGGCAGCGCGATCAGCGTATGCGCCACGCTGGCCCTGGGCTGGAGCATGCGGCGCTGGTCGCCGCGGCAGGTGATGCGCTGGATGCTTCCCGCCCAGGTTCTGGCGGTGCTGTCGCTGGGCGTGCCCCTGCTGATGCGAATGGGAGATGCCTGGGTGCTGCTGGGCATTGCGGGGTATTTGGCGCTGTACATGCCGCTGGGGGTGTTGATATCGGTCTTGATGATGTCTCGCGCCAGTGCGCGCAGCCCGGCCACCGATTTTTCGATGCAGTATGGCCTTTACAGCTGCGCAGGGTTTCTGGCCAGCGCCTTGGCGCTGCCCCTGGCGCAATATGGGGGCTATGGCGTATCGCTGGCAGTGGCGGCAATGCTGTGCCTGCTGGTGTGCTTTTTGGTACCTTGTTTGTTGCGATACGCGGAAAAAGCAGGCTACGAACAGTCGCGTGCATGGCCCCTGGAACATGGCCAGGTTCGCGCCCTGGCCGCGTGCAAGCGGCAGCAAGAGTGAAGATATGCAGCGGCTGCACACATGAGCGCAGCAGTAACGGAGGGAGGGCAGACAGCATGCCAATTGATCTGAATGGGGTTTCCGAAACCATGCTCTGGACCCTGCACAACCGCGCCAGCGAAGCCGCGCGGCCCGACGGCTGCATCCGCGATCCGAAGTGCCTGGAGATTTACCGCGCCATCGACTACGACTACGAACGCAGCTTCGGCAGGGCCGATCCTTCGCACGGCGTGCGCTCGCAGCTGTGCGATGCGCGCCTGCGCGAATTTCTGGCCGAACATCCCGACGGCGTCATCGTCAACCTGGGCGAGGGGCTGGAAACCCAGCGTTTCCGCTTCGAAGAGCCCAGGTATGCGCGCGCGTTCTGGCTGTCGGTGGATGTTCCGCAAGCCATCGCCGTGCGCGAGCGCTTCATCCAGCCCGACGCACAGCACCTGCACATTGCCCGCAGCGCGCTCGATACCGCCTGGTTCGACGCCGTGCCGCCGGGGCGCGCCGTGTTCATCTGCGCCCAGGGGCTGTTCATGTACTTTCGCGAGGAAGAGGTGGCGCAGCTCGTCTCTGCCATGGCGGCGCGCTTTCCCGGCGCCATCCTGATGTTCGACTACTTGAATCACGCTCTGTCGCGCCGCACCCTGAGCGCACGCGGCTGGATGAAAACCCGCCACTACCGCACCCCGCCCATGCCCTGGGGCATCGACCGGGACCAGATCGCCCCAACCTTCTCGCGCTGGATCGGCCAGCCGGTGCAGGTGCACAACGTCACCTTCCTGTTCCCGCGCGGGCCGCTGCGCTGGCTGATTCCGTTCATGGAAAAAACCCCGCTCGGCAAGAAAATGCCCGGCCTGTGCTGGCTGCGCCTGCCGCTGCCGCAAGGCGCTGGCCACAGGCCGGCAACGACTTCATCTGCAGCCAAGGATTGCATATGAACACAGACCCATCGTCCGTATCGACCGTATCGGCTGCGAAGCAGAACCCCTGGCGCATCATGGACCCGGTGCGCGGGCGCATCCGTTTCGCGATGGCGCTGGCCTGCGCGTCGGCGGCCTTGTCGGTGCTGGCGCTGGCCTTGCTGGCCTTTGCCTTGCAGGCGCTGCTGCTGGCGCCGGGGCAGTGGCCGTGGCGGCCGATGCTGGCGCTGTTGCTGGTGACGGTGGCGGCCTATGTGCTGCGGCAGGCGGCCTTCAGGCGCTCGCACTATGCCGCTTTCCGGCTGGAAGTGCTGCTGCGCACGCAACTGAGCGAACACATCGCGCGCCTGCCGCTTGGCAGGGTGCAAGCCATTGGCGCCGGGCAGCTGGCCAAGGTCATTCACGATGACGTGAAGGAGCTGCACGTGTTCGTGGCCGATTCCACGCCGCTGTATGCACGCGCCTATGCCGCGCCGCTGGTCACGCTGGCGGCGCTGCTGTGGCTGGACTGGCGGATGGCGCTGGCGGCAGTGGCGGTGCCGGTGTTCGGCTTTGGCATCATGGCGCTGGTGATTCGCGGCAGCAAAGACCTGGCCATGCGCTACAACACTGCGCGCGAACAGGTGGCCGCCAGCATCACCGAGTTCGTGCAGGCCATGCCGGTGGTGCGCACCTTCGACGGCGGCAGCACCAGTTTCGGCCGTTATCAGCAAGCCTTGCTGGCCTATCTGGAAATTCTCAAGGGCTGGTATGCCAGCGTGGGGTTTCCGGCGCGCTTCTCGATCACCATTCTTTCCATGTTCCCCACGATGACGGTGCTGCTCTGGCTGGGGGCGTGGTGGCTGGTGGCGGGCAAGCTGGAGTTTGGCGTGTGGCTGGCGGTGTTGCTGATTGGCGCCGGGCTGGCCGAGGCGATGATGCCCTTCATGAGCCTGTACCACCTGATCGAAAAGGCGCGCCTGTCGATCGATCGCATCCGCGCGGTGCTGGCCGAGTCGCCCCTTCCTGAACCATCTGCCGAACCGTTTGCGCCCGCCAGGCAGCCGCGCGATGCCAGCGTGCGCTTCGAGAACGTCAGCTTCAGCTATGGCGGCAAAGACGAAGCCGAGGTGCCGGCGCTGCAAAACGTCAGCTTCAGCGCCATGCCGGGCAGCGTCACTGCCCTGGTCGGCCCATCCGGCGCGGGCAAGAGCACGGTGGCGCGGCTGATTCCGCGCTTCTGGGACGTGAGCGAAGGCAGCGTGCTGGTGGGCGGCGTGGACGTGCGCGATCTTGCCAGCGACACGCTGATGCAGCAGGTGGCCTTTGTTTTTCAGGACACCTTCCTGTTTGCCGACAGCATTGCCAACAACATCCGCCTTGGCAGCCCCCAGGCCAGCATGGAGGAAGTGATCGCTGCCGCGCGCGCTGCCCAGGCGCACGACTTCATCATGGCGCTGCCGCAAGGCTACGACAGCCGCGCCGGTGAGCGCGGCGCCTATCTCTCCGGCGGGCAGCGCCAGCGCATCACCATCGCCCGCGCCATCTTGCAGAACCGGCCGATCCTGGTGCTGGACGAAGCCACCGCTTTTGCCGACCCGGAAAACGAGGCGGCGCTGGTGCTTGCCCTCTCGGCGCTGATGCGCGGCAAGACCGTGCTGCTGGTGGCGCACCGCCTGGCCACCGTGCAAGATGCTGATCAGATCCTGGTGTTTGATCAGGGCCGCCTGGCCGAGCAAGGCCGCCACGCCGACCTGCTGGCGCAGGGCGGCATCTATGCCCGCCTCTGGTGCAGCGGGCAGAGCGCGCAGAACTGGCGCCTGCAAACGCCAGCCGCCACAGACAAGCAGGAAGGAGGCCAGCCATGAGCGATTGTTGTTCCAGCGGCCGTTCGGGCGTGACTCCCTTGCGCGAAACCTGGCGGCAATTGCTGCGCAGTGCCGCGCCGCACACGGCCGCGCTGCGGCGCAGCCTGCTGGCGCTGATTGCAGCTGCGGCCTTGCAGGGGCTGGCGCTGGCCTGCCTGCCGCCACTGTTCATGGCCTTGCTGCCGCCGGGCGGCATGCCCGGCGATGCGGCCGGACGCTGGCCGGCAGCCTGGCCCTGGTTGCTGGCCTTCAGTGTGCTGGCGCTGGCCGTGCAGGTGCTGAGCTGGCGGGCGCAAGGGTTCGATTACGACGGCAAGATGGCCGACGTCACACATGTGCTGCGCACCCGCCTGGGCGAGCAGCTGCGGCGCATACCGCTGCTGAAACTGCAGCAAAAGCGCGCTGGCGAGATGCATGCGGCCTTGCTTGGCAATGTCGATGAGCATCTGAACTACATCGTGATCGGCGCTGGCATTTTGACGCAGGCAGTCATCACCCCCCTGGCGGCGGCGCTGGCGCTGCTGTTCTGGGATTGGCGGCTGGGGCTGGCGATGCTGCTGGTGTTTCCGGCCATCGTGCCGCTGTACCGTTGGCGCAGGCCGATGCTGGCGCGCGGCATGCGGATGCTGGCCGATGCGCACGAGCGTTGCAATGGCGACATTCTCGAATACACCCAGGGACTGGCGGTTTTGCGCGCAGCGCGCAGCACCGGGGTGCAGGCGCAGCGCCTGCAAGAAAGCTTCGCGCATCTGGAACGCTTGCAAACCATCGGCCAGCAAAAGGGCGCCAAGCCCAATGTCATCATCGCCAGCGTGGTGGAAGTGGGCCTGTTGCTGACGATGGCCGCAGGCGTCACCTGGGTGACGCAAGGCACGCTCAGCGTGGCGGTGCTGGCGGCTGTGGCGGTGATGCTGGCGCGCTTTGCCGAGCCTCTGGCCAGCTTCATCAACATGACGGCAATTCTGGAGCTGATTGAAAGCGGGCTGGAGCGCATCGAGGCGCTGCTGGCCATCCAACCGCTGCCGCAGGCGCAGCCCGTGCAAGTACCGAGCCGCTTCGACATCAATTTTGAAGACGTGGACTTTGCCTATGCCGCCGATGCCGCGCCGGTGCTGCACGGCTTTTGCGCCCGCCTGCCGGCGCGCAGCATGACCGCGCTGGTCGGCCCTTCTGGCGGCGGCAAAACCACGGTAACGCGCCTGCTGATGCGCCATGCCGACCCGCAGGCCGGCTGCATCCGCATTGGCGGGGTGGATCTGCGCCAGATTGAGCCTGAGGTGCTGAACCGGCTGGTGTCGGTGGTGTTCCAGGACGTGTACCTGTTCGACGACACGGTGCTGGCCAATATCCGCATGGCGCGGCCCGAGGCCAGCGACGAGGAAGTGCGCGCCGCCGCCCGCGCCGCGCAGTGCCTGGACTTCATCGAGCGTTTGCCCCAAGGCTGGGATACCCGCATCGGCGAAATCGGCGCGCGTCTTTCGGGCGGCGAGCGTCAGCGCATCAGCATTGCCCGCGCCCTGCTCAAGGATGCGCCGATCGTGGTGCTGGACGAGCCCACCGCCGCGCTCGACACCGAAAGCGAGCTGGCGGTGCAGGGCGCGATCGAGGCCCTGGTGCGCGAACGCACCGTGATCGTCATCGCCCACCGCCTCTCCACCATCGCCGGCGCGCAGCAGATTCTGGTGATCGACCAGGGCCGCGCGCTGGAGGCCGGCACGCATGAAGCACTGCTGGCGCGCGGCGGCCGCTACGCCCGGCTGTGGCAGGCGCAGCAGGCGGCCAAGCAGTGGCGGGCCAGTGCAGAGGCGCCGCGGTAGCCGGGGGCGGTACAGCGGTCGGTGCTGGGCAGGGCCTGCGCATATTGATGAACGTTGGGCGCAGATGGCAGGCAAAGCCTGCGATCTGCCACACAAACCGCCGCATAATGCCCATCCATGATGATGGATGACGAAATCTCCCCTTTTGGCACGGCTGCTGCGTCTGGCTCTCTGCCCGATTCTTCGCCTAATTCCCACATCCTGGGCGGCACGATTTCCATGTCTGCGCCTTTGCCCAAGCCGCGCCAGTCCAGCGCCCGCCCATTGGACTGGCAGCGCCTGGCCAAGTGGCTGCTGCTGGATCGCATCATCAGCGCTGAAGAGCACCAGCGCATCGTGTCGCGCTGTTCGGCCATGCCCAGCAACCAGCACCCGCTGGTGCGCTTTGCCCAGTTGGACGTGGCCCGCGCCAGCGATGGGCGCAAGCTCGACATCGAAGACCTGACGCGTTTTCTGGCGCAGCGCGTGGGCTTGCAATATCTGCGCATCGATCCGCTCAAGGCCGATCTGGGCAAAGTCTCTGAAGCGATGAGCCTGGCCTATGCCGAGCGGCACAAGGTGCTGCCCATTCAGGTTTCGCCGCACGAGGTGGTGGTGGCCACGTCCGAGCCTTTTGCCACCGACTGGATTGGCGAGGTGGAGCGCCAGACCAAGCGCAAGGTCAAGCTGGTGGTGAGCAGCCCGCAAGACATTGCGCGCTACACCACCGAGTTTTATTCCCTGTCCAAATCGGTGTCGGCCGCGGCCAAAAGCGGCGGCAACAGCAACATCACCAGCTTCGAGCAGTTGGTGGATCTGGGCAAGAACAAGAATCTCGATGCCAACGACAAAGGCGTGGTGCAGCTGGTGGACTGGCTGTGGCAATACGCCTTCGAGCAGCGCGCCAGCGATATTCACCTGGAGCCGCGCCGCGACCAGGCCGTGGTGCGCTTTCGCATCGACGGCGTGTTGCACACCGTGTACCAGATTCCCAGCGGCGTGCATGCGGCCATGACGGCGCGCATCAAGCTCCTGGCGCGCATGGACGTGGTGGAGCGCCGCCGTCCGCAAGACGGCCGCATCAAAACGCGCAACACGCAGGGCGATGAGGTGGAGATGCGCCTTTCGAGCATGCCCACGGCTTTTGGCGAAAAGCTGGTGATGCGGATTTTTGACCCCGAGGCCGTGGTCAAAACCTGGGATGCGCTGGGCTTTTCGCAGCACGACGAGCAGCGCTGGGAGCAGCTTGTCAAGCGCGCGCATGGCATCGTGCTGGTCACGGGGCCAACCGGCTCGGGCAAAACCACCACGCTGTATTCCACGCTCAAGCGCCTGGCCACCGAAGAGGTGAACGTGGCCACGATCGAAGACCCGATCGAGATGATCGAGCCCTCGTTCAACCAGACGCAAGCCCAGCCGCAGCTGGACTTCGGCTTTGCCGAAGGGGTGCGCACTCTCATGCGGCAAGATCCCGACATCATCATGGTGGGCGAAATCCGCGATCTGGAAACGGCCGACATGGCCATTCAGGCCGCGCTCACGGGCCACCTGGTGCTATCGACCCTGCACACCAACGATGCGCCTTCGGCCATCAGCCGCCTGATCGAACTGGGCGTGCCCAGCTACCTGATCAATGCCACGCTCTTGGGCGTGCTGGCACAGCGGCTGGCGCGCACCCTGTGCCCCAATTGCCGCCGGCCCGACGAGACGGGCGAGCAAAAAGCCCTGCTGGCCGATGCCATCAAGCCGTGGAATTTGACGGGCGAATACCGTGGCTACCGCGCCGTGGGCTGCCTGGAATGCCGCATGACCGGCTATCGCGGCCGCACGGGCATCTACGAATTGCTCACGGTGAGCGAAGCTTTCAAATCCCTGGTCACGCCCCAGCCCGATATCGACGCCCTGCGCCGCCAGGGCATGCGCGACGGCATGCGCCCGCTGCGCCTGTCTGGCGCCTTGCGCGTGGCCGATGGCAGCACCACGCTCGAAGAGCTGCTGGCCGCCACGCCCGAGGTGCAGTGGGCCAGGCCGCTCAAGGCCGTTGACCAAGAAGAGCCGCACAAGGAACACGCGGACAAGGAAGGGCCGCATCAAGAGCCGGCTTGAAAATCGCTCAACGCTTCTTTCAAGTGCGCCTGCTTCGTGGCTGTGGACGCGATCCGCTGCGCGTCTTCTCGTTTGGGGTGGATGAGGCTTTGGAAGCGCTGGCGCCATTTCGCCGCAAGGGGCGTTTTGCGCGCCATGCCGCTTGTGTTTCTGATTCACTCCGTGCCGCAGGAGCGTCAACAGCTTTTGGGGCCGCATGGAATCCTTTTTGAGTCATTTGAATCATGTCTGTTTTGCGCGCTTCACGATACATCTGGCGGCTGCTGTGGGCCAGCTTCAGCAAATGGCTGGACGACAGCTGCCTGCGCCACGGCGCGGCGCTTTCGTACTACATGGTGCTGAGCCTGGCGCCGCTGCTGGTGATTCTGGTGGGGGTGATCGGCTTCTTTTTCGGGCAGGGCACGGCGCAGGCGCAGTTGGTGGAGGCAGCAAGGAATTTGGCGGGCGAAAAGGCTGGCGCCTTGATCCAAAGCTTGCTGATGGCCACCCAGCGCAAGTCGGAAGGCACCGTGGCCTCTTTGATGGCGCTGGGCTTTTTGCTGATGGGCGCTTCGGGCGTGCTGGTGGAGTTGCGCGAGGCGCTGGATCACATCTGGATGGTGCCGCACGCGCGGCACAAAAAGCAAACCGTGTGGCAAAGCATTCGCGAGGTGGTGCTCACGCGCATGCTCACTTTCGCCATCCTGTTTGCCATCGGCTTCTTGATGATGGCCTCGCTGCTGCTGTCGGCCGTGCTCACGGTGTTTGAACGCTGGATGCAGCAATACCTGCCCGATGTGCTGCAGTTCCTCAATGTGTTCCACCCCTTGCTGTCTTTTTTGCTGCTCTTGCTTCTGCTCATTACGCTGATGCTGTGGCTGCCCTCGCGCCGCCCGCCTTTTCGCATGGTGTGGCCGGGCGCGTTGCTGGCGGCCGTGCTGTTCAGCGCGGGCAAAACGGTGATCGGCATGTACCTGGGCACCACGGTCACGGCGTCGGTGTACGGCGCGGCCGGTTCGGTGGTGGCGCTGATGATCTGGGTGTATTACTCCTCGCTCATCGTGCTGTTTGGCGCCGAATTTGCCTGGGTGCTGCACATGACGCCCAAGGGCACCTTGCCTGGCTCGCCCGCCTACCAGCGGGTGTATCACGCGGCCCTGGTGGCGCGCCAACACCAGATCACCCGCCTGGCCGAAGAGATTGAGGCATTGGAAGCTGCCGGGCAAGGCGCTGGCGGCGGCTTGCCGCCCAGGCCGCATGCGCCAACTTCGCAGCCATCTGCGCCGCCATCTGTACCGCAGCAAGAGTAGGGCTTGCTTCCCTTCTTTGCAGGGAGCCTTGCGCTTCGAAATTCAACAGGCACTGGTCAAGGCGCCAGCTATCGCTTGCAACGGCGGCGTATCTGGCTGGGTTGCAGGCTTGTATGGGCGTGGCCGGGCATGGTGTTGCCGCAGAGGCAAGACGTGTGCCCTAACGGTGGCGATGGCAGGGCCAGGTCTGCTGCTTTGCCGTGTGCGGGCGCTTTCTCAAATTCCGGGCGCTTTTCATTCAGCAGCAATCGCCGCGAACAGCTCTTGCTCCAGCCGTTCGCGACCTTGGGGCGATTGCAGGGCCTCGCCTTCGATCAGAAAGCTGTCTTCCACCCGCTCGCCCATGGTGGAGATTTTGGCCAACTGCACGCTGATGCCGTGCTGTGCCAGTGCGCGGGCGATGTGGTAGAGCAGGCCGGGGCGGTCGCTGGCGTGAATGGCCAGGCGCCAGCGGGCGTTTTTTTCTTCGGCGTCGAGCCGGATGAGTGGCTCCATCGGAAAGCTGCGCGCCCGGCGCGACAAGCGCCCTGGCTGCACTTCGGGCAAGGGGGCGTCGTTTTGCAGGGCACGCTGCATGGCTGCTTGCATGTGCTGTTCCAAGTGGGCCAAGGTGGCGGCATCGCTGGATTGCCCGGCCAGCCGGGGGCTGGTGATCTGGAAGGTGTCGAGCGCGTAGGAGTCGCGCGTGGTGTGGATGCGCGCATCCAGAATGCTGTAGCCAGCTTGCGCCAGGTAACCGCAGATATGGGCAAACAGCGCCGCTCGGTCGGGCGTGTACACCAGCAGTTGCAGCCCGCCGCCTTGTGGCGCGGGGCGGGCTTTGACGATGCAGGGGGCCCGGTTTGCAGCGGCTGCCTCAGCGGTGCTTGCCTCAAGGCTCGATTCGGCCTTGGCGGGTGCAATGGGTGAAGCGGATGCACGGCCAGGCACAGCCGGTGTCCCCGTGGTTGGGCGCCGGGTTGCCGTTTGAGCCCTTGGCTCATCCTTTGCTTCACGTGCTGAGTCGTCCGCTGATTGAGTCGCTGCATCCCCCTCCGTTGGGGTAGCCGCTTGGGTTGCTGATTGGGCTGTCGATTGGGCTGCCGCACGCTGGGCCAGATAGGGGGCCAGGTGCTGTGTGTGCCAGGCGATGGTGCTGGCGTCGTGCCGCAAAAAGTAGCCCGCATCCAGCGTTTGCCACAGTTGCAAATGGGCTTGGCGCTGCGCCGTGCGGGGCAGGGCGGCTGTGCGCGCCAGTTCGATCAGCGCGCCGCTGCTGCGGGCCTGCACCAGCTCTTCTTCGCTGGGCAGGTGGCCGCCCAGGGCGTGCAGGGTGGCGCGGTAGAGCTCTTCGAGCAGGTGGGCCTTCCAGCTGCTCCACACGCGCGGGCCGGTGCCGCGAATATCGGCCACGGTGAGCAGGTACAGGCCGGTGAGCCGTCGCTCCTTGCCCACCAGGCGGGCGAAGCGGGCGATGACGGCGGGGTCGCTCAAATCCTCTTTTTGCGCGCATTGGCTCAGGCTCAGGTGCTCGCGCACCAAAAAGGCGATCAGCTCGGTGTCGTCGTGGCTCAGGCCATGTTGGCGGGCAAAGCGCCGCACTTCTTGCTCGCCCAGCAGGGAGTGATCGCCGCCGCGGCCTTTGGCGATGTCGTGAAACAGCGCAGCCACCACCAGCACCCAGGGATCGGGCCAGCGGGCGGCCAGTTGCGAACACAGCGGGTACTCGTGCGCATGCTCGGCATTGAAAAAGCGGCGGATGTTGCGCACCACCATCAAGGTGTGCTGATCCACGGTGTAGGCGTGGAACAGGTCGTGCTGCATCTGCCCCTCGATGCGGCGAAAGGCTTGCAGGTAGCCGCCCAGCACCGAGGTTTGGTTCATCAGGCGCAGGGTGTGCGTTATGCCATCCGGCGCTTGCAGGATCTGCATGAACTGCCGCCGGTTGGCGGGGTTGGCCCGGAAGGCGCGGTTCATGAGGGGGCGGGCGTGGTATAGGGCGCGCAGGGTGCGGGCCGACAGGCCATGCAGCCCCGTTTGCTGGTAGAGCGCAAAGGTTTCGAGAATGGCCTGCGGCTGGCGCGCGTACAAATCGTCGCAGGCCACTTCGAGCAAGCCGTTGTGATCGGCAAAGCGTTGGTTGATGGGCCGCAGGCGGCGCGGGCGCAGCGCGGCCAGGTAATCGGTGCGGGCGCTGGCGTTGTTGGCTACGGGGTTGCTGGCGGTTGCTTCGGCTGCGGCAGCGGGCGGCGGGGCCGGGTCGTGCCTGAGGCTGTGGCCGCTGTCGCGCAGGCGCTCGGCCACGTTGAGCAGCACGATTTGCACAAGCTGGCTCACGCCCTTGGCAGCGGTGTAGTAGCGCCGCATCAGCTTTTCGCTGGGGCGCATGGGCGCGCGTGTGGCGGCTGGCGCTGCATGGGGTGGGGCAGATGTGGGCTGGACAAGTGCCGCATGCGTCGTACACGTAGGGCGTGGCCGCAGGCCAGGCTGTTCGGCCAGCGTGGTTTGCAGGTCGAACAGCAGGCGGTCTTCGCGGCGCTGGGCCAGCCGGTGCAATTGCCAGCGGATGCGGCGCAGCAGGGCGTGGTGTTGGCGCAGCTGGCGCCATTCGTGCGGAGTGATGAGGCCCTGCTGTTGCCATTCGCGACAGCTTGGCCCATAACCCGCTGCGCGTGCCATCCAGGCCACGGTTTGCAAATCGCGCAGGCCGCCGGGGCCGTCTTTGCAATCGGGCTCCAGCGCATAGGGGCTGTGCTTGAAGCAGGCATGGCGCTGGCGCATCTCTTGCAGCTTGGCGCGGTAAAAGGCGTAGGGGTGCAGGGTGGCCTGGCAAGCCGCGCCCAGCGCCTGATACAGCGCCGCATTGCCCGTGAGCAGGCGGCGCTCCAGCAGGGCAGTTTGCACGGTGATGTCACTGGCAGCCGCTTGCTGGCATTGCGCCACGGTGCGCACGCTGCTACCCACTTCCAGCCCTGCATCCCAGCAAGCGCGTACAAAGGCGGCCGCGCGTTCGGCCAGTGTTGTGTCTGGGTGGGTGGCGGTATCCGAATGGGCGGCTGTGCTTGTGTTGGCTGTGGCATCAGCGGTCATGTCAACGGCAGCATCGGGCAACAGCACCAGCACGTCGATGTCGGAATGAGGGTAGAGCTCGCCGCGGCCCAGCCCGCCCACGGCCACCAGTGCAAGCGGCTGGTGGTGCAGTTGCTGGGCTTGCCACAGCTGGCGCAGCAGCCGCTCGGTGAGGCGTGCCAGCTGCTGCACGGGCGGCGCCACACCGGGCTGGGCCGAGCGGGCCAGCAGCATCTGCCGATCGCGCTGGTAGCGTTGGCGCAGGGTGGCGAGGTGGGCGGCTGCGTTCACAGCAAGGCGTTAAAAAAGGTGGTTGGTAAGAAGCTGTTCAAAATCCCTTCGCGGGCGCTTGAAAATGGAAGCGGGCGATCTGCAACTTTGCAAATCTTGTCAACCATCTGGCTCATGTTGCACAGGCTACGCGCTTCGCTCAGGTCTTTCGATGTGCGCCTTGCATCCCATCTCGCTCCATGTCCAATTGCCTCGCGATGAGATTTTGAACAGGTTCTGGGGCGCAGACTGTTGCGGCGCAAAACCATCAGCGATGCACAGCGTAGCAAAAGCGAAAAGATCCGGCAAAAGAAAAGGCCAGCCTGTGAGTGGATGCACATGGGCTGGCCTGGGGCAGCTTGTTTCAGTTCACGGATGGGGGCATGGTCTTGCTGCATTCGTGCATCGCCTGATCCGGTGTCATCAGGTCTTGGTGGCCTGCACGAAGTCAGGCAGCGGCGGGCTGCCGGCCGAGAGCGTGAGCACTTCATAACCCGTGGGCGTGACGAGCACAGTGTGCTCCCACTGGGCCGAAAGCGATCGGTCTTTGGTCACGATGGTCCAGCCGTCGTTCAGTTCCTTGATGTCGCGTCGGCCCGCGTTGACCATGGGCTCGATGGTGAAGATCATGCCGGGCTCCAGCCGTTCGCGCGTGCCGGGCTTACCGTAGTGCAGCACTTGCGGCTCTTCGTGAAAGTCCTGGCCGATGCCGTGGCCGCAAAACTCGCGCACCACGCTGCAATTGTGGCTTTCAACAAATTGCTGAATGGCGTGGCCGATGTCGCCCATGTGCGCGCCGGGCTTGACTTGCAGAATGCCGTGCCACATGGCCTCGAAAGTCAGGCGGCTCAGGCGGCGCGCAGCAATGCTCACATTTTCTTCGCCGCCAATCAGGAACATGCGGCTGTTGTCGCCAAACCAGCCGTCTTTGATGACGGTCACGTCCACGTTCACGATGTCGCCTTTTTTCAGCGGCTTGTCGTTGGGGATGCCGTGGCAGACCACGTGGTTGACCGAGGTGCACACATGCCCAGGGTAGGGCGGGTAGCCGGGCGGCTGGTAGCCGATGGTGGCAGACTTGGTGCCCTGGCGGCGCATGGCGTCGGCGCACAGGCGGTCGATTTCAAGGGTGGTGATGCCGGGGCGGATGTGGGGTGTCAGCTCGTCCAGCACTTCCGAGGCCAGCCGGCAGGCGGTGCGCATGGCGGCGATGCCTGCTTCGTCTTTGATGATGATGCTCATAGGGCGGGGATTATCCCAGAGCTTGTTACGAAGAGTTTGGGCAGAGGCAGGTGCCAGTGCCAGCGTGTGGGGATGGAGGCGGCTGTTGCACGCGAGCCATTTTGACTGGATTGGGGCTAGGCTAGCACGGCCGGGGGGAGATTGCAGCCTACAATCTTCTTCGCCCTTTTGCTTTTGGCCCGGCTTGGCAAGAAGGCAAAGCGATACAGACGGAAATGCAGCGGCTCGGCCGCTCTTTTTGATGGGTGCCAGGCGTGGGTAGCTGGCATCTGCCCTTCTTCAATTTTTCACGCATTGCATAGCCATGTCATCCCATTCCGCACCTGCCGCGGCCGCCGCGCCTGCTTCGCCCCATGTCATGAACACCTACAACCGATTGCCCATTGCCTTGTCGCACGGGCAGGGCTGCCGCGTCTGGGATGTGAAGGGCAAGCCATATCTGGATGCCTTGGGCGGCATCGCCGTCAACACCCTGGGGCACCGGCATCCCAAGCTGGTGGCAGCCTTGCAGGATCAGGTCACCAAGCTCATCCATTGCAGCAACTACTTTCACGTGCCGCTGCAAGAAGAGCTGGCCGCGCGGCTGGTGCAGCTATCGGGCATGCGCAACGTTTTTTTCTGCAACAGCGGGCTGGAGGCGAACGAGGCCGCCCTCAAGCTCGCGCGCAAATTCGGGCACCGCAAGGGCATTGCCTGCCCGCAGGTGGTGGTTTGCGACAAGGCTTTTCATGGCCGCAGCATCGCCACCCTCTCGGCCACGGCCAACCCCAAGGTGCATCAGGGCTTCGAGCCGCTGGTGGAAGGCTTCATCCGCGTGCCTTTCAACGACATGGAAGCGCTCAAGCAAGCCACGGCGGGGCGTGATGATGTGGCCGCCGTCTTTTTCGAAACCATTCAGGGCGAAGGCGGCGTCAATCCTGCGCGGGCCGACTATCTGCAGCAAGTGCGCCAGCTGTGCGACGAGCGCGATTGGCTGCTGATGCTCGATGAAGTGCAATGCGGCGTGGGCCGCACCGGCCAATGGTTTGCCTGCCAGTGGGCGGGCGTGCTGCCCGATGTGATGCCGCTGGCCAAGGGCCTGGGCTCTGGCGTGCCTATTGGCGCGGTGGTGGCGGGCCCCAAAGCCGCCGGCATTTTCGAGCCGGGCAACCACGGCACCACCTTTGGCGGCAACCCGCTGGCCATGCGCGCCGGGGTGGAAACCCTGCGCATCGTGCAGGAAGAGGGCCTGCTGCACAACGCCGCCACCGTGGGCGAGCGCCTCAAAAACGCCTTGCAGGCTGGGCTGGCGGGCGTGGCAGGAGTGCGCGACATTCGCGGTCAGGGCCTGATGCTGGGCATTGAGCTGGACAAGCCCTGCGGCGCGCTGCTGGCGCAGGGGGCCGAGCGTGGCCTGCTGTTCAGCGTCACGGCTGATCGCGTGGTGCGCCTGGTGCCGCCGCTGATCTTGAGCAGGGCCGAGGCCGATGAAATCGTCGCCACGCTTGTGCCGCTGATCAAGGCGTTTTTGGCCAGCGCCTGATGGCGTGATGCTGGTCCCGATGAACGGATCGGGCGAGGCCGCTTCGTTTTGAAGCGTTTGCATCGTTTGCATTGAGCCGTTTTTGTTGTGCGGCGGCGGGCGATCAGCGGCGGCAAAATGTCTTGCTGCAGTTGAAACAAAGACTCAGAGCCTGTTCTAGATCTCGGCGTGAGTGGGTAAAAAGCGGTTTGGGATGGGATACAAGGCGCAAAACGCGGCCAATGGTGCATGAATAGTGCGTGCTATTGGCAAGTTTTGCAACACCGCAGACCGCCCAAATCCGCTGGATGACTCGCTGTGCAGAGATTTTGAACAGGCTCTCAGACCCGGCGCCGTTTTCGTTGTTTGTTGTTTGACTTGTCATGCCCATGCGGGCATTGGGCGCGGGCCCGATTCCGCTGTGGCGGCCACTTTCTTTTTTTGTTTATGAGCACTACCACCACCATGCGCCACTACTTGCAATTTTCAGACCTCACGGCCGACGAATACGCCTACGTGCTGGATCGGGCTGCTTTCATCAAAGCCAAATTCAAGGCCTTTGAAAAATACCAGCCCTTTGCCGACCCCGACCGGACCCTGGCCATGATCTTCGAGAAGGCCAGCACCCGCACCCGCGTGAGCTTCGAAGCGGGCATGTACCAAATGGGCGGCAGCGTGGTGCACCTCACCACGGGCGACAGCCAACTGGGCCGCAGCGAGCCGATTGAAGACACCGCCCGCGTTATCAGCCGCATGGTGGACATCGTGATGATCCGCACCTTCGAGCAAAGCAAGATCGAGCGTTTTGCCCGGCATTCGCGCGTGTCCGTCATCAATGGCCTCACCAATGAATACCACCCCTGCCAAATCCTGGCCGACATCTTCACCTACCAGGAATACCGCGGCAGCATCCGCGGCAAGGTCGTGGCCTGGGTGGGCGATGGCAACAACATGGCCAACACCTGGGTGCAGGCGGCCAAGCTGCTGGGCTTTACCGTGCACGTGAGCACGCCAACAGGTTATGAAATCGACAGCAGCATTACCGGCGTGGAATTGGGCGATCACGTCAAATTCTTCAAAGACCCGCACGAAGCCTGCGCGGGCGCCGATCTCGTCACCACCGATGTGTGGACCAGCATGGGTTTTGAAGCCGAAAACGAAGCGCGCAAACAAGCCTTTGCCAATTGGTGCGTGGATGCCAGCATGATGGCGCGCGCCAAGCCCGATGCCCTGTTCATGCACTGCCTGCCGGCCCACCGCGGCGAAGAGGTGAGCGAAGAGGTGCTTGAAGGCCCGCAATCCGTGGTGTGGGACGAAGCCGAAAACCGCATGCACGTGCAAAAAGCCCTGATGGAGTTTTTGCTGCTGGGGCGTTTGGCCTGAATCTGTGAACCCTTTTGGAGCGAGGCGTTTGGGGCATTTCACAAACGCCTGTGCCAAACGAAAAGCCCCGCCGTGATTGCAGCAGGGCTTTTTTGTGGCGTGTTGATGTTGAACGTTTGCGTCGTACTTGCCAGAGTGGGTTGTGGATTTGCTTCAGTGCGAAAAATCAAGACGCTGCCGTGTGAATGGCGCGCATGGCCTTTTCCATTTCGCCTGCGAGGATGTCGGGCACGGCCAGCAGGCTGCGGTCAATGGCCTGTTCGATGGCGATGCGGTGATCTGGCGAGGGTTTTTTCAGCACCCAGTTCACCACTTCGGGCTTGCTGCCGGGGTGACCTATCCCTAAGCGCAAGCGCCAGAATTCGCGGCTGCCCAGTTGGGCGCAAATGTCGCGCAGGCCGTTGTGCCCGGCGTGGCCGCCGCCTTGCTTCAGCCGTGCCTGGCCGGGCTCCAGATCCAGCTCGTCGTGCACGATGAGCATATGCTCGGGCGGGATTTTGTAGAAGCGCGCCAGCGCCGCGACCGATTGGCCCGATCGGTTCATGAACAGCGTGGGTTGCAAGAGCCAGACCTTGCGCCCCTGTTGCTGCGCCACGCCCATGAAGCCGTGAAAGTCGCGCGAGTGCGCCAGTTGCACGCCCCATTTCTGCGCCAGCGTTTCAAGCCACCAAAAGCCCGCGTTGTGGCGGGTGGCGGTGTATTCAGGGCCGGGGTTGCCCAGGCCGACGATGAGTTGAATCATGCTTGTTGGGATGAGTGAAGGGGCCAAAGCTGTGCATTGTGCCAATCACTGCGTGAGGCAAACCGTCAAACCGAGTGTGCTGTGCGCTGCTCGTCAGAAATCGTTCGGATCGCCCGTGGCCAGGCTCTCGAAGCGGGTGAGCGGTTTCAGGAAGGCGAGTTTGACCGTGCCCGTGGGGCCGTTACGCTGCTTGCCGATGATGATTTCGGCCACGCCCTGGTCTTTGCTTTCCTTGTTGTAGTAGTCGTCGCGGTAGATGAACATGATGACGTCGGCGTCTTGCTCGATGGCGCCGGATTCGCGCAGGTCGCTCATCATGGGGCGCTTGTCGGTGCGGGTTTCCACACTGCGGTTGAGCTGCGAAAGCGCAATCACCGGGCATTGCAATTCCTTGGCGAGCATTTTCAGGCCGCGCGAGATTTCGCCCAATTCGGTGGCGCGGTTTTCGTCGCTGCCGCCCGAGCCGCTCATCAGCTGCAAATAGTCCACCACGATCAAGCCGAGCTTGCCGCATTGGCGCGCCAGCCGGCGGGCGTTGGCGCGCAGTTCCGATGGCGTGAGGCCCGGCGTTTCGTCGATGTGCATCGAGATATTGCGCAGCTTCTCAATCGCTTCGGTCAGGCGCGGCCATTCGTCGTCGTGCAGCTTGCCGGTGCGCAGCCGCCCCTGGTCGATGCGGCCGATGGAGCCGACAATCCGCACGGCCAGTTGCGCCGCGCCCATTTCCATCGAGAACACGGCCACGGGCAGCCCTTCTTTAAGCGCCACGTGCTCGGCAATATTGATGGCAAAGGCGGTTTTACCCATGGAGGGGCGCGCGGCCAGCACGATCAGGTCGCCGGCCTGAAAGCCGCTGGTCATGCGGTCCAGATCGTAAAAGCCGGTGGGCACGCCGGTGATGTCGTTGGGGTTGTCGGCCATTTCCTGCACGCGGTCAAGCAACTGCACCACGAGCGATTCCATGGGCTGAAAGCCCTCTTTCATGCGCGAGCCCTCTTCGCCGATCTTGAAGATTTTCTGCTCGGCTTCGTCCAGCACTTTTTCGATGGCCATGCCTTGCGGATTGAAGGCTTTGGTGGCGATTTCGTCAGAGGCAGAAATCAGCTTGCGCAGAATGGAGCGTTCGCGCACGATTTCTGCATAGCGGCGGATGTTGCTGGCGCTGGGCACGAATTGCGCCAGGGCGTTGAGGTAGACTAGCCCGCCCACATCGTCGGCCTTGCCGATGGCTTGCAGGGCCTCGAAAACCGTGATCACGTCGGCTGGTTTGCTGGCGTTGATGAGCTTGCTAATGGCCTCGAACACCAGCTGGTGCTCGTAGCGGTAAAAGTCGCTGGCGATGAGCAGATCGGCCACGCGGTCCCAGGCGTTGTTGTCCAGCAGCAGGCCGCCCAGCACGCTCGATTCGGATTCGATGGAGTGCGGCGGCACGCGCAACTGCGCCAGTTGCGGATCGCGGCTTTCGTCCTGGCCGTAGGAGTCGTATTCAGCAGGGGTGTAGGTCAGGGCACTGTTCATGGCGCGGGGTGGGCGGAAAAATGTCTGAAAAGAAAGCGCCCGATTTTTCGGGGGAAACTTTTCTGGGGCAAAAGCTTGGCGTGATTCGGATTTCAAAATTTTTGTAGGTGCCGAATCAGGCGCAAGCGAGGGAACAAAAACGGGATACGAAGCCAAGCCCCGTTGATCTAAAGAACGTACGAGTCAGCCTCAGATGGTAGGCCATTGGCGCGCGGGGGCTGTGGGCAAAGCTGTGAACAACTTGTGTGCGGCGGGGGGATAAGGCGGCTGGGAGGCTGGGTTTTGGGGCCGGGGCCAGAGGCAGCCGCCAGCCAGCTTATGCACAGGGAGCCTGTTTTTGTGGCGTTTGTCAGCGGGCCTTTTGATAGGCGGTCTTTTGTGGCAGTTCCTTGTGATTGGTTTTTTTGATCCAGCTCTTGACCCAGCCCGTGTCAGTCGCCCGCCGCCAGGGCTTGCTCCACGCCGCGGTTGGCCAGTTCGTCGGCCTTTTCGTTGCCGGGGTTGCCGGCATGGCCTTTCACCCATTCCCAGCGCAGCTGGTGCGGGCTGTTGTGCACCAGCGCATCCAGCTCTTGCCAGAGGTCGGCGTTTTTCACGGGCTTGTTGTCGGCGGTTTTCCAGCCCTTTTTCTTCCAGTTGTGAATCCAGCT
Organism: Allobrachymonas sp.; assembly: GCA_030529505.1. GTDB lineage: Bacteria > Pseudomonadota > Gammaproteobacteria > Burkholderiales > Burkholderiaceae_C > Brachymonas. The sequence continues at coordinate 7,968 of JAUMWT010000009.1, read as the reverse complement.
GGTGATGCCCTGGCGCACGTATTGGCTGTCCAGATACAGCGTGATCTGGCAGGGGCGTTTGATGGCCTGCAGGCCTTCGATCACGGCGCGCAGCTCCATGCGGTTGTTGGTGGTGTGGGCTTCGCCGCCGAACAGGGCCTTTTCGTGCGGACCGGCTTGCAGCCACACGCCCCAGCCGCCAGGGCCAGGGTTGCCTTTGCAGGCGCCATCGGTATAAATGTTTACGGTTTGCATGTGTTGGGGTGGGGGGCGGCCGCGTGGGGGCCGCGTGCAATGGGGTTGGTGGCAGGGGCGGCTCGCGCAGGCAATGACCAGCCCGGGCGCAGCAGCCGTGCACCGTGCACGCGCTTGATCACGTGCAGAAAATACACGCCGCCCAGAAAAGGCCACCAGCGGTCGCCAGCGGCTTCCAGCCAATGCAGGCGATTAAACCACCGTTGGCTGCGCACGATGGGGCGGTAGCAGCCAAAGCGCCCCGCGCTGATTTCAAAACCCAGCAGTTGCAACCAATCGCGCAGGCGGCGGTGGCCCACCCACTGCCGGGCTTGGGGCGCCAAAGGGTGGGCCTGGGCAAGCGGCTGCCCCGCATGGGGCGCAGCGGTGGGGGCGCCTGCAAAGCGCTGCGCCAGCATCTGCTTGTTGCGCTGCAGCCCCCACAAGCTGGCGGGGTTGAAGCCCAGAATGAGCAAATGCCCCTCGGGCACCAGCACGCGGGCGGCTTCGCGCAAGGCGGTGTGGGGGTCGCCGCTGGCTTCCAGCGCATAGGGCAGCACGATCAGGTCGATGCTTGATTCGGCAAAGGGCAGGGCGGTCCAATCCAGTGCCACATCCACGTCCGCCACGGCATGGGGCTCTGCATCAGGTGCCGGGCCTGGGCTGGCTGCGGGATGAGTGCCCGCATCAGCCGCAGCATGGGCCGCTGCCACCCAATGCTGCTGCACGCGGCAGTTGCGCAGCAGCGGCCAGGCGGGCAGGCCCAACTGCAAGGCGTGCCAGCCAAAGCAGTTGGCGCTGGCCTGGTCGCAGCGCGCTTGTGACCAGGCCTGCAGATCGCGGCCAGAGGCGCAGGCGAACCATTGCGCCAAATCTATAATTTGCCCAGCCTTTTGGCGATCTTGCTCGCCATCTCGTTCGCAACCCTGATTCATGGCCTGTTTGCTATGCCTTCTGCCCCATCTGCCGTGCAATTGCTGGCACTGCCCAGCCTGAGCGATAACTATATCTGGTTGCTGCACGATGGCCGGCAAGCGCTGGTGTGCGACCCCGGCGAGGCACAACCCGCCGCAGCCGCTTTGCAGGCCCGGGGGCTGGAGCTGGCCGCCATTCTCATCACGCATCACCATGCCGACCACACGGGGGGCGTGGCCGATCTGTACCGGCAGTGTGCCAACAGCGCCACCTGCGTTTACCTGCCCGCGGCCGACGGCTTGGCCGGTGAAACGCTGGCAGGCATTCCCGCCCGGGCCCTGCGCCGATGCCAAGAGGGCCGCAGCGTGCAGGCGCTGGGCCTGCGTTTTGACGTGCTGGATGTGCCCGGACATACCGCCGGGCACATTGCTTTTTATGCCCCTGCGCAGTCTGGGCTTGAAGAGCCCGTGCTGCTGTGTGGCGATACTTTGTTCTCGGCTGGCTGCGGGCGCCTGTTCGAAGGCACGCCCGCGCAGATGTTTTCGTCTCTGCAAAAGCTCGCGGCCTTGCCTGGCAACACCCGCGTGTGCTGCGCGCACGAATATACTCAGGCCAATTTGCGCTTTGCCCAGGCGGTGGAACCCGGCAATGCGGCGATTGCGCAATATGCCCTGCAGTGCGAGGCCTTGCGGGCGCAACACCGGCCCACCTTGCCTTCGAGCTTGCAGCGGGAAAAAGCCATCAACCCTTTTTTGCGTGCGCACGAGCCTGCGGTGCAAGCCGCCGTTGCGGCGCATGAATCTTCTGGTGGCTCCCCCTCCAGCCCGCTTGAGGTTTTTACGGCCTTGCGGGCCTGGAAAGACCGTTTTTGAACCCGACTGATTGCCAGCTGCGCCATGCGCGCGGCTTTTTTCTTATGCATTTGCCTTTTTCTCTTGAGCGTAGCGTGCGGTGGCTGGGAGCTGCCGCGCTAGCGGCCGTGGCGGCCGGGTGTGCCACACAACAACCCAAAACACCGACGCCACCGCCACCGTCCCAGGTGAGCGTGCGCGCGCCCACGCACAGCAGCGTCACCGTGGTGCGCAGCACAGTCTCGCAAGAAGATTTGTGGGATCGCATTCGCAACGGCTTTGCCATGCCCGATCTGCACAACGCCACCGTGCGCGAGAAAGAGGACTACTACACCCGCCGGCCGGACTACATGCAACGCATGGTGAGCCGATCCAACAAATACCTGTACCACGTGGTGGAAGAGATCGAGCGCCGCCGCATGCCCACCGAGCTGGCCCTGCTGCCTTTTGTCGAAAGCGCCTTCAACCCCAATGCCGTAAGCAGCGCCAAGGCTGCGGGCATGTGGCAATTCATTCCCAGCACGGGGCGGCACTTTTCGCTGCAGCAAAACTTCTTCCGCGACGAGCGCCGCGACATCCTGCACTCCACCCGCGCCGCGTTGGACTATTTGCAGCGCCTGTACGACATGTTTGGCGACTGGCACCTGGCCCTGGCCGCCTACAACTGGGGCGAAGGCAGCGTGCAGCGCGCCATCGCCCGCAACCGCGCAGCGGGCCTGGGCACCAGCTACGAAGACCTGCGCATGCCCAACGAAACGCGCGAATACGTGCCCAAGCTGCAAGCGATCAAAAACATCGTGCGCAACCCGGCCACCTTCAACACCACCTTGCCCAGCGTGGCCAACCACCCCTATTTCAAAAAGGTCAGCATCAAGCGCGACATGGACGTAGCCATTGCCGCGCAGCTGGCAGGCATCAGCGAGCAAGACTTCAAAGCGCTCAACCCGGCCACCAACCGTTCGCTCATCATCGCCTCGGCCACGCCGCATATCCTGCTGCCGTGGGATAGCGTGGACACTTTCGAGCAAAACCTCGAGGCGATGCAAGACCGCCAGCTCGCCAGCTGGACGGTGTGGGTGCCCCCGCAGAACGTGACACTGGCGCAAGTGGCCGAGCAAACCGGGGCCACGGTCGATGCGCTGCGCGAAATCAACAAGATTTCTCCGCATGCGCGCATCAAGGCGGGCTCCATCATCCTGGTGCCGCGTGCCAAGGGGCAAGAGGCGGAAATCCCCCTCTCCATCGCCAACAGCAGTGTGGGCTTGCGCCTGGCCTATGAAGGTGCGCCAGCATCACGTTCGCTCCAGAAAGTGGTGCTCAAGCGCAGCAGCATCAAGGCGCGCAAGGGTGACACCATCGCCAGCATCGCCGCGCGCTATGGCCTCTCGCCCACCACCGTGGCGCGCTGGAACCGCGCCAAACCTGGCCAGAAGCTCGCGCCCGGCAAGGCCGTGGTGCTGCATTTGCCGCAAACCACAGGCGGCGGGCGCAATGGCCGCAGCCAGATGGTTGCCACCCGCGCTGGGCGTGGCAATGACAAAGTGGCCGCAGTTGAAAAACGCGGGGGCAGCAAGAAACAAGCCACCGCGCAAAAGGGTGGCAAAAAAGCGGCGGCAGAAGCCCAAACGGCCCAACGCGGCGGCCAGCAAGCTGCGAATCAAAAAGGCCGTGCGGCTGCCAGCAAAACGTCAGCCAATCAAGGCAAGGCGCGCGCAGTCAGCGCAGGTGCTGGCAAAGCGGCACCTGCCAAAGCCAGCGCCAAAAAAGCCGCGCCCGCCAAAAAGAAGAAATGAAAGCGTTGTCGATAAAACAAAAAGGCTTGCTTTGCAGGCCTTTTTTATTGCGAGGTTAAAGTTTGTTTGTTGTTATGTCTTGAACTTCAAAACTCAGCAACAAATCTCGCGAAGATTGCTGAATCTCTTTCCATCTTGGCAAGAGCTTAGGATAGAAATAAATCGTCACTGAAACTTCTGCCTCTGGCTCCAAACCAAAATGAAGCTGACATCTTGCTATTCCTCCCGGAACAGAAGTTTTGGCGCACTTGATGTAAGTATTAACGTGGCCGTTCGGCTCTCGATGGAGGTAGACATCGTACGCATCATCATGCTCTTTCGCTGGCAATCCTGTTGCAGGATGCAAACCTCTCACTACATAAGCTTCTAATCCATAAACACCTTCAGGCAATCGCTCATAGTTCTCCCACCAATACTCACTGTACTCACCTATCCCTTTTGCCAGCCCATTACGCGCATTGGCACCTAGTGATGGGTAACTGCTTCCTGAAATAACCGTAAAGCTAATCCAAGGGTTGTCTGGGTTCAGGTTGTAAGAGCGATATTCTTTTCGAAGCTGATCATTTTCCAAACCGACCATATCAGGGAAACGCGCTTCTATCCCAAAGCTGCGCAACTTCGAGTCAAACGTTCGCTCAGGCACTGGGCCTTTGCGTTTTTTGCCCCAGCTTGGATCGTCGTCGTACTCCACATATTCGGCATAGTGCCTGGGAATACGCACTTTCAATCCACCCAAATCGCCAATCACATCCTTGGGCGTGTCGCGCGCATCGCCATTTCTGGCGGCTGAAAACCGAACAGGCGGAATTGGGCCAGCTCGTATTGCCAGTACAAAAAGCCTGCGCCACCCATCAATAGCAACAGCACCCACAGTCCAGCCAGGCTGCTGCGCTTTTTGGGTGTAGGTCGTTTGTTGCTTGCTTGTGTACGTTGCGGCGGAGTGTTGTCACCTGGCAGGGGTGGCGGGGTAGTTGCAGATGGCGGGTGGTGTTTGGGCATGGTGAGTGGGGTGAATGCAAGGGCGTTGCGGCAATCTACCCCATCCTTCAACGGTCGGCAAGCGCAGCAGCGTTCAAGGCATCATCACCCAGATGGTGCACAGGGCCAGGCCCACGCCCAGCAGATTGATGCGGCTGAGCTTTTCGCGAAACACCAGCGCGCCCACCAAGGTGCCCAGCACGATCACGCCCATGTTCATGAAGGAAAAGATCAGCGCCGGGCTGCCCGGCAGCACCTGGTGCGCGCGGATGTAGGTGTAGATGTTGGCGAAATTGAGCGCGCCCAGCACAATGCCCGTGAGCAAATGGCCCAGGCCCCAGCGGGTGCCTGTGGCCAGCAGATACAACAGCATCAGGCTGCCCGCGATGCAAAAGGTGATCAAAAGCCCGGCCGAAAAAGCGGTGCCCGCCTTGGACATTTGCTTGAACAGCACGTCAATCACGCCAAAGCCCAGCAGCACCACCAGCGGCCACAGCCACGCTGCGCTGCCGCTAGCCGCCGCTTTGCTGCTGGCTTGGGGTTTGTACAGCAGGCAAAACAGGGCCACAAAGGCCAGCCCCATGCCCGAGAGTTTGCGCGTGCTGGACTGCTCGCCAAACAGCAAAAAGGCCGCCAGCAGCGGAATGATGAGCGACAGGCGCTGCGCCGCATCGGTGCGCACCAGCCCGGCGCTGTGCACCGATTGGGCCAGCGCCACGAAAATGCTGGGCAGCAGCACGCCCAGCGCCAGAAAGATGCCTACAGGCTGACCGCCAGAGGCGAGCTTGCTCAAATCGGGTCGAAGCAGGAAGTAACACAGCCCTGAAGCCACGATGTAGTTCATGAAAATGGCCTGCCGCACGTCCAGGCCCCTGGCGCGCCCGGCCTTGAGCAAAGCGCCTACCGAGACGCTGCACACCACACTGCTTGCCAGAAACATCAGGCTTTGGGCCAGAGATGCGTCAAGCGATATTTGGGCCAACATGGGCAACACTCCCCATCCATCAAGGTTCAAACGGCTGGCAATGATAGTCGCGCCCGCTGTACAGCTCGTGCGGTGCCTGTGAGCGCAGTAGGGGCTTGATCGGTTGTTGGGATGAAACGGACTCCCCTGGGCGTGGCGCTTGTTTCAGACGTGGTGCAGCGCTTGGAAGATGCCGCCCAGTACACGCTGGCGTGGGGGGCATGAGCGCAGTGAATGGAAGGCAGCAACCGTTCGCCATGCACGGCTGCTGCGCTTGCAGGCAGCTAGTCAATGCCAAGGTGCGAGCGGAGCAAGGGCAATAAGGAATAAGAGTTGCCGCGATCAAGCTGTTGATACAGACTGCGATCAAGACGCCAATCAAGCGTTTGATTCGGCAGCTGTCGAAAACACGGGCGAGGGCCAGCAATCAGAGCCGTTGATACGCGCTGTCAACGGGCGGGTTCATGCAGGATCAAGCAACACATTGACTGCATAACTGAGCAGCACGCGAGGCGCAAAAAGCACGAAAAAGCCCGTTGCGATTCGGGTGCTTGCCTTTGCCATTGGGCAAACCCCCATCGAAACGGGCTGGGATGAAAAACGGGCAGCCTTGGCTGCCCGGGTTCGTGAATGCTGGTGCGTATCAAGCGTATGCCAACAGCGCGGTTTTCATCTTCTTCATGGCAGCCACCTCGATCTGGCGAATGCGTTCGGCGCTGACGCCGTATTCGGCCGCCAGCTCGTGCAGCGTCATGCCGCCGGAGCCATCGTCATTGACCTTGAGCCAGCGCTCTTCCACGATGCGGCGGCTGCGATCGTCCAGCGTATCCAGCGCGGCGGCAATGCCCGTGCTGGCCATTTCGTCGCGCTGTTGCGCTTCGATCACGGCAGTGGGTTCGTGGCGCGCGTCAGACAGGTAGGCGATGGGGCCGTAGGCCTGTTCGCCATCGTGGCCGGGGGTGGGGTCGAGCACCACATCGCCGCCCGTCATGCGGGTTTCCATGTCGATCACGTCTTCGCGCTTGACGTTGAGATCTTTAGCGATGATGTCGATTTCCTGCTCGCTCAGGCTTTCGCGCGGGATGAAGCCTTCATCGGCATCCATCGCCGCGTGGGCGCGAAAGTTCTGCTTCTTGCTGCGCAGATTGAAGAACAGCTTGCGTTGCGCCTTGGTCGTGGCAACCTTGACCATGCGCCAGTTCTTGAGGATGTATTCGTGGATCTCTGCTTTGATCCAGTGGATGGCGTAGCTGACCAGGCGCACGCCTTGTTCAGGGTCGAAACGGCGCACCGCTTTCATGAGGCCGATATTGCCTTCTTGAATCAAATCGCCATGCGGCAAGCCGTAACCCAGATACTGGCGCGAAATGGAAACCACCAGGCGCAGATGCGACATGACCAGGCGGCCGGCGGCTTCCAGGTCATTGTGTTTGACGAGGTTGCGGGCGTAGTCCAGCTCTTGCTCGGGCGTGAGCATGGGCATGCGGTTGACGGCGCTGATGTAGGCCTCCAGATTGCCCAGCGGGGGCAGGGTGACGGCGCTGGACCAGCCGGGCGCCAATGCCAGCGCGGTGCTGGCCGAGGAAGAAGAATCAACAGGCAAAGCGGTGATATTGACCATTGAGTTCCTTTCAGAAAGATGATGCCCATGCAGGAGCATGAGCATCAGCATCAAGTGTGGCTCATGTTAGCACTCATGTGGCGAGAGTGCCAGAACAGGGTGAAAATTCCGTAACAAATATAGGAGTCTGCAAATTTTTGCATGTTTGGCACGCGCAGGATGCGCTGAAGAAGGCAAAAGTGGCGGGGCCGTGCGCATAGGCTGTGCTGGTGCCTGGCGTTGCGTCCATCGCTCAAAAGGCGAAAAGAAAAGGCGAAAAGGCGGCCGCCGCGCAAAAATGGCCAGCTCTTTTTTATTGCCCCTTTGGCCCCTTTGCCGAGGCAGGCCGTTTTGGGTGTGGCGTGCGTCACGATTCTGGCGGATGGCCTGCCGCTTGCGAGCAGCCTGGAAACACCATGCGCGGCCTTGGAACTTGTTCAAGGCTTGAATGATGGAGGCGGGCGCTTTGCCCGCGCTGCCAATCTTGTCATCCGTTTTGCGGATGTCAAACGAGCCATGCATTGCGCCACATACAGAGATGTGCGCCTTGCATCCCGTCCCGCTTCGTCTCCGATCACCTTGTGTTGAGAGTTTGAACAGCTTAGACAGCGTCGTCATGAGATATTGAGCCACAACATCAAACAACGGATTTGA
>JAUMWT010000045.1 GCA_030529505.1 Allobrachymonas sp. | reverse complement strand
GCTCAAATCCGTTGTTTGATGTTGTGGCTCAATATCTCATGACGACGCTGTCTAGCAAAGTCACTCACAGGGAAACAAAAAAGCGCACCCCAAGGTGCGCCTTCTGTTTCAAATTCAGAGCAAAAAAGAACGGGCGAATGCCAAAAAGCGATCGCCCTTGTGCCCGTACTCACTCCAATGGCTTGCGCTTTTGCGTGACCCACCACTGCACGCTGGGGCGTTGCCACTGGAAGTTGGCGTACTGCACCAGGTTTTCCGGCACGGGGTCGCCCGCCTTGATCAGGCGTTGCAGCATCAGTGCCAGCTCCACGTCAAGGATGCTCCACTGCTCGCCGAACAGGAACTTGCCGCCGTGCGCCAAAAAGACATTGGCCGCAGCGATGAGCTTGTCGGCATCGGCCTGCGCCTCGGGCGAAAGGGGAGCGGGCTTCTCCTTCAGTTTGTAAAAGACCATGGTCGTCGGGCGCTCTTTGCGCAGCGCCTGCAGGTCGGAGCGGAACCAGCCCTGCAGCTGGCGGGCGCGGGCGCGATCTTCGCGGTTCAACGGATAGGCCGGGCGCGCGTCGTGGCGCTCTTCCAGATACTCCAGAATCGCGGCCGACTCGGTCAGCACCAGATCGTCTTCTTCGTACATGGGCACACGCTGCGTAATCGAACGCTTGGCGTACTCGCCCTGCTTGTGCTCGCCCTTGTCCAGATCAACCAGCTCCAGGTCGAAATAGGCCTTGTTCTTTTCGCGCAAGGTCACGAAAACGAACATGGCGTAAGGAGACAGAAAGTTGGAATCAACGTACAGCTTCATGGTGCACCTGCATCAGGAAAAAAGAGGAATGAGTGTTCTGCAAGGAAAATTTGCGCCGGTCGCGCAAAGCCCGGCCATTCTAGGCGCAGATGGCAAAGAAATTCCCCCAAACACCACGCCACAGCCAGCGTTTGCGACCAGCCTGTTTACGGATTGCCGACCTGCACCCCGGAAGATGAACTTTGGCTGGATGCATCCCACCGCCCACGCAACCACATGGACAACAAGGCACACAAAAGAATCAACAGTGGGGCTACTCCTAAATAAAGCTCCATCGTTAAATCGCCCCATAAATTTTCATACGCAATAAACGGTGGAGATACCTTCAGCCTGAAACGATGAACGCCCGCAAAAAGCGCGGCGTATACACAGCCAATGGCCAAGCCCAGCCATATTCCTTTCGAAACATCACGCAAAGTGGCTGATCGATGCTCAAGCACCATCCACCAAAGAGACACAAGGCTGTAGCCAGGCAAAAACACTTTCTCAAGCAATTCCTTGGCAATGCCCAAAAAAACCAGAATGCCACCTTCTCCTGTCAAACTGATAATCACCCCAAAAACGCCAAAGCTGATGAAAGCAGCCGCACCAAATACGCAAAGCAAGGTCATGGGCACCAAAACCAGCACCGCCCCACTGCCAATCAGGATGGATAGCAGAGCAAGCACATAAGCCTTGATGGTTTTCATGTTTTTTTCCTGTCTTTTTTTCAGAGCAGCAAGATCTTGCCTTTGACGGTGGGCAAGCCGCCCCAACAAAAATCAAAGCGGATAACAGATTACCTGCAACTTGTCTCAATGGATAGCCCCGATCTTTTGAAAATTGCCAGCGCACTGAACCATCTTCAAAGCTGCTGCATTGGCCGCTTACGCTTTCTGGGTAGCGGCAAATCAGGCGGCGCCTGGGGACGCCGCAGCGGTATCGCCAGCAGCAAATTCAGCAACAGCAAAAGCGGGCCTGCACGCCACGCCAAGTCAATATAGAAGCCAACGCCCGGGAAAAAAAGCTCAAAAGCGGATGCCTTATCGGCAATATGCGCATCATGAAACAAGCCATAGAGCTGATGCAAGGCAATTGCGCACCCCACAACAATGCCGCCCCAAACCACGCGCGGCACCTCTGAAAGCGAGGTGCCGCGATGGGTGAACACCAGCCACCACAAAGCGCACAGACCATAGCTGGCAGCCAGCAATAAGGCGCCTTCTCCCCAAAAGCGTTGGTCAAACCATGCGTCACTGGAAAATGGATTGGAAAACATCCCCATAAAGAAGGCCATAAACCCCATGCCACACATCCAGCTCAGGGGCAGCAAAAACACAATCGCTTCGATGAAGATGAAGACAGAGCACAGGTTTTTCTTGAAAGTGGATGCCATCTAAATCAAACCCCTGTTTTTTGGATCGTGTTTTACCCCAGTGGCGCGAGCGCCCAGCACGCCCGCTGGCAGCATTGAAACGGATACGGTCAACAGCTACACGCCTGCGCCCCACGCGCATAAGCCATTTACCCCAAGCAAATGACATGCCGATACACGACAAAAAGCCCGCAAGCAGCGGGCTTTTGTAGACCGGTCGCTCAACTCAATTGCCCAGCGCCTGCAAGGCGCGCGCGGTGATTTCTTCTACGGTGCCGATGCCGCTGATGGCGCTGTATTTGGGCGCGGCAGCGGGGTCTTGCGCAGCCCAATTGCGGTAGTAGTCCACCAGCGGGCGGGTTTGCTGGCTGTACACGTCCAGGCGTTTTCTGACGGTTTCTTCCTTGTCGTCATCGCGCTGCACCAGCGGTTCGCCGGTCACGTCGTCTTTGCCTTCGACCTTGGGCGGATTGAACTTGATGTGATAGGTACGGCCCGACGCGGGGTGGCTGCGGCGGCCGCTCATGCGTTCGATGATGGCCTCGAACGGCACGTCGATTTCCAGCACATGGTCAAGCTTGACGCCCGCGTCTTTCATCGCATCGGCCTGCGCAATGGTGCGGGGAAAACCGTCAAACAAAAAGCCCTTGGCGCAATCTGGCTGGGCGATGCGTTCTTTCACCAGGTTGATGATGAGTTCGTCGCTCACCAGGCCGCCCGCCTCCATCACGCTTTTGGCTTGCAGGCCCAGCGGCGTGCCGGCCTTGACGGCGGCGCGCAGCATGTCGCCAGTAGAAATTTGCGGGATGCCAAACTTCTGGCAAATGAAGGCGGCTTGGGTGCCTTTGCCCGCGCCGGGCGCGCCCAGCAGAATCAGTTTCATGACGATGTCTCCTCAAAAATGGCAGGTTGAATGGTGGATTGAATGGCGGATCGGCTGGCTGATTTCAGCCAGCCAGAATTGCCTTTGAGAATACCACGCAGCCCCTGCGGCACAAGCGGGCGCAAGCCCCATCTTTCCGGCGCGCATGGGCTAGCCAGACCGGCCTGCGCCCGGCCTCATTGGTTCGCCTGAGCCCAAAGGCCTTGCGGCCCAGCGGAAGTGTGTGAAAATCCCTGCGAGTCCGGCCGCTGCGGCTTGCCGCGATCAAATGGCTTTGATCGCCCCGGCAGATGTGCGCAGCCCTTGTTTTTGTTTTTTGAATCGAGAAAGCAGCTCATGGCTTCAGTGAACAAAGTCATTCTCGTGGGCAACCTGGGGCGCGACCCCGAGATGCGCACCTTCCCCAGCGGCGACCAAGTCGCCAACGTATCGCTGGCCACTACCGACAAATGGCGCGACAAGCAAAGCGGCGAGATGCGCGAGCACACCGAATGGCACCGCCTGGTCTTCAACGGGCGGCTGGCCGAAATCGCCGGGCAATACCTGCGCAAAGGCTCGCAAATTTATGTGGAAGGCAGCATCCGCACCCGCAAATGGCAAGACCAGGCCACGGGCCAGGATCGTTACAGCACCGAAATCCGTGTGGACCAGATGCAGATGCTGGGCCGGCGCGAAGGCATGGGCAGCCCTGGCGGCGATGACGATGGCTACGGCGCACCCGCTTCCGGCGGCGGCTATGCCCCACGCGCCGCTGCCCCAGCCCCGGCCCCGCGCAGCAACCGGCCCGCAGCGCCTGCGCCTTCTGATGGCGGCTTTGGCGATATCGACGACGACATTCCGTTCTGATTTCTGCTCTGCTCGGCCCCGCCCGGCAACAGAGCCCAAACAAAAAACGCACCCTTCTGGGTGCGTTTTTTGTGCCTGCCCAATGCAGCAAACACTGCATGGATCGGCATTGCAAGGGGTGGCTCAAGTGGCAGCCACCCAAAGCCTATTCACAGCGGCGGAATGCGCAGCTTCTGGCCGGGATAGATTTTGTCGGGGTGGCTCAGCATGGGCTTGTTGGCCTCGAAAATGGCGTTGTACTTGTTGGCATCGCCGTAGTACTTCTTGGCAATGGCCGACAAGGTGTCGCCCTTGACCACATCGTGGTACTGCGCCTCGGCCCCTGCGGCGCCGCCAGCAATCTGCATCTGGTTATCCACCTGCTGCACGGCCGTGACGTTACCCGCGGCGAGCGTGACTTTTTCAAAGGCCTCGCGGCTGGGCGCATTGCCAGTCACGGTGACCTTGCCCGTGGCCCCGTCAAAGGCAACGGCCAGATTGCTCACGCCCAGGTTCTGGGTTTCGATGTATTGCTTGATCGCCTCGCCCGCCTTGGCGTTGAGTTGATCCAGCGAAGCCTTGTCCTGGCTGGCGGCGGCCTGCTCCACCTCTTTGGCGCCAAACAGCTTCTCGCCTGCTTCCTTGATGAAACCGAACAATCCCATAGCAAACTCCTTCAAAAATTGCCAGACTCAAAACCCCGAAACGGGGCCACGGATGAAGGCCTGCCCTGCCACGACACAACCGCGCCAAGACTAGGGGAAAGTCCTCATCCAGCCCACAGCATACCCGCAGATAATGCGCGCTGATTTTTTCTGCGGGCTGCACACGCCCGCAAGGATGCCCGCAACATGACATTTCTGGCCATCGACATCGGCAACACCCGCATGAAATGGGCCTGCTACGACAAGCCCCAGCCCGGCGCGCACATGCTGGCGCACGACGCGCATTTTCTGGAGCAGATCGACACCCTGGCCGACAGTGCATGGAAAAACCTGCCCGCCCCCACCCGCATGCTGGGCTGCGCGGTGGCGGGCGATGTGCTCAAGCACCGCGTGGAAGAGCAGATGGAAATCTGGCCCGATCTGCAACCGCGCTGGGTGGTGGCCCGCGGCGAGTGTGCGGGGCTGATCAATGGCTACGACATACCCAGCCGCCTGGGCGTGGACCGCTGGGTGGCCATGATCGGCGCGCGTCGCCACATGCTGCAAGCCACGGCAGGCACCGCCCCCAGCCCGTTGATCGTCGTCATGGTGGGCACGGCCGTCACGGTTGAGGCGATTGACGCGCACGGCAAGTTTCTGGGCGGCCTCATCCTGCCCGGCCACGGCATGATGCTGCACGCGCTGGAGCGCGGCACCGCCGGCCTGCAACACCAGCCCACCGGGCAGGTGGTGAACTTTCCCACCAACACCAGCGACGCCCTCACCAGCGGCGGCACCTTTGCCCTGGCCGGCGCGGTGCAACGCATGGTGCGTCATCTGCACGCGCATTGCGGCGCAGCGCCCATGTGCCTGATGACGGGCGGCGCGGGCTGGAAGATGGCGCCGTATATGGAAACGCCCTTTGAGTTGGTGGAATCGCTGATCTTTGACGGCCTGCTGGTGCTGGCCGCTGAGCAAGGCGTGTGAGGCAGGCGTGGGCCAACCGCGCCCATCCAGTTCCAATCATTCCGTGTTTCATCACCGGCCGAGCAGAACCAGCCCAGCCTGCATGCAAGGCAAACAAGCAGCAAGCAACAAGCCGCACCGCCTGCGCTTCCCACCTGCCCCCCGCTTCAACACTTTGCCCTTGACCGTGTATTGGTTGATGCATGCAAGCCACGCACCTTGCAGCGAAAGCGAGAAATTGCAAGTGCGTGCGCATGGGCAGTGCAGGCAAGTGATCGGGACTTGTTCCCGATTCATCCGCATTCATGCGGCCTGATGCGGTTTCTGCAAACGAATCCGGCCTGCGGGCAGCCACGACTCGTGCACGCGCACGCCATTGAAAAAGCCTTGCGCATCAAGCGCCCACTGCCCAAGGCGACAGCTGCCGCCTGCCATGTTGGGCCAAATTGGCAACACGGGCGACGGCCGCGGGCCTCATTCGCCGCCGCTTGTATCGGCCTGCTCTTTCCACGCCAGTGCCTGCGCATACAAATCATTGCGCGCCGCACCAGTGATATCAACCGCGAGTTTGACGGCCGTTTTGGTGGGCAACTCGCCCAGCAACAGACGCAGCACCCGCTCGGCGTGCGCACCCAGCCCTTCAGCCTCAGCCGCTGCGGCGGCCACAGGATGCAGCACCAGCACGAATTCGCCCTTGCTGCGTTCGGGCGCGGCTTGCAACCAGGCGGGCAACTCAGCCGCTGGCAGGGTGACGATGTTTTCAAACTGCTTGGTCAGCTCGCGCGCCAACGTGATGGGCCTGTGGCCCAGTGCGGCCAATTCATTGCACAAAGCGGCGATGCGGTGTGGCGCTTCGAGCAGCACCACGGCGCGGCGCTCGGCCCGCAAAGACTCCAGCATCTGCTGGCGCTCACGCCCCTTGGCTGGCAAAAAACCGGCAAACAGCCAGCCCCCGTTGGCACCGGCCACGCCGCTGGCTGCTTCGGTGGTGTCGGCGCCGCTGGCGCTCAAGGCCGCCAGCACGCTGCTGGGGCCGGGTATGGGCATCACGCGCAGGCCCGCGGCTTGCACCGCCTGCACCAAACGCGCGCCGGGGTCGCTGATGGCGGGCGTGCCCGCGTCACTCACATAAGCCACGAGCTGCCCCGCTTGCAAATGCCGCACCACGGTTTGCGCAGCGGCCTGCTCGTTGTGCTGATGCAGGGCCAGCAGCTGGCTGGACGGGCGCTGCAGCCCCAAAGCGCGCAGCAGGGTTTGGGTGTGGCGCGTGTCTTCGCAGGCCAGCACATCGGCCAGTTGCAGCACGTGCAAGGCGCGCAGGCTGATGTCGGCCAGGTTGCCAATGGGCGTGGCCACCAGGTACAGGCAGCCCGGCGGATAAGATTGGCCGCCAGCCACTGCAGCGGCGATTTGCGTCATGGACGTAATAGGCGGCTGGCTGTTCAAGCCGGATTGGGAAGGCGCGTTCACCAATGGGTCTCTTTCATCGCATCAATCAATTGTTGGCCCCCGGCCGACCGGCGGCAAGCCCGGTCGAGCCTGCATCCAGGCAAACGGCTGCAGCGCCCGCCAAGCGCCCAGCAGGCACGCGCAAAGCGGTGGGAGATGCCGCCGAAACCGCAGCCATTGCCTGGCTGGAACAACAGGGGCTGACGCTGCTGGCGCGCAATTACAAAACGCCGGGCCGCGGCGGCGGAGAGATCGACGCCATTATGCGCGCGGCCGATGGCACGATTGTCTTTGTCGAAGTGCGCCTGCGCACGGGCCAGGCCCACGGCGGCGCAGCGGCCAGCGTGCACGCCACCAAGCAGCGCCGCATCATCCACGCCGCGCAGCACTACGTGCAACAACTGCCGCACGTGCCCGCCTGCCGTTTTGACGTGATGGCCTGCGACCAGCCCGGCCCGCCCTGGCGCTGGACATGGCTGATCGCCGCGTTTGACGCGCATGGCTAGGCGCCTGGCACGCACTCGATTGACGCAAAGGCTGCAGCCGCTTGATCTGCCACTTGTCTTTTCATCTCCCTTGAATCTGGTACAGCCAACAGCCTGACAAGCCCAAGGCCCACCATCCCCCGCCTAAAATCATCGCTTTGTCACCTTCGGCTGGCCTTGCTGGCCCCGTTTGCAGCCAACGCCCATGTCCCAATCCACCGCCTCCACTACCCCTGCCTCCCCCCAAGAACCGAGCCAGCCCCGCCCCGAGTTGCGCCAGGCCGCGCTGGATTACCACGAGTTTCCGCGCCCCGGCAAGATCAGCGTGGAGGCGTCCAAGCAGCTCGTCAACCAGCACGATCTGGCCTTGGCCTACTCGCCGGGCGTAGCCGTGCCCTGTGAAGAGATCGTGCAAGACCCCGCGGCGGCTTTCCGCTACACCGCGCGCGGCAACCTGGTGGGCGTGGTCACCAACGGCACGGCCGTGCTGGGCCTGGGCGACATCGGCCCGCTGGCGGGCAAGCCGGTGATGGAGGGCAAGGGTGTGCTCTTCAAGAAATTTGCCGGCATTGATGTGTTCGACATCGAAATCAACGAAAAAGACCCCGACAAACTGGTTGAAATCATCGCTGCGCTGGAGCCCACTTTTGGCGGCATCAACCTCGAAGACATCAAGGCGCCCGACTGCTTCCACATCGAGCGCAAGCTGCGCGAGCGCATGAAGATCCCCGTCTTTCACGACGACCAGCACGGCACCGCCATCGTGGTGGGCGCGGCCCTGCTCAATGGCTTGAAAGTAGCGGGCAAAAAGATCGAGGAAGTCAAGCTCGTGACCAGCGGCGCGGGTGCCGCAGCGCTGGCCTGCCTGGGCCTGCTCGTCAAGCTCGGCCTGCCGCGCGAAAACATCTGGGTGACCGACATCGAAGGCCTGGTGTACGAAGGCCGCACCACGCTGATGGATCCCGACAAGGCCATCTACGCCCAATCCACCGACAAGCGCACGCTGGGCGAGGTGATTGACGGCGCCGACGTGTTTCTGGGCCTGTCGGCCGGCGGGGTGCTCAAGCCCGACATGGTGCAGCGCATGGCCGAGCGGCCGCTGATTTTTGCGCTGGCCAACCCGCGGCCCGAAATCACGCCCGAAGAAGTGCAGACCGTGCGCGATGACGCCATCATGGCCACCGGCCGCACCGATTACCCCAACCAGGTCAACAACGTCCTGTGCTTCCCCTACATCTTCCGCGGCGCGCTGGATTGCGGGGCCACATCCATCACCGATGCAATGGAAATTGCCGCCGTGCACGCCATTGCCGAACTGGCCCAGGCCGAGCAAAACGAGCGCGTGGCCGCCGCCTACGCGGGCCAAACCCTGGCTTTCGGCCCGCAATACCTCATCCCCAAGCCCTTTGACCCACGCCTGATGCTCAAGATCGCGCCCGCCGTGGCCAAAGCGGCCGAGGCCGATGGCGTGGCCGCCCGCCCCATCACCGACATGGGCGCGTACAAAGAGAAGCTGCAAGCCTTCATGTACACCTCGGGCGCCATCATGCGGCCCATCTTCCTCGCGGCGCGCGAGGCCAAGCGCAAGCGCGTGGTGTTCTCAGAAGGCGAAGGCGAGCGCGTTTTGCGCGCCGTGCAGATCGTGGTGGACGAAAACCTGGTCCGCCCCATTCTGGTGGGGCGCCCGGCCGTGATCGCCCAGCGCATCGAACGCTTCGGCCTGCGCCTGAAAGAAGGCGAGCACTACGAAGTGGTGGACGTGGACAAGCACCCCTACTACGTCGATTTCTGGAAAAGCTACCACGGCATGACGGCACGCAAGGGCGTGACCATGGCCATGGCCAAAATCGAAATGCGCCGCCGCCTGGTGCTGATTGGCGCCATGCTGGTGCACCACGGCATGGCCGACGGCCTGATCTGCGGCACCTGGGGCCAAACGGGCATGCACCTCAACTACATCGACCAGGTCATCGGCAAAAAACCGGGGGCCAGCACCTACGCCGCCATGAACGGCCTGCTGCTGCCCGATCACCAGGTCTTCATCGTTGACACCCACATCAACTACGACCCCAGCGCCGAGCAGATTGCCGAATTCACCATCATGGCTGCGCACGAGATTCAGCGCTTCGGCATCACGCCCAAGGCCGCGCTGCTCTCGCACTCCAACTTCGGTTCGTCCAACCAGCCCACGGCCGTGAAGATGCGCCGTGCGCTCGAAATCCTGCAAGAAAAAGCGCCCTGGCTCGAAGTGGATGGCGAAATGCACGGCGACGTGGCGCTCGACCCCGATCAGCGCCTGCAGCTCATGCCAGAAAGCACCCTCACGGGCAGCGCCAACCTGCTGGTCATGCCCAATATGGATGCGGCCAACATCGCCTACAACCTGCTCAAAACCGCATCGGGCAACAACGTGGCCATCGGCCCCATCCTGCTGGGCGCAGCCAAGCCGGTCAACATCCTCACCGCCAGCGCCACCGTGCGCCGCATCGTCAACATGGCGGCCATCACCGTGGCCGATGCCAATGCGGCCGAAGCGAAGGCAGCAAGCGCGCCCAGCGCACCGGAATAAGCCGCACAGCCACACAAGCAAAAAAGCCAACGGGCCGCTCCCAAGCGATGTGTTGGGGCGGCCCGTTGGCTTTGTGTTGAAACGACGACGAAATGAAGAAAAGGAATGGCGATTGAATCAACCGCCTACAGGCTGCTGTGTGTTGAAGCACCGTGCGCCTGCACGACAACGGGAAGGGCAAGATGTCCATCAGCCACCTAAAGACGGTTGTGTAGTTGAGTCGTCTGCGCTGCCATCGCTACAGTAATGGGCGCAAGCGCAATCACCGCGCTGCTTCACTCCAAGGTGCGCGCCAACTCCATCGCTTCTTCCACGCGCTCTACGGCATGGATGGTCAGCCCATCCAGCTCGCGACCCGGCTTTTTGGGCACATTGGCCTTGGGCACGATCGCCACGCTAAATCCCAGCTTGGCCGCTTCTTTCAGGCGCTCTTGTCCGCGGGGCGCGGGGCGGATTTCTCCGGCCAGGCCCACTTCGCCAAAAGCGAAAAAGCCCTTGGGCAGCGCCTTGCCACGCAACGATGAAGTGATCGCCAGCAGCACGGCCAAGTCAGCCGCAGGCTCGCTGATGCGCACGCCGCCCACGGCATTCACAAACACATCCTGATCGCCCGTGGCCACGCCGCCGTGGCGGTGCAACACAGCCAGCAGCATGGCCAAACGATCGCGCTCCAGCCCCACGCTCAGGCGGCGCGGGCTGGTGCCGCCGCTGTCTACCAGGGCCTGCACCTCCACCAGCAGCGGGCGGCTGCCTTCGAGCGTGACCAGCACGCAGCTGCCCGGCACCGCACCGCCGTGCGTACTCAGGAAAATGGCGCTGGGGTTGCTCACGCCTTTGAGGCCTTTGTCCGTCATGGCGAACACGCCGATTTCATTGACCGCGCCAAAGCGGTTCTTGAAGGCACGGATCAGGCGAAAGCTGCTGTGCGTGTCGCCCTCGAAATAGAGCACGGTGTCCACAATATGCTCCAGCACGCGCGGGCCGGCCAACTGGCCGTCTTTGGTGACATGCCCCACCAGCACGGTGGCCGTGCCGCTGGCCTTGGCAAAGCGCGTGAGGTGGGCCGCACATTCGCGCACCTGCGCCACGCTGCCGGGCGCGCTGCTCAAGGCATCGCTGTAAACGGTCTGGATGGAATCGATCACTGCGATTTGCGGGCGCTCGGCCTGCAAGGTGTCGAGGATTTTTTCGAGCTGGATTTCGGCCAGCACCCGCACTTGCGAGCCTTCCAGCCCCAAGCGGCGCGAACGCAACGCCACTTGGCTGGCGCTTTCTTCGCCGGTCACGTACAAGGTTTGCAAGCCTTGCAGTTGCAGGGCATCCAGCGCCTGCAGCAGCAAGGTGGATTTGCCGATGCCGGGGTCACCGCCAATCAGCACCACGCCGCCTTCCACCACGCCACCGCCCAGCACGCGATCCAGCTCGCCGATGCCGCAAGGCGTGCGCGCCACATCTTCGGCCTTGATGTCGGCCAGCGTGGCGACTTCGCTGGCGCCCGCCAAGGCCTGGGGCGCTTGGCTCAAGCGGTTTTTGCTGGCTGTGGCTGCTGGTTGCGCAGCAGCTTCTTCCAGGCTGTTCCAGGCATTGCAAGCCGGGCATTTGCCCAGCCAGCGCGGCGTGCTGGCACCGCAGGCATTGCAGGTGTATTGGGATTTGGAAGTGGCCATCGCGCGATTGTAGTCAGGCCCTGCAGCCCGGCAGGCGTGCTGCCTGCGGCTTCAGCCCGCAGCGGTCAAGCAGCTCAAACGAAGCCAGATGGGAAAGAATGGCAACCATCGCCCAGGGGGTACGGAAGGCACATCAGGCTGGCGCCTCGCCCAAAAAGCCAGACGCACAAAAGCAATGCACACATCCGGTGCAGCGCCCAATGCCGGCGCTGGCGTGCATTTGCGCGGCCAGCGTAATGGCTCAGTCAAATCGCTGGCACTTCATGCGCGAATCGCGGCAGAACATTTCATCGTGATCGGCGAGGCAGGCCTTGCGCACCTTGAGGCGGGCCAGTCCTTCGTTGCCTTCGGCCACCTCGTAGGTTTTGCCGAATGCCGACGCCTGGCAAACAAACACCGGCTTGCTGCCGCGGCGGTGTTCGATCACGATGTTCTGGCTCGATTTCTGCTCCAGCACCAGCAGGCGCTTTTCCAGTTCGGCCACGCGCGCTTCCAGCCAGGCAATGCGTGCGGCATCTCCTGCATCGGCCCAGGCCGGCAAGGTGGCCAAGGCCAACATCAAAGAACAGGCGATTTTTTTCATGAAACAGTCTCCTCTTGGTTTTTAAAAAGCTCATCCGTTTGCGTTTGTCAAGACCCTTATTCGGCTTGACCTACGCGCGGTTTTTTTCGCCGCCGCATGATAGAGGCATAGGCACATGCCTGCTCGCCAAAGCGCGCTGCCCACTCCACATCCCCGGGCAAAGTGCGAATTTTTTCGCATATGCTGGCTGTCAGGATGTGCACTTGCCTTTACGCTACGTGGCTGTGACGCAATACTTGCCGCAAACCGCAGCCACCTTTTCCGCTGGCCTATTGTGTCCAGCTCATTCTTTTCCAGCTCATTCTGAACGACCTTGCTGACCCCGTCGTCGCGCCTGCTGTTCGTGCTGCCTTCTTCCATATAACGGCTTCAAGCGCAGACAGACGCTGCTTTTCCTTTTCACATTCAAGACTCCCCATGCCCACCAACGCCCAGGACTCATCGAGACTCCCACTGTGGGCGCTGGCCATTTTGCTGGCCACGCTGGGCATGCTGGGGCCCTTTTCCATCGACACCTACATCCCCGCCTTTGCCGCCATCACCCAGTCGCTGCAAGCCACGCCCGTGCAGATGCAGCAGACGCTGTCGGCCTATCTGTTTGGCTACGCCTTCATGAATCTGTTTCACGGCGCCTTGTCAGACAGCTTTGGGCGGCGGCCCGTGATTTTGTGCGGGCTGGCGGTGTTCACCCTGGCGTCGGTCGGCTGCGCCTTGTCGCAGAACGTGGGGCAGTTGGTGGCCTTTCGCGCCCTGCAGGGTTTATCGACCGGCGCGGGCATTGTGGTGTCGCGCGCGGTGGTGCGCGATGTGTTTCCGCTGGCCGAAGCGCAGCGCGTGATGAGCCAGATCACGATTCTGTTTGGCGTGGCCCCAGCCCTGGCCCCAGTGGTGGGCGGGCTGATCGTGCGCCATGCCGCCTGGCCTGCGGTGTTCTGGTTCATGGCAGGCATTGGCGCCACGATGTGGCTCGTCAACTGGCGGGTGCTGCCCGAGACGCTGCCGCCCGCGCAGCGCCAGCGCTTTCGGCTGGGGCCGCTCATGCACGGTTACCGCGTCTTGCTGCTGGATGCACGCTTCATGCTGCTGGCGCTGGCTTCGGGCGTGCCTTTCAACGGCCTGTTTTTGTACGTGCTGGCCGCACCGGCTTTTCTGGGGCGGATTCTGCGTCTGCCGCCCACGCAGTTCTTCTGGTTTTTCCTCGTTGCCATTAGCGGCATCATGGCGGGCTCGTGGTTGTCGGGCCGCCAGGCTGGCCGGGTTGCGCCCAAGGCGCAGATCATGCAGGGCTTTCGCATCATGCTGGCAGCTTCGCTCGCCAACGTAGCCGCCAACCACTTTCTGACGCCTGCGGTGTGGTGGTCGGTCTGGCCGATTGCGGTGTTTGCCTTCGGTTGGGCCTTGACCATGCCGGCCGTGACCCTGCTGGCGCTGGATTTGCACCCGCAGCGGCGCGGCATGGCCTCGTCCTTGCAGGCGGCCATCAGTTCGGCAGCCAATGGCACGGTGGCCGGGCTGCTGGTGCCGCTGGTCATGCACTCGGCCCAGACGCTGGCCCTGGCCTCGTGCGGCCTGATGCTGGTGGGCCTGGCCGCCTGGCTGTGGCTGCGCCAGCGCTGGCCGCAAATTGGCTGAAGCAGCTGCAGCCACAGCAGACGCAGCACTTATTCAACGCAGCCTTTCAAACCACGCGCAAGCAGCCATCAATTCAGCGCCGACAAATAGCGCTTGCGCCAAAACCACAGCCCCATGATGAGCACGATCAAGGCCATGCAAAGCATGGTGATCCAGAAGCCGATGGGGTTTTCCGTCAAGGGCATGACGCCAAAGTTCATGCCGAAAATGCCCGTGATCAGGTTCAGCGGCAAGAAAATGGCCGTGATGGCCGTGAGTACCAGCATGATGTCGTTGGTGCGGTTGCCCTGCGCGCTGAAGTGAATCTGCACCGCCGTTTCGGCGGTTTGCGCCATGCGCTGCACGTGGCGCAGCACGCGGTCGATGT